>NZ_VFUA01000039.1 GCF_006440735.1 Mesorhizobium sp. B2-7-1 | reverse complement strand
CTGCCACTTCAAGAACGATCGCATCATAATCGATCTTCCGGGAAAAGTCGTCGCTTCACGCGATTTTCATCGCGGCGCGGTCGACATAGTCGGTCGGCACGAAGGCGGCGCTGTTGCCGAGGATGCGGTTTTGCCTCACATGCGAGATGCGCTCGGCCGTGGCGATCAGCCCGACGACAAGCGGCGTCCTGGCGGCGATCAGGCTTTCGGGCAGCGGCACGCCGAGCACGATCGGGATGTTGGCGGTCTTGATGCCGCGATTGGCGAGATAGATCGAGGTCGGCGTCTTCGAGGTGCGCGAGATGCCGATCAGCACGACATCGGCATCGTCCATGTTGGCCGGCAGCTGGCCGTCATCATGTTCCATGGTGAAGTTCAGCGCATCGATGCGGCGGAAATATTCGGCATCGAGCACGTGCTGGGCGCCGACGCGGCGGCCGGCCGGTGTGCCGAGATAGGATTGGAAGACCGCCAGCACCGGCTCCAGCACCGAGACGCAAGGCAGGCCCATCGCCGCGCAGCGCTCGTCGATCGAGTGCGCCAGCTTCTGGTCGACCACCGTATAAAGAATGATGCCGGGCTCCTCCTCGATATCCTCGAAGACTTTTGCGATCTGCTTTTCCGTGCGGATCAGCGGATAGATATGCTCGATGGCGCGCGCATCCTTGTATTGCGCCGACGCAGCGCGGCCAGCCGCCAGCAGCGTTTCGCCGGTGGCGTCGGAGATCAGATGCAGGTGGAAGAAGCTCTGAGGTTTGTTCACAGGGGATGGGTCCAGGCTGTGGGCAATTGTGGACAAGGCCGGATGGGCCGGCCTCGGGTAAGGAAGCGACTGTATCAGATGGCCGCTTGTCCACAATTCGACCCGCTGTAGGCTTTGTCGCGGCGCTGGGGACAAAACCGGGGATCAACTTTTCTTGGCCGGTTTCGTCCACAGCGCGGCGTTCGGAACGGAAAGCCCAAGCTTTTGACTCCAAAGCCTGAATCCGCTTCGTCCCCAGATCCCTCCAAATTGCGAAAGCAAGTACGCGACAATATGCTGACTGGCCTTTTCAGGCCGCAGGCTGGACAGGTCGCAATCATCACAACCAACAGACTCTTAGAATCAGAAGACTCTTTTAAAATAGATATTTGATTTAGAGAGACTGGAGAGAGGACGGCGCCGGATGGCTGGGAAACGGATCGTGCTGGACGTCCTCAAGGGCGAGACGGTTTCACCGCCGCCGCTCTGGATGATGCGTCAGGCGGGCCGCTATCTTCCCGAATATCGCGAGACCAGAAAGCGGGCGGGATCCTTCCTCGATCTCTGCTACGATCCGGACCTTGCCGTCGAGGTGACGCTGCAGCCGATCGAGCGTTTCGGCTTCGATGCCTCGATCCTGTTCTCCGACATTCTCGTGGTACCCAATGCGCTCGGGCGGGATGTCCGCTTCGAAGAGGGACGTGGACCGGTCCTGAAGCCGATCACGGCAGCCGAGGTCTCGGCGCTGAACGGCGATATGTTTCACGTGAATCTCGAACCGGTCTACGAGACCGTGCGCCGGCTGCGCGCGAAACTGCCCGACAAGACGACGCTGCTCGGCTTCTGCGGCGCGCCCTGGACGGTGGCGACCTATATGATCGCCGGGCACGGCACGCCCGACCAGGGCCCTGCCCGGCTTTTCGCCTATCGCGAGCCCGAGGCCTTCGAGCGGCTTCTGAAGGTGCTGGCCGGCCATTCGGCCGCCTATCTGATCCGCCAGATCGAGGCCGGAGCCGATGCGGTGCAGATTTTCGATTCCTGGTCGGGCGTGCTGGACGAACCGTCCTTCGAGGCCTTCTGCGTCGAGCCGGTGGCCGAGATCGTCCGGCAGGTGAAGGCGGCTCATCCCGACGTGCCGGTGATCGGTTTTCCGAAGGGCGCCGGCGAGCGCTATCGCGACTACAGAGGAAAGACCGGCATCACCGGTCTCGGCCTCGACTGGACCGTGCCGCTGTCGATGGCGAAGGAGCTGCAGCGCGGCGGAGCGGTGCAAGGCAATCTCGATCCGCTGCGCCTTGTGGCCGGCGGCAAGGCGCTGGCCGACGGCGTCGATGCAATCCTGAGGACTTTGGGCGGTGGGCCGCTGATCTTCAATCTCGGCCACGGCATCACGCCGGAAACGCCGGTGGCGCATGTCGAGGCGATGGTCAAAATGGTGAGGAGCCATCGATGAGCAATGTGAGCAACGAAAACAGCACCAGTCAGGCGATGAAACGCATGGCGATCGGTATTGCGGTGCTCGTCGTGGCGACCGCGCTGCTCTATTTCGTTGCCGGCGAAGGTTTTTATCCGTGGGCCAAGGCGATCCATGTGATCGCGGTCATCGCCTGGATGGCCGGCATGCTCTATCTGCCGCGGCTGTTCGTCTATCATGTCGATGCAGAGAAAGGCTCGGTGCAGTCCGAGACCTTCAAGGTGATGGAGCGCCGGCTGCTGCGGGGCATCATCAACCCGGCGATGATCGTGACCTGGGTGTTCGGCCTGTGGATGGCCTGGAAGATCTTCCACTTCGAAGGCGGCTGGCTGCACGCCAAGATCGCGCTGGTGCTCATCTTGTCGGGGCTGCATGGCTATCTCGCCGCGGCGGTCAGGAAATTTGCCGAGGACAAGAACGAAAAACCGGCGAAGCACTGGCGGATCGTCAACGAGATCCCCACATTGCTGATGATCGTCATCGTCATCCTGGTCATCGTGAAGCCGTTCTAGATGAGACGCATGATCTTTTCCGAAAACCGGTTCGCACTTTTTTGCTTACGCTGACCTCCGGTTCAGGATCATGCTTTAGGCTTCCCTGACCCCAGCCAGGATCCGCAAAAGGCGGCTTGCTCTTTCAGGCGACCGACGATAAAAGACGGGTCTTCCTTCCCGTCATGCGCCGCCCCTTTCATTCGCTTTCGGCCGCGCCCGGCATTTGTCGTATTCAGCCGATTTTTCTCCCCAAAGCCTACCCAGAGTCTATCTAATGCAAGAAATGAAACTCGCAGAGTTCAAGAACAAGAAACCGCCAGAGCTGATCGCTTATGCCGAAACGCTCGAGGTGGAGAACGCCAGCGTCATGCGCAAGCAGGAGCTGATGTTCGCAATCCTGAAGAAGCTCGCCGCCCAGGACATCGAAATCATCGGCGACGGCGTTGTCGAGGTGCTGCAGGACGGTTTCGGCTTCCTGCGCTCGGCCAACGCCAACTATCTGCCGGGTCCCGACGACATCTATATCTCGCCGTCGCAGATCAGGCGCTTTTCGCTCAAGACCGGCGATACGGTCGAAGGGCCGATCCGCAGCCCGAAAGAGGGCGAGCGCTATTTCGCGCTGCTCAAGGTCAACACCATCAATTTCGACGATCCCGAAAAGATCCGTCACAAGATCCACTTCGACAATCTGACGCCGCTCTATCCGACCAAGCGACTGAAGATGGAGGTGGACAATCCGACCTCGAAGGACATCTCGCCGCGCGTGATCGACCTGGTCGCGCCGATCGGCAAGGGACAGCGCGCGCTGATCAACGCGCAGCCGCGCACCGGCAAGACGGTGCTGATGCAGAACATCGCCCATTCGATCACCGCCAACCATCCGGAATGCTACCTGATCGTGCTTCTGATCGACGAGCGTCCGGAGGAAGTGACCGACATGCAGCGCTCGGTGAAGGGCGAGGTGATCTCCTCGACCTTCGACGAGCCGGCGGTGCGCCACGTTCAGGTCGCCGAAATGGTGATCGAGAAGGCCAAGCGCCTGGTCGAGCACGGCCGCGACGTGGTCATCCTGCTTGATTCGATCACCCGGCTCGGCCGTGCCTACAACACCGTCGTGCCGTCATCCGGCAAGGTGCTGACCGGCGGTGTCGACGCCAACGCGCTGCAGCGCCCGAAGCGTTTCTTCGGCGCCGCCCGCAACATCGAGGAAGGCGGCTCGCTGACCATCATAGCGACTGCGCTGATCGATACGGGCAGCCGCATGGACGAAGTCATCTTCGAAGAGTTCAAGGGCACCGGCAACTGCGAAATCCAGCTCGACCGCAAGGTGGCCGACAAGCGCATCTACCCGGCGATGGACATCCTCAAGTCGGGCACCCGCAAGGAAGACCTGCTTGTGCCGCGCGCGGACCTGCAGAAGATCTTCGTGCTGCGCCGCATCCTGGCGCCGATGGGCACCACCGACGCGATCGAGTTCCTCATCGACAAGCTCAAGCAGACCAAGACCAACGCCGACTTCTTCGATTCGATGAATACGTGATTGGGCCGCCCTCCCCGTAGTGGGAGGGCGCGGGTCGCGAAGCGCTCCCCCTTCTCACCCCTGTGGGAGAAGGTGTCGCCAAAGGCGACGGGGGCTCCAGAGAACGCCAGCGTCTCACTCCGCTGGAACACCCCTCATCCGTCTCAGCGCTGCGCGCCGATCCAGCTTCACCCACAAGGGGAGAAGGGCGCTATTGCCGCAACAGCTTCTCCAACTCGCCCGCATCCGTCACCACCGGCAGGCACAGCTGTCCGCTGCAGAACCAGGCGCCTGGCTTGTCCGTCGGTGGCAGCACGCCGCCCGGCAAGAGCGGTCGATTCGCTTCCGAACCAATCGACACGACGATATCGACCCGGCGTGGGTCGGGATTCCGATTCGCAACCGGAACGAGGCTTGAAGACTCAGGCCTATCTATGATGGCGAGCTTCAATGGCTCGAGCGCCAGCGCGCATGCGTTGACGATGCCGGCTTGACCATAGGCCTGCTGTGAAGCGCGGCCCATGGCATGCTCGGCGGTGGCCCAGGCTTTTTGCCAGAGATCGAGATCGCCGGTGAGCGAGGAGAGCCGCACCAGCGCCTCGACGATCTGGCTGGTGGCCGACGGAATTGCCTCGTCGACATCGCCGCGGATGCGGATCGGGACGTCGCCGCTGTCAGACGCCGTCAGCCAGTAGCCGGTCCTGTCGGCGTCCTGGTGCCAGCGGTCGAGCTCGCCGATGAACTGCCTGGCGCGGTTCGAATAGGCCGGATCGCCGGTCGCCTCGAACAGCGCGACCGCCGCATTGGTCATGGCGGCGTAATCGCTCGACAGAGCCGGGAAGAGCTTCTTCGCGCCGAGCATGGAATGCGGCAGGCGGCCGTCCTGGCTGGCCCCGACGATATGGGCGAAGGCCTTGGCCGCGGCGTCGACCCAGTCGCGCCGGCCAAGCGAGCGGCCGCCCTCGGCAAGTGCGGCGATCATCAGCCCGTTCCAGTCGGTGAGCGCCTTGCCGTCGCGGCCGGGCCTGACGCGCTGTTCGCGGGCGGCGAGCAGCGTCGCCTTCAGGGGCCTAAGCACAGTGTCGTCGGCGATGCCCTGACTTTGCTGTGCCTCGCTTTGGCGAATGATCGGCTTGCCTTCCCAGCCATGCGGGGCAGCCAAATCAAAGTACCGGAAGAAGACCGTCGCGTTGTCGCCGAGCGTGGCTTCGACCTCATCACGGTTCCAGGTGTAGAAAAGCCCCTCCTCGCCATCGCTGTCGGCATCGAGGCTGGCGGCGAAGGCGCCGCCTTCGACCTGCATCTCGCGCAGCAGCCAGCCGACGGTTTCTTCGATTCGTACCCGGAACAAGCCGTTACCTGTGGCGGCATAGGCCCAGTTGCACAGGCGGATGAGCTGGGCGTTGTCGTAAAGCATCTTCTCGAAATGCGGCACCAGCCATTCGGCGTCGGTCGAATAGCGGCTGAGGCCGCCGCCGACATGATCGTAGATGCCGCCGGCGAGCATCTTTTCCAGGCTGGTGAGCACCGCGTCGCGATGCGCGGCCTGGCCATCACGCAGCCAGGACAGCCAAAGCGCGTGCATGAAGGGTGCGTTGGGGAATTTCGGCGCGCCCTTCAAGCCGCCGAGATCGCGGTCGACCATGCCGTCGATGCGGCCGGCGAGATCGGCGAGCGTATCGCGGTCGAGGATAGCCTTGCCTCGCGTGCCGGCCAGCCGCTGCTCGACATGGGTGGTCAGCCCATCCGCGCTTTCGGCGAGACTCTGGCGCTTTTCGCACCAGGCCTTGTCGACCGCTTCCAGCACCTGGATGAAGCCCGGCCTTCCATAGCGCGCCTCGCGCGGAAAATAGGTGCCGCCCCAGAAAGGCTTGCCGTCCGGCGTCAGGAACATTGTCAGCGGCCAGCCTCCCTGCTCGCCCATGGCGTGGAGCGCGGCCATATAGATCTGGTCGATGTCGGGCCGCTCCTCGCGATCGACCTTGATATTCACGTAGAGCCGGTTCATGACGGCCGCCACGGCGTCGTTCTCGAAGCTCTCATGCGCCATGACATGGCACCAGTGGCAGGCGGCGTAGCCGATGGAGAGCAGGATCGGCCGCCCAAGCTCCTTCGCTTCGGCAAGGGCAGCGGGCGACCAGCCGCGCCAATGGACAGGATTGTCGCTGTGTTGCTGCAAATAGGGGCTGGCCTCTTCGGCAAGCAGGTTTCGCGCGGGCAAGGTCACGATGGGCGGCTCGATATCTTGGGTTTGATAGGGCAAAGGCTAGGGCGGTTCGGCAGGTCCGGCAAATGGTTTCCCCAATGAACAAGAAGGATTCGATCGTCGCTCTCTCGAGCGGCCGTTTGCCGGCAGGCGTCGCCGTCATCCGCATGTCCGGCCCGAGGACTCGATTCGTGGTCGAAACGATTGCGGGCGCCGTTAAGGATCGGTTTACCACGTTCCGGAAGCTCAGGGCGGCGGACGGTTCGATCATCGACCAAGGCCTTGTGCTGTTCTTTGCGGGTCCCGGCAGCTTTACCGGCGAGGATGTCGCCGAGTTCCAGGTTCATGGCAGCCGCGCCGTCGCGGCCAAGATGCTGGAGACTATCACGCAGTTTGAAGGCGTGAGGCATGCCGAACCTGGCGAATTCACCCGGCGCGCCTTTCTCAACGGCAAGTTCGACCTGGTCGAGACCGAGGCGCTCGCCGACCTCGTCAATGCCGAGACGGAAGCGCAGCGCCGCTTCGCCTTGCGCAACGCGGAAGGCGCGCAGAGCGCGCTTTATTCGAGCTGGCGCCGCCGGCTGATCCATGCGCGGGCCATGATCGAAGCGGAAATCGACTTCGCCGATGAAGAGGATGTGCCAAGCTCCGTTTCGGATACGGTCTGGTCCGACGTGGCGGCAATGATCGGCGAGATCGGGCGGCATATTGACGGGTTCAAGGCGGCGGAGATCATCCGCGACGGTTTCGAGGTCGTCATCCTCGGCGCGCCGAATGCCGGCAAGTCCAGCCTGTTCAATGCGTTGGCCAGGCGGGAAGCGGCTATCGTCACCGACGAACCGGGCACAACGCGCGATCTGCTCGAAGTCGTCATGGACCTTAACGGGCTGAAGGTTCGCATCGTCGATACGGCCGGCCTGCGCGACGCCGCGGGCAA
This sequence comes from Mesorhizobium sp. B2-7-1, assembly GCF_006440735.1. Taxonomy (GTDB): domain Bacteria; phylum Pseudomonadota; class Alphaproteobacteria; order Rhizobiales; family Rhizobiaceae; genus Mesorhizobium. The sequence continues at coordinate 44,452 of NZ_VFUA01000039.1, read as the reverse complement.
AGTCGAGTCGATCGGCATAGAGCGCGCCAGGGCCAAGGCCGGCGACACGGATTTGATCCTGTTGCTGGAGGATATGGCAGACCCTGTTCCCGTCGGTGAGGTTGCAAGCGAGGCGCCGCTGCTACGGGTCGGGACGAAGTCGGATATTGGAACTGTCGGCCCGGACGCATATGACCTGGTGATCTCTGCCCGGGAGGGCACCGGGCTCGGTTCTCTTCTCGACGAGATCGGGACTCGTGCCGCCAGGGCAGCCGGCGATGCGAGCGAAGTCCTCCCGTCGAGGCTGCGGCACGTCGAGCTGCTCAAAGAGACGATGGGCTTCCTGCGGGCGGCGCTGTCCGGACATAGCCAGGAGTTGAGGGCCGAGGAGTTGCGACTGGCGGCGGATCGTCTCGGGCGGATCATCGGCGCGGTCGACGTCGAGGACCTGCTCGACGTCATCTTTTCGCAGTTCTGCATCGGTAAGTGATTCACGTGAAACACAAGGGGCGACCTCTGCCCGGCGATGACCCACGTGAAACACTGATGGAAGGCCATGATCCATGTTTCACGTGAAACGAGTCCGGGTCTTCGTGCTTGACAGCACGCGGCGGTGGGGACATGTGTCGGGCAATCTCTGAAAGCGGATTCTTGGAAAATGACCAATCACTATGATGTGGTGGTGGTGGGCGGCGGCCATGCCGGCTGCGAGGCGGCGAGCGCTGCCGCGCGCGCCGGCGCGAGGACCGCGCTGGTGACGCTGCGCTTCGACACGATCGGCGTCATGTCCTGCAATCCTGCGATCGGCGGTCTCGGCAAGGGCCATCTCGTGCGCGAGATCGACGCCATGGACGGACTGATGGGCCGCATTGCGGACGCGGCCGGCATCCAGTTCCGGCTGCTCAACCGCCGAAAGGGTCCGGCCGTGCGAGGCCCCCGCACCCAAGCCGACCGCAAGCTTTATCGCCTGGCGATGCAGGAAGCGATTCGGCTCCAGAACAATCTCGACGTGATCGAGGGCGAAGTTCTCGATCTTGCGATCGAAGACGGCCGCGTGGTGGCCGTGGCGGTTTCCGGCGATCGACGCTTGGCCTGCGGTGCCGTGGTGCTCACCACCGGCACCTTCCTGCGCGGGCTGATCCATATCGGCGAGAGGAAGATCGTCGCCGGCCGCATGAACGAGCAGGCAAGCATAGGCCTGTCGGCGACCATGGCGCGTGCGGGTTTCAAGCTGGGGCGCTTGAAGACCGGGACGCCCCCTCGCCTCGACGGCCGCACCATCGACTGGGCCTCACTGGACGCCCAAGCGGCGGACGAGGATCCGGTGCCGTTCTCGCTGATGACGGACGCCATCGTCAATCCGCAGATCCATTGCGGCATCACCCGGACCATGCCGGCGACGCATGATCTGATCCGCGCCAATCTCGGCCGCTCGGCGATGTATTCCGGTTCGATCGAAGGCGTCGGACCGCGCTACTGCCCGTCGATCGAGGATAAGATCGTCAAGTTCGGGGACCGCGAAGGTCATCAGATTTTCCTCGAGCCGGAAGGCCTCGACGACGACACCGTCTACCCGAACGGCATTTCGACCTCGTTGCCTGAAGACGTGCAGCTGGAGATCCTGAAGACCATCCCCGGGCTGGAAAAGGCGACGATGCTGCAGCCGGGTTACGCCATCGAATACGACCATGTGGATCCGCGCGAGCTGAAGACGACGCTGGAGACGAAGCGCGTCGACCGCCTGTTCCTGGCCGGACAGATCAATGGCACGACGGGCTATGAGGAGGCCGGCGCGCAAGGGCTGCTCGCCGGCATCAATGCGGCGCGCAAGGCTTCCGCCGGCGATCCGGTCGTGCTCAGCCGCACCGAAGCCTATATCGGCGTGATGGTCGACGACCTGACCAGCCGCGGCATCGCGGAGCCCTATCGCATGTTCACCTCGCGGGCAGAATTCAGACTGTCGCTGCGCGCCGACAATGCCGACGAGCGGCTGACGCCGCTGGCCGACAAGCTGGGGATCGTGGCCTCGCCGCGGATGCAGAGGTTCGGCGCGATCGCACTGAAGCTCGATCAAGCCCGTGCGCTGGCAAAGTCGGTGACGCTGACGCCGAAGGAGGCGGCGCGGCACGGGCTGGAGATCAACAAGGATGGCGTGCGCCGTTCGGCCTACGAGCTTTTGGCGCGTCCGGGCGTCGACATGGCCTGGCTGACGAGGATTGAGCCGCGCTTCGCGGCGCTCGACGCCAAGACTGCGGAGCGGCTCGAAACGGAAGCGAAATATTCGGTTTACCTCGATCGCCAGCAAGCCGACGTCGCGCAGATCAGGCGCGAGGAATCACGGCTTATCCCGGAGACGATCGACTTTTCCGATGTCCCCGGGCTCTCGAACGAGTTGAAGCAAAAGATGAAGATGCGCCAGCCGCGCTCTGTCGCGGATGCGCAGCGCATGGAAGGCATGACGCCGGCGGCGCTGGCGATCATCGTGGCGCATGTCCGCAATGTTGAGCTCGCCGCGCGAAGGGACGTGGCGTGAGCGGTGTGAGCGCTTGGGACGATCTGCAAAAGGCGGCGGGTCCGGTTTCACGTGAAACATTCGAGCGGCTGCAGGCCTTCGAACAGTTGTTCCTGAAATGGAACCGCAGCATCAATCTGGCGGCCCCGTCGACGCTGGATGACGTCTGGCGCCGCCATGTCCTGGACAGCGCCCAGCTCGCCCGAATCGCGCCCGCCGCAACGCGCTGGGTCGACCTCGGATCGGGCGGCGGATTTCCCGGGCTGGTGCTGGGTTTTCTGCTCACGGAGCGCCCCGGGGCGTCGATCGCCCTGGTCGAAAGCAACCGCAAGAAGGCTTCGTTCCTGCAAACCGTCATCGGCCAGTTCGATCTGCCGGCGCGTGTCGTGGCCAGGCGCATCGACGACAGCTATGGGCTTGTTTCCGCACCGGAAATCGTTACGGCTAGGGCGCTGGCGGCGCTGCCGGATCTGCTCGATCTATCGGCGCCCTGGCTGACCAAGGGGGGGCGCGCGCTGTTCCACAAAGGCCGGGATTACCGCGCCGAGGTGGAAGAAAGCACTCACCGCTGGAGCTTCGATCTGGTAGAACATTCGAGCATGACCGACGCCGAAGGCGTCATCCTCGAAATCACCGAATTGCGCCGGCGACCCGCAAATGAATTACTGGCATAGGCCCATGAGCACAGCACCGCGTATCATCACTGTCGCCAACCAGAAAGGCGGCGTCGGCAAGACGACGACGGCCATCAACCTGGCCACGGCGCTGGCCGCGATCGGCGAGCGCGTGCTGATCGTCGACCTCGACCCCCAGGGCAATGCCAGCACCGGGCTAGGTATCGACCGCAAGGACCGCACCACGTCGTCTTATGACGTGCTGACCGGTGAGCTCGAACTGGAAGCCGCCGCTGTGCCGACGGCGGTGCCCGGACTGTCGATCATCCCCTCCACGCTCGACCTGCTCGGCATCGAGATGGAGATCGCCTCGGCGCCGGACCGGGTGCTCAAGCTGCGCAACGCGCTGCGCGCCGCCGCCGAGCGTTCGGCGCCGTTCGGCTACGTGCTGATCGATTGCCCACCCTCGCTCAATCTTTTGACTTTGAATTCAATGGCGGCGGCCGATTCCGTTCTCGTGCCGCTGCAATGCGAGTTCTTCGCGCTGGAAGGTCTCAGCCAGTTGCTCGAGACCGTCGAGCAGGTGCGCAATACGATCAATCCGGATCTCACCATCCAGGGCATCGTGCTCACCATGTATGATGGGCGCAACAACCTCGCCAACCAGGTGGTGCAGGATGTGCGCACCCATATGGGCGACAAGGTCTACGAGACGATCATTCCGCGCAATGTGCGCGTGTCCGAGGCGCCGTCCTACGGCAAGCCGGCGATCCTTTATGACCTGAAGTGCTCGGGCAGCCAGGCCTATCTGCAGCTCGCCTCCGAGGTGATCCGCCGCGAGCGCAAGCTGCGCGCCGCCTGAGCAATCAATGCGGCGGCTTGGTTAATTAGCCGATTCGATTCCGAAACGATCTGGACAAACCAATGAGCGAAGACCAATCAAGAAAAAGACTGGGCCGTGGCCTCGCGGCGCTGATCGGCGAAATCGACCGTCCGGCGGCGCCGGAAAAGCCGAACGCGATGGTCGCGGCCGACGGCAAGGTGCCGATCGAGTTCGTCAGCCCAAACCCGAAGAATCCGCGCCGGCATTTCGGCGACGCCGAGCTCACCGATCTTGCCCAATCGATCCGCGAGCATGGCGTGGTGCAGCCGGTCGTAGCGCGCCCCTCGCCGTCGCAGCCTGGCCGCTACGAGATCATCGCCGGCGAGCGGCGCTGGCGGGCGGCGCAGCGCGCCGGCCTGACCGAGATCCCGCTGATCGTGCGCGACGTCAACGACCGCACCGCGCTGGAACTGGCGATCATCGAGAACGTGCAGCGCGCCGATCTCAATCCGGTCGAGGAGGCGCAAGGCTACCAGCAGCTCATCGACGAGCATGGCTACACGCAGGCTGATCTCGGCCAGGTCATCGGCAAGAGCCGCAGCCATGTCGCCAACACGCTGCGGCTCTTGAAGCTGCCTCCCGTCATCCACTCGATGCTGGTCGACGGGGATCTGTCGGCCGGTCATGCCCGCACGCTGGTGACGGCGGAAGACCCGGCCGGGCTCGCCAAACGGATCGTCAAGGAAGGGCTTTCGGTGCGCCAGGCGGAAGCGCTGGCGCAGATGCCCGCCGGTCCGACGCCAGCCAAGACCAAGGCAGGCACTTCGGACAAGGATCCCGACACGCTGGCGCTGGAGAAGCTGATGACCGACACGCTCGGCATGATCGTCAGCATCGAGCACAAGGGCAAGGGCGGCGCGCTGAAGGTCAGCTATCGCTCGCTGGATCAGCTCGATGAGCTGTGCCGGCGGCTGAAGGACGAGCGGTAGGCGGTTGCGGCGTAAACGGTATTCGACTGTGGTTGAGAATTTGGCTCAAGGCTGGATACGCCTGATATATCGGTGATAGGCAAGAAGGGCTGGCGCTGTGCCGGCCCGTTTTGTTGGTGGTTGTTCTGAGACGGCCTCTCTCGGGAGAGATGCGCGCAACGCACAGGGAGCGGGAAGACCACGTTCGGTGACGAAGGATACGTCGCCGCTTCACGCGTGATGCCTGCGGCTTGACAGTGCCGGGCAAGGGCGTAACCTAAAATTAGGTGTAGCTTAAATAAACGCCCTGGCGTGCCGAACAGTCGCTGCGCGGGCCACCTGCCGTTCCTGCAATGCTCGTGAACGGCTCGCGAAGCGACATGCCGACGCGCCTGACGAACGGGAGGTGCAAATGGCAGTCAGTTGGCAATTGTCTGGCAGCTACTTCGAGAATTGTAGCTGCGATGTCGTATGTCCTTGCCTGATGTCCACCAAAGCGCAGCTGACATCGAGGCCGACGAAAGGGGTTTGCGACGTCGCCTTGGTCTTTCACATCGATAAGGGCAATTACGCCGACATTCGATTGGATGGGCTCAATGTGGCGATGATCGCGCATACGCCCGGTCCGATGGCGGAGGGCAATTGGACGGCGGCGGCCTATATCGACGACCGTGCGGACGACCGGCAAACGGAGGCGCTGGGCGCCATCTTCACCGGCGCCGCGGGTGGGCCGATGGCTGCCTTCGCGCCGATGATCAGCACCAATCTCGGGGCCAGGAAGGCGCCGATCAGATACCAGGTCCACGACAAGAAACGGTCGGTGGAGGTTGCCGGGGTGATGCAGCTGGCGATCGAACCGCTGCCGACAATGCGCGAAGACGGTGAGATGTGGGCGGCCACCGGCCATCCCGTCAATCCGGACTGGCTCGGCCTGGCGATGGGCGCGGAAGGCAACACCTTCAGCGACCATGGCATGAGTTGGGACAATTCCCGCCGAAACGCGCATTACGCCCCGATCAATTGGTCGGGCCAGCAGTAGACCCTGCCCGCATGGCCGGACGGGCTCGCCCATGACGCTGACAGTGCAGCGAAACATCATTCTCGCGCTGCTGATTGCGAGCGCCGCGGCGTCGTGGGCCGTGCTCATCCGGCAGCAGATCGGCATGGGCGCGGATATGGAAATCCACTCGCCCACCATGGGCATGACGGCGCCGCTGTTTCTTGCCGTCTGGATCGTCATGATGATCGCCATGATGTTTCCGACCGCCGCCCCGATGATCCTGACGTTTCACCAGGTTCAAGCGGCCAAGCGGGGCCGCGGCGGGACCTTCGTCTCCACCTGGGTGTTCGTGGCCGGCTATATGCTGGTCTGGAGCGCGATCGGCGTTCTCGCCTTTGCCGGCGCGGCAGGTGTGGAGATGCTTGGCGAGCGAACGGAAATGTCCACCGCGACCGCCGCGCGCATCGGCGGCGTGCTGCTAGGCGTCGCGGGCGCCTATCAGCTCTCGCCGTTGAAGGATCTTTGCCTGGCCAAATGCCGCACGCCGATGGGTTTCATCCTGACCTCATGGCGCGACGGCCGCTGGGGTGCGGCACGCATGGGGGTAGAGCATGGAGCCTTTTGTCTTGGCTGCTGCTGGCTGCTGTTTCTCGCCCTCTTTCCTCTCGGGATCATGAATGTCGCCGCAATGGCGGTGGTCACCTTGCTGATCTTTGCGGAAAAGACCCTCCCTTCGGGAGATCGGATAGCCAAGGTGTCGGGAGCGGCTCTCCTCCTTTACGGCGCGGCGGTTCTGGTCTTCCCACAGGCGCTGCCGACCTTCCAGGCGACCGACGCGATGACGATGAACTGAGCGGCGAAGGCGGCTCTCGGATCGCGCTCCTACCCTTTGTCATTCCAGGGTCTGCGCGCGTCGCTTCGCTCCTTGCTCCGCCCTAGAATGATGAAGGATGTTTACCGCTGCCCCAATCTCGCGCTTTCGATCGCGATGCCGAGCAGCGCCTGTCTGGCCAGCGCTTCCGACAGGTCCGGCCGCTTGCGCGTCTGCAGCACGGCCGTCTGCAGGCGGCCGAGCGCCCGGCCGAGCGCTTCGACATTCCAGCGCTCGAGCGTCTTTTCCACCAGCCTGCGGCGCGAGAAGAAGACCGGCGGGCGGGCGCCGGCGACGACCGAGGCGGCATTGCGGCCGCCTGATTCCATCTGGCCGCGCATCACCTGGATCGCCTGCAATTGCCGCATCGCCGAGGACAGCACAAGGAAAGGGTGGCCGCCGGACTGGCAGTGACGGTTGAAGGCGATGTCGAAGTCGCCGACCTTGCCGTCCAGCATGGCGTCGACCGCGGCGTCGAAGGAGACGCCGGAGACATCGCCCGACAGCGCGTTGACGTCGTCGACGTCGATCTCCTTCCGGCCGTGCGCATAAAGCACCAGCTTCTCGATCTCGCCGCGCGAGGCGAGCCGGTCGCCGCCGAGATTGCGGCGCAACGCCTGCCTGGCGTCCAAGGTCATCGACATGCCGGCCTTGCGCAATTCGTCGTCGATCACCGTATCCAGGTCGCGGGCCTCGTCGGCGTAGCAGGGCAAGGCGATGGCGTTGCCGGCGGCCTCGACGATGGCCCTGAGGCCGGTGCCCTTCTTCAGATCGCCAGCCTCGATCAGGACGATGGCGTCGCGTGCAGGCTCGGCGGTGAGCGCCTTGATGTCGTCGGCCAGTGCCTTCTGGCCGCTGGCGTTGCGCACCCAGAGCAGCCGCCGGTCGGAAAACATCGGCACGGTGCGGGCTTCGTCGAGCAGGCGGCCTTCGTCGCGGTCGACTTCCGCGCCGTCGAGCTTCACCACCGAGAAGGGGTCGTCGAGCGGCAGGCCCGTCTTGGCGGCGAAGGCTTTTGCCCGCTCGGCGACGAGGCCGCGATCGGGGCCGTAAAGCAGGACGATCGCCATGGAGGGATCGGGCCTCGCCAGCCACGAATCGACCTCGTATCCCTTTTTTTGTGCCATGCGGGGTGAGTTAGCACGGGGTGGAGACGGAGTGAACGGAGAAGCGGCGCCAGCGTCTCCACCTTCTCCCCTTGTGGAAGAAGGTGGATCGGCGCGACAGCGCCGAGACGGATGAGGGTGTTCCAGCGGAGTGAGACGTTGGTGGCATCTGGAGCCCCCCTCGTCCGTCGCCTTCGGCGACACCTTCTCCCACAAGGGTGAGAAGGGGAGGCCGCGCCTGACCGCAGCCCCAATTGCATTTTCTGGCGGCAATCGCCCCGCAAACTTCCGCCAAATTGCGCACAGCGCAAAAACATCGACAAGAAATTTCGTCGCCATATCTGCATCTTGGCGCCTGCGTGCCGCATCGGCTTCCCCAGGCCGGCGGCCGGGGAGGAAAGCCGTGCCCAGACCCGGCGAAATGGCACTGGTCTGGCGGCGCGGATGTGCAAAGATCGCACCGGCAACATTGGAGGATGTGAGCTCATGGCCGATGCTGGAATGTTGCGCTTTCATGTGCCCGAGCCCGAGGTGCGGCCCGGGGGCACGCCCGACTTCTCGAATGTGACCATTCCCAAGGCGGGCTCGGTGCCGCGTCCCGAGATCGATGTCGATCCGCGCACCATCCGCGACATGGCTTTCTCCATCATCCGGGTGCTGAACCGCGCCGGCGAGGCCGTCGGGCCATGGGCCGGGCTGCTCAACGACGAGGAGCTGCTTGAAGGCCTGCGCCATATGATGACGCTCAGAACCTTCGACGCGCGCATGCAGATGGCGCAGCGCCAGGGCAAGACCTCCTTCTACATGCAGCATCTTGGCGAAGAGGCGGTGAGCTCGGCCTTCCGCAAGGCGCTCAAGCCGGGCGATATGAACTTCCCGACCTACCGGCAAGCCGGCCTTCTCGTCGCCGACGGCTATCCGATGGTCACGATGATGAACCAGATTTATTCCAACGAGGCCGATCCCCTGAAGGGCCGGCAGCTGCCGGTCATGTATTCCTCGAAGGAGCACGGCTTCTTCTCGATCTCCGGCAATCTCGCCACGCAATATATCCAGGCGGTCGGCTGGGCGATGGCCTCGGCGATCTCGAACGATTCGCGCATCGCCGCAGCCTGGATCGGCGACGGCTCGACGGCGGAGTCCGATTTCCACTCCGCCCTGGTGTTCGCCTCGACCTACAAGGCGCCGGTCATCCTCAACGTGGTCAACAACCAGTGGGCGATCTCGACCTTCCAGGGCATTGCGCGCGGCGGCTCCGGCACGTTCGCCGCGCGCGGGCTGGGCTTCGGCATCCCCGCGCTGCGCGTCGACGGCAATGACTATCTCGCCGTCCATGCCGTGGCCAAATGGGCGGCGGAGCGGGCGCGGGCCAATCTCGGGCCGACGCTGGTCGAATACGTCACCTACCGCGCCGGCGCGCATTCGACCTCCGACGATCCGTCGGCCTACCGGCCCAAGGCGGAATCCGACGCCTGGCCGCTCGGCGACCCGGTCATCCGGCTGAAGAACCATTTGATCCACAAAGGCGCCTGGTCCGAGGATCGCCACACCCAGGCGGAGGCAGAGATCCTCGAAACGGTGATCGCCGCGCAGAAGGAGGCCGAGGGGCATGGCACGCTGCATGCCGGCGGCAAGCCGTCGACCCGCGACATGTTCGAAGGGCTCTATGAAGAAATGCCGCCGCATCTGAGACGCCAGCGCCAGCAGGCGGGAGTCTGACCATGCCCAGGAAGACCATGATCGAGGCGATCCGCGACGCGCTCGACGTCTCGATGGGGCGCGACGAGCGCGTTATCGTCTATGGCGAGGATGTCGGATTCTTCGGCGGCGTCTTCCGCGCCACGCAAGGCCTGCAGGCCAAATATGGCCGCAGCCGCTGCTTCGACGCGCCGATCAACGAATCCGGCATCGTCGGCTCCGCCATCGGCATGGCCGCCTATGGGCTGAAGCCCTGTGTCGAGATCCAGTTTGCCGACTACATGTACCCGGCCTACGACCAGCTGACGCAGGAGGCGGCGCGGCTGCGCTATCGTTCCAATGGCGATTTCACCTGCCCGATCGTGGTGCGCATGCCGACCGGCGGCGGCATCTTCGGCGGGCAGACGCACAGCCAGAGCCCGGAAGCGCTGTTCACCCATGTCTCGGGCCTGAAGACGGTGGTGCCGTCCAACCCGCATGACGCCAAGGGGCTGCTGATCGCGGCGATCGAGGATCCGGATCCGGTGATCTTCCTGGAGCCGAAACGGCTCTACAACGGTCCGTTCGACGGCCATCACGACCGTCCGGTGACGCCGTGGTCGAAGCATGAGCTCGGCGAGGTTGCCGACGGTCACTACTCGATCCCGCTCGGCAAGGCGGCGATCCGCCGGCAAGGCTCGGCAGTCACGGTGCTTGCCTATGGCACGATGGTCTATGTCGCGCAGGCCGCGGCCGAAGAGACCGGCATCGACGCCGAGATCATCGACCTCAGGACGCTTCTGCCGCTCGACCTCGACACCATCGTCGCCTCGGTGAAGAAGACCGGACGCTGCGTGGTCGTGCACGAGGCGACGCTGACTTCCGGCTTCGGTGCCGAACTGGCCGCGCTGGTGCAGGAGAACTGCTTCTACCATCTGGAGGCGCCGGTGGCGCGGGTCGCCGGCTGGGACACGCCCTATCCGCATGCGCAGGAATGGGACTATTTCCCCGGTCCGGCGCGGGTCGGCCGCGCGCTCGTCGAAACATTGGAAGCTTAGAGTGGGGGAGGCCTGAGATGGGCGAACACGTCATCAAGCTGCCCGATGTCGGCGAAGGCGTCGCCGAGGCCGAGCTTGTCGAATGGCACGTCAAGGTCGGCGACCTCGTGCGGGAGGACACGGTTCTCGCCGCCGTCATGACCGACAAGGCAACCGTCGAGATCCCCTCGCCGGTCGATGGCGAGATTCTCTGGCTCGGCGCCGAGATCGGCGACACGGTGGCGATCGGCTCGCCGATCGTGCGGCTGAAGGTAGCCGGCGAAGGCAATGTGAAGGCCGCCGCCGAGGCAGCGCCCGAGGCAAAAGCGCCGGTTGCGCCGGTCGAGACAAAACCGGCGCCGGCCGCACCGAAACCGGCGCCGAAGCCGGCGGAACCGCCGAAAGCTGCCGCTGCTCCGAAGGCCGCGCACCCCGCCTCTGCTTCCGGCGCGCCGCGTGCGGAGGGTGAGAAACCATTGGCGTCACCCGCCGTCAGGCTGCGGGCGAAGGAAGCCGGCATCGATCTGCGCCAGGTCCCGGGCAGCGGGCCGGCCGGGCGCATCGGCCATGAGGACATCGATGCGTTCGTGGCGCGCGGTCCGCAGATTGCCCGCGCCACCGGGCTTGCGCAGAAGGACGGCGTCGAGGACATCAAGGTCGTGGGTCTCAGGCGCAAGATCGCCGAAAAGATGTCGCTGGCGAAATCGCGCATCCCGCATATCACCTATGTCGAGGAGATCGACGTCACCGCGCTGGAGGAATTGCGCGCGACGTTGAACAAGGAGAAGCGCGCGGATCGTCCCAAGCTGACGCTGCTGCCCTTCCTGATGCGGGCGATGGTCAAGGCGATCGGCGAGCAGCCCAACCTCAACGCGCTGTTCGACGACGATGCCGGCATCATCCACCAGCATGAAGGCATCCATATCGGCATCGCCGCGCAGACGCCCAACGGGCTGGTGGTGCCGGTGGTCAAACATGCCGAGGCGCGCGATCTGTGGAACAGCGCTGTCGAGGTCAACCGGCTGGCCGATGCTGCGAAGGCCGGCACGGCGAGCCGCGAGGAGCTTTCCGGCTCGACCATCACCATCACCTCGCTCGGCGCCATGGGCGGCGTCGCGACCACGCCGGTTATCAACTACCCGGAAGTGGCGATTGTCGGCGTCAACAAGATCATGGTGCGGCCGGTGTGGGACGGCACCCAGTTCATCCCGCGCAAGATGATGAACCTGTCGTCCAGCTTCGACCATCGCGTCATCGACGGCTGGGATGCCGCGGTGTTCGTGCAGCGCATCAAGGCGCTGCTCGAGACGCCGGCGCTGATCTTCGTGGATTGAAAAAATGAAAATGGTCGCAAAGACCCCCTCACCCGGATTGCCAGCCGAATTGCGAAGGGCAATTCGGGGCAATCCGACCTCTCCCCGAGGGGAGAGGAGGCGACTGGCCCCTCCGCTGTCCTCTTCTCCCCTAGGGGAGAAGGTGGCCGCGAAGCGGCCGGATGAGGGGGGCTCCTCCAACCAAAACAGTGTGACCCCATGAAAGAAATCTCCTGCAAGCTGCTCGTCATCGGGGCCGGTCCGGGCGGCTATGTCTGCGCCATCCGCGCCGGACAGCTCGGTGTCGATACGGTCATCGTCGAGGCGGGCAAGCCGGGCGGCACCTGCCTCAATGTCGGCTGCATTCCGTCCAAGGCGCTGATCCACGCGGCGGAAGAATTCGAAAAGATCGCGCATATGGCTTCCGGCAAGGATCCGCTGGGCATCAAGGTTGCCGCACCGACACTGGAACTCGCAAAGACCGTCGCCTGGAAGGACGGTATCGTTAGCCGGCTCAACAGTGGCGTTGCCGGGCTGCTGAAAAAGGCCAAGGTCAAGACCGTGCAGGGCTGGGCAACGTTCCGCGACGGCAAGACGGTCGAGGTCGAGACCGAGACCGGCACGCAGGTGATCCGAGCCGAAACGGTGGTGATCGCTACCGGCTCGGCGCCGGTCGAATTGCCGTTCCTGCCGTTCGGCGGCCAGGTCATTTCGTCGACGGAAGCGCTGGCGCTCGGCGAGCTGCCGAAGAAGCTCGCGGTCGTCGGCGGCGGTTATATCGGGCTCGAGCTCGGCATGGCCTTCGCCAGGATGGGCGCCAAGGTGACGGTCGTCGAAGCGCTGCCGCGGGTGCTGGCGCAATATGACGCCGAGCTGACCCGGCCGGTGCTGAAGCGGCTCGGCGAGCTTGGCGTCGAGGTGATGACTGGCGCCAAGGCCAAAGGCCTGTCGACCAAGGGCGATGCGCTGCTGGTCGAGACGGCCGACGGCAAGAGCGCCAAGATCGCCGCCGACAAGATTCTAGTCACCGTCGGCCGCAAGCCGCTCACCGAGGGCTGGGGGCTGGAGCAGATCGACCTCGACAGGGTCGGAAAATTCATCCGCATCGACGACCAGTGCCGCAGCTCGATGCGCGGCATCTTTGCCATCGGCGATGTCACCGGCGAGCCGATGCTGGCGCATCGCGCGATGGCGCAGGGCGAGATGGTGGCCGAGATCGTCGCCGGCCACAAAAGAAGCTGGGACAAGCGCGCCATTCCCGCGATCTGCTTCACCGACCCGGAGCTGGTCACCGCTGGCCTGTCACCGGAAGAGGCGAAGGCGCTGGCCGGCGAGATCAAGATCGGCCAGTTCCCGTTCGCCGCCAACGGCCGCGCCATGACCAAGCAGGGCGAGGACGGTTTTGTACGGGTCGTGGCGCGCGCGGACAATCATCTGGTGCTGGGCATCCAGGCGGTCGGGCAAGGCGTGTCGGAACTGGCGGCGGCCTTTGGTCTCGCGCTGGAGATGGGCGCGCGGCTGGAGGATATCGCCGGCACCATCCACGCGCATCCGACGCAGGGCGAGGGTTTCCAGGAAGCGGCGCTGAAGGCGCTCGGCCACGCGCTGCATATTTAGGGGAGCGTAATCTCCCCCTCAAGGGAGGAGACTACACAGCTCAGATCGCCAGCCGGCTCACCATCTCGTGCTGGGCGTAGGCGCGGCCGAAGCGGTTGGCGAGGAAGGCGTCGAGCGCAATGTCTTCCTGGCGCACGAAACCCTTCGCCGGCAGCGAGCCGTCGGCCAGCATGTCGAGCACGGCGCAGATGCCGGAGGCGGTGGTGATCTGGATGGCGCTGCGCACCAGGCTGCCGACGCGCTGCGAATAGATCTTGTTGGCGTAGGTCTCCTGCAGCAGGCGGCCATTGCGGCGGCCCGAGACGGTGACGAAGACGATGACCACGTCCTGCAGCGTCGAAGGCAGGGCGCTCTCGAAAATGTCCTTCAGCACGTCGCGGCGGTGGCGCAGGCCGAGGTCGTTGAGCAGCGCCTTCATGATCGCGGCGTGGCCGGGGTAACGGATGGTGCGGTAGTTCAGCGTGCGCACCTTGCCTTTCAACGTCTCGGCCAAGGTGCCGAGGCCGCCGGAGGTGTTGAAGGCCTCGTAGGTGACGCCGTCGAGCGAGAATTCCTCGCGCTCCTCCAGCGGCGGCACCTCGATCAGCTCGCCCTCGACGATCGCCTCGCAAGGTTCGCAATATTCGTTGATGACGCCGTCCGTGCTCCAGGTCAGGTTGTAGTTCAGCGCGTTGGATGGATATTGCGGCAGCGCGCCGACGCGCATGCGCACGCTTTCCAGCGTGTCGAAGCGGCTGGCGAGATCGTTGGCGACGATCGAGATGAAGCCTGGCGCCAGGCCGCATTGCGGGATGAAGGCGCTGTTGGCGTCGCGCGCCAGTTCCTTGACGCGGCGGGTCGAGACGACGTCCTCGGTGAGGTCGAGATAATGGACGCCGGTGGCGGCGGCCGCTTCGGCGATGCGGGTGGTGAGGTGGAAGGGCGCTGCGCTCAGCACGGCGAACTTGCCGGCGAGCACTTTTTCGAGCTCGCCCGTGGCGGCGATGTCGAGCTCCTGCGTCTCGACGCCGGCCGGCAGTTCGGCGGCGGCAAGCTGGGCGGCCGAGCGGTCGACGAGCGTGACGTGGTAGTCGCCCGTGGCGTTCAGCATTTCGGCGATGGTCGAGCCGATCTTGCCGGCGCCGACGACAACGATGTTCTTCATGATCAATTCCCCGCAATTTCGAGTTGGGCCAATTTGACGGGAATCATCGCAGCTTGCCTGTCGAAAGGAAGCGTGGAATCTGGCAATATGAAGCTGAACTTTAAGCGATCTGCCGAAAGGTTTCGTCGAAATGATCACGGAAGCCGAACAAGCCCTGCTTACGCTGCTGCGCGCCGACGCCCGCGCTTCGACTGCGGAGCTGGCGCGGCAGCTCGGTGTGTCGCGCACCACGGTGCAGAGCCGGATCGAGCGGCTGGAGCAGCGCGGCATCATCGCCGGCTATGGGGTCAGGCTGTCGCCCGACTATGAGCAGGGGCTGGTCAAGGCGCATGTGCTGCTCACCGTCACCCCGAAACTCGCCGACAAGGTGGTGCGCAGCCTGGAGGCGATGCCGCCGGTCAGGACAGTGCACTCGGTCAGCGGCAATTTCGACATGATCGTCATCGTTGACGCGCCGTCGATCCGGGATCTCGATGCGCTGCTCGACCGGATCGGGGCGATGGACGGGGTTGAGCGGACGTCGTCGTCGATCATTTTGTCGACGCGGGTGGATCGGTGAGGGGACTGCCGCTCATTTCAACGCGCCGGCGCGAGGCCCCCCTTTCTGTCCTGCCGGACATCTCCCCCTCGAGGGGGAGATCAGATGTCGGCTTTCGCCAATCACCAATGTTGCAGAACGGGCGCCGGCATCGGAGCTGCCAATCTCCCCCCTCGAGGGGGAGATGCCCGGCAGGGCAGAGAGGGGGCGAAGGAACGCGACGCCTCTGACTTCTGCCCCTAAGCCCTCCTCCTCTCCGGCCCCTCGTCCAGCCACGCCACATCTTCCGGAGTCAGCTTGATATCCAATGCCTTCAGGCTGTCCTCAAGCTCGTCCAGCGTGCGCGGGCCGATCAGCGGGACCGACGGGAAGGGTTGCGCCAGCACGTAGGCCAGCGCGACATGGATCGGGCTCTTGCCGAGCTTTCGCGCCAGCTCGATCGCCCGGTCGCGCCGGCCGAAATTCTTTTCCGAATACCAGACGCGCACCAGCTCCTCATTGTCGGTCCGGTCGCGGCCGGCGCGGTCGGTGAAGAAGCCGCGGCCCTGGCTCGACCAGGCGAAGTTCGGCATCTGCCTTGCCGCCAGCCAGGCTTTCCACGCATCGGTGGACGAGGTGACGCAGCCGGCCCAGATCGGCTCCAGCATCTCGGCCAGCGAGAAATTGTTGGAGAGCGCGCCGGGCTTCTGCCTGCCGTTCTTCTCGGCATAGGCAATGGCCGCGTCCATGCGCTCCATCGTCCAGTTGGAGCCGCCGAACAGGCCGCGGATGCGGCCAGCCTTGGCCTCCGCGTCCATGGCGTCGACGAACTCGCCAACCGGCACGTCCGGATTGTCGCGATGCATGAAATAGATGTCGACATGGTCGGTCTGCAGACGGTCGAGCGACTGGGCCAGCTGCTTGCCGATGACATCGGGATAGCAGAGCGGCGAATGCGCGCCCTTGGCGATGATGACCGACTGCTCGCGCACGCCGCGATTCCTCAGCCATTGGCCGAGCAGCGCCTCGGTGTAGCCGGCGCCATAGACAAAACCGGTATCGAACAGATTGCCGCCGGCCTCGAAATAGGCGTCGAGCAGGATCGAGCCGGAGGAGAAGCTGCGGAAATCCTCGAAGCCGAGCGCCAGCCGGGACGCCTGGCGCGGCAGGCCGGGAATGGCGCGCTTGCCGATGGCGGTGCCGTTGGTTTGCAGCGGCCGGCCGGAGAGCGTGTTGACGCGCTTAGCCGGCTTTTCGATCTCATATTCGAGGCCGACGGCGGCGCGCCATTTGTCGAGCACGCGCAACGTGCCGAGGCTGTCGGCCCAGGACATGCCCGGCCAGGCGAACTCCTGGCGGCCAGTGAGGATCGCCTCGCCGGCGGCATCGACCTCGAAAGAATAGACGTGCCGGGTCTCGTTGAGGCTGATGACCTCGCGAGCCGCCCCGGACCGGATCACCTCGATCCGGCCCGGTCCGACATCGCGGTTGCCACCGGCGAACCAGAAATCGGGCACTTCGATGCGGCCCTTGGTGCCGAGGATGCGCAGCACATTGTCCTGGTCGAGCGAGATGCTGCAGGAGACCTCGGCGACGATGCCGCCGGGGAAGTGCAGCAAGGCGGAAGCCCATTCGTCGACGCCGGACTGGCCGAGATGGGCAGCGCCCACGACCTTGTCCGGCTCGAGGAAAGGCTGGCCCGTGGCGGCGCCCGCGATCAGCCGCGCCATCGACACCGGATAGCCGCCGACATCGAGGATGCCGCCGCCGGCCATGTCGTTGGCATAGAGCCGATGGTCGGCCAAGAAGCCCGGCATGGCGAAGCCGAAGCTCGACTTGATCATGCGCACCTCGCCGATGGCGCCGGACTTGATCAGCTCGACCAGCTGCCGGGTCTGCGGATGCAGCCGGTACATGAAGGCTTCGCCGAGAAACGTGCCTGCCTTGCGCGCGGCGTGCATCATGGCGTCGGCCTCGAAGGCGGTCAGGGCCAGCGGCTTTTCGCACAGGACATGCTTGCCGGCTTCGGCCGCCTTGATCGCCCATTCGGCGTGGCCGGGATGCGGGATCGAAATGTAGATGGCGTCCACCTCCTTGTCGGCGAGCAGCGCGTCATAGCCGTCGAGGATGCGCGCGCCCGGAAAGGTCTCGGCGAGGCCAGGCTTGGCGGGATTGCGGGCGCCGAGCGCGACCAGCTTTCCGTTTCGCGAGCCGGCCACGCCGCCGGCAAAGGATTTGGCGATGCTGCCTGGCCCGAGGATGCCCCAGCGGATGGGCGTGGTTGCGGTCATGTCATTCTCCTTGAGAGCTGGGGCGCGGCCGCCGTTCAGCGCAGCCGCAGGCCTTTTTCGTCGAACAGGTAGGATTTGCGGATGGACACGATGATTTCGGACGTGTCGGGCACCTTTGCCGCGTCGCGCTGGATCACCACGTCCTCGCCATTGGCCGTCTTGGCGTAGAGAAAACTCGTGCCGCCCAGATGCTCGACGACGTCGATGGCAACGGCGATGTCGGCGTCGCCTTCCCCGGCATTGCCGAAATGCTCGGGCCGTACGCCGACGACAACCTTGCTTCCCGGCTCGGGCGCGGCGCCCGCCAGAGGCTGCACGATGCGGGTCTTCTCCTCGCCGGCCAGTTCGACCACGACGCCACGCGCGTCGCGCCCGACAATGCGCGCCTTGATGAAATTCATCTTCGGCGAGCCGATGAAGCCGGCTACGAAACGGTTGGTCGGGTCGTTGTAGAGGTCGAGCGGCCGGCCGATCTGCTCGACATTGCCACCTTTCAGCACCACGATGCGGTCGGCCAGCGTCATCGCCTCGGTCTGGTCGTGCGTCACATAGATCATGGTGACGCCGAGCTCCTTGTGCAGACGCGAGATCTCGACGCGCATCTGCACTCTCAGCTCGGCATCGAGGTTCGAAAGCGGCTCGTCGAACAGGAACACCTGCGGCTCGCGCACGATGGCGCGGCCGATGGCGACGCGCTGGCGCTGGCCGCCCGACAATTGTTTCGGGCGCCGCTGCATCAATTCGTCGATGCGCAGGATCTCGGCGGCGCGTTTCACCCGACGCTCGGTGTCGGGTTTCGGGTTGCCGTTCATGCGCAGCCCGAAGGAGAGGTTCTGCTCGACGGTCATATGCGGGTAGAGCGCGTAGGACTGGAACACCATGGCGATGCCGCGGTCGGCCGGCTCGACGTCGTTCATCACCTTGCCGCCGATGGCGATGTCGCCGCCGCTGATGTCCTCCAGCCCGGCGATCATCCTGAGCAGGGTCGACTTGCCGCATCCCGACGGGCCGACGAAGACGACGAACTCGCCGTCGGCGATGTCGATGTTGGCGCCATGGACGACCTCGAAGACGCCGAAGCGCTTGACGACATTGGTGAGAGTAACGGCCGCCATTGCGCTCCTGACCTATTTGACCGCGCCGGCGGCGATGCCGGCGATGAAATGGCGCTGCAACAGCACGAAGACGATGAGCATCGGCACGGTCAGCATGACGGCGCCGGCCATGATGCCGCCCCAGGAAACCTTGGTCAGGCCGATCAGCGTGCCGAGCGCCACCGGCGCGGTCATCGCGCCGGGCTGGCTGTTGATCAAAAGCGGCCAGAGATAGTTGTTCCACGAGGCGAGGAAGAGGATGATCGCCAGCGCCGCCAGCATCGGCCGGGCCAGCGGCAGCGCCACGAACAGGAAGATGCGCCATTCCTTGACGCCTTCGACGCGCGCCGCATCGAACAACTCGGCAGGCATCATCGAGAAGGCCTGGCGCATGAAGAGCACGCCCAGCGAATTGAACAGCGGCGGCACGATCAGCGCGATCCAGGTGTTGGCCAGGGCGAAGTCGCGCGCCACCATGATGAATTGCGGGATGAGCACCACCGCGTAAGGAAGCGTGATGGTGCCGAAAATGATCGCCACCACAGCGCCCTTGCCGTGGAATTCGTAGCGCGCCAGCGCCCAGCCGGCCATCGAGGTCAGCAGCACCGAAAGCACGGTGTAGGTCACCGCGACCGCGACCGAGATGCCGATGGCGCCGATGAAATTGGTGTCGCGCTGCAGGTTGGCGACATTGTCGAGGAAATTGTCGTGTGGCAGGAGCTCGATGCCCGGGCTGAAGATGCCGTTGTCGGGCATGGTGGAGAACACCACCATCATCCACAGCGGGAACAGCCAGACCAGCGCCAGCGGCGTCAGGAACAGATGCAGCAGGACGCTGCGGCCGAGCCTGGCCTGGGAACGCGAGGTCATTTTGGTTCCCCCCCTCACTTCGGCTCCGCCATCACTTCGGCTCCCTCGTCAGCCAGAGCTGCACCAGGGTGATGGCGATCGCCAGCCCCGCCATGGTGTAGGCGACGGCGGAGGCGTAGCCGAAATTGAGCGAGCGGAAACCCTGGCGGTAGAGCAGGAGGCCGAGCGTCTCGGTACCGCCGCCCGGCCCGCCGCGCTCGGTGATCAGGAAAGGCTCGGTGAAGAGCTGCATGGTGCCGATGATCGACAGCACGGCGCAAAAGACGATGACCGGCTTCAACAGCGGCAAGGTGATGTAGAGGAATTGCTTCAGCTTGCTGACGCGGTCCAGCGTCGCCGCTTCGTAGACATCCTCGGGAATCGACTGCAGGCCGGCCAGGATGAGGATGGCGTTATAGCCGGCCCAGCGCCAGGTCACGGCGATCATGATCAGCGCCATGGCCGGGGTGACGTTGGAGAACCAGTCGATCTTGGCCAGGCCGACGCTCTCCAGGAGCTTGTTGACGATGCCGAAATCGAGGCTGAACATCAGCCGGAAGACGGCCGAATAGGCGACCTCGCCGACCACGACCGGGGCGAAGAAGGCGAAGCGGTAGAGGCCGCGCGCCTTCAACAGCGGCGAGTTCAGAAGCACCGCCATGACGATCGCCAGCGAGATCATCACCGGCACTTGGATGACCAGGATCAGCAGCGTGTTCTTCAGCGCGTTGTAGAAGGCGGGGTCGCCGATCAGGCGGCCCCAGTTGAAGGTCGGCGCGAAGCGCCACGGCACGGTGCGCGTCGCCTGGAAGGAGATCAGGAACGAAGAGACGATCGGCCAGATCCAGAAGACGGCGAAGACCAGAAGGTAGGGCGTGAGGAAGCGGTACGCGGTGGCGTTCTGCGTGCGCATTGGCTTCCTCCTTTCTCTGTCTTTCCCTTCTCCCCTTGTGGGAGAAGGTGGCCGCGCAGCGGCCGGATGATGGGTGTTCCAGGGAAAGCCGACGTCTCACTCCGCTGGAGCACCCGCTCATCCGTCTTGGCGCTGCGCGCCAATCCACCACCCGGGGGCGAGCCGCGGGTCTCGCCCCGTCCTTCGGACCCCACAAGGGGAGAAGGAAGAGGCGCTACTTCACCGGCAAACCGGTCGCGGCGGCGATCTGCTTGGCGGCGTCGTCGAGCGCGGCCTTGGCGTCGGGATAGCCGTTGGCCAGATATTTGGTCTGCACGGCGCGCAGGATGATCTCGGCGTCGCTCTGGAACTGCGTGCCGCGGCTCGGCACCACCTTGGGCAGCGTCGCCAGGATATCCTTCCACACCGCCTGGTCGCCCCAATAGGGCTGTCCCTGCGCGACATAGGGGTCGTCGAGCGCCGAGATCAGCGACGGCACCAGGCCGAAATCCTTCAGCATGGTGATCTGGCCGTCATTGGTCTCCAGCGTGTATTTCAGGTAGGCGTAAGCCGCTTCCTTGTTCTTCGAGGCCGAGGTGATGGCCAAAGACGAGCCGCCGAGATTGGCGGCGCGCGGGCCGTTGGCGGTCAGGCTCGGCATCAGGTAGACGCCCCACTTGCCGCTTTCCTTCGGCGATTCGGTGCGGATCGTGCCTTCATACCAGCCGCCATAGACCTGGCTGGCGACGGTGCCGGCGGTGTTGTTGGTGATCTTGGTCGACCAGTCGGCCGACGACACGATGCCGGCGTCCTTCATCTCCTTGACCTTGGTCAGGGCGTCGACGCATTTCGGCTCGGCCACGGTGATCGACTGGCCGTCCTCGGCGAAGTAGCCGCAGCCCTGTTCGTTGGAGATCATGCGGAAGAATTCGGTGTCGCCGTTGAAATCGGCATTGGTCATCGACACCCCGGGATTTGCGGCCTGGATCTTCTTGCCGGCGGCGATGAAATCGTCCCAGGTCTTGATCGAGGCCGGATCGACGCCTCCCTTCTCATAGAAGTCACGGCGGTAGAAGACGGCCACGGGGCCGGAATCCCAGGGCATGGCATAGGCCTTGTCGCCGACCTCGAGCTCGGTGCGCTTGAAATCGGGGAATTTCTTCTGGTCCTCGGCGCTGTAGCCCAGCGTGTGCAGGTCGACGAAGCAATCCGGGAACTGGCTCCAGTAGTTCTCCGCCTCGCCATTCTCGATCGAGACGATATCGGGCAAGCCGACGCCGCCGGCGGCGCAGCCGGCGATCGATTTGTCATAGGTCGGCTGGTTGCCGAGGTCCTGGACCGTGACCTTGATGTCGGGGTATTTCTTGTTGAAGCCCTCGACCGTCGCCTTCAGCGACGAGGCGGCGATGTTCCAGCTCCAGATGGTGATTTCGCCGGACTGCGCCAGGGCCGGGCCGGAGCCCAGGGCAAGCATAAGCGCAGCGCAGGTCAGTGTAGTGCGCATTGAAATCCTCCCATTTCATTTGCTCTCTCACTGTGAGCGTGGCTAGACTATGCGGCGCGGAAGGCTTGTCCCCGTCGAAGGGAATAAGAAGTTGGCGGAAAGTAAGATGCCGGAGCGTCCGTTCTACCAGCCTGGCGCGAGCAGCGTCGAAGGACTGCCGCTCATGCTGCAGATGTTCCACAACCACCCGTTGGTGATGCTGAAGCCGCACTGGCATGCCCAGGTGGAGGTGAATTTCATCGTACAGGGCCGCGTGCATTACCGCATGGCCGAGCACGAAATCTCGCTGTCGGCCGGCGAGATGTGCCTGTTCTGGGGCGGCCTGCCGCACCAGATGGACGACCTCTCCGACGACGCCGTCTATGCCGGCGCGCATCTGCCGCTGGTGCATTTCTTCCGCCTGCATCTGCCGGCCGACATACGCCACCGGCTGATGACCGGCGCGACGCTGGTGACCGACGCGACGGACCAGTCGGACAACGACAATTTCAAGCGCTGGAACGAGTATGCGCGCTCGGGCGATCCGGCCAAAACCGAGCACGCCGTCAACGAGCTGCTGCTTCGGCTCGAGCGGGTGCGCTTCGAGCCTTACCGGCTGGTGCCGGAAAGGTTGGCCGGGCAAGGCGCCGGCAATGCCTTCGACCAGCAGTCCTCGCGCAATGTCGGGCGCATGTGCGATTTCATCGCCGAGAATTTCCTCTACGACATCGACTGCGTCACCATCGCTTCGGCCGCCGACATCCATCCCAAATATGCGATGAGCCTGTTCAAGAAATCGACCGGCATGACGCTCAACGAATATGTCAACCTGCTGCGCCTGAGCTACGCGCAGGCGCTGCTCATGCATGAGGACGCCAATGTGTTGAGGGTCGCCATGGAATCCGGCTTCGGCTCGCTCAGCGCCTTCAACAAATCGTTCCGCAAGCTCGCCGGCATGTCGCCTTCCGATTTCCGCCGGGCGGGCGCCGCGCGGTAGCCGAACGCGCGCCGCCGGCAGGAGACCCCTGCCGGCGTGCCTTGATTGCCCGCTCAGTTGGCCGGCTGGATGGCCGACACCATGAGCTTGCCGGCCTTGGCGGAATAGGTGACGGTGACCTTTTCGCCGACCTTCAGCGTCTCGACCTCGATGTTCTCGGGCAGCGCGAAAGTCTTGCCGTCGCTCAGCGTGAAGGAATCGCCCTTCTTGTCGACGCTGGCGATGGTGCCGCTGGCAGCCTTGGCATAAGCCCCGGTCGCTGAGGCGAGAGCCACGATCGCCGCGACTGCGATGACGGATTTTTTCATCTTCTTTCCTTTCTTCTTTGAGGTTGCCGACCCGAACCTCGTCGGGTCGCGCTCCCGATCCGGCGGGAACAGCGCAAGCCTAGAGACCGCAGTTTTCGTGCGGCTGGCGGGGGCTATACAAATGGGTAAGGCGGCCGGGGTGCGGGCTCCGGCCCGCCTCAGGTCACGGTAGTCCGCACGGCCGGAAGGCTGATTGTCACGCCGAGACCCGGATTGCGGTCCTCGAGCGTTATGGCCGCGCCATGCAGGTCGGCAACCGCCTTGACGAGGCTCAGGCCCAGGCCGCTGCCTGGCGTCGTGCGGCTCGCATCCAGCCGGTAGAGCCGGCGGAACACCTTTTCGCGTTCCTCGGCCGGAATCCCCGGGCCATTGTCGCGGACATGGACGAGGACGTGGCTGCCGCCCCTGGTCACCGACAGCTCGATCGCGGTGCCCGGCGGGCAATGCCTGAGCGCGTTCTCGACCAGATTGGCGAGCATCTGCATCAGCAGGTCTCTGTCGCCGTGAATATACCATTTCGTATCCGGAATGATCGTTGTCGACAGGGACTTGCCATCGTCCTCGGCGACATCGGCATAGACATCGCCGATGGTCTCGACGACCGGGCCGACATCGAGATCGACGAAGCGCGCCTTGCGGGCGCCGGCTTCGATCTGGGCGATGCGCAGAAGCGCGTCGAAGGTGCTGTTGATCTGCTGGCTCTCGGCGCGGGCATCGGTCAGCTCGGTCGAGACATCCTCACCCGACACCGTCTTGTCGGCGGCGGATTCCAGGATCATCTGCAGCCGGTTGAGCGGCGTCTTGAGATCATGCGCGATGTTGGCGCTCACTTCCCGCATGCCGTCGACCAGGGCCGACAGGCGCTCCAGCGCCGCATTCACCTGGGCGGAGACGGCGTCGATGTCGTCGCCATTGCCGATCAGCGGGATGCGCGCATCGAGCCGCCCATGCGAGACGTCGACCATGGTGCTGGCGATGCCGTCGAGGCGCCGCTGGACGCGCGAGGCGAGCACCGCGCCGCCGCCGATCGCCAGGACGGTGATGAACAGCGTGCCCCAGCCGAAGCTCATCAGCACGATCCTTTCGAGATCCTCGGTTTCCGAAAGCGAGAAGGCGACGGTCAAATTGTTGTCGCCGACCATGCCCGAATAGGCGCGGTATTCGGTGTCGGGCGGCACACCCGGCAAGTCGGCGGCGAACATGGAAAAGCCATCCGGCAGGCTGGAGGTGAAATCCCCGGCGAGGCGGTTGCCGTCCTTGTCGGTGAGGGAAAAGATCTCGTCCTTGTCCTGGCTGAACTGGGCATGGTCCCTGACCGTCGAGACGAGATCCTCCTCGTCGCTCTCGGCATAGGTCGCGGCGATGAGCGAATAGGTCTCCTTGATCGATTGATCGAGCTGCCTGGCGAGCGAGGCGCTCATCAACTGATAGACGATCGCGCCGGACAGGATGAAGGCCAGCAGGAACAGGAAGGCAAAGGTCAGCGCCAACCTGAACGGCGTGCTGCGCAGCAGATTGGAGCGTGTCTCGCTCATGCGACCGCGGTGGGTCGCCCCGCACGTGCGGCCACGAGATCAGGCCGGAACATGCAGGCTGTAGCCGGTGTTGCGCACGGTGTGGATCAGCGGCACGTCGAACGGCCTGTCGACCTTGGCCCTTAGCCGGCTGATATGCGTTTCGACGACGCTGGTCTTGGGGTCGAAATGAAAATCCCAGACGCGCTCCAGAAGCATGGTGCGGGTGATGACGCGGCCCTCGCCGCGCATCAGCACCTCGAGCAGGCTGAACTCGCGCGGCTGCAGGTCGATCGGCTGGCCCTGCCTGGTCACGCGGCGCAGGATCAGGTCCATTTCGAGGTCGGCGACGCGCAGCGCCGTCTTCTGCTCCTGCGCCGCCGGCCGGCGGCCGAGCGCATGGATGCGGGCGAGCAGCTCGGAAAAGGCGAAGGGCTTGACCAGATAGTCGTCGCCGCCCGCTTCCAGGCCCTCGACGCGGTCGTCGACGCCGCCGATGGAGGTCAGGAAAATGGCCGGCGTGCGGATACCGGCGGCGCGCACCGCCTTGATCATCGACAGGCCGTCGAGGCCGGGAACCATGCGGTCGGCGACGATCACGTCATAGGCGTTGCGGGTCGCGGCGAAGAGGCCGTCATGGCCGTCGCGCAGCAAATCGCAGACATGGCCGGCCTCGGTCAGTCCCCTGACGACATAGTCGGCGGTTCTCGGATCGTCTTCAACAAGCAGAAGTCGCATCGCCCCGTGCTGTCCTTGCCGCCTCAACCTCACCGGCATGGTAGTGCCGGCTGCGGCTTTTTCTTGGCCGGTCACTATCTCTTCGTCTGACGCGGCTTCAAACGGAAATCGCGGCATCACTTGCTCTAACCATCTGTTTTTACGCGCTGCCGGGGCGAAGGCCGCAACACATTTTTGCGAGAAGCACTTTAGTCGAGCAGGGCCTGCTCGTCTTCGTCGATCAATCTCGTCAGTGTCATATAGAGGACGATGACCACGATGGCGCCGAGGAAGGTCAGGCTGGTGAAGGTGGTGCCGAAGCCCATGCCGCCATATTCGACCGGCTGCGAGAGCAGGTCGCCGAAGGAAGCGCCGAACGGCCGGGTCAGGATATAGGCGAGCCAGAAGGCGAGGATGCCGTTCAGGCCGAGGAAGAACCAGGCAAGCGTGATCGCCGCGATGACGCCGCCGAAGATGACGCCGGTGGTGAGATAGCCCATGTCGAAGCGCTCGGCCACCAGGTCGCCGGCGGCCGTGCCGAGCGAGAAGGTGAACAGGATCGCCAGCCAGTAGAAGATCTCGCGCCTGGTGGTGAAGATGGTGTGGATCGAGAGCGTCCTTTCGCTGGCGTACCAGGCCGCGAAAGTCAGGGCGAGGGCGACCGAGAAGACGATCGTCGTCGTCTCCAGCCGCACGCCGAAATTGTCGACGAGGTTGTCGGTGACCAGCGTGCCGACGACGCTGATCAGCACGACGGCCAGCCAGTAGGCCCAGGGCACGTAGCGCTTCTGCGCGAATTGCAGGACAAGCGCGACGATCAGGATGCCGCTCATGATCAAGGATGTGACGGTAAGGCCGAGGCCGAGATTGACGGCCAGATAATCGGCCGCCGTCTCGCCCATGGTCACCGCCATGATCTTGATCAGCCAGAAATCGAGGGTGACGTCCGGGACCCGGTTCAATTCGGAGTCTCGTTCAAGGATCGTTGCGGTCATGGCGATGTCCATTTCCGGTCTCTCCGACGATTACTTTTCAAGAATCTTCATGGCCTGGGCGAAGAAGTCGTCGGCGCGCTTGTCGTCGTCGGCGTTGCAACGCTCGATGCCCTTCGTCTCCAGTTCGGAAACCTTGTTCTTGTCGGCATCGTTGGGCGTCGCCTTGGCCTCGGCGGCGCGCAGGTCCTTCAACGCGGTCTCGCAAGGCGTCGGAGCGGCAACGGCGGAAGCCAAGGGAACGATGATCGCGGTAGCGGCAAAGGCGAAAGCAGCGGCAAATTTGTTCATGACATTATCCCGAGGTTGATGATCCATTCGCCGCCCGAAATCGCGTTTGGCGGCGATCGTCAGCCTAGGCAGGCGAATTCACCGCAGCCTGTCCGGCCGCTTACAAATTCGTAAGATCGGCCAAAAATACCGGGCGGGCCTCGTCATCGCGCGGCGGAACAGCTAGAGAAGCCTTGGCGCCCCCGTTGGCGCCGGAGCGGTGAGGAAGAATGGCCTACACGTCCCTCAAATCGGCGCCGAAGGCGTTCGACCAGCATAAGCGCCTGATCGTGGTGCAGGCGGCCGCGGTGCTTGCCGTCATCCTCCTCCTGTTCAGCAAGCCGGTGCTGGCCGAAGGATCGAACGGGCACGAAGCCTTGGAGACGATCGGCTTTGTGATGGTTCTGACCTGCTTTTTGGGCCGGCTGTGGAGCATCCTCTTCGTCGGCGGCAGGAAGAATGACGAGCTGGTCGTGTCCGGCCCGTTCTCGATGACCCAGAACCCGCTCTATTTCTTCTCGACCGTCGGCTCGGCCGGTATCGGGCTGATGTTCGGCTCGGTGCTGGCGGCCGCGATGCTCGGCCTGGGCAGCTTCCTGGTCTTCCGCTTCACGGCGCGCAAGGAGGCCGAGTATCTCGCTGGCAAGTTCGGCGCCGTCCACACGGCCTATGCCGAACGCACGCCGCGCTTTTGGCCGAACCCGCTGCTCTACCGCGACGAGGACCAGTGGCTGTTTTCGACGGGCGCGCTGCGGAGGACGTTCCGCGACGGGCTCTATTTCCTGGCGATGTTTCCGCTTATCGAGACGGTCGAGTATTTCCGCCTCAGCGGTGACCTGCCGACGCTTTTCACGGTTTATTAGTTCCATCGCGATCCATTCCGTGACTTCCGAGCGCTGCCGCAGTGCAGAATTCTGCTCCGCTGCGTTCCTTGGCCAAGGTCACGGAATGGATCCTCGGGTCTGCGCGCCGCTTCGCGTCGCCCCGCCCGTGGATGACGAGGCAGGGGGCGGCTTCCGCCCCAATCTCCAGCATTTGCGCTGATTTCACGAAATAAACGCTGATCAGCGCGCCTTGTCGCGCGCGGCGCGGCGCGCGCTCTGCAGAAGAATGGCCAGGCAGCCGGCGAGAAGCAGCAAGCCGCCGATGAGCGGCGGCAGCGCAATCAGTTTCACCGCGGCGGTGATCAGCGCAATGAGGACCAGCGCCAGCAACGCCAGACTGCCGTCGTCGACGAACATGCCGACGAGCTCCTTGAGAACGAGGCGGATCATGGTCATCGGGCAACTCCTGCGGCGGGCGCCGGATAGGCGCTGCGCAGCCAGCGCACGATGGCGAAGGATGCGGCGGCAATGATGGCGAAGATGGCGAGCAAAGCGAGATCGGCGCCCGGCCAGTCAGCGCCGAGGCCTTCGCCGGTCCAGAACACGCCGAAGCTGGTCAGCATCAGCCCGACGACGAATTTCAGCGAATTCTCGGGCACGCGCGCCAGAGGCCGGTGCACGGCAAGGCCGATCAGCATCACCAGCACGAAGGCGGCCAGCGCGCCGAGGCTGGCATAAAGCGTCTGGCCGTGCGCGGCGCCGACGGCGATGACGATGAACACCACTTCGACGCCCTCGAGCAGCACCGCCTTGAACGACGCGACGGCCGCCAGATAGTCGGCGCGGCGGTCATTGGCCTGCCGCTGCAAGGCGGCCGTCTCCTTGGAAAAGGCTTGCTCCTCGTCATGCAGCGCGATGACGCCGACGCTGCGCAGGATCGCCTTCCTCAGCCAGCGCATGCCGAACAGGATCAAGAGCACGCCGACGACGAATTGCAGGACGGCGATGGGGACGAGCGCCAGCAGCGGCCCGAAGGCCAGCACCAACGCCGCCAGCACGGCGAGCGCCAGTGCAGCGCCTGTCAATGCGGGGCGCCAGCTGCGCGTCACGCCGACGGCGAGCACGATGGTGAAGGCTTCGACCACTTCGACGAAGGAGGCCAGGAAAGAGGCGGTCACGGTGGAAAGTATGGGTGTCAGGCCATGCATGCAGGCATCCTACAGTTCAAAATCATCAGTTGGCGAGGACGATACAACGCTCCGGCGGCAGCGAGAACGCCAGCGAGGAGCCGACCGGCGGCGCTTCCGGCCAGTCGAGGCGAACACGCTGCGGACCAAGCTCCACCGCCAGCCGCCAGCAGCGGCCCTGGAAGGCGCTCGACAGCACTTTGCCCCGCAGCCGGTTGCCGGGATGCGCCTCGGCCGGCCGGGCATCCTCCGGACGCACGACAAGCATGCCGTCGCCGGGTTTGGCGCCGGGCGTGCGCAAGCTGTCGGCTGCGGCGCCCCGCACGCTGAACAGCCCGTCGCGCACGGTGCCCGGCACCACCGAAAAGCCGCCAATGAAACCGGCGACGAAGGAATCGGCCGGCGCCTCGTAGATCGCCCGCGGCGTGTCGAACTGCGCGATGCGGCCGTCGCGCATCACCGCGATGCGATCCGAAACGGCCATGGCTTCGGCCTGGTCATGCGTCACATAGATCACGGTCGCGGCCTCGCGCCGCACCAGCTCCATCATCTCGATGCGCATGTCCTCGCGAAGTGCCGCATCGAGATTGCTGAGCGGCTCGTCGAACAGCATCAGGGCCGGCCGCGCCGCGAGGCAGCGGGCGATGGCGACGCGCTGCTGCTGTCCGCCCGACAGCTCGGAAGGGTAGCGGTCGCGATAGGGCGCGAGCCGCGCGACCTCCAGCGCATGGCCGACGCGGGCGGCGATCTCCAGTTCGGCGAGCCGCTGCGCCCGCAGCCCGAACGACAGATTGCGCGCCACCGTCATATGCGGCCACAGCGCGTAGTCCTGGAACACCATGCCGATCCTGCGCTTTTCCGCCGGCAGGACCGTCTTTTCGCTCCAGACGACACGGCCGCCGACCGCGATCGTGCCGCTGTCGGGGTCGACCAGTCCGGCGATGCTGCGCAACAGCGTGGTCTTGCCGGAACCGCTCGGGCCGAGCAGCGAGACCACCTCGCCGGCCCTGATGGCGAGATCGAGCTTATCGAGCACGGCGCGCCCGCCGAGCCATTTCGAGATGCCGGCGCAATGGAGCGAAGCGGTCATGACGGCTCTCCCGACGGGATGCGTTGCTGCCGGCCGAAGGCAATGACGCGCTTGAGCGGATACCAGATCAGCGCCGCCGCGCCGCCTGCGGCGGCCATGGCGGCGAGCGCGATGGCGCAGGCCAGCCCGTCGCGGTCATGGCTGAACAATTTCAGGATCAGCGTAGGCGCCGGTGGACCGCTTTGCGGAATGAGCATCTGCGACATCGGCAATTCGAACACGGTGCGGATGAAGGTGAGCAGGAAGGCCGTGACGACGCTGAGCAGGATCAGCGGCAAGGTCACCGAGATGAGACGCCGGACCGCGCCGACGCCGGAGATCCGCGCGGCGTCGGTGAGGCTCGGCGCCAGCTGGCCGATGGCCGAGAGGATGACCACCAGGCAATAGGGCAGCGCCGCCGCGACATAGCCCATGACCAGCAGCGAGCCGTCGCCATAATGCGGGAAAGGCCAGTCGCGAAAGCCGGGCAGCCGGTTCCAGACCAGGATATAGCCGAAGCCGAGCACGATGCCGGGAATCGCGACGGCGCCAAGCGAGAGGCCAAGCACCGCGGTGCGCATGACGGGGCTCGAACGATCGAGCTGGGCCGACAGCAGCAAGGCCAGCGTGCTGGCGATGACGGCGCTGAGGCCGGCGTAGAAAAGGCTGCGCATCAGACCGTCATTGGCCGGTGTGTTCAGGCTCAGCGCCGCGCCGATATTGGCGAGCGTGAAATTACCCGGCGCCAGACCGTTGCCGAGCGTGCTGGTGAGCGCCCGCGCCGCGATCGCGCCGAGCGGCAAGATCAGCGCCAGGAAGGCGACCAGCAGCGCGATCGCAAAAGCGAGCCAGCGCCAGGCGCCGAGCCGATAGCGCCGGGCTGGCCTGGCGCGTCCGGAAATCAGCTGCGGATCGGCGCGGCGGCGGAGCAGCCTGTCGGCCATGACGACGAGCAGAACCAGCGCCAGCAGCACGAGGGCCTGGGCGCCGGCGGCCGGGAAGTCGACCGGATAGTCGCTTGCCGCCGCATAGATGCCATAGGTCACCACGCCGAAGCTCGACATCCTGGCAATCGTCGAAGCCAGGCCGAAATCGGAGAGCACTTCGGCGAAGGTGGCGATGAAGCTCAGCACGATCGCCGGCGCCAGCAACGGGCCGTTGACGCGCAGCCAGATCCTGAGCGGCCCGGCGCCTGACAGGCGCGCCGCGTCCTCCATCTCGCTGCCCAGTCCCGCCAGCGCGCTGCCGATGATGAATGCGGCCAGCGGGAAGAGGCTCAGCGTGTGCACGAAGACCAGGCCGCCCAGCCCGAAGAAGGACGCGCCGAGCCACGGCGGCAAAAGGCCGAGCTGCGCCAGATAGCCGCCCGACGACATCAAAAGCACCCAGGCCAGCGCCTTCAGATAGGACGGCGTCAGGAACACCAGCCACGGCAGCAGCGAAATCGCGCCGCGCAGCGGGATGTCGCAACGCTGCACCAGCACGGCGAAGGCGCCGCCGAGAATGGTCGTCGTCAGGGCCGCAACCAGGCCGAGCTCCAGCGAATGCAGGATCGAGCCGGTGACGGAGGGCGAGGAAAGGATGCGCGCCAGCGGCTCGGCGCTGACGAAAGCTTGCGCGCCATCGGCCGCGAACAGTCCAGGCATGACGGCCTGGAGCAGGACCAGCGCCAGCGGCAGGCCGATCAGCAGCGCGAAGACGGCATAGACGGCCAGCGGTCCGCCAAGGCGCGCCAGCGCGGGCAGGCGTCTACGCGCCCACCCGCTCGAGCCGATGCCGCCGGCGGCGGCATCGAATTTCTGCACCATCGTCATTGCCGGGCGGTCACTGGACGAACTTTTCCTTGTACCACTGCTTCCACTCCGTCTCGTGCGTCGAGGCGGTCGCGTCGTCGAGATGGGTGTAGGCGATGTTGGTCTCGCGGCCGGGTTTCGGGTTCACGCCCTTGATGACCGGGATGTAGAAAAAGTCGGTGTCGTCGCCGTTCTGCATGGCGGCCTGGCCATCGGCGCTGGTGACGAACTCGATGAACTTCTTTGCGGCATCCATATGCTGCGTCCTGGCGCTGATGCCGAGGCCTTGCGGCAGCGAGACCGAGCCCTCGCTCGGATAGACGGCGACGACAGGCTCGCCGGCGGCGATCTTGGAGAAGATGGCGCTGTCCTGGTTGATGCCGACCGAGGCGTCGCCGGTGAGCACGGCCTTGTTGACCTTGCCGCCGCTGGAGAGTCCCGAGAGCGACTTGTTGGTCAGCGTCCTGGCGAGCAGCTCCTTGCCGGCACCGACGCCATTGGTCTGGAACAGGCCTGCCAGCCACTGATAGGCCGGGCCGGAAAGGTTCGGGTCCTTGGCGGCGACGCTGCCGGCGAAGCCCTGCAGGTCGGCCCAGGATTTCGGCATCTTGTCGGCCTTGACCTTCTTGGTGTTGACCTCGATCGCGGTCGTGCTCGTGCCGGTCGGCAGGAAGGCGTGGTTTTGCGGGATCAGCGACTTGCCGAGATCGGTCCAGGCGACCTTGTCATAGGCCTCGGCCGGCACCGGTTGCAGCACGTGGTCGGCGGCCATGCGCTCCATCACGGCCGAACCGTCGAGCCAGACGATGTCGAATTGCGGGTTATTGCCCTCGGCGGCGATCTTGCCCAGCGTCTCGCCGGTGCTGCCGGGCTCGACGATGTCGACGGTCAGCCCGGTCTTGGCCTCGAAGGCCTTGGCGACCGGTCCGGCGAAGTCGAGCGCGTCATAGAGCACCAGATCCGCGGCGCAAGCCGGCGCGGCGATGGATAGAACCGTCAAACTCAACGCAAGCCCAAGCGTTGTCTTTATAGTCATCTCGCTCTCCTGTTGTTTCGAGAAGGCAAAGTAATGCCAATTTTATATTATGTTATTTGTGCTGACACTTTTATGTCTGTGGCGATTACTTCTTGCGCGTGCCGCGTTTTATCCATGCCTTGTCGATTGCGCCGCGCAGGCCGCTCAGCCGATCCAGGCTGTCGAAGGCGGTCTCGCCGGCCTTGGCAGCCAGGGCGATGATCATTGCCTCGATGAGCACCATGGTGCCGCCATGGGTGGCGAGGTGGTCGGCTTTGCCGCGCGGGACCGGCAGCGTCGCAGCCACCTTGTCGGAGACGAGCGGCCCGAGATTGTCGCTGATCAGCACCACCGGCACGTCATGCAGGCCGGCCTGGTCGAGGACGATCTCGACCTCGCGGTAAAGCGGCGCGTAGGCCATCATCAGCACGGCGTCGCCGCTTTCCAGCCACAAGAGACGGTCGGCAAGCGCGACGCCGGAAGCCGACAGCGCGCTGCTCGGCAGGCCGATCCTGTTGAATTGCAGCGCCGCG
This sequence comes from Mesorhizobium sp. B2-7-1, assembly GCF_006440735.1. GTDB lineage: Bacteria > Pseudomonadota > Alphaproteobacteria > Rhizobiales > Rhizobiaceae > Mesorhizobium. The sequence continues at coordinate 11,446 of NZ_VFUA01000039.1, read as the reverse complement.
TATTCGGCCATGGCGCCCGACGGGCCGATGCCGAAGATGTGACGGCGGCGGGCCGCCGCCAGGATGTCGATGGCGCAGGCGAAGGCCGCTTCCATTCCGGGCTGCTTCAGCGCCTCGAGCGCGGTCTCATGCAGGCCGACGACATGGCGCAGCGCCGAGGCGCTGTCGTTGCCCGTCTCCTGCAAGGTGCGAGCGAGCCGCCTGCCCGGCGAGGCCGTTCCGGTCAGATCCGCGAGCAGCACCTGGCGCAGCGCCGACAGGCTTTCGAAGCCGAGCGAGCGCGCGGTGCGCACCACGGTCGCGTCGCTGGCGCCGGCAAGGGCGGCGATCTCGGCCGCCGATCCTAGCAGCACCGCCTGCTTCTGGCCGACGAAGAAACGCGCCATGCGCTGCTCGGCCGGCGGCAGGGTTTCCAATGCCGCCTCGACGCGATCGTCGAAAGCGCTCTGCCTGTCTTCGGGGTCGTCGGGTGTCATGGTGGTCGGCCGTTCGCCAGGAGGGTCTGTAGCAAGCGCTACGGTGCCGACATTCCGAAATGTTCATTACATCCATGTGACAGCACCGACCTTGGATCGCGGGACCTATCGGCGCGCTGGGCTTCCTGATTGACGGTCTGTATCCATTCGGTGTCCGTTGTATCGCGGCACTGCCCTGGCTATCTGCTGGAGCAACAAGGAGTTTGAGCGGTCGATGGGCCGCCCTAGCAGGAATGGAGCCATGAAGAAGATCGGATTTCTGTCGTTCGGGCATTGGTCGCCCTCGCCGCAATCGGGCACGCGCTCCGGCGCCGACGCGCTCTTGCAGTCGATCGACCTCGCGGTCGCGGCCGAGGAACTGGGCGCCGACGGCGCCTACTACCGCGTTCACCATTTTGCCCGCCAGCTCGCCTCGCCGTTTCCGCTGCTTGCCGCGGCGGGCGCCAAGACCAAGCGAATCGAGCTCGGCACCGCCGTCATCGACATGCGTTACGAGAACCCGCTCTACATGGCCGAGGATGCGGGCGCGGCCGACCTCATCGCCGGCGGGCGTTTGCAGCTGGGCATCAGCCGCGGCTCGCCCGAGCAGGTGATCGATGGCTGGCGCTATTTCGGCTACGTGCCGGAAGAGGGCAAGAGCGACGCCGACATGGCGCGCCGGCACTCGGAGATCTTCCTCGACCTGCTGCGCGGCGAAGGTTTTGCGCAGCCCAATCCCCGCCCGATGTTCCCCAACCCGCCTGGGCTGCTGAGGCTGGAACCCTTCTCGGCCGGCTTGCGCGAGCGCATCTGGTGGGGCGCCGCCACCGACGCCACCGCGGTGTGGGCGGCCAAGCTCGGCATGAACCTGCAGAGCTCGACGCTGAAATTCGACGAGAGCGGCGAGCCGCTGCATGTCCAGCAGGCCAAGCAGATCAGGGCCTACCGCGCCGCCTGGAAGGAAGCTGGCCATACGCGGGAGCCGCGCGTCTCGGTCAGCCGCAGCATCTTCGCGCTCGTCAACGACATGGACCGCGCCTATTTCGGCGGCAGCGAGGGCCAGGACCACTTTGGCTATATCGAGCCGGAAAAGCGCGCCGTGTTCGGCCGCTCCTATGCCGCCGAACCGGACAGACTGGTCGAGCAGCTCAAGGAGGACGAGGCGATCGCCGAGGCCGACACGCTGCTGCTCACCGTGCCCAATCAGCTGGGTGTCGACTACAACGCCCATGTCATCGAGTCGATCCTGAAGCACGTCGCGCCGGCGCTCGGGTGGCGGTGATGTCCGCCGTTAGCTTATGCTCTGTCTTTCGGGACGACAGCCATCAGTGCTTTTCGGCTGCAGCTTTTTTCGCCTCGACGATCCTATGTAGACCTTCGAGAAGCCTTGCTTGATTGCGCGTATCACCGGTCTTGGGGTCGCCAAGAAAGGCGCTTTTTAGATCGTCGTCGCTAATTAGTGATCGAGCGCGTTCCGAAGATACACTGGGCTTTCGTTCCGCGTTGTAGCGATCCCTTTCGAACTCAATGTAGACTTCTGCAAAGCTTCGCGCTTCATCCAAGTCCTTGACTTCGTGTAGTTGGATACGGGCCTCCGTATCGAACCCAAGCCGCTGAAATAGAGGATAGTTGTATTCTCGTAAGTCCTGAACTCCTCGCAAAGTCGAGCCCGCAACAACCAAAAGTGAATACCCAGAGCTTTGGCCGTGAGCCTCGTCAAAGAGATATCGAAGATCTTGCAGGAACGCTTGAATCCTAGATGCGGAAACGCCGCTAAAAAAGAGTGCTTCGACCTCATCGAGGCATAGCATAACGCCTTTGAAGAATCCCTGCTGCCGCGCCAGCGAAAACAATTCGGTCATAACTCGAATCATAAGCGAAGCAGTAGCCAGCCGACTCGAAACACGCAAATATCGCTTCTCTGTCTGTGAGAGTGTCTCCCCAACCACCCAGCGCCGACACGTGTCTAGTAATACCTCGGAAGTAAAGCGTTGATGCATGTCTTCCGGTTGAAAACCTTTTTTTTGCGATCTAACGAGAGTCAACAAGGCATTCTTGAGGTCCGTTTGGCGCACTGGCCCTAAATCGCCGTCGCCGACCTTGCCGACAATTGCAGACAACAGATCCTGCTCGCCCAACTCCCTGACATGCTCGTCAGCAGCTCTAAATATTTCCCGCACCAAGTTAGCTGCAGAACTAGTGCCGGCAAGGAACTCGACTGCTACGACAGGGAGTTTTAGATGCTTGACCTCGTATTGGCAGTGGCGTTGAAAATGTGATTTCCCTTGGCCCGTACCGCCTATCACGGCCATTGTGCGCCGAGCGATATCTGCCCCCAGTATTGCTTTCACACCATCTGCAAATAGGTGAACTGCTTTTTCCTGGTTGTATATAACCTCGGGATAGATCGTCCGCGCAGGCGGGAAAGGATTTCTAAGCATACCATACCGAGCGAGGAACGCTCCGCCGTCTTCGCGTCGTTCTGCCACATCCTGCAGTAGCCCACCAAGAATCGATGTCACCTGGAGGGTCCTCCTATGGTGAAAACTGGTCTGTCGCCGATGTGCAACCGATCAATTACAACTGGCTTGACTACGATATCTCCGAGTTGTCCGCTGATGGTTTCATCTCGTGTGACTGGTTTGCCGCCAGCCGACGGTTCAAAGCGATATTCTGGCAGCAACCCTTCCCTGATGAAGCGCTCGACCTGCTTTTTCGCGGCCCAGGGGCTGATGCGTTGGGCTCTACACAAATGGGGTAAGAGTTCGATCACTTTCGAGAGCCCGTCAATGGACGTAGCGGCATACGCTCTGTGAAAAGCTTCTGTTGCATCCCTATCCGTCAGGCGACGGGAACCATCCCTGATTGTATCTCCATCTGTCCAAGCTTGTCCCAACAGAGAGTGAAAACGTGGAAGGCGGGTTGCTTCCTCCGAACCGATCAGTCCGAATCGCCGTTGGAGAGCCGGAAACACCTCCGCTCGACGCATTTCTCCTAAGCTCTGCAAAAGCCCCAGGAAAGCCGCATATGGTTCGAAGCGCTGGAAAATCAGGCTCACGGCGTCCAAGTCTTCCTCTTTCAGCGCTCTATCCACGAGGTCAGCATCTGCCGTGGCGCTGAAACTCGCGGCGTGCTCCTCCAAAAGGTCAGTACGTCGAAGGAGATCGAATGCACGGCGGACAGTGTCCGCCGTGGTTCCCAGACTTGCATCTGCGGCCTGCGCCGGAGTCGCCCTCTGCAGACGCTTCACCAAGCCTAAGAGTTTAAGCGCTTGGGGCAGTGAGGCCCTTGGCAGAACCGCCACGGGCCTCACCGAATCTATTGATGCATTCCGAGGCATTCGAGCTGGGGATTCCGCTGGTAGGGCCGTCTCCCCCCGATCGCCGGGTCCACGGTCCGTAGGTTCCGAACTGTTGCTTTTTCGACCGTTTCTGTCTGCGTCCGCCGTAGAATCCAACGGTTCCTGCTCACGGGTTCCTCGACGCTTCGATTTCGTCGCCTCATCGTCAAACGTGCATAACAAAGTTTCGCTGGACCAATGAGCGGGCGATTTGCTCGGCCAGAAGCAATTCAAATTTGCGACTTCGGCTTTTCCCTTCATCAGGCGGATTGATCCGAACGTATGAACCAGTTCCCAAATGGTAGCGCACAGAGGCGCGCCTATAAACGCTCGGGCGAGGGCGTCATATCTCACACATTCGACAGCGGTCGCTCCCATACTGATCGACGGCACAAAAAGCGTATCGATTCCTTCGGCTTCAAGCACACGAGCCATGTTAACGTCGGAAGTGATTACCCTTCGAGTGCTTCGGGTCCTCATCGTGCGCAGGACGCTGTGGATGCCTTCAATAATGAGTCGATCCTCTAAGACATCGCTGTGGTCAGGGTCGGCACCGCTGGTTGACGCAGTCTTTTGATATCGGAGCAACGAATGGTCGAGCTCGACGACTTGACTCCGTCCGCGGTTGCGAATGAGGAGGCCCAACGCTCCGTTGACTAATCCACGTGAACGAACCGCCTTTGATAGGTTCGAGAGGTTATGTTTTCCTACCAGCGCCTTTACCATTGCGTCGCGCTGTTGCACCGTCGTTAATGATGCCGCTAGGGGCAATATCCAAATTGGAGGGCGATGCAATATCTTCAGCAGCCAATGCAACGCACCGTTGTGCAGAGCGTTAGTATCCGGCACTACGACAATGCCGTCCTCTGTGCCGAGCGCAACAAGTTCAGCAAAAAGCTCTTCAGTAATGTCCGGTGACAGTATTCCGGCACGAGCTAGCGAAAGAGATAGAGCGTCTTCCAGCGCGCGGGTGTTTCGCTTGGATGAATCGTCAGCATTCTTGCCGCTTTTATCGTTCTTAATTTCTTCTTTTGGTAGCCCGCTAATGTCTTTGCGAATTGTATAGAACTGTTCCGTATCTTCTTCGCCTGCCGGTACCGCCGTGGAACGAACATCGATCTCTGCTAACCTAATCCACTGGTTGTCGTCGAGGTGCGTTGTATCATTGTATTCAACGAGGTACTTGCCGGCCGCCAGGCCGTGTAGCTTGCCCTCTTTTCGGCAGCGGTTCAGAGTGAAATGTTCTGCCATCACTCCACCCGAATCCAACGCAACTCTTCCTGGTACCGACGTATGTAGTCGCACAGCGCTCTGCAGACCATCAGGGCGGCTTGGCTTTGTCCTATCTCCATTTGCGCTTGCCACTTTCCCCCAACGCCGGCCTGCTCGGCAGGTATTGTGCTTGAAACTTCCTCTTTAGCCGGCAGCGGCTTCATGCCGCTCACGATATTTTCGAACTCTTTGGTCGCATACCAAGTTCCTAGCTCAAAATTAGCATCCATGGCGGCAAGTACTGCCGCTGGAAGGTCGTCAGCGCCGCCAGTCCAAAATTCCTCTCCTGTTGGTTGTAAGTCGGTCTCGGGCGAGAAGTCGCCGCCCCGGATGATCACGCGCATTTCGTTCCCCCACCTCCTAAAATGATGGATGATTGTTGAAAATTTGCCAAGGTCTGTTTGCATGCAATGGATCAGGCGTCGGAAGGATAGCTCTCGACGCCAGTTGATGGCTCAGCCGCATTTGTGACACCCCACTCGCAGGTCCAACCCGCAAGCGAGCCGATGCAATGTTGACACTTGGCAAATTCAGGTTCTACTTTGTCGCGTAATCGGTTACGTAACCGATTACGGCTCAATCAAGTGGAGGAGACTAATGAGCAAGATTTCGAACACGCACGGGTTTGGTCCGTTCTCGCGCCGCCAGTTCCTGAAGACCAGCGCCTTGGCCGCCGGCGCGCTCGCTTTGCCGCTCGGCCCGGTTCTCGCCGCCGACAAGCCGAAGGTCGGCCTGGTCATGAAATCGCTGGCCAACGAGTTCTTCAAGCAGATGCAGGCCGGCGCGGAGGACTATGCGGCCAAGAACAAGGACAAGTTCGACTTCGCCGCCGTCGGCATGAAGGACGAGCGCGACTTCGCCGCCCAGGTCGACGCGATCGAGAACTTCATCACCCAGAACTACAACATCATCGTCGTGGCGCCGGCCGATTCGAAGGCCATGGTGACGCCGATCGCCAAGGCGCTGAAGGCCGGCATCAAGGTCATCAACATCGACGTCTCGCTCGACGAGGAGGCCAAGAAGAAGGCCGGCATCGACCTCGCCTTCTTCGGCCCGGACAACCGCGCTGGCGCCAAGCTCGCCGGCGACGCGCTCGGCAAGGCGCTGGGCAAGGGCGGCAAGGTCGTGATCCTCGAAGGCAATCCGGAGGCCGACAACGCCAAGGAACGCAAGCTGGGCTTCGACGACGCGGTGAAGGAAAACGGCCTCGATCTGCTCGATTCCAAGACGGCGCATTGGGAGACCGAGGAAGCCAACACGCTGATGACCAACTTCCTCACCCAGCATCCCGACATCCAGGGCGTGATGGCGGCCAACGATTCCATGGCGCTCGGCGTCGTCAAGGCGATCGACGCGGCCGGCAAGTCGGGCCAGATCAAGGTCGTCGGCTTCGACAACATCCCGGCCGTCGGTCCGCTGCTGAAGGCCGGCAAGATGCTCGCAACCGTCGAGCAGTATGGCGCGCAGATGGCGGCCATGGGCATCGACTACGGCCTGCGCGAGATGGCCGGCGAGAAATTCTCCGGCTGGGTCAAGACCGACATCAAGCTGATCACCGCCTGAGGCGAGCCGGGGCGCCGGGACTCCCTCCGGCATCCTGCTTGTCTCACCATCGCCGTCGGCACAGTGCCGGCGGCGGTGACGATGCGCCGCGCCGCGCCGCTATCGCGGTGGACGAGCGCGGTTTAGGATTCTATCGCCCATGGACGCGATTCTCTCCCTTGAAGGGGTCGGAAAGATCTTTCCCGGCGCCGTCGCGCTGAGCGACGTGTCGCTGTCGATCGCGCGTGGCGAGACCCACATCATCCTGGGCGAGAACGGCGCCGGCAAGTCGACGCTGATCAAGCTGCTCGCCGGCATCTACCAGCCGGACTCGGGCGCGATCGCCTTCAACGGCCAGCCCTACCAGCCGAAGACGCCGCATGACGCGCAGCAGAGCGGCATCCGCATCGTGCATCAGGAACTCAACCTGCTGCCCTATCTCAGCATCGCCGAGAACCTGATGCTGGAAAGCCTGCCGCGGCGCGCCTTCGGCGTCGTCGACCGCAAGGCGCTCAACAGCCGCGCCGTGGCGCTGCTCGAGGAAGTCGGCCTCGACATCGATCCGCGCACCCGCGTCGAGGCGCTGGGCGTGGCGCAGATGCAGCTGGTCGAGATCGCCAAGGCGCTGAGCTACGACTCGAAGCTTCTGGTGCTGGACGAGCCGACGGCGACGCTGACGCCGCCCGAGATCGAGCGGCTGTTTTCCATCATCAAGCGGCTCAAGGCCCGGGGTGTCACCATCATCTACATCTCGCACCGGCTGCACGAGGTGTTCGAGATCGGCAACCGGGTGACGGTGCTCCGCAACGGCAGGCTGGTCGCGACACGTGACCTCGAAGGCCTCGCCGTGCCCGACCTCGTGCGCATGATGATCGGCCGCGACATCGCCGACGAATATGGCTTCGATGCGAGGGTCGTGCCGGGCAAGGTCGCGCTCAGCGTCGCCAATCTGAAGCGCGACGCTTCCACCCCGGACATCTCCTTTGCCGTGCGCCATGGCGAGATCCTCGGCGTCGCCGGCCTGGTCGGCAGCGGCCGCACCGAGGCCATGCGCGCTTTGTTCGGCGCCGATCCGAAGCTCGACGGCGTGGTCGAGATCGACGGCAAGCCGGTGGCGATCGCCGCGCCCAAGGACGCGGTGCGGCACGGCTTGAGCCTGCTCACCGAGGACCGCAAGGGCCAGGGCCTGCTGCTCGACATGGCCGTCGACAAGAACATCACCATCACCGATCTGAGCAAGGTCTCGCGCAACGGGCTGCTCAACCGCCGTGCCGAGGCCGCGGCCGCCAACGATCTCGTCGGCCAGCTGCGCGTCAAGGCGAGCTCGATCGAGCAGGCGGTGCGCAATCTCTCCGGCGGCAACCAGCAGAAGGTTGTCCTGGCCAAATGGCTGTTCCGCGGCACCTCGACGCTGATCCTCGACGAGCCGACGCGCGGCGTCGATATCGGCGCGCGGCGCGAGATCTACCAGCTCTTGTGGATGCTGGCGGCGCAGCAGAAAGGCATCATCATGGTGTCGTCGGACCTGCCGGAGCTGATGGGCATGTGCCACCGCATCATCGTCTTTTCCAAGAACCGGATCGTCGGCGAGGTGCCGCGATCCGACTTCGACCAGGAGCGCATCCTGTCGCTCGCCTATCAGGAGTATGTGCGACCATGAGCGAGACGACCGTTTCCGCGCCCGTTTCTCCCGGAAGGGCAAAATTCCTGCGCTTCCTGGTGCGCGACGCCGGCGTGCTGCTCGCGCTGGTGCTGATCACCCTGTTCTTCTCGGTCACCGCTCCCTATTTCGCCACATCCGGCAACGCGCTGAAGATCTTCGTGCAGATCGCCATCAACACGGTGCTGGCGGCCGGCATGACCTTCGTCATCCTGACCGGCGGCATCGATCTTTCGGTCGGCTCGGTGCTGGCGCTCTGCACCGTCGTCGGCGCCACCGTGATGATCGACGAGAACCTGTCGCCGGCCGTCGCGATCACGCTGGCGCTTCTGGCCTGCATGGCGACGGGCGCCGTCTGCGGCTTCCTCAATGGCTGGATCTCGACGCGCTGGAAGATCCCGTCCTTCATCGTCACGCTCGGCATGCTCAACATGGCGGCGGGCGCGGCGCGCGTCGTCAGCGACAATTCGACCATCACCGGCCTGCCGCAGAGTTTCGTCGATTTCGGCAATTTGATCATCGGCGGCTTCCTGCCGTCGATCTTCCTGGTGGCGGTGCTGGTGATCGCGGCCGGCTGGTTCGTGCTGCGCTTCACCGTCTTCGGCCGCATGATCTTCGCCGTCGGCACCAATGACGAGGCGGTGCGGCTGTCAGGCCACAATCCGGACTTCTACAAGGTCGCCGCCTTCACCATCAGCGGGCTCACCGCCGGCATCGCGGCCATGGTCTATCTGTTGCGCCTCAACATCGGCAGTCCGATCGCCGGCGTCGGCTACGAGCTCAACGCGATCGCCGCCGTCATCATCGGCGGCACCAGCCTCATCGGCGGCAAGGGCTCGATCATCGGCACGCTGGTCGGCGCCTGCATCCTGCAGGTGCTTTCCACCGGATTGCAGCTGCTCGGCGTCGGCGACAATTTCAAACCCATCGTAATCGGCCTTGTCATCGTGCTCGCGGTCATCCTAGACGCGTACCGGGAGAGGCTGTTGCGGAAGATTCGCTAGAGCAATTCCAGGAAAAGTATCACACGGTTTTCCGTCCGGAATTGCGTAAAAACAAAGAGATAGAGCGGTTCGCCGTTTCCGTGAAACGGTGAAATGCTCTAGAATTTGAGATCGGCGCCGGCCCGCAGCAGCAGCCAGTAGAACAGCCCGGTCGCGCCTCCCGCCAAGAGCATCGCCAGCAGGAAGCCGCCATGCGTGTGCGTCAGCGGCAGTCCCTCGGTGTTCATGCCGAAAATGCCGACGATCAGCGTTCCCGGCAAAAGCAGCGCGCTCATCACCGCCAGCGCCTTCAGGCTGCGGTTGGATTCGTCCGCGAGTTCCGCCGCCACCTCTTCCTGCAGCAGCCTTGCCCGGTCATTGACCATGACAACTTCGCGGTCGAGCCTTTTGAGGCGGGCCGACAGTTGCGAAAGGATGTCATGCGCGCCTGCCGACAGCTCCCACCCGGCCCGGTTCTCCTCCAGGAACAGCGCGGCCTGCGCCGAGATCGGCCGGTGCAGCGAGACTCCCAGGCGGCGCACTTGCTTGATCCGCCTTCGTTCGTCGGCGAGGCGTTCAGTGACGAGGTGGTCCTCGACCTCATCCAGTTGCTTCGTCGCCAGCGCCAGCCGTGCGCTCGCGCTTTTGCAGAATGCCTGCACGATCGCACCGAACAGCTCGAACCCTGTCGACGGCCCAAAACCTTCCGAAAGCGCCTTGTTCACCGCTTCCACGGCTGCCAGCGGGTGGCGCCGGCCTGTCACCAGCAACCGGTCCGTCACGGCGAAATGCAGCCTGCCGATAGTGGTTGACCTGCGCCCGATCTCGCCATGCAGATCGGCGGCGATACCGTGCACGACGCCCCTCTCATGCGCCAGCGCCATGCTGTCCTCATGGCCTTCGAGGATGGCATGCGCCGATTGCGGCAGCGCGCAGGTGTGGCTGATCCAGGAATGCGCCCGCTGGTCGATCAGGTCGACATGCAGCCACACCCAACCGTCCGGCTCGCCAAGCGCTGCCTCGATATCCTTCGGAGCGATCGGCTCGGTCGGCATGCCGACGCCGCCGCGATAAGCCCAGATCAGTCCCGGCGCATGATGGCGGCTGTCGTCCCAGGCAAGCAATGCCGGATGTGATGCGTCATTCATCGCCGCCGCCCCTGCTCATGCCGAAAAAGCAGACGGCGCCAGAACAGGCGCCGTCATCGTTGTTACCGGTGCATCGACCGCCGCTCAGAACACCTGGCGGAAGATGATGAACAGCACGAAAGCCAAGGCGATCGAGCAAGGCAGCGTCAGCACCCAGGCCAGCAGCAGGTTGCGCACGGTCGACCACTGCAGGCCGGAGCCGTTGGCCGCCATCGTGCCGGCGACGCCCGAAGACAGCACATGGGTGGTTGACACCGGCAAGCCGAAACGATCGGCCATGCCGATGGTGACCATCGCCACCAGCTCTGCCGCGGCGCCCTGGCCGTAGGTGAGGTGGCTCTTGCCGATCTTCTCGCCGACGGTGACGACGATGCGCTTCCAGCCGACCATGGTGCCGAGCCCCAGCGCCAGCGCCACGGCAACCTTCACCCAGAGCGGGATGAACTTTGTCGCGTTGTCGACCGCCTTGTGGTAGTCGGTCACGGCCTTGAGGTCGTCGGGCTGCATCGGCAGCAGCTGCTTCTTGTCGATCAGCTTCAGCGCCTCGCCGATCAGGTAGATGTCGTTGCGCGCGTTGCTGACCAGGTCGGTCGGCACCTTCTCGACCGTGGGGTAAGGCCCCAGTTCGGCGGTGGTGTTGTGGATGTAGGTCTGCAGCGCGATCGTCGTCTGATCGTTCCACGTCTTGGTGCGCACGGCTTCCTGCACGGCCGCCTTTGCGGCATTGGCGTCCGCGACGGTGACGCCGGGCTTGGCGTATTTGGCCAAAGCCGTCTCCACCCCGACCGAAGCCGTCTTGTAGGCGTCGAGATAGTTGATGTCGGGCGTGCGGTTGAGCGCGTAAGCCGTCGGCACGACGCCGATCAGGATCAGCATGATCAGGCCCATGCCCTTCTGGCCGTCATTGGAGCCGTGCGCGAAGCTGACGCCGGTGCAGGTGAAGATCAGCAGCGCGCGGATCCACCATGGCGGCGGCGTGTTGCCCTTCGGCGCCTCGTAGAGAGCCTTGTTGCGAACCAGGAGCTTCATCGCATAAAGCAGGATGA
>NZ_VFUA01000038.1 GCF_006440735.1 Mesorhizobium sp. B2-7-1 | reverse complement strand
GCTGGGTCAGGGAGGCGCGAGGCCCCCCTCTCTGCCCTGCCGGCCATCTCCCCCTCAAGGGGGGAGATTGGCAGTTGGGGCGCTGGCTCTTTTCTTTCGGCGTCGGTGGTTGGCGAAGGTCCGCGTGACGATCGATCTCCCCCCTTGAGGGGGAGATGGCCGGCAGGCCAGAGAGGGGGGCCTCGCGCCTCCCTTACCCAGCAACCCTCACTGCGCCGGCACCTTGTCGAGGAAGCCCGTGACGCTCTTCAGGCGGCCATCCTCGATAACGCCGATGTCGGTGCCCTCGATGACGGACTCGACACCTTCGGGTCCGAGGTTCCACGAGAAACGGATCTTGTCGGCGAAGCCGTCCGGCTCACCCTTCAGCGAGAAGCGGAAGCCGGCGAAACGCTGCTGGACGCCTTCGATAAGTGCTGCGACGCCGGCATGGCCGTCGCCCTGCATGACCGGGTCGCGATAGCTGACGTCGCTGGTAAAGGCCGCTTCGAGCAGGGACTTGCGGCGAGCCGCATCGCTCTCGTTCCAGGCGGCGATGTAGTTGCGGGCGATGGTGTTGAGGTCGGTCATTGTCATGTTCCTTCGTTGGATCGTTTCGACATGACTGTTTTGATCGCGCAAAAGAGCGAAACCAATTACGCCTGAGGTAATCGGGCGAATGCACTCGGAGAGGAAGAAAACCATGAGCAGCGGATTTTTCGGCGACATCAAGACGATCAAATATGAGGGGCCGGATTCGACCAATCCGCTGGCCTACCGCTTCTACAATCCCGACGAGGTCGTGGCCGGCAAGCGGTTGGAAGACCATCTGCGCTTCGCCGTCGCCTATTGGCATTCCTTCGCATGGCCGGGCGGCGACCCGTTCGGCGGCCAGACCTTCGATCGGCCGTGGTTCGCCAAGCCGGGCGGCGTCGACACGATGGAACTGGCCAGGCTCAAGGCCGACGTCGCCTTCGAGATGTTCTCGCTGCTCGGCGCGCCCTATTTCTGCTTCCACGACGCCGATGTGCGTCCGGAGGGCAAGGATTTCTCGGAGAGCGCCGCGCGCCTCGACGAGATCACTGACTATTTCGCCGACAAGATGAAAAAGACCGGCGTCAAGCTGCTCTGGGGAACAGCGAACCTGTTCTCGCACCGCCGCTTCATGTCGGGCGCCGCAACCAACCCCGATCCGGACGTGTTCGCCTATGCGGCGGCGACAGTGAAGAAGTGCATCGACGTCACCAAGAAGCTGAAGGGCGAGAATTATGTGCTGTGGGGCGGGCGCGAGGGCTACGAGACGCTGCTCAACACCGACCTCGCCCGCGAGCAGGAGCAGGCCGGCCGCTTCCTCAACCTCGTCGTCGACTACAAGCACAGAATAGGCTTCAAGGGCACGATCCTGATCGAGCCGAAGCCACAGGAGCCGACCAAGCACCAGTACGACTACGACGTCGCCACGGTGTACGGCTTCCTCAAGCGCTTCGGGCTGGAGAACGAAGTAAAACTTAACATCGAGCAGGGCCACGCGATCCTGGCCGGCCATTCCTTCGAGCACGAGTTGGCCCTGGCCAACGCGCTGGGCGTCTTCGGCTCGATCGACATGAACCGCAACGACTACCAGTCCGGCTGGGACACCGACCAGTTCCCCAACAACGTGCCGGAAATGGCGCTGGCCTATTACCAGGTCCTGCAGGGCGGTGGCTTCAAGACCGGCGGCACCAATTTCGACGCCAAGCTCAGGCGCCAGTCACTCGACCCGGACGATCTCCTGATCGGCCATATCGGCGGCATGGACGCCTGCGCTCGCGGCCTGAAGGCCGCGGCCAAGATGATCGAGGACAAGGCGCTGTCCGGTCCGCTCGCCGAACGCTATGCCGGCTGGAACACGGCCGAAGGCAAGGCGATGCTGTCGGGCAAGCGCTCGCTGGAGGAGATCGCCGAGCGCGTGGTCAAGAAGAAGATCGAGCCGCAGCCGCGTTCCGGCCGCCAGGAGTTGCTGGAAAACATCGTAAACCGCTACGTTTAGAGCGGGTCCGGCCCTGCATTCGCCGCGCGTGGCCGCATAGCCACCGCGGCCCGCCTCTGCTGGTCGGCGTTGCGCAGGTGAGCCGAGACGATGATGGAAGCAAGCGAGAATCGGCTTGCCGCAGATCAACCTTGGCTGACAAAACTTTGCCCCGCGATGCCCCTCAATGACCTCGTTCTTGCCTTCAAACAGCCGTCACGGAACTCGTATAAACGAGGCTCCTGTGGCGGGTGAAGAAGAAGGAGGCGAACCGATATGCAGCACGAACGCGAAATCGACGCCCTGCTCTCGTCCGGCGAAGCCGGATCGATCATCGACCGGTTGATGGCGTTGCCGCGGCCGACCGACGACGTGAAGACCGAATGGGACCGCGCCGTCAGCAACCGCTTTGAAATCCGTCTGGCGAGACAGATGCGCTCGCAGATGGGCAGCGCCGGCGAGCGCAAGAGCGCAGCCTGACCCTACCCCCGGCGAAGCCTGACCGGCGCCTCGCCGAACGCTCTTGAAAATGCCCTGGAAAATGCCGCGGCGGACGAAAAGCCTGTCCGCCCGGCAATATCCGCCATGGCGATGCGCGTGTCGACCACCAGGCGGCGGGCGGCGCTGAGGCGCAGCCTTAGATAATAGGCGCCGGGCGTCTCGCCGATCGATTTGCGAAAAATGCTTTCCAGCGTCCTTGCCGTGACACCGGCGCGTTTTGCCACGGCGTCGATGGTGAGCGGCTGGTCGACATGCGCTTCCATCAGCCGGATCGCCTGGGCAAGCCTTGGATCGTAGCCGTCGAGGCGGCCGAGCGAGACCAGCGGCTGCGCGTCGGTCGCCGCACGGGCCTGGTCGTAGATGAAGACGCTCGCCACATCGAGCGCCGCCGCCATGCCGAGCCTGGTGCGGACGAGATGCAGCATCAAGTCGAAGGTCGGCGAGGCGCCGCCCGAGGTGAAGACCGGCCCGTCGATGACATAGCGGTCCGGCCGCACGTCGACGCCGGGAAAGGCGGTCGAGAAATCCTCCATGTCTTCCCAATGCGTTGTGGCGCTGCGGCCTTCGAGCAGGCCGGCGCGCGCCACCAGCCAGGTGCCAGCCTCGACCCCGCCGCAGGCGCGGGCCGCACGCGCCGCGCGGCGAAGGCCGGCAAGCAGCGCCGACGTGGCGTAGTTCTGCGTGCCGAAGCCGGCGACGACGACCAGCATGTCGGTCGGCTCACCGGCATCGAAGCGGCCGCTGACCGCCACCGGCAAGCCGCAGGTGGTGACCGGCGCCTCGCCGGTGACCGAGACCAGCTTGAAGTCGAACGATGTCTCGCCGGAAATGCGGTTGGCCGCGCGCAGAGGATCGACAGCGGAGGCGACGCACATGATCGACGAGCCCGAGAACACCAGGAACGTCACCTTGAGTGTTTCATGTTCGGATCGAAAGATCGTCGGTTTTTCGCTTTTGATCATGAGGTCTTCGTAAAACGCAAAACAGTTTCCGGCAAGTCGGGCATTCTTGATGAATTCCCCGTGCATGCCGTGCCGTTGTCGGCTCCCGCTTATGGGTGGCATGCGTGGCTGATCGAATCTGGGAGGATCAAGATGCCGCTTGCGATGAACCGCGAGGTTTTCATTACCTGTGCCGTGACCGGTTCCGGCGGCACGCAGGACCGCAGCCCGCATGTGCCGCGCTCGCCCAAGCAGATCGCCGATTCGGCGATCGACGCCGCCAAGGCGGGCGCGGCGATCGTCCACTGCCATGTGCGCGACCCCGAGACCGGCAAGCCGCGACGCGACGTGCACCTCTACCGCGAGGTGACCGAGCGCATCCGCGACGCGAACGTCGACGTCGTGCTCAACCTCACCGCCGGCATGGGCGGCGACATGGTGTTCGGCTCGACCGAGGCACCGCTGCCGCTCAATGAAAAAGGCACCGACATGGGCGGCGCGACCAACCGCATGGAGCATGTGCGCCAGTGCCTGCCGGAGATATGCACGCTGGACTGCGGCACGATGAACTTCAACGAGGCCGATTACGTGATGACCAACACGCCCGGCATGCTGCGCGCCATGGGCGGCATGATGACGGCGCTGGGCGTCAAGCCCGAGATCGAAGCCTTCGACACCGGTCATCTGTGGTTCGCCAAGCAACTCGTCGAGGAAAAGGTGCTCAACGCCGACGCGCTGGTGCAGCTCTGCATGGGCGTGCCGTGGGGCGCGCCGGACGACCTCAACACCTTCATGGCGATGGTCAACAACGTGCCCTCGACCTGGAACTGGTCGGCCTTCGCCATCGGCCGCAACCAGATGGCCTATGCCGCGGCGGCGGTGCTTGCCGGCGGCAATGTCCGCGTCGGCCTGGAAGACAATCTGTGGCTCGACAAGGGCGTGCTGGCGACCAATGCGCAGCTCGTCGAACGCGCTGCGAGCATCGTCACCAATCTCGGCGCCAGGATCCTCGGGCCGGAGGAAGTGCGCAAGAAGCTCAACCTCACCAAGCGGGCGCCGATCGCAGCGGCGGCGTAAGGCGGGCGTTGGTCATGGCTGATACCGTCAAGTTCACCGCGATGAAGGACGGCGACAGGGAAGACTACGAATTCCTGACCGCCCATGAGATCGACTATGCCGCCAAGACCGGCGACCGGCTGCTCGATGCGCTCGTGCAGCTTGACGAGGGTCTTTCCGGCTACAAGATCACCCGGCTCGGCCATTCGCTGCAGGCGGCGACGCGCGCCTGGCGCGATGGTGCCGACACCGATTGGATCGTCTGCGCCCTGCTGCACGACATCGGCGACATTTACGCGCCCTACAATCACGACGAATATGCGGCTGCGATCCTGAAGCCTTTCGTGCGCCAGCAATGCACCTGGGTGGTGGAAAAGCACGGCGACTTCCAGCGCCTCTATTACGCGCATCACGTTGGTGGCAACCGGCATGCGCGCGAGCGCTTTGCCGGCCACCTCTATTTCGACGATTGCGACCAGTTCTGCGAGCGCTGGGACCAGTCGAGCTTCGATCCCGACTACGAGACGCGGCCGGTCGAGTTCTTCCGGCCCTTCGTGCTCGAAGTCTTCGCCCGCAAGGCCTATGACCCGGCGGTGATCCGCGCCGGCGAGCGCGTGGCCCTCACCAACCCCGATACAGCCAAGACGAGAACCGGAGCCTGACAAGCATGAGCATCATCAACAAGGCGGCCGCCATCGGCGGCGGTGTCATCGGCGCCGGCTGGGTGGCGCGGCTGCTGCTCAACGGCATCGACGTCTCGATCTTCGATCCCGATCCCGAGGCCTCCCGCAAGGTCGGCGAAGTGATGAAGGGCGCGCGCCGCGCCTATAAGCAGATGCTGCCCGGCGGCCTGCCCAAGGAAGGCAAGCTCACCTTCGCCAAGACCATCGCCGAGGCGGTAGCGGACGCCGATTTCATCCAGGAAAGCGTGCCGGAGCGGCTCGACCTCAAGCACAAGGTGCTGGCCGAGATCGACGCGCATGCGCCGGCCAACGCCATCGTCGGCTCGTCGACCTCCGGCATCAAGCCGACCGACATGCAGGTGGCGATGAAGAAGCACCCGGAGCGGCTGGTGGTCGGCCATCCGTTCAACCCGGTCTACCTCCTGCCGCTGGTCGAGATCGTCGGCGGCCAGCAGACTTTCCCCGAGGCTATCGAGGTGGCCAAGGAGCTCTACGCCTCGATCGGCATGAAGCCGGTGGTGGTGCGCAAGGAGATCGAGGCCTTCGTCGGCGACCGCCTGCTCGAAGCCGCGTGGCGCGAGGCGCTGTGGCTGGTCAAGGACGGCATCTGCACCGTCGAGGAACTCGACGACATCATGCGCTATTCCTTC
Organism: Mesorhizobium sp. B2-7-1; assembly: GCF_006440735.1. GTDB lineage: Bacteria > Pseudomonadota > Alphaproteobacteria > Rhizobiales > Rhizobiaceae > Mesorhizobium. The sequence continues at coordinate 46,127 of NZ_VFUA01000038.1, read as the reverse complement.
GGCCTGCGCTGGGCGCAGATGGGCATGTTCCAGGTCTACCGCGTCGCTGGCGGCGAGGCCGGCATGCGTCACTTCATGGCGCAGTTCGGGCCGTGCCTGAAATGGCCATGGACCAAGCTGATGGACGTGCCGGAGTTCAACGACGAGCTGGTCGATCTCATCGCCACCCAGTCGGACGAGCAGGCGCACGGCCTGTCGATCCGCGAGCTGGAGAAGATCCGCGACGACAATCTGGTCGCGATCATGGAAGCGCTGTCGAAGCAGAACAAGGGCAAGGGCTGGGGCGCCGGCGCGCTGCACAAGGATTATACCAAGCAGCTCGCCAAGCTGGCGGCGAAGCCGGCCGCCAAGGCAGACGGCAAGGCCAAGGCCGCCAAGCCGGCGAAGAAGGCCGCAACGCCGGCAAAGGTTGAAAAGCCAGTAAAAGCTGGCAAGGCCGACAAGGCGAAAAAGAGCAAGAAGAAGGGCTGAGGCGATGGATTTCGGGCTTTCGGAAGAGCAGAAGCTGATCGTCGAGACGACGCGCGCCTTCGTCGAGAACGAGCTTTATCCGCATGAGCGCGAGGTGGAGCGCACCGGCGAGCTGCGCCGCGAACTGATCGACGAATTGAAGGCCAAGGCGATCGGGGCAGGCCTCTACGCGGCCAACATGCCGGCCGATGTCGGCGGCGCGGGTCTCGATACGGTGAGCTGGCTGCTCTACGAGAAGGAGCTTGGCCGCGCCAATTACGCGCTGCACTGGACCTGCGTGGCGCGCCCGTCCAACATCCTGCTCGCCGGCACGCCGGAGCAGCGCGAGAAATACCTGTTCCCCTGCATCCGCGGCGAGAAGTGGGACTGCCTGGCGATGACCGAGCCGGGCGCCGGTTCCGACCTGCGCGGCATGAAGGCGACCGCCGTGCAGGACGGCTCGAACTGGGTGCTCAACGGCACCAAGCATTTCATCTCCCATGCCGACATCGCCGACTTCGCCATCGTCTTCATGGCCTCGGGCGAAGAGGATTCGCCGCGCGGCAAGCGCAAGAAGATCACCGCCTTCTTCGTCGACAAGGGCACCAAGGGTTTTTCGGTGCGCGATGGCTACCGCAACGTCTCGCATCGCGGCTACACCAATTCGATCCTGGAATTCGACGACTGCCGGCTGCCGGCCTCCCAGGTGCTCGGCGAAGTGCACAAGGGTTTTGATGTCGCCAATTCCTGGCTCGGCGCCACGCGGCTGCAGGTCGGCGCAACCTGCCTCGGCCGTGCCGAGCGCGCGTTGTCGCACGCCATCGAATATGCCGCGCAGCGCCAGCAGTTCGGCCAGCAGATCGGCAAGTTCCAGGGCGTCTCCTTCAAGCTCGCCGACATGGCGACGGAGCTGAAGGCCGCCGACCTGATGGTGTTCGAAGCCGGCTGGAAGTACGATCAGGGCACCGTCACCGACCAGGACATGGCGATGGCCAAGCTGAAGGCCACCGAGATGCTGGCCTTCGTCGCCGACGAAGCCATCCAGATCCATGGCGGCATGGGGCTGATGGACGACCTGCCGCTGGAGCGCATCTGGCGCGATGCCCGCGTCGAGCGCATCTGGGAAGGCACGTCGGAGATTCAGCGACATATTATTTCGCGGGCGCTGCTGCGTCCGTTCGGAGCTTAGAGCATGATGCGCCAAAGCCAGGATCCGGCTTTGGACAGGATCGTGCTCAAACGAAAAGATGGCCATGCATAAACTCGAACGTCTCCTGCGCCCGAAATCGATCGCCGTGTTCGGCGGGGCGCAGGCCGCCGCCGTCGTCGCGCAATCGATCAAGATGGGCTTTGCCGGCGAAATCTGGCCGGTGCATCCGACCAAGGACGAGGTCGCCGGCCGCAAGGCCTACCGCTCCGTCGCCGACCTGCCTGGCGCGCCGGACGCGGCCTTTGTCGGCGTCAACCGGCATCTCACCATCGAGGTGATCAAGGCGCTGGCCGAGCGCGGCGCTGGCGGCGCCGTCTGCTTTGCCGCGGGCTTCCTGGAAACCGAGGCCTATGACGAGGACGGCGAGCGGCTGCAGGCGGAGCTCGTCACTGCTGCCGGCCAGATGCCGATCATCGGGCCGAACTGCTACGGCCTGATCAACTATGCCGACGGCGCTCTTTTGTGGCCCGACCAGCATGGCGGCATCCGGCTGGCCGAGGGCGGCAGGGGCGTCGCCATCATCACCCAGTCGTCCAACATCGCCATCAACATGACGATGCAGAAGCGCGGCCTGCCGATCGCCTTCCTGATGACGGCGGGCAACCAGGCGCAGACCGGCCTTTCGGAAATGGCGCTCGGCCTGATCGAGGACGAGCGCGTCACCTCGCTTGGCCTGCATATCGAGGCCTTCGATTCGGTAGCCGGCTTCGAGCGACTCGCCGCGCGTGCGCGCGAATTGAAGAAGCCGATCATCGCCATGAAAGTCGGGCGGTCCGAGCAGGCGCGGCAGGCGACCGTGTCGCACACCGCCTCGCTCGCCGGCTCCGACGCCGCCTCCGGCGCGTTCCTGAAGCGGCTCGGCATTGCGCGCGTCGATTCCATTCCCGCCTTCATCGAGGCGCTGAAGCTCCTGCACATCACCGGACCCTTGCCCGGCTACAAGCTCTCGTCGATGAGCTGCTCGGGTGGCGAGGCTTCCGTGATGGCCGACAGCGCCGAAGGGCGCTGGGTGCATTTCCCGTCGCTTACCGATCAGCATCGCGCGCATGTCAAATCGACGCTCGGACCGCTGGTCGCGGTCGCCAACCCGCTCGACTACCACACCTTCATCTGGAACAACGAGCCGGCGATGACCGCCACCTTCACCGCCATGGTGTCGGGCGGCTTCGACCTCAACATGCTGGTGCTCGACTTCCCGCGTCCCGATCGTTGCTCCGACGTCGACTGGTGGGCGACGCTGCGCGCCTTCGAGGCGGCGCTGAAGACCAACAAGGCGCAAGGCGCGATCGTCTCCTCGCTGCCGGAGAACCTGCCGGAGGAATACACCGCCGGCCTGATGGCGCGCGGCATGGTGCCGTTGTTCGGCATCTCGGAGGCCATGGACGCCGCCCAGGCCGCCGCCTTCATCGGCTGGGCTTGGCGCGAGCCGCAGGCACAGCCGGTCGACACCACTGCGGCAGGCGCGTCCGAAGCCAAGCGCGTGACGCCGGACGAAGCCGAGGCCAAGGAAAGGTTGATCAAGGCCGGCCTGCCGGTGCCGAAGGGCGAGCGCGCCTCCAACGCGGTCGAGGCGGTGATCTCGTCGATGACGCTGGGCTTCCCGGTGGCGCTGAAGGCGCTCGGCGTGACGCACAAGTCGGAAGTCGGCGCGGTCAGGCTGAACCTCAAGGACGCCGAATCCGTCAGCGCCGCCGCGCATGATCTTCTGCCGCTCGGCACCGGGCTCTATGCCGAGCGCATGGTCCGCGACGGCGTCGCCGAGCTGATCGTCGGCTTCACCCGCGACCCGATGTTCGGCGTGGTGATGACGCTCGGCACCGGCGGCGTGCTGGTCGAGCTGTTGCGCGACAGCGTCACCCTGATGCTGCCGGCGACGCGCGACGACATCGAGGCGGCGCTGCGTGGATTGAAGCTCTATCCGCTGCTCGAAGGCTATCGCGGCCGGCCCAGGGCCGACGTCGACGCCGCCATCGACGCCATCGCCGGCATTGCCGGCTTCGTGCAGAAGAACGAAGGCGAGATCGAGGAGCTCGACATCAACCCGCTGATCGTCTGCGCCAAAGGCAAGGGCGCCTGGATCGCGGACGCCCTGCTCGTGCTTGGAGAAAAGAAGAATGGCTGACGTCATCACCACCCGCCGCGAAGGCGCTGTCCTCGAAGTCACGCTCGACCGGCCGAAGGCCAATGCCATCGACCTCAAGACATCGCGGCTGATGGGCGAGACCTTCAAGGCGTTCCGCGACGATCCCGAGTTGCGCGTCGCCATCGTCAAGACGGCCGGCGACAAGTTCTTTTCCGCCGGCTGGGACCTGAAGGCGGCGGCGGCCGGCGACGCGGTCGACGGTGACTATGGCGTCGGCGGTTTTGCCGGGCTGCAGGAGCTGCGCGACCTCAACAAGCCGGTGATCGCCTGCGTCAACGGCATGGCGGTGGGCGGCGGCTTCGAGCTGGCGCTGTCCTGCGACCTCATCTACGCGTCGGACCATTCCTCCTTCGCGCTGCCCGAGATCCGCGCCGGCACGCTGGCCGACGCCGCGACGATCAAGCTGCCGAAGCGCATCCCTTACCACATCGCCATGGACCTCCTGTTCACCGGCCGCTGGATGGACGTCGCCGAGGCACATCGCTGGGGCCTGGTCAACGAAGTGCTGCCCAAGGACAAGCTCGAGGAGCGCGTCTGGGAGATCGCAAGATTGCTCGCCAGCGGCCCGCCGCTGGTGTTTGCCTCGATCAAGGAAACGGCGCGGGTTGCCGAGGCGCTGACCTTCCAGGAGGCCATGAACAAGGTGACGCGTCGGCAGCTGCCGACAGTGGATGTTCTCTACGGGTCGGAGGACAATATGGAAGGGTTCCGGGCGTTTGCCGAAAAGCGCGATCCGGTGTGGAAGGGCAAGTGACTCTGCTGAGATGATGGCCACCCATCATGACCGACTACAAAACCCTCATCGACGCCGAAACCTGGGCCTTCATCGAGAAGACCAACTCCTATTATCCGCCCGATACGATCGACTATACGATCGAACAGCAGCGCGCGATCTACGACCGGATGTGCCGCGAGTTCTTTGCCGGCTATCCGGATGGCGTGACGGCAGAGACGACCGCCATAGCCACGCCAACCAACAGCATCCCGATCCGCATCTATCGCAACACCGTCCCGAACAAGGCAGCGATGGTGCTCTACATCCATGGCGGCGGCTTCATCCTGGGCGGGTTGGACAGTCATGACGATGTCTGCGCCGAGCTCTGCGCCCGTACCGGCTTCGAGGTGGTCTCGGTCAACTACCGGCTGGCGCCGGAGCATCTGCATCCGGCCGCCTTCGACGACGCCATGGGCGCCTTCGAGTGGGCCGCCAGGACCTACGACTGCCCAGTCGTTCTGTGCGGCGACAGCGCCGGCGGCAACCTTTGCGCGGCGACAGCGCATGCGACGCGCGGCCATGCCAAGAAGCCGGCCGGCCAGATGCTGATCTATCCCGGCCTCGGCGGCGACCACTCCAAGGGCTCCTACGTTACGCATGCCGAGGCACCGATGCTGACGGTGCGCGACCTCGACTTCTACAAGCATATCCGCACCGGCGGCGTGGACCGGACCGGCGACATCACGCTCTTTCCGCTCGCCGACGCCGATTTCGCCAATTTGCCGCCGACGGTGCTGCTCACCGCGCAATGCGACCCGCTGTCGTCCGACGGCGAAGCCTATCGCGACCGTATCGTCGCGGCCGGCGGACACGCCACCTGGTTCGAGGAGCCGGGGCTGGTGCATGGTTATCTCAGAGCCCGGCACATGGTCGGGCGGGCACGGATCAGCTTCACCCGCATCGTCGAGGCAGTTTCGGTGCTGGGCCGCGGCGACTGGTAACGCCCCTGGCAGCCGAAACCGTTTTCCGCTCCGCGATCCTGACATGAACCTTTCCCTGCCTGACAGCGACTGATGGCCAGGCGCCGCAATGGTGCGGCCCGGAAAGGGAAAGCCCCATGACCAGAAACCCAGAGACTCCGCGGTCTCCGGGAACAACGGGAGTCCAGCGCGATCGCCGCCTTCGGGAAGGGGTGGACGCGCTGGGCTTTCGGCTCGTTCCGTTGACCCTGCCCAGGAGCAGGCGTATCGTCAAAAAGAGGAAAGCAGACAATTCGATCGGGGAAGAACGTGCCGCAACGCCGCGCCTTGCCCTGGTTGGCGCGATAGAACCGGACGTTCCTTCCAGCGGCTTCGGGGGGAGTTCAATGTCTGGCGTTCGCGGCTCGTTCCTGCGTTCCCGTGGCGGCCGTTTGCGCCGCGCAATCGCGACAAATAGCGGAATTCTCGCCCTGGCGCTGTCCGCCGGCCTCTGGTTTGGCGGTGCGGCGCAAGCGCAGGAAACCCAGATCATCTATCCCGGATCGATGGCGGTCACCGGCTTTCCGGGCACCGTGATCCCTAATTTCGATCAGGGCTTGCCGCCCGGCGTCGATCCGGTCGACGAGACGTTCATCGACACGTCCCGCGCATCCTTGCGCGTTTTCGACGTCTCGCATCTCGGCGGCCCGGCCTCGGGCCAGCTCGTCTTCACGCCGCCACCCTTCGAGGTGACGGCCGGTCAGATCGGCGAGGTGTTCGGCCTCACCTATGACGACGGCGTGCGCGATGGCGTGCCGTCGGGCATTCCCAACCTCTACGCGGCCGCGACCTCGCTGCATGGCGTCGAGATCGTCACGCCGGACGCCGACAGCGATGGGCGTCCGGAGCGGCAGCGCCGCGGCGCCGCGGGTGCCATTTTCATGGACGGCCAGTTCGGCACCGAGAATGGCGGCGGTCCGGGCACGATCTGGAAGATCGATGGCATCACGGGCGCCGTCTCGAAATTCGCCGACATCGACACCAACAGCGGACCCGGCATCGGCAATCTTGCCTTCGACCCGATCCATCGCGAGTTCTTCGCGTCCGACCTCGACACCGGGCTGATCCACCGGATCGACGCCAACGGCCATCTGATCGACACGTTCGACCATGGTGTCGCCGGGCGGCCGGCACATGGGCTTAGCCCCGTCGCCGACGACGGCGCAATCATGGACATCCAGGGTGCGGCCTTCGATACGGAAGACCCCGAGACCTGGGGCTATACGCAGGACGAGCGCCGGGTCTGGGCGGTTTCCTATCATGGCGGCCGGCTCTATTATTCGGTCGGCGAAAAATCCGAGATCTGGTCGGTCGGCATTGCGCGCGACGGCACATTCGCCGGCGATCCGCGCTGGGAGCTGACGGTCAAGGCGGACAAGGACTATGCGGTCACCGACATCGCCTTCGACAACAAGGGCTTCATGTATCTCGCCCAGCGCGGCCCGGTCGAAAACCGCTACGATTACAGCCGCTTCGCCGATTCCGGCAAGGGCGAGCTGATCCGTTATTGGCGCGAGGACCCGGATGATCCGTCTACCGAATCCGTTTGGGTCGAGGTGCCGCAGGAATACGCAGTCGGCTTCCCGCAAGGAAACCGCCAGTCGGCCGGCGGCGTCGATCTGCAATATGGCTATGACGCCGATGGCAATCTCGACACTTCCGTCTGCACCGACACCGTCGTCAACACCGGCGACAAGTTGCGCGACAACCCCGAGCTTGCCGAGCGGCTCGCCGCCGGTGGACCGTTTGCCGTGCATGGCGTGCAGCTGACGCCGAGCGCGTTGGTCAAGCCGGCCAACGTGCCGCCTTTCGGCTCCTGGTTCGTCGATTTCGACGGCTATTTCGAAGACCCCGAGGTCGAAGGCCATGTCGGCGACGTCAGGGTCTGGCGCCCCTGCGAGGGCCGCGCCGGCTACTATGAGGAAATCCCCGGCGGCGGCCATCTGCCTCCGTTCTATCCGCCCGACTTCCCGCCGCCCGGCAATCTGCCGCCCTGCGTCGACGTCGAGGACGTGCACTATTACTGCACGCCGCGCGGGCTTCGGGCCGAACTCACTCTCCATGACCATGCCGGCTTCGGCGGCGATTCGATCAAGGCGCAGTCCAGGACGCCCGGCGTCGGGGTGAACACTCCCATGTCGCATGTCCCGGGCAAGCCCTACACGGTCGACATCACTGGCCACAATCCTGGCGACACCGTCAATGTCGGGCTCTGCTTCTTCCGCAAGTCCGACCAGGACAAGGGTGGCTACTACCCTTGCTGCAAGATGACGCTGCCGCTCAGAACGCCAGCCGTCAGCTGCGAACGTTGAGGGAGGGACAGATGACAAATCTCGGCCTTTCCCGCCTCGCTTCGCGCGAAACGAAAACCGTCATGGAGACGATCATGAAACCCCTGTCATACGCCAGGCGCGGCGCGCGCTGGCTGATGGCGGCCGGTATCGCGGTCGCCATGCTGCCGGCCCTGCCGGCGCTCGCCGAAGACACCGCCCCGGCGAAGCTCACCGAAGTCGCCGGACCGGAACCCAGGCTCGACCTGGACAACCCGCGCGTCGTCAACCCCGAACCCGGCCGCATCGTGCCCTTCTTCACCAAGACGGGCGGCCAGCGCGGCTGCGACTATGTCTATTACACGCTGACCTTCGGCCTGCGCGGCAACGAACAAGCCTTCGGCAATCCGGCTTTGGCCAACGCACTCAAGAACGCCAAGATCGAGTTCAAGGACCAGCTTCCGCATGGCCTGAAGATCGTCAGCGTGAATGTGACCGGCGACGGCACGGACGCCGGCGGCGGCCCGCTGCCGGCGGCCACGATCAGCAGCTCGGCCAATCCCGACGATACGGCGACGGTTTCCGACTTCCGGATCTCGGCTTCCGATCTCGACGGTTCGGGCGCGCCGAACGAACGCGTCATCACCTTCCGGATTCTGGGCAAGATCGACCAGGCGGCGTTTCCCGCGCCGGCCAATGTCGACAACCAGGGCCTGATCAAGGTGACGGCCGGAACCGGCACCGGGACGATCATCTCGTCGCAGGATCCGAGCAAGCCGGATGACGGCAACATCCTCACCGGCGAAAAGACGACGGTGCGCATCGACGTCACCAAATGCAACCCGCCGCCTCCGCCTCCCGGCAAGGAATGCTTCAAGGTCGAGCGCGGCACGGTCGACTGCGTGCCCGGCGGCGGCGCCTTCATCTACCACATGCCGGTCGGCCCGGAGATGGGCGGCAAATGGGTGCAGGTGTCGACGACGACGCCCGGTGTCACCATCGTTCCCGACGCGCAGAAGGTGCCGGTCGGCGGCGGCGTGCTGAACTGGAAGATCATCGGCGCTTCGCCCGGCGAGGCCATCCACCTCATCGTCACCGGCATCGAGACCTATGCCGGGCCGAAGGAAGGCTGGGGGCTCTGCTGCACGCAGGTGATCGACATCGTCATCCCGCGTGATTTGAGATGCCCGCCGAAGGACAAGGAGCCGGATCTCAAGGTCGAGAAGCATGCCGACGTGCCGCGTTGCACGATGGCCGGCGGCTGCGACTTCACCATCACCGTCACCAATGTCGGCGACGCGCCCTATAACGGCAAGATCGTGCTCGACGAGGTGACGCTGCCGGCAGGCTCGGTGCTGACCTCAGGGCCGAATGCGCCCTGGGTCTGCGCGCCCGGCACGACGCCGATGACCTGCACCTATCCGCCGACCACGCTCAACCCCGGCGCTTCGGTCAACCTCAAGCTCGGCTTCAAGCCGGCGGGCGGCTGGCAGGGCAGCGTGCTGCGCAACTGCGCCGCCTATGACTACCAGGCCAGCGGCAAGCCGCTGTTCGGCAGCCAGCAGAACGACCGCGGCTGCGCCTCGATCCCGATCTGCCGGCGTGGCGATCGCGATCCGCAGTGCAATCCGCCGGTCGAGAAGAAGGTCGACCTGATCCTGAAGAAGCGTGCCCGCATACCGGTCTGCACGCCGGACGGCGTCTGCTACTTCGTGATCGACATCATCAACAACGGCACCGCCACCTATAACGGGCCGCTGACGGTGACCGACACCTATCCCGGCGGCGCGCCGACCTCCTCGACCTTCGGGCCGAGCCCGCCCTGGACCTGCGGACCGAACGGCCCCGGACAGTTCCGCTGCGACAATGCCGGCATCTCGCTGCCTGCGGGCGCCTCGACGCCGATCGTCGTCAAGGCGGTGATGCCGGCAAACTACCGGCCGGATAGTGTCGAGAACTGCGCCGAGGTGAAAGGCATTCCCGGCGAGGTCGACCTCGCCAACAACAAGGCCTGCGCCACCGAGCGCATCCGCCATCCGAATGGCGGCCAGCCCAGCCTGCGCATCACCAAGACCTGCGGCGGCGATCAACTCGTTGCCGCCGGACGTGTCGCTTGCCGCATCACCGTCACCAATGCCGGCACCGCCGCCCCCACGGGACCGGTGCGGGTCAACGACGCCGCGACGCTGGTGTCGGGGGGCGCGCCGGTGCAGGTCCAGACCGTGGCCCCCGACGGCGCGGAGTGGAGCTGCGGGCCGGTGCCTGCCAACGCGCTGTCGTGCCAGATTCCCGGCGCCGTGATGACGCCCGGAACCTCCAGGCACTTCGACGTGACGGTGAGCGGCAATGGCGCGTTCGAGAACTGCGCGCGCGGCTCCTACGGGCCGGCGCCGGGCGACGACATCGTCTATCCGATCAACCAGGCCTGCGCGAAAGGCGGCGGCACTTCCACCATCCGTGTCGAGAAGACCGGCGACGCCGAGTGCCAGCCCGGCCAGCCCTGCTCGTTCGAGATCACCATCACGAACGATGGCCAGAGCCCCTTCTCCGGTCCGGTCCGCATCGGCGATGCGATCGGCGTGGAAGGTCTCGGCCGGCTGGAAGGCGTCGAGATCACCTCGATCGATCCGCCTTTCGGCTGCTCGCCGGAACCAACGACGCTGCCTCTATCCTGCGTCGCCAACCTGACGCTGGGCGCGGGCGAAAGCCACACCCACCACGTCACCGTGATCCTTCCCGAGGAAGGGCGTCTTGCCGATCTGCAGGGAACGGTCAACGGGCAGAACTGCGTCGGCGTGCTGCCCCCGGACACGCCGGTGCAGGGCGGCGGCGAGGTTCTCAACCGCGACCTGACCAATGTCCAGGGCGATCGCGGCAGGGCCTATGCGTGCCACCCCTTCAGCATCAGGCATGAGGTGAAGAACCAGTGCTCGTTTGGACTGGTGCTGAACTCGGCCGGCCGCTGCGTCTGCCCGGAGGGCACCACCTTCCGCAACGGCCAGTGCACTGGTGGCGGCACCAAGCTTGTACCGCTGCCGGTGCCGCCGCGCTGCGTTTTGCTGCAGGGCCAGATCCGGACGGCGGACGGACGCTGCGTCTGTCCGCGCGGCACGGAGCTGGACAACGGCAAATGCGTGCGGGGCGAAGAGCCGCAGGAGCCGCAATGCACGCTGCGTCCGGGCCAGTATCGCGACCAGGACGGCAACTGCGTGTGCCGCCGCGGCGAGCTGGTGAACGGCGTCTGCCAGGTCATCGGGCCGAAATGCACGATCCGTGGCGCGGTGCCGACTTCGGACGGCAATGGCTGCGCTTGCCCGGACGGTACGCATCTGGACCGCGTGGTCAAAGCCTGCGTGCCGGACAAGCAGCCGCCCGCTCAGTGCCGGATACGGGGCCAGTCCCGCAATGGCGACGGCGATTGCGTCTGCCCGAGCCGGACGGAAGTGCGCGACGGCGCCTGCCGGCCGATCGTGTCGAGGCAATGCCCGATCCGCGGTCAGGTGCGCGACACCAGCGGCAACTGCGCCTGCCCGGACGGCTTGGAAGTGCGGGGCAAGGCCTGCCAGCGGCCGAAGCCTGCGCAGAAGCAGTGCACCATCCGCGGTCAGGTCCGCACCAAGCTGGGTGACTGCGTCTGCCCGCGCGGGACCGAAATCCGCGACGGCGCCTGCCGCAAGCCGCAGCAAGAATGCGCGCCGGGCTCGCGCTTCATCGAGGGCCAGTGCCAGCCGATACTGACCAAACGGCGCTGCCCTGTCGGCACGACCGGACGGTTCCCGGACTGCACGCCGATCCGCAGGCGGCCGGGGGTCGAGATCAACCCGGGCATGCTGCTCAACCCGAACGTGCTGCAGCAACTGGTGCCGCAGCGCCAGCCGCGGCGCGTGCTGCAGGATCCGGCAGGCGCCAACATCCAGAACTACAAGCCGTAATGTTATACGGATAAAGACGACGACCCGCCGGAGCGATCCGGCGGGTTTTTCTTGTCCGCTTGGCTGCAAAATGCTCTAGGCAGTCCTGACATTCGCGTCTGAGATAAGGCCAGCCGACCCATGACCAAAAAAACCCTGATCGCGCCATCGGTGCTGGCGTCGGATTTTTCGAAGCTAGGCGATGAGGTCGAGGCTGTCGCGGCCGCTGGCGCCGACTGGATCCATCTCGACGTGATGGACGGCCATTTCGTGCCCAACATCACCTTCGGGCCGCCGGTGATCAGGGCGATCCGCAACCGCACCAAGGCCTTCTTCGACTGCCATCTGATGATTGCGCCGGCCGATCCTTACCTGGAGGCCTTCGCCGAGGCCGGCTGCGACGGCATGACGGTGCACGCCGAGGCCGGCCCGCATCTCGACCGCTCGCTGCAGACCATCAAGAGCCTCGGCAAGAAGGCCGGCGTCTCGCTTAATCCGGCGACGCCGGAAACGGCGATCGAATATGTGCTCGACCGGCTGGACCTCATCCTGATCATGACCGTCAATCCGGGCTTCGGCGGCCAGGCCTTCATCCCGGCGATCGTCGACAAGGTGAAGCGGGTCAAGGCGCTGATCGGCAGCCGGCCGATCCACATCGCGATCGATGGCGGCGTTTCGGCCGAAACGGCGCCGCTGGTGACCACGGCCGGCGCCAATGTGCTGGTGGCGGGCGCCGCCGTCTTCAAGGGCGGCAGCGTCGAAGCCTATAGGGCAAATATCGAAGCAATTCGCACCGCTGCCGACAGGGTCGCCAATTAAACGTATACCTGCCTCGTCTCTCGCAAGAGTTGCACAATCGCGGCGACAATTGAACGGCTGTTCAATATATGAAGCAGCGCGGGAATATCGGCTTTTCCCTAGATTCTACTTTGTTCGATAAATAGACGGTTCACCTTGTCTTAAAGTCGAATATCGTCATCTTCCGCTTGAGGCGCCGTTGCCCGGCTGTATGATACATGTACGGGAATTGCTTCGCCAAGGGGCCCTGGCAAACCAGGGGCAAAGCAACAGGAGTTCGATTGACAAACGGAAACACCGAGCCGGGCGAAAGCAAGGGCGGCAAAAGCACGCTTGCCAGTTCGGTCTACCAGCAGCTCCGTGACGACCTGCTGCGCGGCGCCCTGGAGTCCGAGACGAAACTGCGTGTCGAATGGGTTGTTTCCCGCTATGGCGCCGGCGCCTCGCCCGTGCGCGAGGCGCTCAACCGTCTGGCCGCCGAGGGCCTGCTCGGCCGTCACGACCAGCGCGGCTTCTTCCTGATGCCCGTCAGCGGCGCGGAACTGGAGGAATTGACGCGCACATGCTGCTGGCTGGAAGAGCGGGCGCTGCGCGAATCCATTGCGCACCGCACCGCCGAATGGGAAGAGCAGCTGGTGCTGGCCCTGCACCGTCTCGCGCGCGCCGAGCGCCGCCTGCCGGAGGATCCGGCAACCAACAATCCGGAGTGGGAGAAGCTGCACCGTGCCTTCCATCGCGCGCTGATCGCGGCATGCCGGTCGCACTGGCTGATCGGCTTTTGCGATCAGCTTTCCGATCAGGCCTCGCGCTACCGCCTGATCTCGCAAAACGCGCCGGGAATGGGACGCGACGATCTCGGCGAGCATCGCATGATTGCCGAGCGCACGCTGGATGGCGACGCCGACGGCGCGGTCGAGGCGCTTCTCAGTCATTACCGTCTCACCGCGGCGATGTGCATGGAACGCTTCGCCCAGGGCTATGACCCCAGGGCCGGCGCCGGCAAGGCGCGTCGCCGATAGCGACGGAAACCGCCACGCAGTTTTTGCTCCGGCCGCCAAATCTGGTATTCGCTCAAGCGGGCGCAACGCATGGGCCATTCGGCATGCGCCTAGAGCGTTTCACCGTTTCACGAAAACGGCGAACCGCTCTATCTCCTTGTTTTGACGCAATTCCGGACGGAAAACCGCATACACTTTTCCTCGAATTGCTCTAGAGGACATTCATGACCAACCATCTGTTCGATGCTTTCCGTTCCCGCATGCCGACGCCTGGCCGGCTGCTGATGGAGACGGATGACGGCCGCTCGATCAGCTATGGCGACATGATGGCGAAATCGGCGCAACTGGCGCATGCGCTGGCGCGGGCCGGCGTCGAGCCCGGCGACCGCGTCGCCGTCCAGGTCGAGAAGAGCCCGGAGGCGGCGCTGCTCTATCTCGCCTCGTTACGCGCGGGGGCGGTCTTCCTGCCGCTCAACACCGCCTACACGCTGCCCGAGCTCGACTATTTCTTCCGCGACGCCGAGCCGAGGCTGATCGTGTGCGATCCGGACCGTCTTTCGGGTGTCGAGCCGCTTGCCGCGTCGATCGGCGCCACGGTGCTGACGCTCGGCCGCGACGGGCAGGGAACGCTGGCCAGCCAGGCTTCGCGGCAGGCGACGGAGTTCAGCGATGTCGCGTGCGGGCCGGACGATCTTGCCGCCATCCTCTACACCTCCGGCACGACCGGCCGCTCCAAGGGCGCGATGCTCAGCCATGAGAACCTCGCCTCCAATGCCCGTGTACTGGTCGAGCAGTGGCGCTTCGGCGCCGACGACGTGCTGATCCACGCGCTGCCCATCTTCCACACGCATGGCCTATTCGTTGCCACCAACGTCATCTTGATGGCCGGCGCGACAATGTTCTTCGAGCAGAAATTCGATCCCGCGCGCATCCTGTCGCTGATGCCGCGCGCGACGGCCTTGATGGGCGTGCCGACCTTCTATGTCCGGCTGTTGCAGCAGGACGGCCTGACGCGCGAGGCGGCGAAGGCCGTCCGGGTCTTCATCTCCGGCTCGGCGCCGCTGCTCACCGAGACGCACAAGGCCTGGCGCGAAAGGACCGGCCACGCCATCCTCGAGCGCTACGGCATGACCGAGACCAACATGAACACGTCCAATCCCTATGACGGCGAGCGGCGCGCCGGCTCGGTCGGTTTCCCCTTGCCTGGCGTTTCGTTGCGCATCACCGATCCCGAGACGGCCAAGCCGCTGGCCCAGGGCGAGATCGGCATGATCGAGGTCAAGGGTCCGAACGTCTTTGGCGGCTATTGGCGCATGCCCGAGAAGACCAGGGCCGAGTTCCGCGACGACGGCTTCTTCATCACCGGCGACCTCGGACTGATCGATGCCGACGGCTATGTCCACATCGTCGGGCGCGGCAAGGACCTGATCATCTCGGGCGGCTTCAATGTCTATCCGAAGGAGATCGAGAGCGAGATCGACGCACTCGACGGCGTCAGCGAAAGCGCGGTGATCGGTGTCGCTCACCCGGATTTCGGCGAAGGCGTCACCGCGGTCGTGGTGCGCAAGCCGGGCTCCACGGTAGATGCGGCCGGTATTAGCGCCGCCATCGCCGGCCGGCTGGCGAAGTATAAGCATCCCAAGCAGGTGATCTTCGTCGACGAACTGCCGCGCAACACGATGGGCAAAGTGCAGAAGAACGTGCTGCGCGAGGCGTATAAGGATATCTACGACAAAGCCGGCTAAGGAATGATCGGTTGGCCGAACCTCGATTGGCGTTCGTGCAGATCGCGAACCTTGGCATTAGCCAAATTCTATCGTGCGTTCGTCATCCTAGGGCGGAGCAAGGAGCGAAGCGACGCGCGCAGACCCTAGGATCCATTCCGTGACGCCAAAGCGTTGCAACGGTTACAGAATTCTGCACCGTTGCACTTTGCATCATAGGTCGCGGAATGGATCCTCGGGTCAAGCCCGAGGATGACGACGCGCGAGAGTATCCGGCCAACTGCGAAGGTTTGCGTTGGTTTCCGAATTGGATGGTGGGATCGAGCGGCCTACGCCCCAAACACCTTCTCACCGCCGATCCAGACGCTCCTGACATCCAGCCCCTCCGACAGGCCGACGATGTCGGCGGCAGTGCCGTTGGCGAAGCGACCGAGGCGATGGGCCTGGCCGATAGCCTCGGCCGGATAGAGCGAGGCCATGCGCAGAGCCTCGTCGAGGTCGAGCCCGACGACGCGGTGGACGTAGCGAACGGCCGAAATCATGTCGAGATCGGCGCCGGCCAGCGTGCCGTCGGCAAGCCGGAGACTGCCGCCCTTGCGGTAGATGGTGCGGCCGTTCAGCGTGAACGACGTCATGTCGGTGCCGATCGTGGCCATGGCGTCGGTGACGAGCACGATCTTGCCCGGCCCCTGCTTGCCGCGCAGCGCAAGGATCATCGTTGCCGGATGGACATGGATGCCGTCGGCGATGATGCCGGCGTAGAGGCCGCCGGTGTCGATCGCCGCGCCCGCCAAGCCCGGCTCACGGTTGCCGATCTGGCTCATGGCGTTGAACAGATGCGTGACCACCGTGGCGCCGGCCGCGGCAAAGGCGCTGGCCGTCGCATAATCGGTATCGCTATGGCCGAGGCTGACGACGACGCCGGCCTTGGCCAGCGCCGTGACGCGATCCGGCTGGACCGATTCCGGCGCGATCGTGGTGAGCAGGACGGGAAGCTCCCTGCGCGCCGCGATCAGGGCCGCCTGGTCGGCATCGGTCATCGGCCGGATGAGCGCCGGATCATGCGCGCCCTTGCGGGCTATGGAGAGATGCGGCCCTTCCAGATGCAGGCCGAGGAAGCCCGGCACCTTTTCCCGGGTGGCCTCCGCGCCGGCGGCGACGGCGGCGGCGGTGATCGCCGGCGTGTCGGTGATCAGCGTCACCAGCAGAGCCGTGGTGCCGAAGGGTGCATGCGCCCGGCAGATGGTCTCGAGCGAGGCGACATCGGGATGGTCGTTGAGCATCACGCCGCCGCCGCCATTGACCTGGATGTCGACGAAGCCAGGCACCAGCAGGCCATCGGTCTCGACCGCCGGAACGCCGGACGGAATGGCGCCTGCCGGCAGGATGGCCTCGACAACGTCGCCATTGACGACGAGGGCGGCATCATCATGCCAGTCGGCGCCGTCGAAGATGCGGGCGCCGGTGAGTGCGAAACGGTCGCTCATACGGTTTCCGTTACCTTGCGCAAATTGCGCGGCGTGTCGGGGTCGAGGCCGCGATGGCGGGCGAAGGCCTCGACGAAGCCGTAGAAGGACACGATCAGCGGCAACGGATCGGTCAGCGGATGGCCGGTGGCGACATACGGCAGAAGCCTTGCGGCCTTCGCCTTGTCGGAGGTGATGAAGGCGACGGCGCCCTTGGCCGTCAACCCGTCGGCGGCCTCGGCGACCGAGGGTTCGGACGCATCGCGCGCGGCGAGCGCCAGCACCGGGAAACCCGGCCCGACCAGCGCCAGCGGCCCATGCATGACCTCGGCGGCGCTATAGGCCTCGGCGTGCATGGCGCAGGTTTCCTTGAACTTCAGCGCCGCCTCGCTGGCGATGGCGAAGGACGGGCCGCGACCGAGGATGAACAGCGACTGCGGGTTCTCCAGCGCGCCGGCGAGCGCCATCCAGTCGCAGGCGATCGCCTTTTCGAAATGGCCGGGCAGGCCGGCGAGCGCCTTAAGCAAGGGCTGGTCATCGGTGGCGTGCGCCATCAACGCCAAGCCGGCGACGGCCGAATTGACGAAGGTCTTGGTGGCGGCGACGGAGCGTTCCGGCCCCGCCAGGATGTCGATGGCATAGTCGGAGGCGCGCGCCAGCGGCGAGTCGGCCGTGTTGGTGATTGCGACGGTCAGCGCGCCGCCGGCCCTTGCCGTTTCGGCCATGGCGACGATGTCGGGGCTCTTGCCCGACTGCGACACCGCCAGGCAGGCTGAGCCGCGCAGCCTGAGCTTGGCGCCGTAGATGGACGCGATCGACGGCCCGACCGAGGCGACGGCAAGGCCCGCCGTCAGCTCGACGGCGTATTTCATGAAGGTCGCGGCATGGTCGGACGAGCCGCGCGCCACGGTGACGACGAAATGCGGGTCGCGCACGCGCAGGCCTCGACCGGCCTCGGCCAAAGCCGAGGCCGAGCCGTCGAGAAGGCGGGCGGCGGCTTCCGGGATCTCGTCGATCTCGCGTCGCATATGGGTGGTGTTTGCCATCATGGCCGGATCTCCTCTCCCGGCCCGGTCAGCCGGAGTTCCGCGACGAAATCATAGGCGTCGCCCCTGTAGACCGAGCGGGTGAACTCGATCACCTTGCCGCTCGCCAGATAGGAAATGCGCTCGATCTGCAGTCCGGCAACCCCCGGCGGCACCTCCAGGAGGCGCGCGTCGGCATCGCCGAGATTGGTGGCCGAGATGCGCTGCACGGCGCGCACCGGGCGATTGCCGGTCGTGCCAAGCGCCGCATAGAGCGAGGAGCCGATCGCTTCGGGATCGGGCAGGACGCTGGCCGAGAGCGCCGCGCGCTCGATCGCCAGCGGCGTGTCGTTGGCGATGCGCAGGCGCGCGACACGCGCCACCAGCTCGGTCGAGGACAGGCCCAGCACCATCATCTCGTCCGGCGACGGCGCATAGAGGCCGCGATCGAGCCAGACCGAGCGCACGGACATGCCGCGGCGCGCCATGTCCTCGGTGAAGGAGGTGAGCCGCGACAGCGATTGCTCGACGCGCTCCATGCGCGGCGCGACGAAGGTTCCCGAACCATGGCGCTGGACGAGGATGCCGCCCTTGACCAGGTCCTGCACCGCCTTGCGCACGGTGACGCGCGAGATATCGGCCTTGCTGGCGATGTCGCGCTCGGACGGCAAGGCATCGCCGGGGCCGATCAGGCCGCGATTGACCGCTTCCTCGATGCTCTTCCGCAGCTGCAGATAGAGCGGCGCGCCGCTCTGCGAGGATTCTCTCAGCATAGCGAAGATCTGGTCGGCGGCGCTCATCGGCCGGCCTCCGGGCCCCTGGCGAAGATGCGCAGGGCCATCTGCACGGCGCCGCCGAGCGCATCGTCGAGCGGGGCTTTCAGCAGCGCCTGGTAACGCGCCGACAGGCGTGGCGCGTAAAGCGGCGCCAGGCCGCCGAGCAGGCAGAGCGGTGCATCGTCGGCGAGGTCCAGCGCGCCGAGCGAAGCCTCGACGTCGGCAACCGCCTTGCCGAGGATCCAGTTGGCGACGAGGTCGCCCTTTTCGGCATGTTCGAAGACCTTTGGCGCGAAGCCGCCGAAATCGCCCGGCTTGGCGTTGGTGGTGAATTCGACCACGTCTTCGGGATTGTTGCGGAAGACGGCGAGCATGGCGTCCGTCAAGGGCGAGCCCGAACGGATGCCGTCATAGGCAAGCAGCGTCTGCTCGAGCAGGTCGCGGCCGATGCGGGCGCCGCTGCCCTGGTCGCCGACCTGGAAGCCCCAGCCGCCGATGGCGCGCGACTTGCCATTTTTACGCGCCATATAGGCGGTGCCGGTGCCGAGAATAGCCATGGCGCCGTCACCGGAACCGACCGCGCCTTCGAGCGCGATCTCGGCGTCGGTTTCGACGCGGCTTTGGCTGAACGGCAGGATCGCCTCGAGCTGCTGGCGATAGGTGCCGACATTGGCGCCGGCCAGGCCGAGAATGGCCGGCGTGTGCGGGATCAGCTCCGGATCCTTGCCGGCGGCGAGGAATGCCTGCCTGGCCGCTTCGACGATGTTGGCGCGCGCGCCGGTGAGGTCGGTGCGGATGTTGGCGGCGCCGCTTTTGGCGCGGCCGACGACGGCGCCGTCGACGGTCGCAAGGGCCGCCCTGCAGCTGGTACCGCCGCCATCGATGCCAAGCACGAATTCCACGCGATTTTCTCCTCGGCCGGGATAATACCAATAAAATACCAATAGCCAAGAGTTAATTTCGGTTCAAAAAGATTAAGGCGTATTTTATTGAAAATCCACGTCAATTTGCCGGCAAGCGAGTTCCATGGCCTGAAATTCGTTAATGCGTGTGGACAAGTGGTATTTTTTTGGTATTGTCCCATCAGTTGGAGGAAAATGGATGGCCGAGACGCGCACGGAAGCGCTCCACCAGAATGCCGAGGGGCTGGATGTCCAGGCCCCGGAAGCCATCCTGGCGTTCCTGGCCAATGCCCAGATCGAGGCCAGCAAGGCCGTGCATGGCGCCATTCCGGCGATTGCCGTTGCCGCCGAACTCATCGCGAAGCAGTTGAAGGGCGGCGGCAAGCTCGCCTATGCTGCGGCCGGCAGCTCCGGCATGATGGCCGTTGCCGATGCGCTGGAACTGCCCGGCACCTTCGGTATCGCACGCGACCGCATCGCGATCCTGATCGCAGGCGGCGATGAAGCTTTCCGCACGCTGGCCGGCGGCCCGGAGGACGATACGGAGGAAGCAACGGCGGCCGTGGCCGCGGCCGCTATCGGCAAGGGCGACTGCCTGATCGCCATTTCCGCCAGCGGCTCGACCCCTTACGCGGTTCAGGCGCTGCAAGACGCGCAGCGCCGGGGCGCGGCAACCATCGCGATCGCCAACAACAGAGGCGCCGCGCTCTTCAAGCAAGCCGATGTCGCCATCCTGCTCGAGACGCCGCCGGAGTTGATCGCCGGCTCGACGCGCATGGGCGCGGGCACCGCGCAGAAGATCGCGCTCAACATGCTGTCGACGCTGACCGCCATCCATCTCGGCCATGTCCATGACGGCTACATGGTCAACCTCACCGCCGACAACATCAAGCTGCGCGACCGCGCCGTGCGCATGGTCGCCGCCATCAGCGGCAAGAGCCGCGACGACGCCGCCCGCCTGCTCGAGGAAAGCGGTGGCGTCGTCAAAACCGCCATTCTGCTCGCCGCGGGCGCCACCAACGCCGACGCGGCCGAGAAGATACTGGAAGGAGCCGGCCAGAAGCTCAGGCCGGCGCTTTCCGCGATCGAGGGGAGCAAGGGGCGCTGAGCCCCTGTTCTCATCAAAACCGAACCTGAAAAAGGTCAACAGGGAGACTGAAGATGAAGACCAAACTACTGACGGCCCTTCTGCTCGGCACAAGCATCCTCGGCACGACCGGGATGGCGCTTGCCGACGACGTGACGCTCAACATCGAAAGCTGGCGCGGCGACGACCTGACCATCTGGAAGGACAAGCTGATCCCGGCCTTCGAAGCCAAGAACCCCGGCATCAAGGTGGTGTTCGCGCCTTCGGCTCCGACCGAGTATGACGCGGCGCTCGGCGCCAAGCTCACCGCCGGCTCGGCCGGCGACCTGATCACCTGCCGCCCCTTCGACAAGTCGCTCGAGCTGTTCAAGAAGGGCAACCTCGCCGACCTGACCTCGCTGCCGGGCATGGAGAACTTCTCGCCGGTCGCCAAGTCCGCCTGGCAGACCGATGACGGCAAGTCGAGCTTCTGCGTGCCGATGGCCTCGGTCATCCACGGCTTCATCTACAACAAGGACGCGTTCGACAAGCTCGGCCTCAAGGTGCCGACGACCCGCGACGAGTTCTTCGCCGTGCTCGACAAGATCAAGGCCGACGGCACCTACATTCCGATGGCCATGGGCACCAAGGACCTCTGGGAAGCCGCGACCATGGGCTACCAGAACATCGGCCCGAACTACTGGAAGGGCGAGGACGGCCGCGCCGCGCTGATCAAGGGCGACCAGAAGCTGACCGACAAGGACTGGGTCGCTCCCTATGAGGAACTGGCCAAGTGGAAGCCCTATCTCGGCGACGGCTTCGAGGCGCAGACTTATCCGGACAGCCAGAACCTGTTCACGCTCGGCCGCGCCGCCATCTACCCGGCCGGCTCGTGGGAAATCGGCCTGTTCAACACCCAGGCCCAGTTCAAGATGGGCGCCTTCCCGCCGCCGGTCGAGAAGGCCGGCGACACCTGCTACATCTCCGACCATACCGACATTGGCATGGGCCTGAACGCGGCGTCGAAGCATTCGGAAGAAGCCAAGAAGTTCCTCTCCTGGGTCGCCTCGCCTGATTTCGCCACCATCTACGCCAACGCGCTGCCGGGCTTCTTCAGCCTGAACTCCTCGCCGGTGAAGATGGAAGACCCGCTGGCGCAGGAATTCGTCTCCTGGCGCGGCAAGTGCAAGTCGACGATCCGCTCGACCTACCAGATCCTGTCGCGCGGCACGCCGAACCTCGAGAACGAGACCTGGGTCGAATCGGCCAACGTGATCAACGGCACTGACACGCCGGAAGCCGCGGCCAAGAAGCTGCGGACCGGCCTCGACAGCTGGTACAAGCCGGCGAAGTAAGAGCATCGAAAAGCGATGCCGGCCGGGCCCGAGCCCGGCCGGCGTTCAAACAGTTCCAGATAGCGATTGTCGGCGCAGCCTCCCGGTCCTACCCTCGATCTTGCGGGGAAGACGGAGCCGATCTGTCGCTGGCCTTGTCTTCCCCGAAGGGGACAGCCAAGCCGCGCATCGAGGCATCAGCTAGCATCAACCGAACTGGAACCCAGAGACGGCGGGGAACCGAACTCATGGCTACCGAAACTATGGCTGCAGAAAAGCGAGCGAAAAGACCGATCCGCTGGCATGTCGGCGTCTTCCTGGCGCCGGCAGTGCTGGTCTACACCGCATTCATGATCCTGCCGCTGTTCGGGACGCTCCAACTCTCCTTGTTCCGCAACATCGAACAGTCCCAGGTCTTTGTCGGGTTGGGCAATTTCCGCACGCTGTTCGGCGATCCGAACTGGTCGGTGAATTTCTGGAACGCGCTGCGCAACAATCTCTGGTTCTTCATCATCCACATGCTGGTGCAGAACCCGATCGGCATCCTGCTGGCGGCGCTGCTTTCCAGCCCCAGGCTGCGTTTCACCGCCTTCTACCGCACGGCGATCTTCGTGCCGACGATCCTGTCCTTCGTCATCGTCGGCTTCGCCTGGAAGCTGATCCTGTCGCCGATCTGGGGCGTGGCGCCGCATCTTATGGACCTCGTCGGGCTGAAGAGCTTCTTCACGCCGTGGCTCGGCAAGGAGCAGTATGCGCTGACCGCGCTCAGCCTGGTCTCGGTCTGGCAGTTCGTCGGCATTCCGATGATGCTGATCTACGCGGCGCTGCTGTCGATCCCCGACGAGGTGATCGAGGCGGCCGAATGCGACGGCATCACCGGCTTGGCGCAGTTCTGGAAGATCAAGCTGCCGCTGATCCTGCCCTCGATCGGCATCATCTCGATCCTGACCTTCGTCGGCAATTTCAACGCCTTCGACCTGATCTACACCGCGCAAGGGGCGCTCGCCGGGCCGAATTATTCGACCGACATCCTCGGCACCTTCCTCTACCGCGCCTTCTTCGGCTTCCAGCTGCAGGTCGGCGATCCCAATATGGGCGCCGCGATCGCCACGATCATGTTCCTGATCATCCTCGCCGGCGTCTGCGTCTACCTGTTCCTCGTGCAGACGCGCCTGCGTCGCTACCAGTTCTGAGGCGCGCCATGAGCACAGCCACCCGTTCCCTGCCCCGCACCATCGGCGCGCATGCGATCCTTATCACCTACACGGTAATTGCGCTGTTCCCGGTCATCCTGGTGGTGATGAATTCGTTCAAATCCCGCGCGGGCATCTTCGGCGCGCCGCTGACGCCGCCGACGACGAAGACCTTCGACCTGATCGGCTACACCACGGTGTTCGGCCAGGGCGATTTCTTCCACTATTTCCAGAACAGCCTCGTCGTCACCGTCGCCTCGCTGTTCTTCGTGCTTTTGTTCGGCGCTATGGCGGCCTTCGCGCTGTCGGAATACCGCTTCCGCGGCAACACGCTGATGGGGCTTTATTTGGCGCTCGGCATCATGATCCCGATCCGCCTCGGCACCGTCGCCATCCTGCAATTGATGGTGGCGAGCGGGCTGGTCAACACGCTGACGGCGCTGATCCTGGTCTACACGGCGCAGGGCCTGCCGCTGGCGATCTTCATCCTGTCGGAATTCATGAAGCAGGTGTCCAACGACCTGAAGAACGCCGGGCGTATCGACGGGCTCTCGGAATACACGATCTTCTTCCGCCTGGTGCTGCCGCTGGTGCGGCCGGCGATGGCGACGGTCGCCGTCTTCACCATGATCCCGATCTGGAACGATCTGTGGTTCCCGCTGATCCTGGCGCCGTCGGAAGAGACCAAGACGGTGACGCTCGGCGCGCAGCTCTTCCTCGGCCAGTTCGTCACCAACTGGAACGCGATCCTGGCGGCGCTGTCGCTGGCGATCCTGCCGGTGCTCATCCTCTATGTCATCTTCTCGCGGCAGCTGATCCGCGGCATTACGTCGGGAGCCGTCAAGTGAGTTCGGAAAAACCTCTCCGTGTCGTCGTTGCCGGGCTCGGCAATATGGGCCGCAGCCATGCACTGGCCTATCACAACAATCCGGGCTTCGAGATCGCCGCCCTAGTCAGCCGCTCCGACGTGCCCCTGCCGGACGGGCTTACCGGCTACGGCATCAGGCGCTCCTTCGAGGACGCGCTGCGCGACGAGAAGCCGGATGTGGCGGCGGTCGCCACCTATTCCGACAGCCATGCCGACTATGCGGTGCGGGCGTTCGAGGCCGGATGCCATGTCTTCGTCGAAAAGCCGCTGGCAACGACGGTGGCCGACGCCAGGCGCGTCGTCGATGCCGCCAAGGCCAATGGCAAGAAGCTGGTGATCGGCTATATACTGCGCCATCACCCGTCCTGGGTTCGGCTGATCGCCGAGGCGCGCAAGCTAGGCGGCCCTTATGTCTTCCGCATGAACCTCAACCAGCAGTCTTCCGGCCACACCTGGGGGACGCACAAGCAACTTATGCAGACCACCTCGCCGATCGTCGATTGCGGCGTGCATTATCTCGACGTGATGCTGCAGATCACCGATGCGAGGCCCGTCGAAGTGCGCGGCATGGGTGTGCGGTTGACCGACGAGGTGGCGCCGTCCATGTACAATTATGGCCACCTGCAGGTGCTGTTCGAGGACGGCTCGGTCGGCTGGTACGAGGCCGGCTGGGGACCGATGATCTCGGAGACGGCCTTCTTCGTGAAGGACGTGATGTCGCCCAAGGGCTGCGTCTCGATCGTGATGAAGGAGGGCGTCAAGTCCGACGACATCGACACCCACACCAAGACCTCGACCATCCGGCTGCACAGCGCCGAGACCGGGCCGGACGGCAAGTTCGCCAGGGAAGACCAGCTGCTGTCGATGGAAGGCGAGCCGGGCCATCAGGAGCTTTGCGACCTCGAGCAGGCGTTCCTGCTCAAGGCCATCCGCGAAAATATCGACCTCACCCGCCACATGGACGATGCCGTAAAGTCGCTCGCCGTCTGCCTTGCCGCCGACGAGAGCGTGCGCAGCGGCAACGCCGTCAAACTCTAGAACAGGAACGAAGCCGTGGGCTCGCTGAAGATCGAGAATGTCAAAAAGGCTTTCGGGCCGGTGGAAGTGCTGAAGGGCATCGACCTCGAGGTCAATGATGGCGAATTCGTCGTCTTCGTCGGCCCGTCCGGCTGCGGAAAATCGACGCTGCTGCGCGTCATCGCCGGCCTGGAGGATTCGACGTCGGGCCGCGTGCTGATCGACGGCGCCGATGTCTCGATCACGCCGCCGGCGAAACGCGGCATCGCCATGGTGTTCCAGACCTACGCGCTCTATCCGCATCTGACGGTGAGGAACAACATGGCGCTTGGCCTGAAGCAGGCCGGCACGCCGGCGGCCGAGATCGAGCGCCGCATCAAGATCGCCTCCGCCATGCTGTCGCTGGAGCCCTATCTCGAGCGCCGGCCGGCGGAACTGTCCGGCGGCCAGCGCCAGCGCGTCGCCATCGGCCGCGCCGTGGTGCGCGAGCCAAAACTGTTCCTCTTCGACGAGCCGCTGTCGAACCTCGACGCGGCGCTGCGCGTCAACACCCGCCTGGAGATTGCGCAGCTGCACCGGCGGCTGAAGGCGACGATGGTCTACGTCACCCACGACCAGGTCGAGGCGATGACGCTGGCCGACCGGCTCGTGGTGCTCAATGCCGGCCGCATCGAGCAGATCGGCAGCCCGATGGAACTCTATAATGCGCCGGCCAACGAATTCGTCGCCGGCTTCATCGGCTCGCCGAAGATGAATTTCATCGATGGTGCCAAATTGGGCGAGACGGCCAAGACCATCGGCGTGCGGCCGGAGCATCTCACCGTCGACGCGAAGTCCGGCGCCTGGAAAGGCACGGTGGTGCATGCCGAGCATCTCGGCGCCGACACCAACCTTTATCTCGACTGCGAGAAGGCCGGGCTGATCACCGTGCGCATCTTCGGCGTCTACAATGCCGAGCCGGGCTCGGTGCTTTACGCGACGCCGGATGCGGCGAAGACGTACCGGTTTGGGGCCGATGGGAAGGTTTTGAAGTAGCGCCAGCTTCCCCTTCTCCCCTTGCGGGAGAAGGTGGCCGCGAAGCGGCCGGATGAGGGGTGTTGGAAGGATCACGACGCAGCAGAACTAGGCGCCCGGGAACCCTCAATCTTCGAGATTGCACTCCGTTGGAGCACCTCTCATCCGTCTCGGCGCTGCGCGCCGATCCACCTTCTCCCACAGGGGGAGAAGGGGAAGTCGGCGTTACACGTCCGCCCTGAAAGTCTGCTTCTGCTGGCCGAGCCCTTCGATGCCGAGCTCGACGACGTCGCCGGCCTTCAGGAACACCGGCGGCTTCATGCCGAGGCCAACACCGGGCGGGGTGCCGGTGGAGATGATGTCGCCGGGATGCAGCGACATGAACTGGCTGAGATAGGAGACCAGATACTTCACGCCGTAGACCATGGTCTTGGTCGAGCCGTTCTGCATGGTCTTGCCGTTGACGGTCAGCCACATCTTCAGGTTCTGCGGGTCGGCGACCTCGTCCTTGGTGACCAGCCACGGGCCGGTCGGGCCGAAGGTGTCGCAGGACTTGCCCTTGGTCCACTGGCCCTGGCGCTCGGCCTGGAAGGCGCGCTCGGACACGTCATGCGCGACGGCGTAGCCGGCGATATAATCCAGCGCGTCGTCCTCCGAGACATACTTCGCGGTCTTGCCGATGACGACGGCAAGCTCGACCTCCCAGTCGGTCTTTTCAGAGCCGCGCGGGATCAGCACATCGTCATCCGGTCCGACGATCGCCGAGCTTGCCTTCATGAAGATGATCGGCTCCGACGGCACGGTGGCGCCGGTTTCGGCGGCGTGGTCGGAATAGTTGAGGCCGATGCAGATGAATTTGCCGGTACCGGCGACGCAGGCGCCCAGGCGCGGCTTGCCGGAAACCACCGGCAGCGACTTCGAATCGAGTTTCGAGAGCATTTCCAGCGAGGCCGGATGAAGCGTCGTGCCGGCGATATCGGCGACATGAGCGGAAAGGTCGCGGATCGTCCCATCCGCATCGAGCAGGCCAGGCTTTTCGCTGCCAGCTTCGCCATAGCGCAACAACTTCATCTCAACTTCTCCACCTTGCGGCCAATGGCCGTTTTCACAAATTCCGTCAAAGCCAGCGGACCGTAATCGTCGACCCTGCCGGCGGCAAGCGCGCCATTTGTCCGAGCCGGCCAGCCGGGAGGATTTTCAGACGCTTCGATCCTTGTTCGGCAAACGCTATCCGGGATGCGATCTTCCTGTATTCGCTGACGATCTTTCGCGGCGGCGATCAGATCGACCAGCCGCCGTCGATGTTGTAGGCCTGCCCCGACGTGTAGGCGGCGCCGGCCAGATAGACGGCGAGGTCGGCGATTTCCTCCGGCGTGCCGAGCCTGCCCATGGGCTGGCGGGCGATGAAGGCCGCGCGGGCCGCGTCATAGTCGCCCTGGGCATGCATGCGATCCTGCAGCGACGGGCTTTCGACCGTGCCCGGGCAGATGGCGTTGCAGCGAATGCCCTTGGCGACATAATCGGCGGCGACCGCCTTGGTCAGGCCGACCACGGCCGCCTTGGTCAGGCCGTAGACGAAGCGGTTCGGCACGCCCTTCTGCGAGCTTGCCAGCGACGCCATGTTGATGATCGAGCCGTCGCCGCGCTCCAGCATACCCGGAAGCACGGCGCGGATGGTGCGGATCATCGAACGGACGTTGAGGTTGAGCGCGAAGTCGAGATCCTCGTCCTTCATCTCGAGGATCGAGCCGCCATGGACGAAACCGGCGCAGTTGAACAGCACATCGACCCGGCCGATCTCAGCGAAGGCAGAAGCCACGGCCGCGTCGTTCAGCACATCGAGCTTGCGGGTCTTGATGCCGGGCGTCTTGCCCAATTCGGCCAGCAACGGCTCGTTGATATCGGTGGCGTGCACGGTCGCGCCCGCCTTGGCGAAAGCCAGCGCGCTTGCCCGGCCGATGCCTTGAGCCGCCGCGGTTATGACCACGATCTTGCCTGCCAGATCCGCCATGCTTTTTCTCCTCGCCTGATGCATCCGCCTCTATCGATGGCCGGCCCCGGCGTCGTGTGCCAGACAGCCAGCATCGTGCGGTCAGATTTCCGCTTCACATATAAAGATGTTTTTTCTCGTTAAAGAGCAAGGGCACGAGCGTCAAGCCCGAACGCGATCACCTTCGCTGCAGCGGCCGAAATGGCTCCGCCGCGGCGTGCTCCAGGCGAGGCGCCTCAGTCGCCGTAGGGAACCCAGACGTTCTTGACCTCGATGGCGCGGCGCAGCAAGGCCTCGCCGGCGGCCTGTTCCGACGCCCAGTCGAGCGTGCGGCCATTGCCGGTCCAGACGCGCTTGAGGTTGCCGATGGAGTCGGCTTCCGCCTTGGCGCAGGTGTCGGCATTGGCGAACACCCAGAGCCCGTCGACATCGTCGTGCTTGGCCAGCACGCCGCAGAGCTCGGCGCTTCGGCCGGTGACGATGTTGATGGCACCGGCAGGCAAGTCGGAATATTCGATCACCTGGTAGAGGTCGGTGGCCAGAAGCGGGTGGCGTTCGGATGGCACAGCTACCACGGTGTTGCCCATGGCAAGCGCCGGCGCGACCAGCGACACGAAGTTGAGCAGCGGCTGGTTGTCCGGTGCGACGATGCCGACGACGCCCACCGGCTCATGCAGCGCCAGCGTCACGACGCGGGCCGGCGGCTGGTGGACGCGGCCCTCGAACTTGTCGGCGAGGCCGGCATAGAGGAACAACCGCTCGATCGACTGCTCGACCTCCTCGCGCGCGGCCTTCGGCGTCACGCCGGTCAGCTGGACAAGGCGCGCGGCGAACTCGTCGGCGCGGCCCGACAGGTTCTCGGCGAAGTAATAGAGAACCTGGCTGCGGTTATAGGCGGTCGCATCGGGCCAGGCCTTGCAGGCGCGCGCGGCGGCGACCGCGTCGCGGATGTCCTTGCGGCTGCCGAGGCCGACTTCGCCGGCGAGCTTGCCCTTGGCGGTCACGACGCCGAGCGAATAATTGCCGTCCGGCCGCACCTGCTTGCCGCCGATGAACAGCTTTGCCGTGCGGTCGATGGCCAAGCCGTCGGCCTGCTCGACCGGCTGGGCCGAGCCGGCCGCGGCCGGCTTGATGGCAGGGCCGACCGGCAGCTTGGCGGCGAGATATTCGAACATGCCCTCGCGGCCGCCCTCGCGGCCGAAGCCGCTCTCGCGATAACCGCCGAAGCCGCAGGCGGCGTCGAACATGTTGGTGCCGTTGACCCACACCACGCCCGCCTTCAGCTGCGGCGCGACATGCAGGGCCAGGTTGACATTCTCGCTCCACACCGAAGCGGCAAGGCCGTAGCGCGTGTTGTTGGCAAGCTCGATCGCTTCCTCGGTGTTACGGAAGCTCATCGTCGCCAGCACCGGGCCGAAGACTTCTTCCTGCGCCAGAATATTAGCCGGCGAAACAGCTGTTGCGAGCGTCGGGAGGTGATAGTAGCCCGTCGTCGGCAGCGTGGCGTCAGGCTGCCAGCAGACGGCGCCCTGCTTGGCGCCCTCGGCGATGAGACCCTTGACGCGGTCGAGCTGCGTGCGGTCGACCAGCGGGCCGATATCGGTGTTCTTGTCGAGCGGGCTGCCGACACGCAGCCGGCTCATCCTGACCTTGACCTTGGCGATCAAGGCTTCCGCAATGCCTTCCTGCACCAGGAGGCGCGAGCCGGCGCAGCAGACCTGGCCCTGGTTGAACCAGATGCCGTCGACCAGACCTTCGACGGCGCTGTCGAGATCGGCGTCCTCGAAGACGATGAAGGCCGACTTGCCGCCGAGCTCCAGCGACAGCTTCTTGCCTGAGCCGGCCGTTGCCTTGCGGATGATCTTGCCGACTTCCGACGAGCCGGTGAAGGCGATCTTCTGCACACCGGGATGGTTGACGATGGCCGCGCCCGCCTCGGGGCCACCCTGCACGATGTTGACGACGCCCTTCGGCACGCCGGCGCGTTCGCAGATCTCGGCGAACAATATGGCGGTGAGCGGCGTGAATTCGGCCGGCTTCAGCACCACCGTGCAACCGGCGGCAAGCGCCGGCGCGATCTTCCAGGCCAGCATCAGCAGCGGGAAATTCCACGGGATGACCTGGCCGACAACGCCGACCGGCTTGTGATCGGGGAAATCCTTCTCGAGCGTCTGCGCCCAGCCGGCGTGATGGATGAAGTGGCGGATCGCCAGCGGCACGTCGATGTCGCGGCTCTCGCGGATCGGCTTGCCGTTGTCGATCGATTCCAGCACCGCGAACAGGCGCTGGTGGCGCTGCATGGCGCGGCCGATAGCGTAGAGAACTTTTGCGCGGGCGTAGCCTGAGGATGCCGACCATTTGGGCAGCGCCTTGGCGGCCGCGGAGACCGCAGCGTCGATATCGGCGGCACCGGCGTCCGAGATTTTGGCCAGAAGTTTTCCCGAGGACGGTTCGCTGGTGTCGAACGTCTTGCCGCTGGCCGCCGCTTTCCAGGCGCCGTCGATGAACAGCGCTTTTGCGAAGTCGCGCCCGGCGAGCCAGGCATCCGCCTCGTTGCGGGCTTCCGGCGCCGGACCATATTCCATGGCGTGATAGCGTTCGAGGATGTTCATGGATTTGTTCCTTGAAGGTTGGCGCCAAGCCTAGCACCCCTCATCCGACCGAGCTTCGCTCGGCCACCTTCTCCGACAAGGGGAGAAGGGAAGGCGCATGTCTGCGGGCCACTCGGTTGCTCACAATGGTATTCGATTGGCAGACCGGGGCAGGGCCTGTCCTTCTCCCCTTGTGG
The DNA here is from genome assembly GCF_006440735.1 of Mesorhizobium sp. B2-7-1. Classification (GTDB taxonomy): domain Bacteria; phylum Pseudomonadota; class Alphaproteobacteria; order Rhizobiales; family Rhizobiaceae; genus Mesorhizobium. Next base: position 15,450 of record NZ_VFUA01000038.1, on the reverse strand, counting down.
GAGAAGGTGTCGCCGGAGGCGACGGATGAGGGGTGTTCCAGTCATCGCCGCGCTGACAAACTCACGCCATCGCGTGGCGATGGTTGGCCGAATAGTGGCCGGTCAAATGATGTTCGAGCTGGCGTTCGATGTCGGTGAGCAGGCTGGAGGCGCCGAAGCGGAACAAGGCCGGATCGAGCCAGGGCCGGCCGAGCTCTTCCTTCATCAGGACCAGCCAGTCGAGCGAGACCTTCGCTGTCGAAATGCCGCCGGCCGGCTTGAAGCCGACGAGATAGCCGGTTTCCTCGAAATAGGCGCGGATGGCGCGCACCATCGCAAGCCCGACGGGAAGCGTGGCGTTGACGCTTTCCTTGCCGGTCGAGGTCTTGATGAAGTCCGCCCCCGCCATCATCGCCACCATGGAGGCAAGCATGACGTTGCGCAGCGTTGCCAGGTCGCCGGTGCCGAGGATGACCTTGAGATGCGCATCGCCGCAGGCGGCGCGCATGGCGACGATCTCGTTGAACAGCTCGCGCCATTTTGCGCCGTAGACCAGGCCGCGCGGAATGACGACGTCGATCTCGTCGGCGCCGTCGCGCACCGAAGCCTCGATCTCCTGCAGCCGGGTCGACAGCGGCGCCAAGCCATGCGGGAAGGCGGTCGAGACCGCGGCGACATGGATGCCGGTGCCGCGCACGGCGTCGACCGCGGTGGCGACGAAGGGATGGTAGACGCAGACCGCCGCCGGCCGGATGATTTCGCCGGCAATACCGAGACCCTCGACGATATCCCGGCGCAGCGGGTTGATCGCCTTGGCGCAGAGCCGGCGCACGCGTTCGTCCGTGTCGTTGGAGTTGAGCGTGGTGAGGTCCATGCAGGCGATGGCGCGCAACAGCCAGGCGGCCTGGTTGTCGGCCTTGATCGAGCGCCGCTTGGTCAGCGTCGCGACACGGCGCTCCAGCGCCGAGCGGTTGACGCTGCGCACTGATTCCAGGAAGCCGAGATCGAGCTTCATGCCGGGATTGCGGGCGATGCCGTGTTCCAGCGGCACTGGCGTGTTGGCGGCGGCGCGCGCCGGCAGCGGCATCACCTTGGAAGCTCCGGCACCTGCTTCGCGGATCGTGCTCATCTCCTGCCCTTTCACTCAGCGACCTCAGCCGAAGATAACCCGCGAAGTTGTCCTTCACGAGTCCTTCAGTGGGTCATAGCGGAAAAAGGCGGCGAAAGCAGCCAATTTTTGACCGCATGGTCAAAACTGCAAACTTGACAGGACGGCGATCTGATCAGCCGACGAAGGCACGCTCGACGACGAAGCTGGCCGGATGGCTGAGCGAACCTTCCTGGAAGCCGAGGCTTTCGGCGAGTTCCTTGACGTCCTTCAGCATATGCATCGAGCCGCAGATCATGATGCGGTCGGTCTCGGGATTGAGCTTGTCGATGCCGAGGTCGGAATAGAACTTGCCCGAGCCGATCAGCGCGGTGATGCGGCCCATGCGCGCCGACTCTTCCCGCGTCGTCGAATTGTAGAGCGTCACGCGGCCGCCGGTCAGCTCGCCGATCAGCGGATCGCTTTCGAGCGCGGCGACCAGTTCCTGGCCGTAAATGAGCTCGGCGTTGTCGCGGCAGGTGTGAGTGAGGATGACCTCGTCGAACTTCTCATAAGTGTCGGGGTCGCGCAGCAGGCTGGCGAAGGGCGCGATGCCGGTGCCGGTCGAGACCATGACCACGCGCTTGGCGGGCGTCAGCGCGTCGAGCACCAGCGTGCCGGTCGACTTCTGGCGCATGATGACGGTGTCGCCGACCTCAATCTTCTGCAGCTCGGAGGTCAGCGGGCCGTCCGGCACCTTGATCGAGAAGAATTCGAGCTCGTCGTCCCAGGCGGGGCTGGCGACCGAATAGGCGCGGAAGATCGGCTTCTCGGCATTGGGCAAGCCGATCATGACGAACTCGCCGGAGCGGAAGCGCAGCGACTGCGGCCGGGTGATGCGGAAGGAGAACAGCCGGTCGGTGTAGTGCTTCACCGACACCACGGTCTCGGCATAGACATTGGCCGGGATCGGGAACTGCAGCGGCTTCGAGCCGGCAACGCTCAACGCGGATGTCGTGTTCATTCCAACCCAACTTTCCGGCCCAGACGGAACGCGCTGGCGCCAAACTTTCTCCTGCGCGCCCGAACGTTCAGGTTCCGGCGCGCTCTCTGCACACTGCCAAGCGGTAAGCTCTTGTGTCCGGAATTTATTAGTATACAAATGATATTCAGGTCAAGATGGCAGCGTAAAACGCCTTTCCAAACCGAGGCATATCCGTAGTCCTGGCATTTCGAGTTTCGGCAATGAATGAGAAATTTTCGGCGTCGGCGGGAAGCGTCGTTGCCGGCATCGATGTCGGCGGAACCTTCACCGATCTGTTGCTGATCGACGGCAAGGCGGGCGGCAAGGTCCATATCGCCAAGACGCCGACGACGGTGGAAAACCAGGCTTTCGGCGTGGTCGCCGCGCTTGGCGCGACCGGTTTTCCGATCGACGGCATCGACCTTATCGTGCACGGCACGACGACCACCACCAACGCCGTGCTGGAGCGCCGGCTGGCGCGGACCGGCATGATCACCACGCGCGGCTTTCGCGACGTGATCGAGCTTGGCCGCCGCACAAGGCCGCAGGCCTATGGCATGACGGGCACTTTCGTCCCGGTCATTCCCCGCGACCTTCGGCTGGAAGTGTCGGAACGGGTCGGGGCTTCGGGCGCCGTGCGCATTCAACTCGACGAAGCCGAGATGCGCGATGCGGTGAAAAAGCTGCTCGAAGCCGGCTGCGAGTCGCTCGTCATCCATTTCCTGCACTCTTACGCCAACCCGTCGCATGAGCGGCGCGCCGCCGAGATCGCGGCGGAGCTTTGGCCGAACGGGCATATCACCACCGGACATGCACTGCTTTCGGAAGCGCGCGAATTCGAGCGCGGCGTGACGGCGGCGGTCAACGCTTCGGTGCAGCCGATCCTCGAGCGCTATGTCGAGCGGCTGCGCAAGGAACTTGCCAGCAAGGGTTACGCCCGCGACTTCCTGATCATGAACGGCAATGGCGGCATGATCTCGGCCCGCTTCGTCACGCTGGAATCTGCCAAGACCGTGATGTCTGGCCCGGCGTCGGGCGTGATCGCCGCCGCCTATACGGGCAAGCGCGCCGGCTTCGGCAATCTCGTCACCTATGACATGGGTGGCACATCGACCGACGTGGCGCTGATCCGCAACGCCGAGCCCGCCGTCTCGAACGAGATCGAGATCGAATATGCGATGCCGATCCATGTGCCGATGGTGGCGGTGCACACGGTCGGCGCCGGCGGCGGTTCGATCGCCCGCGTCGATGCGGCCGGGCTGATCCAGATCGGCCCGGAAAGTGCTGGCGCCAATCCCGGCCCGATCTGCTACGGGCGCGGCGGCACCGAGCCGACCATCACCGACGCCAATCTGGTGCTGGGCCGCCTGGCGCCGAGGAAGCTGCTCGCGGTCGACAATCCAGTCACCGTCGAGCGCGTGACCGGCATTTTCGAGGACAAGATCGGCAAGCGCACCGGCCTGTCCGGCGTCGAGGCGGCAGGCGCGGTGCTGCGGCTCGGCAACATGAAGATGGCCGGCGCCATCCGCATGGTTTCGGTGTCGCGCGGCCACGACCCGCGCGATTTCGCGCTGTTCGCCTTTGGCGGCGCCGGACCGCTGCATGCGACCGCGCTCGCCCGCGAACTCGGCCTGCCCAGGGTGCTGGTGCCGGCGCGCCCGGGCATCACCAATGCGCTTGGCTGCGTCGTCGCCGACATGCGGCATGACTTCGTCAACACAATCAACATGCCCGTTGCGAGCGTCGATGAAGCCAAGCTTCGCGAGGTGCTGGAACGGCACCGGGACGAAGGCGAGGCGTTGATCGCCAAGGAAGCCGTCAAGCCCGACGCGATCCGCGTCGCGCATACCGCCGACATGCAGTTCGTCGGCCAGACCCACATCATCAACGTGCCGCTGCCCTCGTCTTCCGTCTCACGGGAAACATTGCAGCTTCTGTTCGAAAAAGCCTATTTCGCCCGCTTCAAGGTCGAGCTGCCGGAGATCCGCGCCAATCTCGTCAACCTCAACACCTCGGTCACCGGCGTACGGCCGCAGATCGACCTGTCGCGGCTGATCGACCCGGCTGGACGGGGGGCAACGCTCGAGGAAGCGCGGCGCGAGATCCGGCCGGTCTGGTATCACGGCATTTGGCACGACACACCGGTCTATGCCCGCGAAAAGCTGCCGCTCGACGCAACAATCGAAGGGCCGGCGATCCTGGAGCAGATGGACGCCACGACCGTGCTCGAACGTGGCGACCGCGCACGCTCGGACGCCGACGGCAACATCATCATCGACATCGGCGAGGCCTAAGATGGCAAAGCTCGACACGATCACGCTTTCGGTGCTGCAGGCGGCGCTGCAGCAGGTCTGCGACGAGATGGACCTGACCTTCTCCCGCGCCGCCTTCTCGCCGGTCATCGCCGAGGCCAATGACCGCTCCGACGGCATCTATTCGGCGGTCGACGGCTCGCTCATCGCGCAAGGCAGCCAGGGCCTGCCGGTGTTCGTCGGCGTGATGCAGTATTCGACCAAGACCGTGATCGAGATGATCGCCGACGGGCGCTGCCTAGCGCCGGAGCCGGGCGACATCTACATCGTCAACGATCCCTATCTCGGCGGCACGCATCTGATGGATGTGCGCTTCGTCATGCCGGCCTACCGGGGTGGCAAGATCTTCTGCTGGCTTTCCAACACCGGCCATTGGCCGGATATCGGCGGCTCGGTGCCGGGCGGGTTTTCGGCCTCGGCCACGGCGGTCGAGCAAGAAGGGCTCAGGCTGCCGCCGGTGAAACTGTTCAAGAAGGGCGTGCTCGATCCGGAGATCTACGCCATCATCTGCTCGAATATCCGGGTCGCCGACCAGCGCATCGGCGACATCCGCGCGCAGGCCGCGGCACTGCTGATCGGCCAGGACAGGCTCAATGAAATCCTGGATCGTTACGGTGACGAAACCGTCGTCGAGGCGATTGCCGAGCTGCGCCGCCGCGCCGCCGAGCAAATGCGCGCCTCGATCGCCGTCATCCCCGACGGTACCTACCGCTCGCAGGCCTTCGTCGATTCCGACGGCGTGGTGAACGAGCCGCTGACCATCAATCTCGCTGTCGCGAAGAAGGGCGATACGCTCACCTTCGATTTTGCCGGCTCATCGAAACCTTGCGCCGGGCCGATGAACAGCGTTCTGGCGACCACGCTATCGTCCGTCTACCTCGCCATGCGCCATATCTTTCCGGAAGTGCCGATCAGCGCCGGCGCCTTCGAGCCGCTGCACGTCAAGCGGCCGGAAGGCACGTTCCTCGACGCCAAATATCCTCGGCCCGTGTCAGGCTGCGCGGCGGAAGTCTCGCAGCGCATCGCCGAAGCCGTGTTCGCGGCGATGGTGCAGGCGCTGCCGGAAAAGGTGACGGCCGCACCCGCCGGCTCCAGCGGCAATTTCGCGCTCGGCGGCAACGACCCGGCGCGCGGCCGCGACTATGTCATGTACCAGATCTCGGGCGGCGGCTACGGCGGCAATGTCGGCCATGACGGACTGAGCAATGGCTGCTCGACCATCGGCATCTCGAAGTCGCCTCCGGTCGAGATCATGGAGCAGGCGTTTCCGGTACTTTACCGGCACTATGCGCTGCGCGAGGGCTCCGGCGGCGCGGGAAAACATCGCGGCGGCTTCGGGCTCGCCTATGAAGTCGAGATCCTGCGCGGTGAAGCCCGCGCTTCCTTCGTCATGGACCATGGCCGCTTTGGGCCACAGGGCGCTCTCGGCGGCAAGGACGGCGCGCCGAACAGCGTGACCGTGTTCAGAAGTGGCGAAGCGCATGTGCCGCCGCATCTTTCCAAGGAACAGGACATCGCGCTCAAAGCCGGGGACCGCGTGCGTGTCGGCACGCCGGGCGGCGGCGGCTATGGCGATCCGCGCGAGCGCGATCCGAAGCAAGTCGCCGAGGATGTCAGGCTTGGCTACTATACGGCCGAGCAGGCCAGGGAGATGTTCGACGCCGGTATTTCGTCACCGCCAACCTCTCAAGTATAGCGTACGTATATTACATATCCCTAATGCTATTGTTTCCGGGCGCTTCAAACACAAAGCAATCGGATAAGGATGTATTAAATAAACAACTATAGATAGACCTCGACGGCGTTTCGGGGGACGTTGATGGTGCTATCCGGCGATTTACTTGAGGATGCAAGCTCGCCAGGCCAGGTGCGATGGCAACTCGGTCGGCTCGCGCGTTACCCCGAATTGGGCAATGTTCCGCAAAAGCTGTTTGGGCTCTGCCTGGTCTATATTGCCGTGGCGGCGCTGATCTGGCCGTCGGCATATTACACGATGGCGCAGATGTATTTGCCGCGGCTCTTCATCCTTGGACCGCTCGGCTTTCTGGCCGTGGCGATCCCGGTGGCGATGGTCTTGTCGCCGAAGGCTCCGCTCACATTCATCGCGATGTCGATCCGTGCCAATGGGTTGCGGGCGGCGATCATCGTGATCGTGTTCATCCTGATGCTCTCCGCGTTCACGACCTACAAGGTGAACATACCCGACATCGTTCCCTTTTACTGTGACGAAGCCCTGGCCGATTTCGGCGAGCTGCTGCACGGCCAGGCGCCATGGCGCATCGTTCACGCATTCGATTCCGACCTTCTGGCGATGGTCGTGTCGGTGACCTATGCCAAACTCTGGTTTCTCGAATGGTTCGGCTTGGTGTTTTTTGCAGCACTGCTCGCCAACCAGCCGGTGCATCTGCGATATCTCACCGCGATGGCCCTTGTGCTTGTAGTGGTCGGAACGGTCATGGCGACGCTGTTTTCCTCCGTCGGCCCGATCTTCTACGATGAGTTGGTGGGTGGCGATCGCTATGCGGAGCTTCTGGAAGTGTTGAAGCAGCGGCCCGGCAACGAGCACGTGCTGTCTTATTCCAGCTACCTTCTTGCCACGTACAGGACCGACATGCTGGCGCTTGGTTCCGGGATTTCCGCCATGCCCAGCATGCATGTGGCGATCGCCACGCTGAACGCGTGCTACCTTGGGCGGCTCAACCGTTGGCTCGGCATTGCGGGCTGGGCATTCGCGATCGCCATCCTGTTCGGTTCGGTGTATTCGGGCTGGCACTATGCTGTTGACGGCTACGTCTCGATGCTGGTCGTGGTCTTGATCTGGCGGCGCACCGCAAGCATCAGCGACGGCAAACCGTATCCTTTCCGCCTGATGCAGGCCGCGCAAACGCTCTAGGGCAATTCCGGGCGGAAGGCTACGGCAAAGCCGCCGAGCCCAACCGCTCACACTTTTCCTGGAATTGCTCTAAGCCAGCTTCGCCAGCAGCCGCAAAAAGGTTGCGGTCTCCTTGGCCGTCAGCGGCGCCAGTGTTTCCTCTGTAATCGTGCGGGCAAGCGGGATCAGCCGCTCGATCGCCGCGCGGCCTTCCGGCGTCAGGTTGACCAGCAGCCGCCTTTTGTCGACCTCGTGCTTGGAGACTTCGACCAAGCCCCGCGCCTTCAGCCGGTCGATGACGCCCTTCACGGTGGCGGCGTCCATCGCGATCAGCGTTCCGAGCTGGTTCTGCGAGGTCTCGCCGATGTCATGAAGCTTGGCCAGAGCAGCGAATTGCGGCGGCGTGAGATCACCAATATGCGAGGCGAAGAGCGCGACATGGCGCTGATGCGCCTTGCGCAGGATGAAGCCGACCTGGTCCTGCAGATGGTAGTTGTTCTCGTCGCCGTCTTCGGCCTCTACGAGCCGCAGCAGATTGTCCTCGCCGCTCATCTCAAACCGTCCCATGCCTTGATGTCCTGCGCCGCCAGGCCGCCCATACGGTTGTGGACGCGCGGACCACAGGTCATGGCGAGGCAGAACAGGATCTCGTCCGGACGCGGGCCATCGCTGATGCCAACCTCCATGGCGTCGAAATGGCTGCGCACATAGGCGGCGTTGATATGGCCGAGCGGCACGTCGAGCTTTGAACCGAAGGCGCCGACCTTCTTGGCCGACGGCACGATGGCCTTGGCGTCGCCGAGGCGCTCGCGCATGGCATAGCCGCCCGGCACGTGCCAGAGCGCGCCGTGCTCCAATTCGCCGGCGGCGCCGACGATGGCGCCCTTGCCGTAACCGTCTATCTTCTTCACGTCGCCGCCGAGCGCCGCGATCAGCCTGTCGGAGAGCAGAAGCCCGAGCGGCTTCAGGTCTTCCATCGCGCCTTGCAGGTCCTCGACATAGCGGCCGGCGAAGGGGTTCTTGACCACGGCGAGAGCCGCCGCGCGAAGGCGAGGTTCTTTCGCCACAGGGCCGCCATCATGGAAAATCTCCTCGGTCAGCACCGCGACCTTGCGGATCGGAAAGTCAGGCATGGGCAGTTTCCTTCGCTTTATGTTTGTTGGGCGCGGCGAGCGACACCGAGCCACTGATGCGGGCCTCGCCCGCGAGAAACAGCGCCGATGCGGCGATCAGGCCGCGCCGGCGAAAATCTTCGGCGACGGCAAGGCCGTTGTCCAGCGCCCGCGCAATCTCGCCGGGCGCGAGCGCGCCGACGCTTTGCGTCACCAGCATCTCGCCGAGATCGCTGTCGGGCGCCAGGTCGCGCGCCGCGGCGCGGGCGATGGCCGGATGTCCAGGCAGGTCGACGGCATTGGCGATCAGCGTCGCCGCCGCGTCGGCCTCGGCGCCAGTCGGCGCGAGAACGGTGACGGCGTCGGCAATACCCAGCGAAAACGACCGGCCGCGCCAGCCGCTGGTGGCAACGCCACGCACGCCATCTTCGGCGCGGATGGTGACACGATCAGCCATGCCATTGCCGGTGCCGGCAATCGCCACCATCATCGACTGGCTGAGGCCAAGATGGAGAGCGCAATCGCCGCCATTGTTGACGTAAGCGCGCTCAAGCCGGCGACCGGCGAGCATTGAGCCAAGAATTTCGTCGGCTACCGAACCGGCAACGGCGGCCATCGGCGTGATGAAGCATTCCGCCAACGGCATGACGGCTGCTTCCATGCGGCGCGCGGTCGGGCCCGCGAAATTGCGTGGCGCCAGGAAGAATGCCGGCAGGCGCAATTCGGGAAGCTCTTCGACCACCTCGATCAGGATCGTCTGAAAGCGAGCGACCGCCTGTTTGTAAGCGGCGCGGCATTCATCCGTTTCGCCGAAGGCCTCGACGATCAGGTCGATCGGCCCATGGTTGAGATGGAGCCGCCTGCCGTCGGCAAGCCAATGCGCCTGCGGGCCGTTCATCAGCCGGCACCATTCGCCGCCGCACGCCGCAGCTGCGCCAGCGGCGGCCAGGGGTTGTTGACCGGAGCCCCGGTGTTGCTGCGCGGATTGAGATACTCGCCGCCCTTGGCGAGGATATCCTCGACGCTGCGTATCTCGTTCTCGTAGCCGCCGAGCCGGACATAGTCGTCGCGGCGCAGCGTGAATTCGATCGGCGCCACAAGGGCCGGCGTCGGCACATAACCAAAAGCGCCTTCCGGCACGCGGGTGACGTCGACCATCAGCGTGATGCCGCCGCCCGGCCAGACATAAACCGGTGCACCGCCGACGGTCACATAAGTCTTCAATCCCTGCACCGAGCGGGTGAGGTTGACAGGGTTTTCGGTGACGCCGGCGCGCAGCGAACCGCCAGCGCCGCCGATGAACAGCACCGTGCACAAAGCCGGCTCGCAATTGTCCTCGATCAGCCCGACGGATTTTTGCAGCCGCTCGGGAAACGGCCTTTGGACCGGCTTCAGCTCATCGTCGAGCTCGTAATAGGCGAACTGCTCGCCGGTGGTCGACACCATCAGCAGCGACAGGCCGGGACGCGCGCCCTTCTTGGCGTTCCAGTCGCCCAGGATCGACAGCGGGTCGGAGATCGTGGTGCCGCCCCAGCCGAGGCCCGGTTCTGAGACCTTGAAGTAGCGGCCAGGGGTCGAACGGCGGCCGATGATCTTGATGCCCGTATCCTCCCAGCCCAGCACCTTGCCGGCCTGGTGCTCGGAGACGACGCCGGTGATGTGGTCGTCGACCACCACCACCTCGTCGACGAGGCCGCGCCATTGCGTGGCGAACATGCCGATGGTGGCCGAGCCGCAGCCGACGCGCATGCGGTGCTCGACCTTGCCGTCGATGACCGGCGCCTTGCCCGCCTCGACGACGACCGTCGCGCCGCCGTCGATGGTGAGCTCGACCGGCTTGCGGTTGCACAGGTTGAGCAGCGCGTCGCAGGTGGCGCGGCCTTCCTGCTTGGAGCCGCCGGTGAGGTGATGGACGCCGCCGAGCGACAGCATCTGCGAGCCGTATTCGCCGGTCGTGACATGGCCGATCGCCTCGCCTTCGACACGCACGATCGCCGTCTCGTCGCCGATATGGCGGTCGGTGTCGATCTTCACCTTGACGCCGCAATAGGAGAAGATGCCTTCGGTGACGACGGTGACGAGATCGACGCCTTCGACCTCCTGGCTGACGATGAAGGGCGCCGGCTTGTAATCCGGATAGGTGGTACCGGCGCCGATGGCAGTGACGAAGCGCCGGCCGGTGTTGACCAGCTCGCCGTTCCAGGCTTCGCCCTCGGCGACGAAGGGCACGACCGCGCCGCCGGCCTCGGCGGCGTGGTCGAGGATGGTCAGCGGATCCATGCGCACAATGCGGCCGCCGACATTGCCGTAGCGGTCGCAGGCGCCGGTACGGCCGTCGGCGATGTAGCACATGACAGGGCAGGCGTCGCAGCGGATCTTTTCCGCCAGCTGCTTCTCGCCCGGATCGTGGGTTTCGAAACGTTCGGCAAGCTCGCTCATCGGCGCGCCTCCTTCTCACGGATCGCCGCCAGGATACGGCTCGGCGTCGCCGGCACCTTGGTGACCAGGACACCGGTGGCATGGCGGATGGCGTTGAGGATCGCCGGCGCCGTCGGGATCAGCACATGCTCGCCCAGGCCCTTGGCGCCGAAGGGTCCTTCCGGGTCCGGAACCTCCACCAGAATGTGCTCGACCGGCGGCACGTCGCCGATGGTGGGGATGAGGTAATCGTGCAAGTTCTCGGTGCGGCCGGGGATATATTCCTCCATCAGCGCCATGCCGATGCCCTGCGCGATGCCGCCCTCGATCTGGCCTTCGACCAGCACCGGATTGATCGCCTTGCCGACGTCATGCGCGGCGGTGATCCTGATCAGCTTCACGGTGCCGAGCTTGAGGTCGACGTCGAGTTCGGCGATCTGCGCGCCATAGCCGTAGACGGCATAGGGCTTGCCCTGGCCCTTGGCGTCGAGCGGCAGCGTCGGCGGGTCGTAGGTTTCCTCGGCGACGAAGACGTAGCCATCGGCATCGGTCTTGAGCGCCGACAGATCGATGCGCCGCGCGGCATCACCTTCGTGGATGGAGATGCTTGCGCCGTCGAGCGCGATCGTCGCTTGCCCGGAGACGTTGGCGAAGCGCAGGATTTTTTCGCGCAGCGCGCGCCCGGCCTTTTCAGCGGCCTTGCCTGTCACAAAAGTCTGGCGCGAGGCGGATGTCTTGCCGGCGTCGGGCGTGATGGCGGTGTCGGCGCTCTTCAGCTTGAACCTGTCCAGCGGCAGGCCGAGCGCGTCGGCGCAAATCTGGGTGATGACGGTGTTGGAGCCCTGGCCGATATCGACCGCGCCCTGGTGCAGCACGACGTCGCCCGAGCCCGAGATGCCGACTTTGATGGTCGAGGGATTGGGCAGCGAGGTGTTGCCGCAGCCATACCAGCAGGAGGCGACGCCGACGCCGCGTTTGCTCGCCGTGTTGGTGGCATTGAAGGTTTCGGCATCGGCCAGCGCGCGCGCCCAATGCGGCTGAAGCTGCTCCAGGCATTCGCCGATGCCGACGCCCGTTTCCAGAAGCTGGCCGGTGACGGTTTCGCAGCCGTCGCGCAGGCAATTCTTCAGGCGGAAATCGAGCCGGTCGATGCCGAGCTTGCCGGCAAGCTCGTCATAGAGCATCTCCTGCATGATGGTGGACTGCGGCACGCCGAAGCCGCGGAAAGCGCCGGCGATCGGGCCGTTGGTGTGGATGGCATAGCCGGTCGCCCGGTAGTTCGGCGTCAGATAGGGGCCGGAGGCATGCACGGGGACGCGATTGGCGACCGTCGGCCCCCAGCTGGCATAGGCGCCGGTGTTGAAATCGCCCTCGAAGACCATGCCGGTGACACGTCCTTCGGCATCGGCGCCGATGGTCGCTTTCATCTCGGCCGGATGGCGCTTGGTGGTCGACATCATGGATTCGTTGCGCGTGTAGGCAAGTGCCGCCGGCCGCCCAGTCTTCATCGCGACAAGGCCGATGAGCGGCTGCAGCGAGACGTCGAGCTTCGAGCCGAAGCCGCCGCCCGTGGCGGTCGGCACGATGCGCACCTTGTCGACGGCAAGGCCCAGCACCTTCGCCGTCTCGTCGCGGTCCATGTAAGGCGCCTGGGTGCAGGCGACGACGACCAGCGTGTCGCCATCCATATAAGCATAGCCGGCTTCCGGCTCGATATAAGCGTGCTCGACGAAGGAGGTCTCGATGGCGCCGGAGACGGTGGCGGCCGCGCCTGCAAGCGCTGCTTCCGGATCGCCGCGCTCGACCAGGCCGGAGGTGAGCAGGTTCGCCGGACGGTGGCTGTGGATTAGCGCGGCACCTTCGGCCTTCGCCTCGCCGGGCTGCAGCATATGCGGCAGCTCGGTCCAGGAAATCGGAAAATCCGTCAGGTCGAGATCGAGGATCGCCTCGCGCTCGCCCGCCACCAGCGCCACCGCCTCGCCGCGCAGCCGAGCAAAACCCTCGGCCAGCGCCGGCTGGTCGGCGAAGGGGCCGATGGCGCCGAAACAGTTCTTGCCTGGAATATCGACGGCGGTGAAGACGCCGGCGATGCTGGGGTGTGCGTCCGCCCATGTCTGCAAATCGCCGAAGCTGAAGCGGGCGTGATAATGCGGTGAGCGAACCACCAGCACCGATAGCGCATCGGCCGGAAAAGAGTCGCCGCCAAACTTCTCGTCGCCCGTGACTTTCGGCACGCCGTCAAGGCGGATCGGCGAGGCGCCAACGGCGTGGCCTGCTTGCGGCAGGCGAAGGTCGACGCCGTTCATATGCCGCGAGGCCTGCATCACCGCCGCAACGATTTTGCGATAGCCGGTGCAGCGGCACAGCACGCCGCCCAGCGCGTCCTGCGTCTCGGCTTCGCTCGGCGTTGGATTGCGCTGCAGCAGCGCGGTGGCCGCGACCAGCAGGCCGGGCGTGCAGATGCCGCATTGCGCGGCGCCGTGTTCGAGGAAGGACGCCTGCAGGGCGGACAGCCTGCCATTGGCAAGGCCCTCGACGGTGGTGACGGAAGCACCTCGCACCGAGGCCGCCGGCATCAGGCAGGCGCAGACCGGATTGCCGTCGACGAGCACCGTGCAGGCGCCGCAATCGCCGGCATCGCAGCCGACCTTGGTGCCGGTCAGCCGCAACTCGTCGCGCAGAACCTGCGACAGGCGCCTGACCGGCGGCACCGAAACGGTGACGGCGGCACCGTTGACCTCGAAAGCAATGTCGGCGCGTTCAATGCCGGATTGGGCGATGCCGGACTGTGCCATGTTCATGCGGCCACCTTGCCTTGGTCGAGCCCGATCGCAGCGCGCACGGCGCGAACGACGATCTCGCGCGCCGCATCCTGCCGGTACTCGGCGCTGCCGCGCACGTCGGCGATCGGTGACAATTCATCCATCGGCGCGGGCAGAACCGCGTCGGCAAGTGCAGGCGTGACCGGCTGGCCGCGCAGGGCGGCCTCCACGCCGGCGAGACGGCGGGCGACCGCCGAGCATGAGCCGACGGCGATCGCCGCTTCGGCAACGACGCCATTCTCGACCACGAGCCGCGCCGCCGCCATGGCGATCGAGATGACGAGATAGCGCCGCGCGCCAAGCTTGACGAAGGCCGAATTGCCAGCCGTGGAGCGCTTCGGCACGCGGATGGCGGTGACCATCTCGCCGGCCTGCAGCGCCGTGCGCCGATTGCCCAGGATGAATGCGCCGAGCGGCAGATGGCGGATGGCTTTCGCCGAGCGCAGCTCGACATCGGCGTCGAGGGCCAAAAGCGCCGGCACGCCGTCGGCAGCGGGCGAGGCGTTGCAAAGATTGCCGGCAACCGAGGCGACATTCTGGATCTGGACCGAGCCGACTTCGCGCGCCGATGCCTTCAGCGCATCGAATGCGGCTGGCAGGGAGTGGCGGACGACGTCGGTCCAGGTCGTGCGGGCGCCGATCCGCCAATGCTCGTCCGTCTCGGCGATGCCGCGCAATCCGGCGAGACCGTTGATGTCGAGGATGTTGTCACGGAAGGGTTTGGCGCCCTGCGCCGGATAGAAATCCGTGCCGCCGGCCAGAATGCGCCAACGATCCTCGCCAAGCAAAGCGAGCGCCTCGTCGACCGTGGTGGGTTTCGCGTAACGGATCACGCTTTGCCTTCCCGAAAAGGGCCTTCCCAGAGCTTAGGCCTTCCCGTGGCCTCCCGAAGTGCCGGCTTCGGATCTTCTTGCCGGTCCCCGGACCGGTCAAATTCATTCGTATGCAAATGATATCAGGCCGGTCGGAATTGTCAAAGCCGGAGTTTGCGCCGCCAACACCTGAACGCGATTGTTATGGCGCCGGAGGTTGACGCCGCCGGCCATCTGGTCAAGGTTCCCTCTTCGGTCGCGTCAGCGGCTTTTGGACTGGAGCCCGCAAGCCAGACGAGAGGGCTGAAACGAGAGGGAGCCGCATGGCCGAAGAAGCGCTCATCGTCATCGACCTGCAGAACGATTTTTGCCCCGGCGGCGCGCTGGCGGTTGCCGGCGGCGACGAGATCGTGCCTTTGGTCAACGACCTGATCCGGCGGACCGATCATGTGATCCTGACGCAGGACTGGCACCCCGCCGGACATTCGAGCTTCGCCTCCAGCCATCCCGGCAAGCAGACCTTCGAGACGATCGAGATGCCTTACGGGCCGCAGACGCTGTGGCCGGATCATTGCATCCAGGGCAGCCTCGGTTCCGATTTCCATTCAGGGCTTGCCTGGACCAAGGCGGAACTGGTGATCCGCAAGGGCTTCCGCACGGCGATCGACTCCTATTCGGCCTTCTTCGAGAACGACCATAAGACACCGACCGGCCTTGGCGGCTACCTCAAGGAACGCGGCATCGACACCATCACCCTGGTTGGGCTGGCCACCGATTTCTGCGTCGCCTTCTCGGCGCTCGACGCGGTGAAGCAGGGTTTCAGGACGACCGTGCGGCTCGACGCCTGCCGCGGCATCGACCTCAACGGCTCGGTCGAGACGATGCTGAAGCGCATGGACGAAGCCGGCGTGACGCTCGAAAAACATTCGGCGGACTGACCGGGCTGTGGGGAAGGTTCCCCCTCACCCGGATTGCCAGCCGAATTGCGAAGGGCAATTCGGGGCAATCCGAC
>NZ_VFUA01000037.1 GCF_006440735.1 Mesorhizobium sp. B2-7-1 | reverse complement strand
GTTCCACCCCCGTCCCCGATCGCCGAACATCACATAGCCGGCGTCGGTGACGGCCACCGTGTCCTCCAGCTTGATGAAGCCGCGCGTCGGGTGAAGCATGGTCGTCTCGACCGAAAGCACCATGTTCTTTTCCAGCGGCTTTGCCGCATAGGTGCCCTCATAGGCGACCGGATGATTGGTCATCAGGAACGGCGCCTCATGGGTGATCAGCCCCATGCCGTGGGCGAAGAAATCGGTATAGGCCGCCACCTTCGACGCTTTCAGCACGCTCTCCGCATGCGCGATCATGTCGCCGCCCAGTATTCCTGCCTTGACCTTGGAAAAGGCCGCCTGCTGCACGGTCTCGACTTCGGCCAGCAGATCCTCCAGCTCGGCGTCCGGTTCGCCGAGCACGCCCATGCGGCAGAGATCGCCGATATAGCCGTGATAGTTGCCGCCGGAATCGATCGACATCACCTCGCCCTTCTTCCACGCCTGGCTGGACGCCGCGCGGTTGTGGCTGGAGCCCAGCGTCAGCAGGCAATATTCGAAATGCGCGCCGCGATTGGTCTCCTCGCGCCTGAGCTGCTCGATGATGTCGGTCTTGCTCTTGCCCTCGCGCGCCCAACGAATAGTCGCCAGCATGGAATCGGTGATCAGCTCGGAGGCGATGCGCAGCTGTTCCAGCTCCGCCTCGGTCTTGATGGCGCGCATGCGCTCCAGCATGTCGGTCGCGTCGATCAGCTTGGCATCCGGCAGCGCCTTGCGGACCAGCGCATAGGCATCCGACGGCAGAAAGCCCGGCTCGATGCCGATGCGCGCCGCCGACTTGCCGATTTGGCGCAGATGCTCCACCGCGAGATTGGCGGCGTCGAGCGTGCCCCAGCAGGCCGCATGCAGCGTCGGCGTCCAGAAGGGATGGTTCTGGTGCTCGCCGCCTTCCATCTTGTTGCCGATATAGGCCGCGTGCTCCGGTCCGCCCTTCTCGTAAAGGACGATCGGCAGATAGCGGCTGTGGCCGATCGCATCCATCGCCGCGAAGAAGATGAACTTGTAGCCGCCGAGCAGATATTGTGTGTTGTGCTTGGACGTGGCGAAGAGCACGTCGATGCCGGCCTCTTCCATCAGCCGGTCCACCCGCGCCTGGTCGAACGGGACACTGCTGACCTCGGTTTTACCCGGAGCGATGTTCATCTGCCTCTCCCTGTTTTTCATCGGCCGCAGAAGCGCCGAACGTCATGATGTATGGCTGTCGGTCAAATCTGCATCATTTTGGCCACTCTGGTCCAGCCAGAATTGATCACTTTCACGCTAAAGGCGGTTTCTATCCGAATCCTGATCCTGCTTCTCTATAAACTGGTCTTACCAGATAGGAGCAGAAAGCCTCTTTCGGCCGGCTGGTCCAGCGGACGGAAATTTCAAAGCCAAGCCATGATGCGCCAAATCCGTCTCTGGCGAAACCTTCGCCGAGAGCCATAATCACGCAATTGCCGCGCCTGTCACCGTGCGAAGAGGGGAGTTTGAGCGATGTCCGAATTGACGATTTCACGCCGCGGCCTGCTGGCCGGCTCGGCGCTGCTTCTGGCCTCGACCGCATTGCCGACCATCGGCTTCGCGCAGACGCCGAAGAAGGGCGGCCGGCTGATCCTTGCCGCCGATTCCGAGCCGCGCAACCTCAACCCGGCGATCGTCGCCTCCAACGGAGTCTTCTTCATCTCGAGCAAGATCGTCGAGACGCTGGCCGAGGCTTCCTTCGACGGCAAGGACGGGCCCGAACCGCGGCTCGCGCTTTCCTGGGAGGGTGCCGCCGACGGCCTGTCGGTGGCCTTCAAATTGCGTGACGGCGTCAAATGGCATGACGGCAAGCCCTTCACCTCGGCCGACGTCGCCTTCTCCGCGCTGCAGATCTGGAAGCCGTTGCAGAATCTCGGCCGCACCGTGTTCAAGGACCTCGAAGCGGTCGACACGCCGGATGCGCTGACGGCGGTCTTCAAGTTCGCCAAGCCGACGCCGTTCCAGCTGATCCGCAACGCGCTGCCGGCGCTGTCGAGCGTCGTGCCGAAACACGTCTATGAGGTGGGCAAAATCGAAGACAATCCGGCCAACAACGCGCCGGTCGGCACCGGTCCGTTCAAATTCGCCGAATACAAGGCCGGTCAATATTACCGGCTGACCAGGAACGACGCCTATTGGGGCAAGGATGAGCC
The DNA here is from genome assembly GCF_006440735.1 of Mesorhizobium sp. B2-7-1. Lineage (GTDB taxonomy): Bacteria > Pseudomonadota > Alphaproteobacteria > Rhizobiales > Rhizobiaceae > Mesorhizobium. Next base: position 50,745 of record NZ_VFUA01000037.1, on the reverse strand, counting down.
CTATCTCGACGAGATCGTCTACCAGGTGCTTCCCGATCGCACGTCGGCCGCGGCGGCGCTGGAAGCCGAAGAGATCCAGCTTGCCGCCTTCTCTGCCGTGCCGCTCGCCGATCTCGATCGCATTTCCAAAGTGCCCGGCCTGAAGGTGATCACCAAGGGCTATGAGGGGCTGACCTACCAGCTCGTCGTCGAGATCAACCACCGCCGCAAGGAGCTCGCCGATCTGAAGGTGCGGCAGGCGATCGCGCATGCCATCGACAAGGATTTCGTCGTCAAGACGATCTTCCTCGGCTACGCCGCCACCGCCACCGGCCCGGTGCCGAAGAACGATCCGCAATTCTACACCGCCGACGTGCCGACCTATCCATTCGACGTCGCCAAGGCCAATGCGCTTCTCGACGAAGCCGGCTACAAGCGTGCCGACGACGGCAAGCGCTTTGCGCTGAAACTCTTGCCGGCGCCTTATTTCAACGAGACGAAGCAGTTCGGCGACTATCTGCGCCAGGCGCTCGCCGCCGTCGGCATCGACGCCACGATCGTCAACAACGATTCCGCCGCGCACATCAAGGCGGTCTACACCGACCACGCCTTCGACCTTGCCGTCGGTCCGCCGGTGTTCCGTGGCGATCCGGCGATCTCGACCACCATCCTGGTGCAAAGCGGCATTCCCGACGGCGTGCCCTTCTCCAACCAGGGCGGCTACAAGAACGCCGACCTCGACGCGCTGATCGTCAAGGCATCGGAGACGCTCGACACATCGGCCCGCACGGAGCTCTACAAGGAGTTCCAGAAGAAGGTGGCGGCCGATTTGCCGCTGATCAACGTCGCCGAATGGAGCTTCATCTCCGTCGCCCGCGATACGGTCGGCAACATCGCCAACAACCCGCGTTGGGCGGTGTCGAACTGGGCGGACACCTATTTGGAATCGTGACACACTCGCGCGGATGAGAGTTCGCGAGATAATGGTTACTTGGCCAGAGGCCGAGTTCCTTCACACCCCCCTCTGTCCTGCCGGACATCTCCCCCGCAAGGGGGGAGATCAGCCGTTTGTCCGTCCCGCCAGTTCTGCAACGTCGAAAATTGGCGAAGCCATAGATGACAAACAATCTCCCCCCTTGAGGGGGAGATGTCCGGCAGGACAGAGAGGGGGGCCTGGGCTCGGCATTTCCTATTGCCAGCATACCGTCACCGCGCCGAGGCGCGCATGACCCGCGCCTTCACCCTCATCCGCCGCCGTCTCGTCGGCAGCATCTTCGTTCTCCTGCTCGTCGTCATCGGCCGCTTCTTGCTCCTTGAAGCCGCACCCGGCGACGCGGTCGACGCCTACATTGTCTCGACCGGCGGCGACGCAGGCATGATCGAATTGCTGCGCCACCGCTGGGGCCTCGACCAGTCGGAACTCACCCGCCTCGCCAACTATCTCTGGGCCTTGCTGCATCTCGACCTCGGCCAGTCCGTCACCTTCTCGCGGCCGATCCGCGACGTCATACTCGAACGCCTGCCGACTACGCTCGTCCTGATGGGCAGCGCCACAGCGCTTTCCTTCGGCCTCGGCTCGGCGCTCGGCATCTATGCCGGCGCCAGACCCGGCAGCTTTCGCGATCGCTTCCTGTCGATCGGCTCGCTGGCGCTCTATGCCGTGCCCGGCTTCTGGCTCGGCCTCGTGCTGATCGTCGTCTTTGCCGTCGATTTGCGCTGGCTGCCGATCGGCGGCATCGAGACCATCGCGTCGGCCAAGACCGGGTTTTCCCGCGCCTCCGATATCGCCACCCATCTCGTGCTGCCGGTCTCGGCGCTGGGCTTCATTTATCTGGCGCTCTATCTGCGCATGATGCGCGCCGGCATGGCCGAAGCCTGGCGGCAGGATTTTGTGCTTGCAGCCCGCGCCAGAGGCCTGTCGCGCCGCCGCATCGTGCTTGCCCATGTCGCCCGCAACGCGCTTCTGCCATTGGTCACCATGCTCGGCCTGCAATCGGCGCAGATGCTGGGCGGCAGCGTCGTGATCGAAAGCGTCTTCGCCGTGCCCGGTCTCGGCCGGCTGGCGCAGGAAGCCGTCGCCGGGCGCGACACGCCGCTGCTCCTCGGCATCATCCTGGTCAGCGCCGTTCTGGTCGTCGTCATCAACCTTCTGGTCGATCTCGCCTACGCTTTCCTCGATCCGCGCGTCGGCGCCGGCGAGGCCCGCGCATGAGCCGCCTGCGTCGTTTCTTTGGCACACCGGAAGCCATCGCCGGAGCAGCAATCCTCGCCTTGCTCATTGTCATGGCGCTGGCGGCGCCGCTGCTGTTTCCCGGCGACCCGCAGGCGATCGCCGGCCCGGCGCTGCTGCCGCCGTTCCAGGATTGGTCGCTGCCGCTCGGCACCGACCGGCTCGGCCGCGATGTGCTGGCCGAGCTTTTTCACGGCGCCCGCACCTCGCTGGCGGTGGGACTGGCGGCTGCTGCCGCGGCGCTCCTGATCGGCGCCGTGGTCGGCACTTTAGCCGGCTTCGCGGGCGGATTGATCGACGAGGTGCTGATGCGCATCACCGATGCGTTCCAGACCGTGCCTAGCTTTCTTCTCGCCTTGGCCTTCGTCAGCATCGTCGGTCCCTCGCTCGGCGTCGTCGTCGCCGCGATCGCGCTAGGCGCCTGGACCGGGCCGGCGCGGGTGGCGCGCGCGGAAGTGCTTTCGATCCGCGAACGCGACTATGTCGCCGGCGCCCGCGTCATCGGCATGCATCCGCTTGAGATCGCCTTTCACGAGGTGTTGCCCAATGCCCTGCCGCCGGTGTTGGCGCTGTCGTCCGTGATCGTGGCGGCCGCGATCCTGACCGAAGCAGCGCTGTCCTTCCTCGGCCTCGGCGACCCCAACCGCGTCACCTGGGGCGGCATGATCGCCGAGGGACGCACAGTGCTGCGCACCGCGCCATTTCTGTCGGTCGTGCCCGGCATCGCGCTGGTGCTGACCGTGCTCGGCGTATACCTCGCAGGCGAAGGCGTGGTGGAAAGCACCGCGGTGCGCAGGAGCCTGTCGTGACAGCCCTGCTCTCGATCCGCGATCTCTCGGTGCGGTATCGGCGTGACGGCGTCGAGGCGACGGCGCTGAAGGGCGTGAGCCTGGATGTGGAAGCTGGCGAGCGCCTGGCGATCATTGGCGAGAGCGGTTCGGGAAAGAGCACGCTGGCGCTGGCGATTGCGGGGCTGCTGGCGGGGGATGCCAAGACTGGCGGGCGCATCGAATGGTTCCTGCCAGCAAGCCACCCTCGCCTCGGCCGCGACATCGGCTTCGTCTTCCAGGACCCCTCTTCCAGCCTCGACCCCGTGATGCCGGTCGGCAAGCAGATCGCCGAGGTCGCCCGCACCCATCTCGAACTGACCTGGCCTGAAGCCTACGCCAAGGCCAAAACCCTCCTCGAACGCGTCCGCCTGCCCGATCCGGACTCGGCCCTCCGCGCCTACCCGCACCAGCTCTCCGGCGGCCAGAAGCAGCGCGTCGCCATCGCCGCGGCAATCGCTGCCGCGCCAAAACTCCTGATCGCCGATGAAGCGACCAGCGCGCTCGACACCATCGTCCAGGCGGAGATCGTCGCCCTGATCCGGCGCCTCGTCGCCGAGGACGGCATGACGCTGCTCTTCATCAGCCACGACATCGCGCTTGCCGCCACGCTTGCCGATCGCATCGCGGTGCTGCGCCACGGCGAACTGGTTGAGCTCGGCGAGACTGGCCAGATCCTCGACGCGCCGCGCCATGCCTACACCCGCGCCCTGCTCGACGCTCATCTCGGCCTCGATGCCAAGCCGTTGCTTGACCGGCAGGGCACCCCGGCATGAGCGTGCTTGCCGTCTCCAATCTCGCCAAGCGCTACCATCGAGGCGGCAAGCCTTTCGCGGCGGTCGACGACGTGTCTTTCGAGATTGGTCCGGCCGAGACGCTGGCGCTTGCCGGACCGTCCGGCAGCGGCAAATCGACCATCGCAAGGCTGGTGCTGCGGCTGATCGAGCCCGATGCCGGCCGCATCGACTTCGAAGACAGCGACTTCCTCGCTCTATCGGGCGCCGCGCTGCGCGCGCGCCGCGCTCGCATCCAGATGGTGTTCCAGGATCCGCTCGCGGCCTTCAATCCGCGCGCCACCGTAGCGCGCGTGCTGGACGATCCCTTGCGCATCCACGGCATCGCCTCGCGCGCCGAGCGCCCGCGCCGGATCGCGGCGCTGCTGGAGCGCGTCGGCCTCGATGCCGGCCTCGCCGCGCACGCCATCCACGAGATTTCCGGCGGCCAGCGCCAGCGTGTAGCGATCGCCCGCGCCATCGCCACACGGCCGTCGCTGATCGTGCTCGACGAAGCCGTGTCGGCGCTCGATGTGTCGGTGCGTGGGCAGATCCTGGAATTGCTGCTCGACCTGCAGCGGCGGGAACGGATTGCCTATCTCTTCATTTCCCATGACCTCGGCGTCATCCGCGCCGTGGCGCACCGCGTCATCATCCTCGATGCCGGCCGGATCGCCGAGAGCGGCGATGCCCGCGCCGTCGTCACCAACCCGCAATCGGCGATCGGCAAGGCGCTTGTGGCGGCAACGCCGAAGCTCATCAGAAACCGACCATGATCCCGCAAAGTGGCAACCGGTTTGCAGACAAGATCATGGTCAAGCAACAAATCAGGACGTCTCATGACCGACCCCGCAGCCAGAGCCGAAAAACTGTCGCGCGAGCTCGATTTCGCCTTCCGCAACCGCGCCGACCTCTACCGCCTCTTCCTCGACGAACTGACCGCCGAGCTCGGCGCGGAGAAGGCCGAAGCGGTGATGATCCGCACCATCGAAAAGCGCGGCCGGGAGGTCGCGGCAATGGCTTTCGCCGATTTCGGCCCCAATGACGCACCGGCAATCGGCGAGGCGTTCCTCGCCGTCAGCCCGGATGGCGGGCGCATGTACCCCACCGATGTCGATCGCGGAGCCGGCCACATCGCCTTCAAGGTGAAGCGCTGCCCGCTGAAGGATGCCTGGGTCGAGGCCGGCGTCGGCGAGGAAAAACTCGCCACGCTCTGCCGCATCGCCGGCGCCTTCGACCGTGGCCTGTTCGAGGCGACCGGCGTGCGCTTCGCCAATGTCACATGGACGCCGGGCCATGGATCCGGCTGCTGCCACATCGCGCTCACCAACCGGGATGCTTAGCCGATTATCTATTCAGCAAGGACGTGCAGTTCGCCGCCCGCTTCGTCGATCGCCATGCGCAACTCCGCTGCCGGCTCGCTGTCGGTGACGACGTCGGAAATCTCGCTGAGCGCGCAGATGCGCTCCAGGCCGCTGCGGCCGAACTTGTCGTTGGTGACGACCAGCATGGTCGACAGCGACCGCCCCATCATCGCTCGCTTCACCGCCGCAGCGCCCGAGATCATGTCGCTCGGCCCCTCGGCGTTCAGCGCCGAGGCGCCGATGATGGCGACATCGGCATTGTAGCGGCGTACGAATTCGACCGTGTCCTCGCCGAGCACGGCGGCCTCTCGGCTGTCATAGGTGCCGGGGCAAAGGATGACGCGGAAGCTGGGGTTGGCGCCGGCCACCGAGGCGACGCCGACGGAGTTGGTGATGATCGTCAGGTCCCGGCCGAGCTGCGACAGGCTGCGCGCGACCTCGTAGGTGGTCGATCCGCCATCGATCATCACGATGCGGCCTCGCTCGATCAGTCCGGCGGCGCCGCGTCCGACGCGGGCCCGCTCCTCGACCATGGTGAGGCCGCGTTCGGCGATCACCGGTTCCGACGTCACCAGCGAAATGGTGGCGCCGCCATAGGTGCGGTTGATCAGCCCCGCCTCGCCGAGCTCGATCAGATCGCGGCGGATGGTCTCGCCGGCGACCCCGATGCGCCGCGCAAGCTTTGAGATGCGGATCGATGCCGAGCGCCGCACCTCCGACAGGATCAGCTCATGTCGTTCCTTCTTCGTCAGCCGGCCCGGCTCGATGTTCATCGGTCTTCCTTCTCGGGGTCCCGACGTAGACATTAGCCACGCCAAAGACCGGAAAGCCAGCCTGGGGTCTATTGAGATTCAGATCAGGCCGAGCCGGAGTCGAAGACGGGCGCGAAGCGACCAACTGGGTGGGTTCTGAGAACCGGAGCGGAGCGTACTTTTCGTACGTGAGCACCGGAAGCGCAGGAAGCCGCCATTTGCAGGCCGGCCTCACCCGAATATCAATAGACCTTCAGTGCCGGAGCCGATCGCGCATGGCGTACCACAGCATGCCGAGCACATAGAGCGGACCGCGCAGCGCCGTCCCGCCCGGGAACGGCAGCGGCGTCAAGGTCGAGAAGAGATCGAGCCGCGAGGCATCGCCCGTGATCGCTTCCGCCAAGAGCTTGCCCGACAGCGTCGACAGGATGACGCCCTTGCCGGAATAGCCATGCGCGAAATAGACCTCGCCATAGTGCCCGACATGCGGCAGGCGCGACGTCGTTACCGACACAAGTCCGCCCCAGGCATGATCGATGCGGCAGCCCTTGAGCTGCGGAAAGGTCTTCTCCATATGCGGCCGCACGAAGCCGGCTATGTCGGCCGGCGGCGACGGCGTGTAGCGCTCGCCGCCACCAAACAGCAGGCGGCCGTCCGCCGACTTGCGGTAGTAGTTCACCACGAACAGCGTGTCGGACACCGCGACATTGGCCGGGATGACATTGCGCTCGCCCAAGGGCTCGGTGGCGACGATATAGTTGCCGACCGGCATGATGCGGCTGTTGACGCGCGGCTCCAACCCCTGGAGCAGCGCATCTCCGGCCAGCACCACATGTCTGGCGCGAACTGACCCCTTGTCGGTGAACACGCGGATGGAAGGTTCGCGCTCCAGCCGGGCGGCAACCGAGTTCTCATGGATGACGACGCCGGCGGCGGTAGCGGCGCGGGCGAGCCCCAGCGTGTAGTTGAGCGGATGCATATGGCCGCCGAGCCTCTCGAACACCGCGCCCTGGTAGGGCGTGTCCACCATCTGCCGCGCCTCGGCCGCCGACAGGATCTCGACATCGGTAAACTTCATCACCTTGGCGAGGCACTCGGCTTCTTCCTCGAAGTCGCGCATGTCGGAACTGTTGACGGCGCCGACCAGGTGGCCGGTCTGGCGCAAGTCGCATTCGATGCCGTGGCGCTCGATGATGTCGAGCACCAGCCCGCGCGCCTCGAAGGCGAGGTCGAACAGCGCCTTCGCCCGTTCCGGCCCGAAGCTTTTCACCAGTCCCCTGGCGCCTTTGCGCAGGCCGGGGATCATCTGGCCGCCATTGCGCCCCGAGGCGCCCCAGCCGATCTTGCCGCCTTCGAGCAGCACCACCTTCAGCCCACGCTCGGCCGCATGCAGCGCCGCCGAAAGGCCGGTGCAGCCGCCGCCCACCACCACCAGATCGGCTTCGACATCGCCGGCTAAAGCGGGATGGTCGGGCGCCGGATTGGCGGTGGCGACATAATAGGATTTGCCGATATCGAGACCGGAATTGAAACCTGTGTAACGCGTTGCCATGGTCACACCTTGAGCAGCAGGTGGTCGCGTTCCCAGGACGTCACGACGCTCTGGAACAGGTCGAGCTCGACGCTCTTCACGCGCAGATAGGTCTGGAAGAAATCCTCGCCGAGCAGCGCCCGGACGGGCTCGCAGGCGGCGAAGCGGTCGAGCGCTTCCTCCATGGTTTTCGGCAGCGTGCTTTTGCTCTTGTAGGCGTTGCCGGATGCCTCGGCGGATCGCGCGAGCTGCTCCTCGATGCCGAGATAGCCGGCGATCAAGGAGCCGGCCATGGCAAGATAGGGATTGGCGTCGGCGCCTGGGAGCCGGTTCTCGATGCGACGCGCGGCGCGCCCGCCCAGCGGCACGCGCAGGCCGCAGGAGCGGTTGTCATGCGACCATTCGATGTTGGCCGGAGCGCTGTGGTTCGGCCGGATGCGCCGGTACGAATTCACGTTGGGCGCAAACAGCGGCATGATTTCGGGGATGTATTTCTGCAGGCCGCCGATGAAGTGCGCGAACATCTCGCTGTCCTCACCGTCTTTGCCGGCAAACAAGGGCTCGCCGCTCTCGTCGACGATCGACATGTGCAGGTGCATCGAGCTGCCGGCCTGCGCGGCGATAGGCTTGGCCATGAAGGTGGCGTGCATGCCGTTGGCCTGCGCCGCCTGTCTGGCTAGGCGCTTGAACAGCAGCACCTTGTCGGCGAGCGCCAGCGGATCGCCATGCAGAAGATTGATCTCGAGCTGCGCCGTGCCGGATTCATGGATCAGCGTGTCGAGCGGCAGGCCGGTGATGGCAGCATGCTCATAGAGCCGCCGCGTCACCGTTTCGAACTCCTCCATCGCCTGCATGTCGTAAGGATGCTGCACGTTTTCGGGCCGGCCGTTGCGCCCCACCGGCGCCGTGATCGGACGATCCGGATCGGGATTTGGCGCCGTCAGATAGAATTCGAGCTCCGGCGCCATCACCGCGCGCCAGCCGCGCTTATGATAAAGGTCGAGCACCGCCCTCAGCACATGGCGGGGTGAAGCCATCCACGGCCGGTCGTCCATGTGGAACGTGTCGGCGAAAATATAGGCCTTGCCGGCGTTGCCGGGCGCCACGCACAGCGTGGACGTGTCCGGCACCATGCGCATGTCCGGATCGGCATAGGCAAAGCCCTCGTCGATTGAGCCGGAATAGCGGCCGTCGACAGCGACCAGGAAGGCACTGCTCGGCAGGTAGAGCGCGCGGTCGTCGAGCGACTTGAGGAATTTGGCGACCGGCAGCGTCTTGCCGCGCAACACGCCGTTGACGTCGGGCACGAAGCACTCGACTTCGTTGATCGCGTGCGTCTTCAACCAGCTTTGCGTGTCCGCGCCGGCGAATGAGGTGTTCAGATTATCAGGCATTGGTCATGTCCGTACGAAGGAGAAATCGCTTCGGCGGGCATGTCCGTTCCGGTTAGGGCGTTATCTAAGCTGCGTTATCCGAGGACGGACGCCCGCCTGATGGCCGGCCGAAAGGCCGGGTTCAGGGCGCCCTGCACCCCTTCGGTCCAGCCGTCACGAACGACATGCGAGCCGACCTTGGTGTCCTCCGCGCGCTGCAGGTTCTCATGGCGGCAGCAGCGCATGATCAGCGATACCCCGCGCGCGCAAACGAAATACCGTCGGCAACCGAATGCCTGGCGCGGTATTGCTGTTTTGCAGCTTGCATGACGGGTCTCACTAGAGCAATTCCAGGAAAAGTGTGAGCGGTTTTCCGTCCGGAATTGCGTAAAAACAAAACTTCGAAGCCCATGGTTTGACCTATCATCGCCGCCGACGCAAGTCCGCTTTGCTGGACCACATCAGCCGACGCTCTCGCCACCGTCCACGACCAGAGCCTGGCCGGTCATGAAGGACGAACGGTCGGAGACGAGAAACAGGATCGCTTCGGCGATCTCCTGTGCGCTCGCCCAGCGCCCCATCGGGATCTTGGTGCGGACATAGGTTTCGATCGCATCGCGCCCACCCATCTGGGCGATGAACGGCTCGTTGAACGGCGTGTCGACCCAGCCCGGGCAGAGCGCGTTGACGCGCACATTGTGCCTGGCGTAGTCGAGCGACATCTGCCGGGTCATTGCCACCACGGCATGCTTGGACGTGGCATAGGCGATCATCTCGCGATCGTAGAACACGCCGGAATTGGACGCCGTGTTGAGGATGACGCCGCCGCCTTGCGCGATCATCGCCGGCATGGCGATCTTCGCCGCCAGGAACTGGGCCCGCACATTGATGCGCCACGAGGCGTCCATGCCGTCGGTGCCTACCTCCGTCAGCGTGCCGCCGACCTGGATGCCGGCATGGCTATGCAGGATATCGATGCGGCCATGCCTGCCGAGCGTTCCCTCGATCAAGTCCTCGACGGCCGTATCATCGCCGACATCGGTGGCGATCGCCTCGGCGCGGCCGCCGGCTTCGCGGATGTCGGATGCGGTGGCGTCGCCCGCCGCCGCATCACGGTCGGCGATGACCACGAGCGCCCCTTCCCGCGCCATGATCATCGCGCCGGCACGGCCGATGCCCGACCCGGCGCCCGTCACCACGGCGATACGGTCCTTCAAAATCATGGATCTGTCTTTCAAGGCGATGGCTTTCGCCGGCCGAGCTGCCATTGGGCGAGCAGGACGAGCAGGACCGACGCGGCGAGCACGATCGTCGCGATGGCGTTGATCTCCGGCGTCACGCCGCGCCGGATCGAGGCAAAGACATAGATCGGCAGCGTCGTCTGCGCGCCGGCGACGAAGAAGGCGATGATGAAATCGTCGAAGGAGAAGGTGAAGGCGAGCAGGAAGCCCGCGATCACCGCCGGCATGATCTGCGGCAGCACGATCGAGTGGAACGTCGTCAGTGGCGTGGCGTAGAGATCGCTCGAGGCCTCGACGAGGTTGCGGTCGAGGCTCGCGAGCCGCGTGCCGACGATCATCGTCACCAGCGCCATGGAAAAGAGGCCGTGCGCGGCGATGATCGAGCCGTAGCCGAGCGATAGCCGTGGCGGCTGGTCGGTCGGCCACACGGAAGCGAGGAACGGATTGACGACGGCGAAAAGCTGCACCAGCGCCACCAGCGTCGAGATGCCGATGACGACGCCCGGAACGACGATCGCCGCACCCAGCAATGCGTCGAAGAGAGCCCTTGTCCGCGCGCCGACCCGCTGCAGCCCAAGCGCCGCGGCCGTGCCGCAGAAGGCCGCGAGCAGCGCGCTGGTCGTGGCGATGAACAGGCTGTTCTTCAGCGCCTCGACCAGGAAGGGATTGGACAGCGCCTTGCCATACCATTGCACCGAGAAGCCGGTGAACTCGCTGGCATGGTGGCCCGCATTGAAGGAGAACAGCACGACCAGCGCGATCGGCAGGTAGAGGAAGGCAAAGACGGCGACGACGAAGGCACGCATCAGATCAGGTCCACCCGGCGTGCGCCCGAAAGCCGGGTCGAGATGCGGTTGGCGACGATCAGCACCACGACCGAGACCAGCACCAGCGTGATGGCGATGGCCGATCCGAACGGCCAGTTGCGCGATTGCAGGAAGAGATCGACCAGCGCGTTGCCGATGAAGAACACCTTGCCGCCGCCGAGCAGCGTCGGGATCAGATATTCGCCGAGCAGCAGGATCATCACCAGCGAGAAGCCGGTCATCACGCCGGGCAGCGACAGCCTGAGCGTCACGCCAAGGAAGGTCGACAGGGGCGTGGCGCCGAGATCGGCGGAGGCTTCCAGCAGCCGGCGGTCGAGCCGCTCCAGGCTGACATAGATCGGCAGGATCATCAGCGGCAGATAGCCATAGACGATGCCGAGCAGCACCGCGCCCGGCGTGTTGATCAGTCTCAAATCCTCGATGCCGACATAGGCGAGCAAGGCCGGGATGCCGCGCCCGCCGAGGATGTACATCCAGGCATAGGTGCGCATCAGAAGACTGGTCCAGAACGGGATGACGATCATCGCGAGCAGGATCAGCCGCCAGCGCTGCGGCGCGCGCAGCGCCAGGTAGTAGGCGACGGGATAGGCGACCAGCAGGCAGGCCAGCGCTCCGACGGGCGCCAGCACCATCGTGTTCCAGAAGGCGGTCGCCCGCGCCGGCAAGTTGGCATATTGCGCGAAAGTCAGCGCCGCCTGGTATCCGCCCTCCGGCGCCCGCTCGCCGACGCTGAAGATGGCGATGGCGACGAAGGGCAGCACCAGGAACACGACCAGCCACAGCGCCGCCGGGGCGAGCAGCAGCGCCGTCGCGAGGTTTTTGCGAAAGAGACTGCGGCGCATCGGAAAAGCCGGTTGGGAGCCGGCGGACTTTCGTCCGCCGGTCGCATTGTCCTGATCGGGTTTGTGACCGGTCTCGCTCAAGCCGACTTGAAGCGAGCCATCAGCTCGGCGCGGCCTGGATCGGTGAGCGTCGCGGCGGCGCCGAACTCGAGCGGCTTCAACAGGTCGGCGGCCGGATAGAGGATCGGGTTGTCAAGCACTTCCTTCGGCAGCAGCGCGTTGACGCGCGCATCGGTCGAGGGCGCGCCATTGGCCAGATGCTCCTTCACCGCCACTTTCGGGTTCATCAGATAGTTGAGCAGCGCATAGCCGGCCGGCTTGTTCGGCGCGTCCTTCGGGATGGCGTAGAAATCGGTCCAGATCTCGCCACCTTCCTTGCCGAGCACATAGGCGATCTCGGGAATGTCGCGATGGAGTTGCGCCCCGTCATTGGTCCAGCACATCGTCATCCAGGCATCGCCGGCGCGCATGCCCGGCTGGTAGTCGCTCGACACCGCGAACAGATGCGGTTTGACCTTGATCAGCAATTCCTCGGCCTTGGCGAGTTCGTCCTGCTTCAGCGAGTTGAAGGAATAGCCGTAATATTTCAGCGCGTTGCCGATGGTGGTGAGCTGGTAGTCATGCACCATGGTGCGGCCGTCGCCTTCGGCCATGGCCGTATCCCAGAATTCCTTCCAACTCGACATCGGCTTGGCGAGCTTCTTGGTGTTGACGGCAAAACCGGTCGTGCCCCAGTTCTTCGGCACGGCGTAGATCGTGCCGTCGATCGTGCCTTCCGCGGTGAAGCGCGCGTCTTCCGACTTGCCGTCGAAATTGCCGAGCTTGGCCATGTCGAGCGCTTCGATGATGCCGAGCTTCTTGTAGGTCGAGATCGTGTAGTTGGTCGGCACGAACAGGCTCCAGCCCGAGCCGCCGGCCTGCAGCTTGGCCAGCATCTCCTCATTCGACCCGAAGACGTTGACCTCGACGGCGACGCCGGTATCGGCCTTGAAGTTCTCGAAGGTCTGCGGATCGTGGTAGTTCGGCCAGGTGGCGATCGACATGCGGTCGCCGAGATTCTCGGCGGCGAAGGCCGGCGTCGGCATGATGCCGAGCTCGCGCGCCATGACCGCGGTCGCGACGCCGAGTCCGGTGAGGCCGAGGAAGTCGCGCCGGCTGATCGAGCCGCGCTTCAGGCGCATCAATTGGTCGACGAATTTATCGGGGGTTATCGGCAGTCCGTCACGATAGGATTTCGGCATTTTGGTCTTCCCTCTGGTTGGTCCCGTTGTTCTTGGCGTGCGGAAACGCCAGTGGCGCTCCGGCGGCAAAGCCGATGGCGACGGGTTCGCCCGGCCTGAAGAGGTTGCCCTGACCGATCACGTGGTCGGCCTTGGCGAGCAGCGATCCGATGCCCGGGACCTCGATCGCGTACTCCGCGGTCGAACCCAGGAAGATGCGGTTGCGGACGATGCCTTTCAGGCTGCCGCTTCCGGGCGCTGAGAGGCTGAGCGATTCCGGCCGCAAGCTGACGGATACGGCTTCGCCGCGGCTGAGCGGCACCCGCTTGCGCGCCGAAATCACAGTGCCATCGGCGAGCGCGACATCGACGAGATCACCTGAGAGCCCGGCCACCTTGCCGCTGACGAGATTGGTCTTGCCGACGAAATCGGCGACGAAGAGGTCCGCCGGCTCGTCATAGATCTCGCTCGGCTGTCCGAGCTGGACGACGCGGCCGCCATTCATGACGCAGACGAAGTCGCTCATCGACAGCGCCTCCTCCTGGTCATGCGTGACCAGCACGAAGGTGATGCCGATCTCGCGCTGCAGGTTCTGCAACTCGATCTGCATATCGGTGCGCAGCTTCTTGTCGAGCGCCGCCAGCGGCTCGTCGAGAAGAAGCACCGCCGGCTTGTTGACCAGGGCCCGGGCGAGCGCGACGCGCTGCTGCTGGCCGCCGGAAAGCTCATGGATCTTGCGGCGGCCATAGCCGGCGAGCTGCACCATGGAAAGCGCCTCGCCCGCCCTCTGGCTGATCTCGCGCGACGACAGCCGCGGCCTCGCCTGGCGCAGCCCGTAGGAGATGTTGTCCTCGACATCGAGATGCGGGAACAGCGCATATTGCTGGAAGACCATGTTGACCGGCCGCCGGTAGGGCGGCGTGCCGGCCATGTCGCGGCCGCGGATCAGCACCTGGCCTTCGCTTGGCTGCTCGAAGCCGCCGATCATGCGCAGGCACGTCGTCTTGCCGCAGCCGGAGGGGCCGAGCAGCGCGACGAAGGCCGAGGGCGGAATGGCAAGGTCGATGCCGCTGACCGCGGTGACCGCGCCGTAGCGCTTGGTGACCGCGCGAAATTCGATATCGGGCACTGCAGTCAAGCCACGGGCTCCTGCGACAGCATGAGGCAATCTCATGACGCTAGCAGAGCCAACAGCGTCTAGTATATACCTCGCAGGTGGTATATTTAGCCGATTTTATCGTTTAGAGGGGTATGGATTGGTCGCCTCCCGCAGTGACGACTACAATGCCTTGGCCGCCGTGATCGCCGCGTCGCACGAGCCTGGCGGCGACCATTTCGGCAAGGCGATCGTCGCCTGGCTGCGCGGACATATCCGCTTCGACCACTGCGTGATGTTCGGCTATCGGGGTGCTGCGAGGCCGCCGCTCCTGTTCGAGACCTTCTCGCCGGCGGAGAGCCACATCTTCGTCGCGCTCTACCAGGAGGGGCCTTATCTGCTCGACCCGTTCCACCATGCCGCCGTCGAGCGCAAGGAAGGTTTCTGGCGCATGCGCGAGCTTGCCCCGGACCGCTTCTATGCCAGCGAATACTACCGCTCCTATTACAGCCAGACCAAACTTGCCGAGGAAGTCGGCTTCTTCGTGCCGCTGGCCGGCAAGGACGCGATGGTGCTGTCGCTGATGCGGCTGCGCGCCACCGGACCGTTCGGCACCGCCGACGCCCGGCTGCTGCGCGACATGGCGCCGGCGGTGGTCGGCCTCTGCAAGCAGCGCTGGCCGGCTTTGCCTGCCGACCAAGCCGCCGTCCGGCCATCGGACGAAACCGTCACGATGCCCAACGAGCTCGACCGCGCCCACATCTGGAAAAGCCTGTCGCTGACCTCGCGCGAAAAGCAGGTGGTCGACCTGGTGCTTCAGGGCCATTCCACGGAATCGATCGCCAGGGCGCTCAGGATCGTGCCGGGGACGGTGAAGGTCCACCGCCGCAACATCTACCGCAAGCTGAAGATCAAGTCGCAGGCCGGCCTCTTCGCACGCTTCGTCGAGATCATCGACGCGCGTGGCGGCTGATCGGCTGCCGCTTACGCCAGCTCGAACCGCTCCACGGCGCGCATGATGCCGCGCAGCTCGGCAAGACCCTTGAGCCGCCCGATCAGCGAATAGCCGGGGTTGATCTTTGTCTTGCCGATATCGTCGGCGAGCAGATGACCATGGTCCGGGCGCATCGGGATGCGCCAGTCGGACCGGCCTTCCTTGCGCCGGCGCGCCTCTTCCTTCATCAGCGCCAGGATGACCTCGGCCATGTCGGTCGATCCTTCCAGATGCTCGGCCTCGTAGAAGGAGCCGTCCTTCTCGCGCGTCACATTGCGCAGATGCGCGAAATGGATTCTCGGCCCGAACTCGTCGATCATCGCGACCAGGTCGTTGTCGGCGCGCACGCCGTAGGAGCCGGTGCAGAAGGTCTGCCCGTTCGACGGGCTGTCGACCGTCCCCAGGATGAAGCGCGCGTCATCGGCGGTCGAGACCACGCGCGGCAACCCATAGAGCGAGAACGGCGGATCGTCGGGATGGATGCACATGCGCGCGCCGACTTCCTCGGCCGCCGGGATGATCTCCTTCAGGAACCAGGCGAGGTTGGCGCGCAGTTCGGCCGAACCGATCGCCGCATAGTCGGCGAGCGCGTCGCGCATCGTCTCGCGATTGTAGGTGCGCTCCGTGGCCGGCAGGCCGGCGATCAGGTTGCGCTCGATCCTGTCGATGTCTTCGCCACTCAAGGTCTTCAGCCGCGCTTCCGCTTCCTGCAACCGGGCCGGGCTGTAGCTCGCCTCGGCATTCGGCCGCTTCAGCACGAAGACATCATAGGCGGCGAAGTCGAGGGCGTCGAAGCGCAGCGCGTAGCCGGTGATCGGCAGTCGGTACATGAGATCGGTACGCGTCCAGTCGACGACCGGCATGAAATTGTAGCAGATGGTCGAGATGCCGGCTTTGGCCAGCGCCCGGATCGTGTCCCTGTACCAGCCGGCATAGCGCTCCCGTTCCGGCGTGCCGGTCTTGATCGAGTTGTGGACGGGGATGCTTTCCACCACCGACCAGCTCAGGCCAGCCGCTTCGATGATGCGCTTGCGCTCGAGGACTGCGTCGAGCGGCCAGGCGCTGCCGTCATAGATGCCGTGCAGCGCCGTCACGATGCCTGAAGCACCCGCCTGCTTGATGTGGTCGAGCGTGACGGGATCGTTCGGGCCATACCAGCGCCAGCATTGTTCCATGACTGCCTCTCAAAAGCATGTTTCCGAAAGGCTCGCCGGGCGAATCTGAGGATCGCGAGGCGCGCTAGCGGGTTACGGTCGACCATATTGTCGGACGACGATGGCCGTCAAATCAGGCGACAGGAGTCAGGCTCAAGCCGCGGTTTCGTCGGCCGGTATTCCCGTCTTTTGCGTCTTTGCGGATCTCCGAGAAACGCGCGTCGACGGATCCCAGCAACACAAAAGAAATGCCAGCGCCAGGCCCGATACCACGTCTGCCAAATGATGCTGATGCACGAGCAGCGTAGCGCTCACGATCAGGCACCACCACAGCCACAAAAGCACTCTTGCGCCGGACCGGCGCACGGCCTGGCTATAGCTGTAGATGCTCAGCGAGGCATAGACCACATGCAGCGACGGCACCAGATTGTGCGTCCCGTCGAGCAGGAAAATCCCCGCGAACATTCTTTGGTAGAGCATTCCGTCGGGCATCACCCGAACGAAACCAAGCTGCGCCGGCATGATCAGGAAGGTCGCGCACCCAAGCAAAGTCGCAACGAGAACGCGCTTTCCCAAAACCGCCATTTCAGATGCGTTCAAAAGGAAGGGCGGCAGCAGAAACAGGATACTCATCGAATGATACGGCAAGATGAATTGCGGCATCAGCGCTGTTCGAAGCTCGAAATCAAAATAGATTTTCCAAGCCCCACCCCTCCATTCGGCGACCGCGTCCGCAAGAGGAAAAAGCAAGGCAAAAACGATCAGATTTATGCCGGCCCAGTATCCATATGCCCGCAGCGCGTTTTTCTTGCCGCCTTCCATTCTGCCTTACCGTTCGGCATCTCTTCTGCGAGCGCCAAGCCGACGGACGATAGCGGCCGGGCCGTGCCGCAACAAGTGTTGGCACAGCGACGTCGGCCCCGATGGTTCCGGCGTGCGATTCCGGCTTGGACAAGCGCCGGCGCCAGGCTTGCAGCGGCGCGCGTTAACCGTCTATCGTGCGCCTCCAATCCCGCCGGGACGTATCGCTGCGGCGCATGGAGTGGCGAAACAGATTTCAGGACGAGTGAAGCAACGCATCGCCAATGGCCGACAAATCGCAATTCGGACTGACCGCTGTCGATAGCGTTCCGCTGCATGAGAAAGTCTATCTGGAGCTCGTGCGCGCCTTGATGTCGGGGCAGCTCCAGCCCGGCCAGAAGCTGACCTCGCGCAAGCTCGCCAAGGAGCTCGGCACCAGCGACATGCCGGTGCGCAGCGCCTTCATGCGGCTGCAGGCGCTGAGGGCGCTGAGCCCGATGCCGAACGGCAGCGTCGAGGTGCCGCTGATTTCGGCCGACCGCTTCCAGCAGCTGACCGCCGTGCGCACAATCCTCGAAGGCACGGCCACCGAGCTCGCGACAAAGCTCATCAACGGCAACAATCTGCGCGCGATCCGGCGCCACTGCGCCGAGCTTACCGCAGCCGCCCGCGGCGGCGGGATCGATAACTATCTGCGCAAGAACTATGACTTCAAATTCTCGATCTACCGCCATTGCGGCAACGAGCAGATGCTCTTCCTGATCGAGACGGTCTGGATGCAGGTCGGCCCCTTCCTGCGAAACCTGCACATCGGCTTCGAGGATGACC
Organism: Mesorhizobium sp. B2-7-1; assembly: GCF_006440735.1. Lineage (GTDB taxonomy): Bacteria > Pseudomonadota > Alphaproteobacteria > Rhizobiales > Rhizobiaceae > Mesorhizobium. The sequence goes on along the minus strand of NZ_VFUA01000037.1, from coordinate 32,913 downwards.
TGGCCGGCATTCTCGGCATCGACTATCACGAGGAGGTCGTGGCGGCGATCGAGGCCGGCGACGGCGAAAGGGCGCGCGCCGCGATCGTGCGTGATATCGCCGAGGGCGCGACCCACATCCTCGGCCAGGCCAAGTTTCCGGAACTGCGCCACTGACAGGCCGGAACAGCAGGCTTCGAATTCGGCTTGGCTTTCGGCAATCGGGTCGCTATGTTGCGATCGCAGATCGCACAATATGGACCCGAAATGCCGCCCGATATCCCAGCTAGTGACTTGAAAAAATGAAGGAAAACCACCCGGCGTCAGCCGCGTTGGCCTTCACGAACTCACAAGCTGAAAATTGGATATCGTAGCCGATAGGCTACAGCACCTAGAAAAGGGGCTGGAAATTGAGCGATGCGATTGCGGACGTTTTGAAGTGGCTGGACAGCAGGAAGGACATCCAGAGCCTGCGGGCGGCGGTGTGCGACCTGAACGGCATCATGCGCGGCAAGCGCATTCCGGTCGAGCAGGCGCGCAAGGCGCTCGAGGGCAAGCTGCGCATGCCCTATTCGGCCATCGGGCTCGACATATGGGGCGAGGACATCGAAGGCAACGCCCAGGTGTTTTCGACCGGTGACGCCGACGGACTCTGCAATTGGACGGGACGCGGCATACTGCCCGTCAACTGGACGGCGCACCCGACGGCCCTCTTGCCGGTCTGGCTGGCGGACGACAGCGGCGCCCCCTATCTCGGCGATCCGCGCCGCGCGCTGGCCCGTATCCTCGACCGCTATGCCGCACTTGGCCTGACGCCCGTCACCGCGACCGAGCTCGAATTCTACCTCGTCGACCCGACGTCGCAGCGCCCTGTCGGACCGGTCTCGCCGGTAACCGGGCGGCGTCTCGATTCCGACGCAGCGCTTTCGATCGACGAGGTCGACGATTTCGAAGCCTTCATCCACGATATCTACGAAGCCTGCCGCATGCAGGACATTCCCGTCGACACCGCGATCGCCGAGAACGGCGTCGGCCAGTTCGAGATCAATCTCAACCATGTGCCCGACGCCCTGCGCGCCGCGGACGACGCGGTGCTGTTCAAGCGCACCGTCAAGGGCATTGCCCGCAAGCACGGCTTCGCCGCCTGCTTCATGGCCAAGCCCTATGGCGAGCGCGCCGGCAACGGTTTCCATGTCCATTTCAGCGTCCTCGACAGAGACGGCCGCAACATCTTCGACGACGGCTCGGATCAGGGCTCCGACACCATGCGCCATGCGGTTGGCGGCCTGCTTGCCGCGATGGCCGAGAGCACGCTGGTGTTCGCGCCGCATTTCAATTCCTACCGCCGGCTGCGGCCGCGATCCTACGCGCCGACCGCCGTCGCCTGGGGTTATGAAAACCGCATGGTGGCGATACGCATTCCGGGCGGCCCGTCGGCCGCGCGGCGCATCGAGCATCGTGTCTCCGGCGCCGACGCCAATCCCTATCTGGTCCTGGCGGCGATTCTCGGCGCGGCGTTGATCGGCATCGAGCGCCAGCTTTCGCCCGGCGAGCCGACCGGCGGCGAGGGCCAGGGCCTGGCGCTCGCCAAGCTGCCGCCCGACTGGGCGTCCGCAATCGCCGCCTTCGAGGCCGGCCCGCGCGTCGCCGAGATCTTCCCGGACGTGCTGCGCGACGCCTTCATCGCCTGCAAGCGCCAGGAGTTGAATACTTTCGCGCTGAACGTCAGCGACTTCGAGATCGAAACCTATCTCGAGAGCGTCTAGAGCAATTCCAGGAAAAGTGTGAGCGGTTAGGCTCGGCGCCTTCGCCGTAGCCTTCCGTCCGCAATTGCTCCAACACAAGGAAATAGAGCGGTTCGCCGTTTCCGTGAAACGGTGAAACGCTCTAAGCGCATCGCGCCTCCGCAACTTTTTTCAGTGGGCGACGGGCCGCAAGCAACGCTGCTGATACTCTCTCAGCCTGGGCGTCGCCGAACGTGCGGCCGGATCCGCAACCCCATCCGTGATCTGGAGGCCGGGCTTATCGCGCCCGTCGAAACGTGTCTGCCTTGACGATGCAAGCTCTTGGACAAAGGCATCGATCCTGTCTGGAATCGGAAACGATACAGGCCACAGTCAATAACTAAATTTTAAAAAAAATCCTTATCCAACAATTAGATAATAAGATATTTCGGTAAAACTCTTGAATCATTGACACAGATTATGGAAACGATATCATGTTTCCAACAGCGTCTTGGCTTCAGATCGCGGGGAACGAACCATGAGAGGCCTCAAGGACAAGATCGCGGCCGTCACCGGCGCCGCCTCCGGAATTGGGCAAGCCGCGGCGAAACGTCTGGCGGAAGAAGGCTGCAAGGTCGCGGTTTTGGACTGGAATGGCGACGGCGCTCAAGCGACGGCGGATCAGATCAGAAAGGCCGATGGCGAGGCACTTGCGCTGAAGGTCGACGTCAGCTCCGAAGACCAAGTCGAAGCGGCTTTCCGGACGATCGTCGAGAAATTCGGCCGGCTCGACATCCTCGTGTCCAATGCCGGCATTTTTTCCGGCGCGCGCGACAACAAGGTCGACGCCCTGCCCAAGGCAGTCTGGGACGAGATCGTTGGCGTCAACCTGACCGGCATGTATCTGTCCTGCAAACACGGTGTGGCCGCGATCAAGGCGACAGCCGGCAAGGGCGCCGTCGTGCTGACCGGTTCGCCGACCGGCATGTCCGGCTGTACGCCGGCAAATATCGCTTACGGATCGAGCAAGGGTGGCGTGCACGGGCTCTCCCGCGTCATGGCGGTCGATCATGCGCCCGAAGGCATCCGCGTCAATGTCGTGGTCCCGGGCTTCACGCTCACCCCGATCGTGCGCGAACTCGTCGCGGACCCCAAGGTCTATGAATGGCAGGTGCAGAACATTCCGCTGAAGCGCGGCGCCGAGCCCGAGGAAATAGCCGGAGCCGTGGCGTTCCTGGCCTCCGACGACGCGTCCTACATGACCGGGTCGTTCATGTTCGTCGACGGGGGACTGACCGCGATCTGACCGCGAGCCGGCCAGAAATACTCAAAATAAATACTCAAACAAGACAACAGGGGGAATTCGCATGACATTCAGGAGAACCACCTCGACCGCGATGCTCGCCGCCGTGGCGTTGGCCTTCGCAGGATCAGGCGCCTTTGCGGATGACATCACCATAGGCTTCGTGGCGCACGCCCAGGGCGATCCGTTCGTGCAGCAGATCCAGGACGGCGCACAGGCCGCCGCCAGCGATCTCGGCGTCAAGCTGGTGACCGCGCAGCAGGCAGGCGGCGCGCCGGAAGGCCAGCTCAAGCTTGTGCAGAATTTCGTCAATTCCGGCGCCCAGGGCATCGCAACCTCGGTGCCTGGCGAATCCATGGCCAAGAGCTTGAACGACATCGTCTCCGGCGGCGTGCCCTTGGTGCAGTTCAACCTGCTGTCTAAGGCCGTCGAGGCACCCTATGTCGGCGAAAAATCGGTCGAGAGCGGACGCGTCCTCGGCCGCATGGTGCTCGAAAAGCTTGGCGGGGAGAGCGCCAAGGGCACAGTCGTTCTCGGCAATTGCTTTCCCGGCTTCCCCGTGCTCGAGAACCGCGCCAAGGGCGTCGAGGAATCGCTTGCCAAGGCTTCAGGCATCAAAGTGCTTGGCCCGTTCGACGTGAAGGTGTCGGCCGTCGACAACTACAATCACTGGGAGCAGCTCTACAGCGCCAATCCGGACGCCGTCGCCCTGATAGGCCTGTGCGCGCCCGACGTGACCAGCCTTGGCAAGCTGAACGCCGCCCATGGCGACAAATTCGTGGCCGGCGGCTACGACATGACGGAGCTGAACCTGAAAGCGATCAAGGAAGGCCACGCCTATGTGACCATCGGGCAGAGCGCCTTCGTGCAGGGCTACCTGCCGGTCGCCCTGCTGGTCAACGCCATCAAGGGCGGCAAGAAGCTCGCGCCGGGGTTCTATAACGCCGGCTCGCAGATCGTGACCGCGGACAAGGTCGACATGGGGAATGGCCTGAAGCCTATTTCCTTCGACGAGGCCCAGAAACTTGCGGCCGACCCGAAGGCGACGGCCGAATACTACAAGCCCTGGACCGAGACCCTCACGGCGCAAATGCTCTCGAGCGAGCCGAAGCCGATTTCGGCAGAGTCCGAGTAAGCGCAGCGATTTCCCACTGATGGTCGGGGGCGGCCGAAAGCTGCCCCTCACCGTCCAGGGATAAGATGTCATGGCCAAGCCGTTGCTCTCAGTGCGCAATCTCGCCAAGCGTTATGGCGGCGTGGTGGCGCTCGAGAACATGAACCTGTCGGCGCAGCCCGGCACCATTCACGCCGTGGTGGGCGAGAACGGCGCCGGCAAATCGACGCTGATGAAGATTCTTGCCGGTGTGGTGCGGCCGGATGGCGGCACCATCGAGATCGACGGGCAAGCGGTGACCATCGCCAGCCCGAACGAGGCGCGCCTGCGCGGCATAGGCATGGTGTACCAGGAACTCAGCCTGTTCCCGGATCGCTCGGTCCTGGCCAATCTTTTCGTCAACCGCGAGCCCGTCCGCCATGGGCTGGTCTCGCTGTCGTCGATGGAGCGGCAGTGCGAGCGCCTGCTCGATCAGCTCGGGCTCCATGTCGATGTCCGCGCGCCGGTCAGCCGCCTGAGCATAGGCGAGCGGCAGCTTGTCGAATTGTGCCGGGTGCTGCTGGAAAAGCCACGCCTGCTGATCCTCGACGAACCGAATTCAGCCCTCAACCAGCAAGAGACCGAAAGGTTGTTTGCGGTGCTGCATGGGCTTCGCCGCCAGGGCATCACGATGCTCTACGTCTCGCACCGGCTGGAAGAGGTCTTCTCGATTTCCGATCGCATCACCATCACGCGGAACGGCCGCGACGTGGCCACCAAGGAACGCGCGGCGCTGACCATCCCGGAAGTCATCGAAGGCATGATCGGCCGGCAGCGCGAGGCGCTCTTTCCGCCGCCCCTGCCCGCAAAGGTGGACGCCTCGCCCAGGGAACTCGTGGTTTCCGGCCTTGCCGGCGGCCGGCTGCGGCAAATCGATTTCAAGGCGCATTCGGGTGAAGTGGTCGGGTTCGCCGGGCTGGAGGGATCGGGCGTCACGGATATCCTAAACATCCTTTTCGGGCTGCGCCGGGCCCGCCGCGGCACAGCCCGCTTCCCGGATGGCCGCGGCCTGCCGAAGAGCACGACGGAGGCGTCCCGGCGCAAGGTTTGCCTCGTGCCGGCCGATCGGCGGCACAATGGCCTGATGCTCGACAAATCGATCCTGTTCAACATCTCAAACATCGTCGTCGGCGCCAGGAATGACGGCCCGCTGTGGTTCTCGCCGAAAGGAGCGCTGCAACGAGCAACCCGGCAGATCGAAGCGCTGCGCATCAAGGGGCTGCCCCACGCCTTGGCCAATTCCCTTTCCGGCGGCAATCAGCAGAAAGTAGTGATCGGCAAATGGCTGGAGATCGGCCCGCAGGTGTTCCTGCTGGATGATCCCACGCGCGGCGTCGATGTCGGCGCCAAGCGCGAGATCTACGGGCTCATCCGCAAGATCGCGGCCGACGGAGGGATCGTCTTGTTCTCTTCGACCGAGTTGCCGGAACTGATCGGTCTTTGCGACCGCATTCTCGTGATCTACCAGGGCCGGCTGGCCGGCGAGGTTGCCGGCGACGGCATGGACAGCCGCGCCATCCTGCATTTGCTCAACACCGGGGAACGATCCGGGCGCTCGCCGGGCCCGGACGCATACGAAGCGACCGTCGCATGACCGATACCAATCAAGCCGAAAAAACCTCAACGCCTCTGCCGAGGTCGTCGCGGCAAGGTTTCCGCATGCCCGACGAGATCGGCGTGATCGTCGCCTTGCTCGTCATGATGGCGGTCATCGGCATCGCGAGGCCGCGTTTCCTCAACCCGATCAATCTTCTTTCCCTGCTGGGCAACACCACGTTCCTGGGCATGCTGGCGCTGGGCATGGTGTTCCTGCTGGCCATCCGCGAGATCGATCTGTCGGTCGGCTGGATGTTCAACTTCTCCGCCGTCGTCGTCGCCCTGCTGATGGTGGCGGGTCTCGATCCATGGCTCGCCGCGATTGCGGGCGTGGCTTTTGGCGGCTGCCTGGGGCTGGTCAACGGGCTGATCGCAGTGACCCTGCGTTTGCCGGCGATCATCGTGACGCTCGGCACCTATTCGATGTTTCAAGGGCTTTCGCTCGTGGTCAATCGCGGACGCGCGATCGTTCCGTCCGATGACGGCAGCAGTTTTTTCTGGGTGATTTCCTACAAATTGTTCGGTGTCTTGCCAGTGTCGGCGCTCGTCTTCCTGCTCCTGGCGGTTGCAATGCATATCCTTCTCCACCGCACCCGGTTCGGCTATCGGGTGCAGGCCGTCGGCAGCAATCCGGAAGCGGCGGCCCATGCCGGCATCCCCACCGCGCTGGTCAGATTGCAGACCCTGGTACTGATGGGCGCGATCTGCGGCTTGTCCGGCACCATGTATGTCGGCTTCCGCGGCGCCATCGATCCGAATGAGGGCAGCGATTTCGTTCTCGTCGTCATTGCCGCCGTCATCATCGGCGGCACGCCGCTTTCCGGCGGGCACGGCACCATCATCGGCGCCGTCATTGGCATGACGATCATCCAGGTCATTTCCAGCGGGCTGATCTTCTTCGGCATCGACGCGACCTGGAGCACCTTCTTCACCGGCGCCGTGACCGTGCTGGCGGTGTCGCTGGACAGGCTGATCAAATACCAGCGGTCCCGCCGGGCCGAGAAGCTGCGTGAGACGTCGCACGGCTGATGCCCTGCCAGATGATTCCGCTTGGCGAAAAAATCCAGTCTAGCGGCGCACCGGCAGGCAGGAGCCTCCCATGATCAGGTGCGTGGGAAAGGAGATGCGCTGCGCCGGCCGGGCGTTGCTGCCATCGAGCCGCTCGAGCAGCAACTGCGCTGCGGTTCGCCCGATTTCCTCCACAGGTCGGTCGATCAGCGTGATCGGACCCGGATAGAGCATCGCGATATCCGATCGATCGCAGGCGATCAGCGATATGTCCTGCGGCACCGAAACGCCCTGCTGCTGCATGGCGCGCAGCACGCCGGCAAGGATCCTGTTCCCGGCCGCGATGATCGCGGTCGGCCGCTCCGGCATCTGCAGCAACGTGGTGGCCTCGCGGAAACCGTAGTCCGCCGACAGGCTCTGCGAGCGGATCAGATCGCGCGGCACCGGCAGGCCGGCACGCTCGAACGCTTCAACGAAGCCGCGGACACGCTCGCGCCCCGGACGGATATCGCTGCCGGCCGTGATGATCGCTATGCGCCTGTGCCCCAGTTCGATCAGGTAATTGGTGGCCTGGCGAAGGCCGGGCGCGTGCTCGGTCAGCACCGCATCGATCTCGAGCGGGATGTCGCGGTCGAGCAGAACGGCCGGAATGCGAAGTTCCTTCAGCCGCTTGATGGTACGAGCGTCCTGCTCGTTGTTGATGGTCATGATCATCCCGTCGGCGCGACCGTGCTGCAGCATGTCGAGCGCCGCCGCCTCTTCGCTGGCCTGGCCGTGGGTACTCATCAGATAGAGCGAATAGCCCTTCTGGCGAAGCTCCGCGTCGATCGCCTTGAAGCAGCTGGCATGCCAGGGATTGGCGATGTCGTCGATGACGAAACCGACCGTCATCGTGCTGCGGCGGCGCATGTTCTGCGCGCGAACATCCGGCTGGAAGTCGAGCGACCGTATCGCCGCCCGTACCTTGCTGAGCGTTTCGGGCTTCACCGTCTCAGGAACGTTGAGGCTGCGTGAAACGGTTCCGACCGATACGCCCGAAACGCGCGCTACATCCCGGATCGTCGCTTTCTTGTCCACGACTTTCGTCACACCGAATCCCCTCGTGGCCGCATCCCATATTTCGGGCCAAGTCACCGAAACTATTGAGAAAGGGAATTCTAGCGCAACTTGCATTGGGTCAGCAAGGGATATGCGGCCAGTTATCCCTTGACCGGCAAGGTCTGCGTACTCTAACTTAGAAACGTTTCAATTTTATGCGGAACTGGGTCCTCTCATGGTCGTGCCCCTGAAAATCGAGCGCATCGAATGTATCCCGCTGTGCATGCCGCTGCCGCGCACCTTCCGCGGCAGCTACTACCACATGACGCACCGCTGCACGATCATCACCCGTATCTACACGTCAGGGGGCATAGTCGGCGAGGTCTACAACGGCGACGAGTTCGAAACGCAGGCCGAGGTCGTCAAGATCATCCTCGACGAAATCCAGCCACGGCTGATCGGCAAGGACGCGTTCAACATCGAGGGTTGCTGGGAGGAAGCCCGCGCGCCGAGCTATAATATTCTGCGCGACCGCAAACTCGCCATGTGCGCCCAGGCCTGCGTCGACTCTGCCATCTGGGACGCGGTCGGCAAGGCGTTGAACGTGCCGCTCTACAAGCTGTGGGGCGGCTATCGCGATCGCCTTCCGGTCATTTGCATCGCCGGATATTACGAGGAAAACAAGACCTTAGCGGATTTCGGCCGCGAGATGGAGGATATCCGGGCGGCGGGCTACGCAGGCTGCAAGTTCAAGGTCGGCGGTCGCACCCCAAAGGAGGATGCCGAGCGCGTCCGCACAGCGCGCAGCGCCGTGGGCGACGATTTCGTTCTATGCATCGATGCCAACCAGGGCTGGACCTTGCGGGAGGCGGTGGAATTTTCGCGACATGCCCGCGATCTCGGCATCCGCTGGTTCGAGGAGCCCGTGCGCTGGTACAATGACCGCCTCGACCTCGCGGCCGCCCGCAGCCAGATGGGGATTCCCGTGGCCGCCGGCCAGAGCGAGATCAGCCGTGCCGGCTGCCGCGACCTGATGATGTCCGGTTCGATCGATGTCTGCAACTTCGACGCCAGCTGGGGCGGAGGCCCCACGGAATGGCGGCGCGTGGCAGCGCTGGCTCAGGCCTTTGCCTGCGAAATGGGCCACCATGAAGAGCCGCAGATCGCCGCCCACCTGCTTTCGGGCATCCCGAACGGCACATTTTTGGAAACGTTTCACCCTGACCGCGACCCCATGTTCTACGCGTTGGTCGCCAATCGCTCGAAGTTCGACAACGGCTACTACGACGTCCCACAAGGGCCGGGTTTCGGGCTGGAACTGGATGAGGCAACGATCAGGAAGTACAAGGTCGACTGAGTACGTCCGGCAGCGTTGCGCGCCGCGCAGGGACCGGAAAGACGCGGTGACCCTGAAATCGGCTCGCCGGGGTCAGAACGTTTCATGGCCGGTTGGCCGTTTCGCCGGCCGCTACCCCGCCTTCGGCATCCGTTCGCGGCTTTCGGATTCCAAGCGGGTGATATCGGTCGCAAGCTGCTCGACGTGATCGTAGTCGCCCACCGCAAGCCCTGGCGAAACCTTGCCATTGGCGACGACATGCACGCGATCGGCCGCTTCGTAGACTTCCAGTGTTTCGGTGCAAAGCATGATCACCACATTGCCTCGCTCGGCATAGTCCCTGAGCAGCCGATAGATTTCCGCCTTGGAGTGAATATCGACTCCTCGGGTCGGCTCCTCCAGCAGCAGCAGCTTCGGATCGCAATGCAGCGCCTGGGCGATCGCCACCTTCTGCTGGTTGCCACCCGACAGCGAGCGGATGGGCTGCGTCGTCGTCCGTGTCTTGACGAGGAAGTGCTTGACCGCGACCTCCGCCATCTCCTTCATCCGGCGTGTCCTGAGCGTCAGGCCGAAACCGGCAATCTGGGGTGAGCCGAGCCGCGCGAGCAGATTCTCGCCGACCGAGAAATTGCTGTAGAGGCTGAGCTGGCGGGTCGCGGGAACATAGGCGGACATCGCATCGATCGCATGTTCGCCGCCCTCGCCCGCAATGGTGATCGCGCCCGTGCAGTGCTCCAGGCCTGCGAAAGAGCGGATCAGTTCGCGCGAGCCGGATCCCTCGACGCCGACAAGCGCGATGATCTCGCCAGCGCTTCCATCGAGCGAGACATCCCGGAATGCTCTGTCATGCGTCCAGTTCTTTACGGAGAACACCGGTTGGGCTGCGGTCTGCGCCGCAGACTTCGCGGCCTTGCCATGGACGGCGCCGCTGTCCACCACCATCTGCCGGGCGATGCCCTCCTCCGTCAGCGCCTCGCCTTCCAGTATGGCACGCACGCTGCCGTCGCGGACGATGGCGACGCGGCTGCAATGGGCAACCAGATCCTCAAGACGATGCGTGACCAGCAGCACGATGCGGCCATCCGCGGCAATCTTGTGCATTTCGCGGAAAAGCTCGTTGGATTCGTCGGCCGTCAGCGCCGAGTTCGGCTCGTCGAACAGGAAGACGCGCGATGCGCGCGCCACCGCGCGGGCGATCTCGGTGCGCTGTTGCGTGGCCAGCGAGCAATCCGAGAGCAGCCTGTCGCGAAGATGGCCGATCCCCAGCGCTTCCATGACCCTGGCATCGGCCTGGCCAAGTCCTGGCCGCAACCGGCTCGCGCCTTCGCGGCCGACGAGCATGTTTTCGGCCACCGTCAGATTGGGAAAAAGCTGCGGCTCCTGATGCACGACCGCCACGGCCTGCCAGTCGGTGAAGGGCGACCACGGCGCGCCGTCGAAGGTCAATTCGCCGCCATCGGGTCTCTCCTCGCCGGCGATCACGCGGATCAACGTGCTCTTTCCCGCGCCGTTCGGGCCGGCGATGCCGAGCACCTCACCGGCGTACAGTTCGAGATCGACGCCGCTCAGGGCGATCGTGCTGCCATAGCGCTTGGTGACGCCACGAATGCTGATGCCTTGCCGAGCCTCCCCGTCAGGCCGGCTCATGACGCCCTGCTCTTGCGCAGCTTGGTGAGGAACAGGTCGAGCGCCACCGCGCCGATGGTGACGGCGCCGAGGAAGATCTGCTGCACATGCGGACCGGGCGATAGCAGCGCCAAGCCGATCTGCAACTCGGCGAGCAGCAGCGCGCCGCCCAGCGTGCCGACGATCGTTCCCTTGCCGCCCGAAAGGCTGGCGCCACCGATGATCACCGCCGCGAAGACCGGAAATGTCTGCGACAGGCCGATATCCGGCTGGCTGGTCTGGATGAAGGAAAAGTCGAGGATGCCGGCGATCGCCGCCAGCACCGAACAGAGGATGAAGGCGAGGACCTTGTATTTCCGTACCGGCAGCCGTGCCAGCCGCCCGGCCTCCGGATTTCCACCGATCGCCATCAGCCGGAAGCCGAAAAGCGAGCGATGCAGCAGGAAACCGATGACGGCGGCGATGCCGAGCATCCAGAAGATTTCGACCGAGAGGCTGTACTTGCCGACGTTCTGGGTCAGTCCGATGAAGAAATTCAGTTCGCCCGGATCGACGTTGCCGTCCGGCGGCGGGTAGTTCGGGTTGAAAGTGCCGGTGTTGGAGACCCACAGCGACAGGCCGTAAAGCAGGTTGTAGCTGCCGAGCGTGACGATGAAGGACGGAATCTTCATGCTCGTCACCAGCAGGCCATTGAACAGGCCAACGCAAATGGCGACAAGGATCGCGATCGGGATCGCCGCATAGACCGACACGCCCATCAGAATCCAGACCACCGCGAGCGTATTGGCCGCAAGGCCGTACATCGCGCCGAAGGAAAGGTCGATCTCGCCCACGACGATCACCAGCGTCAGTCCCATGGCCATGATCGCCACCGAGCTCATCGCCCGGAGCACCGAGACAGCAAGGTTCGGATTGGCGAAATTGGGATTGATGGCCACGAACACCATCGCCACCACGATGACCGCAAGAAACAGGCCGCCGACGCGCAGCGCCGCATCGATCGTCGCCTTGGCGGCCGAGGACCCCCGCTTCGACTCGGCATGTTGGCCGACCTCGCTCGAACTCATGCTTATCTCAACTCCATGTTTCAGACCCATATCGTGCGGGGCCGGAATCGATCGGGCCGCCTGGGCGGCCCGATCGCCATCAATGCGACATCACTTCTGCGACATGGTCCGGTCGAGTTCCTCGCGGGCCTGCTTGACGTCGGCCTTCATCACGGCCTTCAAGGTCTGGGTATTCGGCAGGATCTCGCCGTTCTTGAGGAACTGGGCGCAGGCCGGTCCGCCAAAGGCCGCCTGGTCGGGCCAGCGCTGATCGAACTGCACCACCTGGATACCCTTCTCGATCGCGTCGAGCTGACCCTTGGAAGAGTTCCAGCCCACCGTGAAGACCTTGCCGGCAAGGCCGAGGCTTTCGATGGCCCGATCGGCGTGCTCGGCGCCGATGTCCACGTTCTCGATAAACTGAACGTCCGGATTGGCGGTCAGGAACGAACGGTAGACATCGAAAGCCTTGCCCGGCTCATAGCTGGTGTTGAGACCGTTCGCGGCGGAGGTCACGAACTTTGCGTCCGGGATCGCGGCCTTGATGGTGTCCTCGAAGCCTTTCATGCGGCCCTGGGCCCAGAACTGGGTGGGATCTCCCCCGGAGACGGCGAAGACCTTGATGTCGCTCTTGCCGTTGTCCTTGATCCACTGCAGCACGGTTTCGGCGGCATATTTGCCTTCCTTGGCCGGGATCTGGGTGAAGTTGGTGAACTCGTGACCGCGTGACGGCACGCCCGACGTGAAGACCGGGATGCCCTGGTCCATCAGCTTGTTGGTGATCGCAGTCATCGCGTCCGAGCTGACCGGCTCGATACCGATGCAATCGATTTCGCCAGCGGCGAGCTTGGCCTCGATCTGGCTGACCTGCTGATTGGGATCGTTCTGGACCGGCGCGATCGAGGCGCAATCCATCGGATAGATGGCATTACCCATCTTGCAGCCCATTTCGAAGCCGGCCTTGAACTGCGGCGAGAACAGAGGGATGCCCGAGGCCTGGTAGGAGAAAACGTAGTTGATCTTTTCGCCCTTTTTGACCTTTTCGGCGATCCGGTCGGCGAGCTTGAACGTGCCCCAGTCGCGCTTGACCTCGAAGGGCGCGCCCTCGACCTTCTCGCCCTTGTCCGGGATCTGCGTGTCCTTGAAATCCTGTGCGAGCGCTGTCCCGGTGATTGAAAGCGCGGTACAGCCCATGGCCGCCAGCATCACCCCACGATATGTTCTACGCATATTAGTCCTCCCATGACGCGTTGACTTGACTGCTTTCATTGTGGCAGCTCCCATGCCGCCGTTCGTCAGACCAATCCCAGCACCTTCTCGCTGCGAAAGCCCTCGACGACCTCCTCGATCACCTCGATGCCCAGGCCCGGCCCGGTCGGCGGATACATCCAGCCGTCCTTGTGCTCGAAAGACTTCTTGACGAGGTCGTGCTGCATCGGATTGCGCAGCGGTTTCAGTTCGAAAAGCTTGCAGGCGGGCGAATTGAACGAGATCGCCAGGCTGGCGGCCGTCACGATCGCCGACGACCAGGCATGCGCGTTGGCCTGCCGCCGGTAGAACTCGCAGCGCTCCGTCACCTTCTTGAAGCCGGTGATGCCCTCGGCGCGCCCCGGATCGACGCCGATGACGTCGACGGTGCCGGTCGCCAGCACACGCTCGAACTGCTCGAGCGTCCATTCGCGCTCGCCATAGGCGATGCGGGTCGTGGTCTTGGAGCGCAGGTTGGCATAGCCTTCCGGGTCCCAGGCGCCGAGCGGCTCCTCGATCCAGGCGAGGTCGTACTCCTCCATCGCCTTGGCGCGGCGCACGGCGTCGGTGACGTCCCATTTGATGGCGATGCCGTTGTCGATCATCAGCATCTTGTCGCCCAGCACCTCGCGCATCGCCTTCACATAGGCGACGTCGCGATCATGATCGTAGCCGAGACGGGCATTGCCGCGCTTGCCGAAGCCGGTCTTCAGGCCCTGCAGGCCGGTCGAGACCCATTCTCGCGTTTCCTCGGCCATTTCGGCGATATCTTCGTAATGTGCATGGCAGGAGGCTATGGCCGGCAGTCGCTCGTGCACCGACCCGCCCAGCAGATCGAGCACGCTCCTGTTGAGCGCCTTGCCCTTCAGGTCCCAAAGCGCGATGTCGATGGCAGCGGTGGCATAGGAGGCGATGCCGCCGTGATAGCCGTACCACCAGGCCTGCTGCTTGTTCTGTCGCCAAAGCACCTCGGTCTGCACCGGGTCCTTGCCGATCAGGTTCGGCGCCATGCCCTCGATGATCGCCTTGGTGGCGAAATTGGCCTCGGGGAATTGGGTGATCGATTCCCCCCAGCCCACCTGGCCGTCATCGGCGGTGACCTTGGCCAGGCAAAGATGCCGCAGCGCGTTGAAATCGTTCGGCTCGGGATAGCTGACCGGGATGGCTTCGACTTTGGCGATTTTCATGCTGATGATTCCTATCCGATCGCACCGCGATAGAGCGGCATGCCTTCGACGCCGAGATCGACCTCGATCAGATAGCCGGTCATCGCCGCTCCCGTCGTGTCGAACGGCCCCATGTCGCAGCAGAACAGCTTGCCGCCCTTGCCGAACACGCAGTTGAGGATGGTGCCGCCGGTTTCGAGGAAACCGACCAGCTTGCCGTCCTTCGTGAAATGGTCGACGCCGCCGGCCGCGACCGCCGTGATCCAGAGATCGCCGTTCGCGTCGATTTTGAGTCCGTCCGGAATGTGGCCCTCCGGCATACGGCAGAGCACCGACTTGCTGCCGTCCGGCTTTCGGCGGACGACGTTGAGCGTATAGGACTCCACCCAAACGAGAGATCCGTCCGGCTCGGCGACGATGCCGTTGGGGTAGACGTAATCGAGTTCTTCGAGAATATGCGCGATGCCGTTCTTCTCGATCACGCAGATGCGGCCGGGATGCGGCTTCTCCGCCATGTTCCAGTCGCCGGAATCGGTGAAATAGAGCCGGCCGTCCGGGCCGAACGTCAGATCGTTGGGACCGTCGAACTTGACCCCGTCCGCCTCGGTGACCAGGATTTCGGCCTTGCCGCCGGGCGAGGTTTTCTGGATCGACGGCGGCCTGTGCTCGGGAGCGACCCATTGGCCGACATTCGGCGTCTGCGTCGAATAGACGGCGCCGTCGCTGCCCAGCATGCAAGCATTGGGTCCGCCGCCCACATAGGCGTATTGCCCCTGCTTGCCGCTCTTCGGGTCCCAATAACCGATCTCGCTCGCATAGGTATTGGCGAAGATCACACGCCCATCGTCGAGCTCATAAGGACCCTCAGGATGGCCAAGGCCGGTGGCGCGTATCACTTGCGGTCTTTTCATCGTTCTCCTCCCTTGCGGCTACCACGTGACCAGTCCGCCGGTGAAATTCACCGCCTGGCCGGTCATGTAGCCTGCCTCGTCCGACAGCAGGAACCAGATGGCGCCCGCGCATTCTTCCGGCCGTGCCGGCCGGCCGAGCGGCACGGTCTTGTTGCGCGCCTCGTCCATCGCTGAAAGCTCCATGCCCCGCAGCCTGGCCATGCCGGCCAGCACCATGTCCTGCATCGGCGTGTCGACGATCCCCGGGCAGATGGCATTGACGCGCACCGGCCGCGAGGCAAGCGCTTGGGCAAAGGAGCGGGTGATGGAGAGGATCGTCGTCTTCGACGCGGCGTAGGCCGCGACTTCGGTCGTCGTCGCAAGCTTGGCCGAACTGGAAGACAGGTTGACGACCGCTCCGCCCGGCTTCAGCCGCGGACCGATCTGCTGGCACAGGAAGAAGATGGACTCGGCATTTATGGTATGGATCCGGCGCCAGTCGTCGAGCGTGACGTCGAAGATCGACTTCACCACGAGCACGCCGTGCGAGTTGACCAGGTAGTCGGCGCCGTCCGCTGCCTCCGCCACGCGCGCCCGGCCGGCCGGCTCCGAAAGATCGGCGACAAGCGGCTCGCAATCGCCGCCGGCGACCTCGCCAAGCTTCTCCCCATCTATGTCGACGGCAAGCACGCGGACCCCTTCTTGCAGCAGCCGCCGCACGACGGCGCGACCGATGCCGCTGCCGGCTCCCGTCACGATGGCGCGACGCGCATGCACTGCCGAACTCATCCGCTTCGAGCCTCCCAACGCGATCGCACCACAAACAGCAACCTTGCCTTTGCGGCACACGCATAAGCGCGAATGTATTGGTCCGGAGGGGCCCAGCCCTTCCGTAATGGCTATATTGAAACGTTATCAGAAGAATGCAAGCACTTTTTCGCACGGTGGCCAGCGCCGGAAGCCGCTTGCTGTCTTTCCGGCCGTTTCTGACATTGCTCCGCTGGAAGCCTGGAAACAAATGCAAAAAAACCCGAAAAAGGCCGGATATGCGGTTATCCGGCTCTTTTCCTGAGCAACAACCCTCGCAAATCCAACCGAGCAGCGCCGGCATTTCGAAACTTCATGCGAGACAGCCTTGCAATGACTTTGGTTGCCGATATAATTGAAACGATATTATCCCTGTTCCCGTCAAACTTTCCCGGAGTTCAAGGCGAATGCGCTCAACGAAGATTGCGGTGATCCAGGGAGACGGGATCGGCAAGGAAGTCGTGCCGCAGGGTATCAAGGTCGTGAACGAAGCCGCGCGCCTTTTCGGTCTCGACATCCGCTGGGAGGATTTCGAGTGGGGTTGCGACCACCATGCCCGTACCGGCCGGATGATGCCTGAAAACGGGCTGGACCAGATCGCAGGCCATGACGCGATCTTCCTTGGCGCCATCGGCTGGCCGACCGTGTCTGACGTGGAGTCGTTGTGGACGCTGCTGATGCCGATCCGGCGCAATTTCCAGCAATATGTGAATCTGCGTCCTGTGCGTCTCTTCGACGGCGTGTCCTCGCCGCTCGTCAATCCGGGCAACATAGATTTCTACATCGTGCGCGAGAACAACGAAGGCGAATATTCCGAGATCGGCGGACGCATGTTCCCGGGCATGGACCAGGAAATGGTCAGCCAGGAAACCGTGCTGACGCGCTTCGGGTGCGATCGGGTGATGCGCTTCGCCTTCGAGCTCGCCCGCAAGCGCAAGAAGAAGCTGACCTCCGCGACCAAGTCCAACGGCATCATCCATACGATGCCTTTCTGGGACGAGCGCTTCCGCGCCATCGCCCAGGAATTTCCGGACGTCGCGACGGAACAGTATCACATCGACATCCTCACCGCCCATTTCGTTCGCCGCCCCGCCAGCTTCGACGTCGTCGTGGCGGGCAATCTGTTCGGCGACATCCTTTCCGATCTCGGTCCCGCCGTCACCGGCACCATCGGCATCGCGCCGTCCGGTAATCTCAATCCCGAACGACGCTTCCCGTCGATGTTCGAGCCGGTGCATGGTTCGGCGCCCGACATTGCGGGCCAGAACATTGCCAATCCGATCGGCCAGATCTGGTCGGGAGCGATGATGCTGGAGCATCTGGGCGCCCCCGAGGCGGCCAATGCCATCGTCGACGCCATTGCCAGGGTGCTCGCCTCGGGCGAAAACCTGACCCGTGACATGGGCGGCACTGCTTCGACCGACGCGTTGGGACAGGCGGTCGCCGACGCCCTGTCCATTCACCCGCTGGAGGCTCGGCGCCATGGCTGAACTGCCCTTCGTCGACACCCATTTCCATTTGCATGACATGAAGCATCCAAAGCTGCGCTACGGCTGGCTGGAGCCGGACGCCGTCCATGGCTTCCTCCCGGACACCGATCCGTTGAAGTCGCAGCATTATTTCATCAAGGACTACATCGCCGAAATCCGCTTCGCCAACGTGCCGAAGGCGGTGCATGTGCAGGCCGCGGTCAACACGCCCGACCCCGTCGACGAAACCGAATGGCTGCAGGCCTTCGCCGACAAGACCGGCTACCCGCAGGCCATCGTCGCCGAATGCCATCTGGCGCGCCCGGACGCCGCGCAGGTGCTTGACCGGCACCTGAAATATCCGAACGTGCGCGGCATCCGCAATTTCGGCGAAGGCCGCTATCTGATCGACAAAGCCTGGCGGCGCGGCTTTGCCGAACTCGGGCCGCGCAGCCTGGTTTCCTGCATTGACACGCGCGTCGAGCTCGCCGGCGATATCCTCGATCTCGCGCGCGCCTTTCCCGAAACCCAGATGTGCATCGACCACTGCGCCGTTCCGATGCGACGCGATCCGGCAAGCTTCCGGCAGTGGCGCGCGGCAATGGACGTCATGGCCGCGGCGCCGAATGTGTGGATGAAGATTTCGGGACTCGGGATGGGTGACCCGATGTGGACGGTGGACTCGATCCGGCCCTACGTGCTTGGCAGCATCGAGGCGTTTGGTCCGGACCGGGTCGTCTTTGGCACCAACTGGCCGGTCGATCGCATGTTCAGTTCCTATCCCGACGTCATCAATGCCTATGCCGAGATCATTTCCGGCTTCCCGCATCAGGAACGGGCGGCGATGTTTTCGGGC
The DNA here is from genome assembly GCF_006440735.1 of Mesorhizobium sp. B2-7-1. Classification (GTDB taxonomy): domain Bacteria; phylum Pseudomonadota; class Alphaproteobacteria; order Rhizobiales; family Rhizobiaceae; genus Mesorhizobium. The sequence goes on along the minus strand of NZ_VFUA01000037.1, from coordinate 14,669 downwards.
AACGCCGAGAAGCTTTTCAGGATTTGACCGGTGGACGAAGAAACGAACGTCGCCGGCGCTGCCGCCACCGCCACCGCGGTCCACCATATCGGCATGAGCGTCGCCGGCATCGACGATGCGCTTGCCTTCTGGGAGGCCTTCCTCGGCGTGCCGGCCCGCTGGCGCACCATGCTCGACCGGCCCTATCTCGGCCGGCATGTCGGCTATCCCGGGATTCGGATCGCAGCGGCCTTCATCGACCTGCCGGGAGGCGGCACGCTGGAGTTGCTCGACTACCAGACCGGCAAGCAGACGCTGCCGGACGCCACCGCCAATGCGGGCAACGTGCATCTGTGCCTGAAGGTCGAGGACGCCGACACGGCCTGGCGGCACGCGGTGTCTTGCGGCGCCAGGCCGATCGTGCCGGACGGCCCGGTCGACATAGACGGCGGGCCGAACATCGGTGCGAAGGTCGCCTATCTTCGCATCCATGACGGCATCACGTTGGAGCTTTTCCAGCCGGCAAGGAGCGGTGCATGATCAAGCGCGTGAGCCTTATTCGCCGCAAGGCCGGCATGAGCCGGGAAGAATTCTTCGCCCACTGGACCGGCCCGCATGCCGCCATCGTGCGGCAGATGCCGGGCGTGCGGGGCCTGCGGTTCGGCAAGGTGCAGAGCTGGAATCCGGAAGAGGCGGCCTGGGACGGGGTCGGCGAGGTCTGGTTCGACAGCATGGAGGATGCGGTCAGGGCCTTCGCCGCGGAGCCTTATGCCAGCCAGCTTGTCGAGGACCGCAAGAAGTTCATGGGCGAGGCGCAATCCTGTTTCGTCACCGAGCATACCGCGGTCGCGCCACCGGAAGGGCGTTGAGGAGGAGACCATGGCATTCAATCTCGCCTCCGGGCTGGAAGGCAAAAAGGTCGTCGTCACCGGCGGCACGGGCGGGATCGGCCGCGAGGTGTGCCTGGGCTTCGCTGCCGCCGGATCGCAGGTCGCCGTGGTCGATCTCGATCAGGCGCGCGCCGATGCCGTCGTCGCCGAATTGGACGGCGGGCCACATATCGCCGTCGGCCATGACCTGCGCCCGGTCGGCGACCAGCATGTAGCGCTCGACAGGATCTTGGCCGCCTTCGGCCGGATCGACGTGCTGGTGCAGACGGCCGCCGTGCTGGTCCGCCGCCACAGCGTCTTCGATGTGACGGAGGCCGACTGGGATGTCCAGCACGACGTCAACCTCAAGGCCTCCTTCTTCCTGGCGCAGTCGGTGGCGAGGATCATGCGCGACCAGGGCCAGGGCGGACGGATCATCAATTTCACGTCGCAAGGCTGGATGAGCGGCGGTTTTGGCGGCTCGGTCGCCTATGCGGCGACCAAGGGCGGCATCGTGTCGATGACGCGCGGGCTCGCCCGCTCGCTCGCCAAGGACAAGATCACCGTCAACGCCGTCTCGCCGGGCGCCGCCGATACGGCGATGATGCGCAGCGGCATGGACGACGCCGCGCTCGCGGCCACCGTGGCGCAGATTCCGCTGGGCTATATGGCCGCCCCCTCGGAGCTTGCCGGCGCCGTGCTGTTCCTGGCTTCCGACCATGCGAGCTATGTGACCGGCGCCACCATCAATGTCAGCGGCGGCTGGCTGATGTATTGAGGACGAGACACGTGACACAATCTTTCTCTGGCAAGGTCGCCGTAATCACCGGCGCGGCACGCGGCATCGGCGATGCGATCGCCATGCGCTTCCTGGAAGAAGGGGCAAGAGTGTTCTCCCTCGATCTGGGCGAACCGGACGACGCACGCGAAGGCGTGACTTACCTCAAGGCCGACGTGTCGAATGTCGAAAGCGTCGCTGAAGCATTCGGACGCATCGACGATGCCGCCGGCCAGATCGACGTCCTCGTCAACAATGCCGGCGTGCAGCGGGTCGGGCTCGCCGAGAACATATCGCCGGCGGATTGGCATCTGGTCCTGAACACTCACCTTACCGGCATGCATCTGTGCTGCGCCCAGGCCATCCGCCGCATGCGCGAGCGTGGCAAGGGCGGCGCCATCGTCAGCATCGCCTCGGCGGCCGGCATCGTCGGAATTCCCGGGCGCGGCCCCTACGGCGCGGCCAAGGCCGGCATCGAGGGCCTGACACGGGTCTATGCCACGGAGACGGCCGCCGCCAACATCCGGGTCAATGCCGTCGCACCCGGCTCGACCCGTACCAAGCTGATCGAGCAAGGGCTGAAGGACGGCTCGATCCGCGGCGAATGGCAGCTCGAACGCATTCCCATGGGCCGGCTGGCCGAACCGCGGGAGATCGCCGACCCGGTCGTCTATCTGGCAAGCGACCAGGCGAGCTACATCACCGGACAGACCCTGGTCGTCGATGGAGGTTGGACGGTGCAGGGCATGGTGCACGTCGCCGATTGGCTCCGGGCTTCATGAGCGACGACCTGTTCAATCTGGCGCGGCATTGCATCGCCCGTGCGGCCGCCTCGACGCCGCACAAGACGGCATTGATCGTGGTCGGCGATGCCGACCGGCCGGAAACAGCGGAACGCTGGACCTATGCCGCCCTCGACCGGGCGGTGCGCAGCGTCGCGGCCGGCCTGCTCGCAGAGGGGCTGAGACCCGGCGACCGGATCATGCTGCGGATGCCGAACAGCAGCGACTATGCACTGATGTTCTACGGCGCAATCGCCGCCGGCATGGTGCCTATTCCCGTCTCGGCCATGCTGACCGAGGGCGAGACGACGTTCCTGCTCGAGGATTCCGAAGCTGCCGCGATCGTGCACGACAGCGAACCCGTCCTGCACGCGCCGGCTGGCTGCAAGACACTCGACAGAACCGCTGTCGACAAGCTCAAGGCGTCCGTGCCGCTCGATGCCTATGCGCGCACTCCCGGGGAGGCGCCGGCCTATATGATCTATACCTCAGGAACCGCCAGCAAGCCGAAAGGTGTGGTTCATGCCCATCGCGTCGCGCTCGGCCGCGTGCCGATGTATGCGGACTGGATGGGGCTGACGGCGGCCGACATCATGTTGCATGCCGGCGCGTTCAACTGGAGCTACACACTGGGTGTGGGCCTGCTCGATCCCTGGGCGACCGGCGCCACGGCGGTGCTCTACAGCGGCCCCAAGGATGTCGAGGTCTGGCCGAAGCTGATCGATGTCTTCGGGGCCACCCTGTTCGCGGCCGTGCCTTCGCTTTACCGGCAGATCCTCAAATACTGCCGCCTGACGCGCGAAAGCCTGCCGACGCTGCGGCGCGCGCTTGCCGCCGGCGAGGCGCTGAGCCCGGCGACCCTCTCGCAATGGCAGGCGACGACCGGCAAGCCGCTGCTGGAAGCCTTCGGCATGAGCGAGATTTCCACCTTCGTCTCCAATCGCGACGGCATGCCGGTCAGGGCCGGCAGTCCCGGAAAACCGCAGACCGGACGGCCCGTTGCGATTCTCGCCGCCGATGGCCGTCCCGCGCCGGCCGGCGAGGTCGGGCTGCTTGCCGTCCATCGCGGCGATCCCGGCCTGATGCTCGGCTACTGGCGGCGGCCGGAAGAGGAGGAACGGGTCTTCCACGGCGACTGGTTCGCCGGCGGCGACCTCGCCTCGTTCGATGCGGACGGCTATCTCTGGCATCACGGCCGCGCGGACGACATCATGAATGCCGGCGGTTTCCGCGTTTCCCCGCTCGAGGTCGAGGCGGCATTGGCCCCCTGCCCCGGTATCGCCGAGCTTGCGGTGGCCGAGCACGAAGTGCGCGCCGGGGTCAGCGTCATTGCCGCCTTCGTGGTGACAAGCGAGGATGCTGCGTTGCGCGCCGAAGATATTGCCACTTTCGCCGAGCAGCGGCTTGCCGCCTACAAGCGCCCGAGAGTGATTTTCTTCGTGCCGACCCTGCCGCGCAGCGCCAACGGCAAGCTGCTCAGGCGAAAACTGACAGGCACTGTCCAAGCTTTGCAAACGATGCCGTAAGGAGAGAGCAATGCGTTCGACACTCAAGATGCCGAAGGTCGGCGACGCGGTGGACGAGGTGGTGATCAGCGAGATCCAGGTGCAAAAGGGCGCCGCGGTCTCCGAGGGCCAGACGCTGTTTGTCGTCGAGACCGACAAGACCACGGTGGAAGTTCCCGCGCCCTTCGCCGGAACGGTAGCCGAGATCCTGATCGCGGCTGGCGACGACGTGAAGACCGGCGCGCCCACCATCGTGCTCGAAGTGTGATCATAGAGCCGCCCTTTCCCCGGGCGGCGAAGCTTTTATGTGAGGAGGAGATATGGCCAAGATCTGGGTAAGGCAGGCGGTGCTGCGGGCACTGGACGACGCGATGAAGGAGGACCCGGACGTCATCGTGATGGGTGAGGATGTCGCCGCCGCCGGCGGCCCGTTCAAGGTCACCGAAGGCCTTCTCGCCGAACACGGCCCCAGCCGCGTCATCGACACGCCGATTTCGGAAATGGGCTTTCTTGGCGCCGCTGTCGGGGCAGCCGTCTGCGGGCTGAAGCCGGTCGTCGAGATCATGTTCATCGAATTCATCGGCGTGGCGCTCGATCAGCTGTCCACCCAGGCCGCCACCATGCGCTATCTGTCGCGCGGACGGTTGACGACACCGCTTGTCGTGCGTGCATCCGCCGGAGCCGGCCAGGGCTTCGGCTGCCAGCACTCGCAGATGCTGGATCACTGGTTCCGCGGCACGCCGGGCCTGAAAGTCTGCGTCACCAGCAACGCCCGCACCACCTACGGCCTGCTCCGTTCGGCAATCGACGATCCGGACCCCGTCGTGGTGCTCGAACCGCGCATCCTCTATTCCGAGCGCGAGGAGTTCGAGCACGATCCAGCCTACCGTATCCCTCTCGGCCAGGCGGAGATCGTCAGGCCCGGCACGGACGCCACCGTGGTGACGTGTGGCGCGCTGGTCCGCACCGCGCTGGAAGCGGCCGCCAGCAGCCGCGCCAATGTCGAAGTCATCGACCTGCTGACGCTGTGGCCATGGGACAGGAAGACGGTCGCCGAATCCGTCGCCCGCACCGGCCGGCTGGTGACGGTGGAAGAATCGACCGCCACCGCGGGCTGGGGAGCCGACATCGTCTCCACGATCGCGGTCGAGCATTTCGGCAAGCTGAAAGCGGCGCCGCACCGTATCACCCTGCCGGACGCGCCGGTGCCTTACAGCGGCGTGCTCGAAGCCCGTTATCTGCCGAGCGCAACCTACATCGCCGAACAGGTCGACGCGCTTGTCTCGACCAACCAACCGCCCCTGCCCTGGTGGAGGAACGCAGCATGACCAGCCTTTCCAATTCCAATTCGCCGCTCGCCCGCCGCGAGGCGCTGGAGAGCCGGCTCGAGCAGCTCACCCGCATGATCGAGATCCGTTCGGTCGAGGAGCGCATCCAGAAACTGTTCGGGGAAGGCCACATCCGCGGCTCGACGCATCTGGCCAACGGCCAGGAGGCGGTGTCGGTCGGCATCGCCCGTTCGATCGATCCGGATGACATCGTCACCTGCACCTATCGCGGCCACGGCCACGCGCTGGCGCTCGGCGTCACCACCGTCGGCGTGCTGGGCGAAATCTGCGGCCGCACCGTGGGCTGCGCCGGCGGGCTCGGCGGCTCGATGCATCTGGTCGAGCCCGCCGTCGGCCTGCTGCCGACAGCCGCCATCATCGGCGCCGGCCTGCCCATCGCCTGCGGCGCCGGCCTTGCCGCGCGCACGCGCGGCAAGGACCGCATCGCGGTGTCGATCTTCGGCGACGGTTCGAGCAACATCGGCGCCTTCCATGAGGCGCTGAATTTCGCCGCCATCCTCAAGCTGCCGGTGGTTTTCGTCTGCGAGAACAATCTCTACGGCGAATATTCCCGGATCGATCTGACGACGGCGGTCGAGGACATCGCGTTGCGGGCCACGAGCTACAACATGCCGGGCGTGATGGTCGACGGTCAGGATGTCGACGCCGTGGCGGCCGCCATGGAAACCGCCGTCGCCCGTGCCCGCCGCGGCGAAGGTCCGTCGCTGCTCGAAATGAAGACCTATCGCTATTCCGGCCATTCCCGCTCCGATCCGGCAACCTATCGCCGGCCGGGCGAGCTCGACCAATGGCTCAAGCGCGATCCGATCGACATCCTCGCAAGGAAGCTGGTCGAGGAAAAGCTGCTGGCTGCCGATGGCCTCGAGCCCCTCAAGGCGGAGGTGCGGGATGCGGTCGAACGGGCGGCACAGGAGGTGCTGGCGTCCCCGCATCCCGATCTCGGCGAGATCATGTCGCATGTCAGCGCCGCCTCGGCCGATGGCGACCGGAGGTTTGCCTTCTGGCAATGATGACGGAGGGCATCCTTTCCGGCATGAGCATCGTCGAGGGGTCGGCCTTCGTGGCTGCGCCCCTCGGTGGCATGACGCTGGCGCAACTGGGCGCCGACGTCATTCGCTTCGATCCCATCGGCGGTGGTCCCGACCGCAACCGCTGGCCGCTGACGGAAGACGGAAGGAGCCTGTTCTGGGCCGGGCTCAACAAGGGCAAGCGCTCGATCCAGGTCGACGTGAAATCGTCCGAAGGACAGGAGATCGTCGCCCGGCTCATTGCAAGGCCAGGCGCCGACCGTGGCTTCTTCCTCACCAACCTGCCGCAATACGGACTGCTTTCCTACGAAGCGCTGAAAAGCCGCCGCGCCGATTTGGTCATGGTGCAGCTTACCGGCAACGCGGACGGCACCAGCGAGGTCGATTACACGGTCAACGTCGCCACCGGCTTCCCCGAGATCACCGGCCCGCGCAGCGCCCCCGAACCGGTCAACAGCGTGCTGCCAGCCTGGGATATCGCAATGGGCGAGATGGCGGCCATCGGCCTGCTTGCCGCCGACCGGCACCGTAGCCGCACCGGCAAGGGCTCGCTGGTGAAGCTCGCGCTTTCCGACGTCGCCTTTGCCACGGTCGCCCATCTCGGCCGGCTGGCGCAGGCGGAGACGGGCGGCACCGCCGAGAAGGAAGGCAACTATCTCTATGGCGCTTTCGGCAAGGATTTTACGACCGCCGACGGCCGCCGGGTGATGGTCGTGGCGCTGACGCAGCGCCAATGGCGCGCGCTGCAGAAGGCGACGGGATTGGATCCGCAAACGATCTCGGACGCGACTGGCGCGGATCTCGACGGCGCGGGCGGCCGCTTCGCCGCCCGCGAGGCGATCGCCAAGGCGCTGGCACCCTGGATCGGCGCCCGCGGCCTCGACGAGGTGTGCCGCCTCTTCGCCGCCGCAGGCGTCTCATGGGGACCATACCAGACCTTCCGGCAGCTTCTCGACGAGGACCCACGCGCCTCCATTGCCAATCCAATGTTCCAGCGCATCGACCATCCGGGCATCGGCACGTTGATGACGCCGGCCTCGCCGCTGGATTTTTCGTCGGCGCCCCGGCTCGCTGCACGACCCACGCCGCGGCTTGGCGAGCATACCGACGAAATCCTCGGCGAAATCGGCTATGGCGGAAGCGAGATCGGCGCGTTGCATCACCGCGGGATCGTGGCGGGAGCTTAGACCAGCCTACCCTAACGCCCGCAGATACCGTATCGGCCTTCCCCTCGTGAGGCTACCCGCCGCCGCCGCGATCGAATTCGCATCGATGCCGAAATGTCGGTAGAGGTCGTCGATTGTGCCCGACTGGCCGAAATGCTCGACGCCGAGACTGCGGGTGCGATGGCCGCAGACCGAGCCCAGCCAGCCCAATCCGGCCGGGTGTCCATCCGCAACCGTGACGATGGCGCAATGTGGCGGCAAGACCTCGAACAGCCGCTCGACATGGCTCCTGGCATGCACCAGCCCGCGCTCGCGCGCCCTGCTCGCCGCCGTCCAGCCGGCGTTCAACCGATCGGCCGAGGTGACCGCGAGCAGGCCGATGTCGCGCCGATCCTCGGCCGTCATCCCCACCGCCTCGATCGCCTCGGGCGCGACCGCGCCGGTATAGGCGACGACCACCTCGCAATTCGGCCCCGGCGGCCGCAGCCAATAGGCCCCATCGATGACCTGCTGCTCGAGCTCCGGCGTCATGGTGCGGGCGATCTGTTCGACCGGGCGGGTCGATAGCCGCAGATACACCGAGCCGCCGGTTTCCTCGCGCAGCCAGGTGCGCTCCGATTGCACCGACTCGCCGTCGCGCTGCATGTAGTCGAAGGCGAAGCGCATGATCACCGCCAGCTCGTCGACGAAGGCCGGCTCATAGGCCGCCAGCCCGTCCTGCGCCATGCCGATCAACTGGGTCGCGATCGATTGATGCGCGCCTCCCTCCGGCGCCAGCGTGATGCCGGAAGGCGTCGCGGCCAGCAGGAAGCGGGCATCCTGGTAGCAGGCATAGTTCAGCGCATCGAGCCCGCGCTGGATGAACGGATCGTAGAGCGTGCCGATCGGCAGGAGACGGCGGCCGAACAGCGAATGCGACAGGCCGAGCGCCGAGAGCAGGATGAAGAGGTTGTTCTCGGCGATGCCAAGCTCGACGTGCTGGCCGCTCGCGCCGAATTCCCATTTCTGCGCCGAAGCGATGCGCTCGCTGCGGAAGGTGTCGGCAAGGGATTCCTTTGCGAACAGACCGCGGCGATTGACCCAACCGCCGAGATTGGTCGAAACGGTGACGTCGGGCGATGTCGTGACGATCGCGTCGGCCAGCGGACCGCCCAGGCGCGCCACTTCGTCGAGGATGCGGCCGAAGCCGGCCTGCGTCGACATCGTGCCCTTGGTCTCGACCGCCAGCCGCTCGGGTACGGGCACGCGCTGCGCGTGGTGGCGCCGCGGACCGCTTGCGTTGAAGGGCACCGCGGCAAGGAAGCGCTTCAGATCCGGCGTCTTGATGCCCATGCCCTCGAACGGCTCCCACTCGCGGCCCTCGGCGATCCCCATCAGGGCGCGCAGCGCCGCCATCTGGTCGCGGGTCATCAGGCCGGAATGGTTGTCCTTGTGACCGGCGAGCGGCAGGCCGAACCCCTTGATCGTATAGGCGATGAAACAGGTCGGCCGATCGTGCCGGCGCGCCGCTTCGAACGCGTCCAGCAGGGAGGGCAGGTCATGGCCGCCGAGATTGGTCATCAGCGCCGCCAGCTCGTCGTCCGAGCGCCGCGCCAAAAGCGGCCCGACCGCGTCGCCGAGATCGGCCTCCAGCCGCTTGCGCCAAGCCGCTCCACCCTGGAAGGTCAGCGCCGAATAGAGCTGGTTGGGGCAGGCGTCGATCCAGGCCCGCAACGCCTCGCCGCCGTGCTCGGCGAAGGCCGCCTGCTGCAGCGACCCGTGTTTCAGGATCACCACATCCCAGCCGAAATTTCGGAAAATGCTTTCGAACCGCTCCCAGAGGCCCTCGCGGACAACCGCGTCCAGGCTCTGGCGGTTGTAATCGACGACCCACCAGCAATTCCGCAGGCCATGTTTCCAGCCTTCGAGAAGCGCCTCAAAAATGTTGCCCTCGTCCATCTCGGCATCGCCGACAAGCGCGATCATCCTCCCTTCGACGAGGTTCTCGTCACGCGCCTTGAGGTAGTCCTGCACCAGGGAGGCGAACAACGTCTGGGCCACTCCCAATCCCACCGAGCCGGTGGAGAAATCGACATCGTCACCGTCCTTGGTGCGCGACGGATAGCTCTGGGCGCCGCCGAGCGCCCGGAAGTTCCGGAGGCTCTCCAGGCTCTGGTTGCCGAGCAGGTGCTGGATGGCATGGAAGACGGGCGAGGCATGCGGCTTGACGGCCACGCGATCCTGTGGCCGCAGCGCCGAGAAATAGAGCGCCGTCATGATGGTTGCGACTGAGGCCGACGAGGCCTGGTGCCCGCCGACCTTCAACCCGTCGGCATTGTCGCGCAGATGATTGGCATTGTGGATCATCCAGGCGGCAAGCCAGAGGATCTTTCTTTCCAGCGCTGCCAGTATCGTCAGTTCGGCTTGGTTCATGGAAGCCCTCCGGTCGCCCAATCTATTTCAGCTCACTTGACGGACGCAGCTAAACTTGCATACGGAAACGATATTATTTGGGTGATATCGATAGGCATCGATCGAAAATTGGTGGATTATGCCAAAAATGGAACTGGACCCTATCGACCGGCGCATCATCGCCGCGCTGCAGTCCGATGGGCGCATGACGGCCCAGGAGCTTGCCGACCGCGTCGGCCTGTCTTCCTCCCCCTGCGCGCGGCGCGTCCGGCTGCTGGAGGAGCGCGGCGTCATCACGGGGTACACCGCGGTCATCGACCAGGATCTGGTTGACCTGCCGATTTCGGTCTTCGCTTCGATCAAGCTGGAACGCCAGCGAGAGGAGGAACTGGAGCGCTTCAACACCGCTATTTCCCGCTGGCCGGAGGTCGTCGACTGCTATCTGATGACCGGGCAGCGCGATTACCTGCTGCGCATCGTGGTGCGCGACCTGCATGCCTATGATCGCTTCCTGAAGGAGAAGCTGACCCGTCTCGACGGGGTGGCGTCGATCGAATCGAGCTTCGCGCTGTCGCAGATCAAGAGGTCGAACCAGTTGCCGATATGAGCCGGGACCCGGCGCCGGAATGACCGGAATGGCGCTGGAAGCCGCCCGCCCGGCGGCGCCTCATACCGGCATCAGCGCATCATCTGCCTGAAGCGCTCATCGCGCACGTCGAGCACCACCTCTTCAAGCAGCCGCGCGTCCGGGCCGCAAAGCCAGGCCATCACCGTGGCCGGCACGCGCACCGGCACGAGGTCGGCCTGGGCGATCCGGCTCACCGGATTGAGGCCGGACTGGCGGATGGCGGCCTGCATGGCCGTGTCGGTCGGCGGCACACCGAGAAAGAAACTCTTGATCCCGCCTCCGGATAGTTCCAGGTCGAACATCCGCGTCAGCATCAGGGCGGCCGCCTTGGACGTGCAATAGGCTGTCCAGCCCTCCATCGGCGTCGTCGCGGCCCCGGTCCCCGCATTGATGATCACCCCTTTGCTTTCCCTGAGCAGAGGCGCGGCCGCCACCGTCATGCGGTGGACGCCGGCGACATTCACGGCGAAGGACGGGAGGAGATCGTCGCTCGAAAGCGTCGCGAGCCGGCCGATCGGATCGATGACGCCGGCATTGTTGATAAGCACGTCGAGCCGGCCGGCCTTGTCCGCGATCGTGCGGATGGCGGCGTCGGTCTCCCGCTGCGAGGTGACGTCGAGGTCCACCAGCTCCGTCTCCGGCGGCAGGGTTTCGCTGCCGCGCCGGCCAAGCTGATGGATGCCGGCAAATACCTTTGCCCCATGCTCCACGAGAACACGCAGCAGCTCCGCGCCGATGCCTCTGCCGGCCCCCGTTACAAGGACGATCTTGCCCGACAGATCGGGAACCGGAACCGGCGAGAGATTGAACACGGTGCTTGACTCCTCCCCGTTCAGCGTAGTTAATTGGCCTGACCAATTCGGAGTAGCGCAGGGAGAGAATCCTGTCAAAGGATTTGCGCTGGAGGAGGAGCATGGCGATGGGTAGCGCCCCGGCCGCCGAGCCAGCGGCAATCGGATATTGCGGCTCCCACGGGCCCGGACCGTCGCCGTCCGGCTCGAAGCTCCCGATCATGTCGCCGACAGGGTTTGCGTGATGGTGAACGAAGCCAGGTACGGCGTGAAGCGCCCATCGATCGCGGATATTTGCGCCGGCGGATTTTCGACGCCCTGGGATGCGCCGATGATCCCGCCCTTCCCATTCCGCTTCCGCAACGCCGAGATCCTGACGCTCTACTGGCGCACCGATCCCGATGCGATGGCTTTCCTGCTGCCGCCGCCGCTGCAGCCTATTGGCGATATCGCCTGCGTCCACATCTACCGGATGAACGATACCGACTGGATCGGGCCCTATTGCGAGGCGAACGTCATGTTCGGCGCCAGGCTGCCCGGCAAGGCGGAGGGCGGCTACTCTCCCTACCTGGTGCTTTCGACGGATATAGGGGTCGCGCATGGGCGTGAATTGCACGGCCAGCCGAAGAAATTCGGTCAACCCTCCGTGGACTTCCGCGGCGACCTGATCGTGGGCCGCGTCGAGCGCAACGGCATCGACGTCATCACGGGGACGCTGCCATACAAGCAGAAGCCCGCCGCGCCGGGCGACCTCAAGCCCTATTTCGATTTCGCGACCAACCTTAACCTCAAGGCGATCGACCACATCGACGGCCGTCCCGCCATCCGGCAACTGACGTCGCGGCGCCTTGCCGAGGTGACGATCCACGAGGTCTGGCGCGGACCAGGCACGGTCGAGCTGCGGGCCAACGCCCAGTTGCCGGTCTTCCGCCTGCCGGTTCTCGAGCCCTTGGAAGGCTTCTATTGGCGCGCCGACTTCACGCTCGTCGCCGGCGACATCATCCACGACTATCTGGATGGCAGCGCATGACACGCAAGGTGGTGATCACCGATTACACGTTCCCCGAGGTGTCGCGGGAAGAACAGGCCGCGCGCGCGGCGGGGGCCGCCTTCGAGGCGCTTCAGTGCAGCACAGCGCAGGACGTTGTCGCGGCGGTTGCCGGCGCCGACGTCGTGGCCGTGCAGTTCGCCCCTTTCACGGCGGCGGCGGCACGCGCCGTGGCGCCGGGCGCCACGATCATCCGCTATGGCGTCGGCTACGACAATATCGATCTGGCCGCGGCGCGCACCGCCGGACTCAAGGTCGGTTACGTTCCCGATTATTGCGCGGATGAGGTTGCCGACCATACCGCCGCAGCCGCGCTGGCGCTGCTGCGCAAGCTCGTGCCGCTGGACCGCTCCGTGCGGGCCGGTGAGTGGGCGGCGGTGCGCCATGCCCGCCCGATGAAGCCGTTCGACGAGACGGTCTTCGGCTTTTTCGGCATGGGGCAGATCGGCCGGGCGGTGCACGCCAGGCTCAGGGGTCTTGGCTTCCGCTTCATCGTAGCGGATCCCGCCATGTCGTCCTCGGACGCCGCCGCGCTCGATGTGGAGCGGGTGGACTCCGACACACTTCTGAGGCGCGCCGACATCGTTTCGCTGCATGCGCCCTCGACGCCTGAAACCGTGGGATTCCTGAATGCGGAGCGGCTGGCGCGCATGCAACCGCATGCGATGATCGTCAACAGCGCCCGGGGGCAATTGATCGTCGAAGCCGACCTGGCGGCGGCGCTCAAGGAAGGCAGGCTCGCCGGCGCGGCGCTGGATGTCTTCGCGGTCGAGCCGCTGCCCCTCGATTCACCCCTGCGCGATGCACCGAACCTTCTGCTGACGCCGCATGCCGCGTGGTACTCGGACGGGGCGATCGGCCGTCTGCAGAAGCTTGTGGCGCAGGACATATCTCGGGCCTTGAACGGTGAGCCGCCCCGCAAGCCCGTCCGGACCGACTAGGGGCGAGAGCGGCAACGGCATTCGCTTCGAAAACCGACCGCGGATGACGACGAACGGGTTCGGGGCCGAGAGGAGCAATGAGGACGGGATCGCGCATGCGATCCCGGAATCGAAGCCTGGCGCGAACAGCGCCGAAACCGCAAACTGGGAGGATTTGACAATGAAATGGAAGATGCTTGCGACGCTGGCGGCAGCGACAATGCTTGCGACCGCCGGGATGGCTCATGCCGGGCCAAAGGTACTGGAACCCGGCAAGGAGGCGAACCTCGTGCTTCTGCCCAAATTCCTTGGAATCCTGGTTTTCGACCAGGCCCATGACGGAGCGGAGGAAGCGCACAAGGAACTGAAGAATTCCGGCAAGCTGCTCTTCGAGGGCCCGACGCCGGAAAACTCCGTCGCCGGCCAGATCGAAATGGTGACGACGGCCGCCACGCAGAAGCAAGGCGCCGTCATGATCTCCAACAATGCCGGCGACCAGATCGTGCCGTCCGCCAAGGCGGCGCAGGCCGCGGGCACCAAGGTCGTGGCGTGGGACAGCCCTATTCCGTCGGGAACGGCCGAAGACGTGTTCGTGGCGCAAGTCGACTTCGGCTCGATCGGCAAGGTTATGGCCGACATGGCCCATTCGATTCTCGGCGGCAAGGGCAAGATGGCCATCCTGTCCGCTTCTCCGGACGCAGCGAACCAGAACGCCTGGATCGCCAGCCTCAAGGAGGTCATGTCCAAGGACGAGAAGTACAAGGACATCCAGATCGTCGACACCGTCTACGGCGACGACCAGTCCGAGGTCAGCTACAATCGGGCGCTGGCGCTGGTCGACAAATATCCGGATCTCGGCCTAATCATGTCGCCCACCACCGTCGGCATCCAGGCGACCGCCAAAGCGATGCAGGACGAGAACCTGTGCGACAAAGTGAAGGTCTCGGGTCTCGGCCTGCCTTCCGAGATGGTTTCCTACACCATAAAGGGCTGCGCGCCGCAGTTCGCACTCTGGGATTTCCGCGACCTCGGTTACCTCACCTACTACACCGCCTACGGCCTCGCCACCGGCCAGCTCAAGGGCGAGATCGGCGAGAGCTTCAAGGCCGGCCGCATGGGCGACTACACGATCGAGGCGGATCCGGGCCGCAACGGCGCCAAGCGCATTCTGATGGGACCGTTCACCATCTACACCAAGGACAACGTGGAAGCGGCCGCGAAGTAGCGCATCTTCATGGCGAGTGGCGTTTCGGCGCCGCCCGCCGTCAACGGCAAGGAGTTGACCATGACGGCCCCGGTGCTCGCGCTGCGCTCGGTCTCGAAGCGTTTCGGCATGACGCTGGCGCTGGATGACATGACCATGGAACTCCATGCCGGCGAGATCCACGCCATCGTCGGCGAGAACGGCGCCGGCAAGTCGACGTTGATGAAGGTG
>NZ_VFUA01000036.1:7500-53544 GCF_006440735.1 Mesorhizobium sp. B2-7-1 | reverse complement strand
CTGTGGCGCAGGCTGACGACGGCCAGCCCGCGCCTTTGTTGTTTCACGCAATTCCGGACGGAAAACCGCTACGTACTTTTCCTGGAATTGCTCTTGCGGTCAGAGCGAGTGCTTGTAGCCGATCGCGATGTTGAGCTTGTCGCCGGCGAGATCGTCGTAAGGCGCCGACGTCGTGTCGGTCTTCTTCCACGCGTAACCGACGCTGGCATAGACCGCATTGGTGGAATCGATGTTGTAGGTCACGCCTGTGGCCAGCTTCGGCGTTTCCCAGGTGGCATTGAAGGCGTTGCGGTAGCGGAAGTTGAAAACGTTCCACGTCCATTGCTTGGACAGTTTCCAGTCGCCCGCCAGATACAACGCGTAGTAAGGAACGTTCGCGTTGGCGTCCGCATCCTTGATGATGCCGGTGTCATGCCAGGTGTAGCCAAGAGCTACGCTTGGAGTCAGCGTGAAGGCGTCCGTCAGCTTGATCTTGTAGCCGAGGCTCGCCTCGCCATAATAATGCGTCTTTCCACCGGTCTTGAAGGTTGGCTGGATGAATACGCCACCGACGAAATTGTCGTCGAAATTGTGCGAGACGCTGAGCTTGAAGTAGGTGTCGGCAAGCGATCGGGCTTTGTTGCTGCCGTTGTCGATGGCGTAGAATTCGGGACTTCCCTCTATCCCTATGGTCCAGGTCGGCGCTGCCGGCGGGGGCGCTTCGACGATGTCGGCGGCGAAGCTGGATGATGCCATGGACAGTGAGATGCCCAATGGCGCGACGATGGCACGAAAAAACATGGTCTTTCCTCGATGTAGGAAGTGGCGAGATGTGCCGGCGATGCGGCGAGGAACCCGCTAGGCGCGCCGGATTTCAGTTATGTGACGATGTGCCATTTGTGCAAACACGAGGACATCACGAAGTCGGGATCGTCGGGATTGCCGCCTTGGTCGGCTCGATAGGCACCCTGATCGGTCGACGGAAAAGTCGCGATGCCGACGCTGTGTCGGGCCATTCCGAGCCGGGCCGGACAACTTCGCGGGGAGCGCGTTCGGCTCGGCGAGCTCACCGGCAAACTTGTGCCGATCGGGCGTCGGCGCGATCGTGGACTGCTCCGTTAGAACGGCTGCTACCGCATGTTCCCCGTATGCCCCTGCGAATACCTGCCGGGCTGCGGCCACACGGTCAGCCCATGCGGCTCGACGCCGACGCGGATTTTCGTCACCGCGCCGCTGGTGGTGTCGATCATGTAGACGTCGCTGTCGAAGCGGCCGGAGAGCCATAGCTGCCTGCCGTCGGCGCTGACATTGCCCATGTCGGGGCTGCCGCCGCCGGGGATCGGCCATTGCGCGACGACGGCGCGGGTGGCGAAGTCGATCACCGTGACGCCGCCCGGACCCTTGGCCTTGCCCTGCTCCATCTTGTGCGAGCCGCGGTTGGAGACGTAGAGGCGCTTGCCGTCGCGGCTGACGACGAAGCCGTGCGTGCCGATGCCGGTGTGGATGAAGCCGATTTCCTTGAAACTGTCACCATCGACCAGGAACACGCCGTCATTCATCATGTCGGCGACGTAGAAGACCTTGCCGTCGGGCGAGAGCCGGATGTCCTGCGGCATGCCCATCTTGGAGAGGTCGAGGTGGCCGAGCACCTTCTGGTTTTTCAGGTCGATCTTGGCCAGGCCGCCATCGCCATATTCGCAGGTGAAGATCGCATAGGAGCCGTCGACCGCGAAATCGGCATGGTTGATGCCGGGGCAGGTCGGCGTCGGCAGGCTCGATTTCAATGCCATGGTGTGCGGGTCGCGGAAATCGAGCCGCTTCATCGCCTCGTCGACGACGATTGCGGCGCTCCCGTCCGGCATGAAATACAGATTGTAGGGGTCGTCGACCGCAATCTGCTGGCCGGGCTTGGCCGTCATCGGGTCGATCGGCGTCAGGCTGCCGTTCCTGCCGGTGCCGTTGTTGGCGACCCACAGCGTCTTGAGGTCCCAGGACGGCACGACATGCTGCGGCTTGCTGCCGACCGGGAATCGGCCGACCTCCTTCAAGGCGACGGTGTCGATCACCGAGACGCTGTTGGAGGAGCGGTTGGGCACATAGACGCGCGGCAGCGCGCCGGTCGTGGCAGGACTCAGATGGCTGGCCGTGGTCTGGCTGTAGATGTTGACCGGGGGAGGCGGCGGATCGGAGCAATCCTCCGGGCAGGAGCCGGCATGCGAGGCGCCGGGCTGGAGCGAGACAAGCAGCGCAAGCGGCACGCAAACACGGATGAAGCGCAGGGAAGTCTCGATCATTTTGGCTGACTTGCAATGAAAGCGCGGATCGCATCCGTCGTCCCGTCGACGATGAGATCCACCCCAAGTTGCCCGAATTCCGCGGAAGACCTTGCCGGATCGCCGCCATAAACGCCATCCCCGGCACCGAGCTTTGATGGGCCTGCGAGACGATCCTTGCGCACCAGCGACGGGTCGACGGCGAGCATCAGCGAGGTGTCGGCCAAGCCGGCATGGGTGCCGATTTCGGCGCGGGCGGCGCCGGCGGCCAGCAGCTTGTCGGTATAGGGCCCTCGCGAGAGCCGATAGTAATCGACATCGGCAAAGACCCGCACCGGCGTCCTTTTCCATTCCGCATCGAGCCGGTCGGCTACTTGACGTTCGTCGGCCTGATAGCCGCCGTGGTCGCCGATCAGCACGATGGTCTTGAAGCCGGCATGCCTGAAGCTGCGGGCTGTGGCTTCGAGCAACTGCTCGAAAGTCTTGTCGCCGATGGAGATGGTTCCCGGAAAACGCATGTGGGAGGTCGGCGGATCGATGTTGCCTTCCGGCACATAGGCGATGACCGGCGCGACCAGCGCATTGCCCAGCTTCGCGGCGATCTTCTCGGCGAGAGCTTTCACCCGCACATTGTGCTTGCCCAGCGCTATTGCCGGGCCGCTCTGCTCGGTGCCGCCGATCGGAACGATGATCGTGGTCGTTCCCGCCGCGACGAGGTCGCGCAACTCGGTCCAGGTCAGGTCTTCCAGGAACACCGAAGCGCTTGCCGGATTGACCGCCGGCAGGAACAGCAGCAGCGCGGCGCCAGCCAGGATGCGCCGCAGTGCGCGCCTTCCGATCTCGACAAGCATGCCCTGGGTTTCCTGGAATTGCGCTAGCGACGCTTCAGCAAGCTCCGCATGCGGTTGCGCAGGATGCGCGCCATGTTGCGGGTCTCACGGTAGAGATGCAGTTGCGAGGCGGCCTGGCGGGCCAGCCGGTCGGCGTCCGGCGTCAACCCGACCACCAGCGTGCCCATCGGCTTGCGCTCGCTCCACAGGCGGCTCATCACCGGGTGGTCCGGAACCGCGCAGGAATCGGTCATGACGATGTTGGGGTCGTCGAGATGCTGCTTGGTCACCTCGATCATCAGAAGCGTGCCCGGCGAATAGGCGGGGAGCGCCTCGTCGTATGCAGTCTTCCAGGTGTAGGCGACGCCGGCCTCGACGAAGACGACCAGGCAGGCGATGGTGCGGCCGTCGAGCGTCAAGAGATGGATGCGGCACATGTCCTGCTCGGCCAGCCTGTGCACGGCCTCGCGGGCGAAGGCGGCGCGGTAGCGGTCGATCGCCATCGCGGTGCGCTCGCGGCCTTTCCAGCCGGCCGCTTCCAGCGTCAGGAAGCTTTCGATGGCATGGCGGATCTCGTCCGGCCCGCGCGCCACGATGTGCTCGAGCTTGCCTTGATCGGCGAGACGCCGCTTCAGGCGGCGGAATTCACGATAGTGATGCGCGCGCAGCGAAGCCTTGAGATAGTCCTCGCCGTCGGCATCGCTTTCAAGCACCGGGCGCTCGACCTTGCCGGTGGTCACCAGGGTCAGGCCGCGGCTGTCGGCAAAGGAGGTGAGCAGGCTCGCCACCGGGCCGTCTAGCCGCATGTCGGGCAGCACGAAGACCTTGGGCAGCTTGAGATGCGGCCTCGACAGCATCGAGAAGAAATCCTCGATGACGCCGACCGGGTCGTCGCGGTCGACCAAAGGCGTGCCGAGCGGGCCGAACGGGCTCGACCATGTGCGCATCACCGGGACGCCGAGCGGGATCGCCGGCCGCTCGACCGAGAACGGCACCAGGAGGCGCAGCCGATTGCGATACTCGTCGCCGTCGCGGATGACGGCCAGCCGCACCTCGCGGTCTTCCAGCCGCGGCATCGCCGGCGCCAGGAAGCGCGGGTTGAAGAAGACGTTGGGCTCGATCGTGCGGGCGCTGAGATAGTCGAGCTCCTCGACGAGGTCGAAGCCGGCCGAGGCCGGATAGATGGCGAGCTTGCGTTCCGGCCTGTTGCTGGCGAAGAGCTCGATATGGGCCGGGTCGGCCTCGCGCGCCAGGCCGGCAAGGTTGGAGACCATGGCGCCGGCTGGGCCGCCGCTGGTCTCTTCGAGCAACGGGACTGCGGCCATCAGGCGATTTCCTTCTTTGCAGGCACGAAGATCGCCATCACGATGCCGAGCTTGCGCCAGACGGTGAAGGACAGCGCGCTGGCCTCGAAAACCATGGCGAGGCTGGTGGCGATCGCCGCGCCCCAAAGGCCGAACAGCGGGATCAGGATCACATTGAGGCCGATGTTGAGCGCCAGCGTCATGGCATAGACGGCGGCGCAGATGTTCTGGTTGCCGCTCATGGTCAGCAGGCTCTCGCAGGGGCCGACGGCGGCGCGCGCCACGACGCCCAGCACCAGCAGGAACAGCAGCGGGTAGCCGGCGGTGAATTCGGGGCCGAACAGCACCAGCATCGGCTCGCCGAGCACCAGCACCAGCAGCGCCATCAAAAGCGAAGGCCAGAAGGTCCAGGAGACGGTCTCGCGGGCGAAGGCGGCAAGCCTATGCGGCTCGCCATGGGTGAATTGCGCATAGCGCTGGGCAACGCCGGCCTTGACCGCGAAATAGACGAAATGCACCAGCGCCAGCGTCTTCACCGTGGCGAAATAGACGGCGACGTCATTGGGATTGAGATAGGCGCCCACCATCAGCACGTCGGCATTGGTGAGCAGGAAGAAGAAGCCCTCGACCAGGAAGATCGGCAGCGAGACGAGGATCCACTGGCCGAAATGCACCGCCATAGGCCCGGGCGGGATCTTCTTTTCCATGCGCGACGTGACGGCCATCAGCTGGCCGAGCGTGGTGACATAGGTCGCGGCGATCCAGGCGAAGATCGCGGTCTTGGCGTCGGGCACATAGTGCATGCCAAGCATCAGCGCCATGAACAGCAGGATCAGCACCGGGCGCACCAGATAGGTGGGCGACAGCGCCAGCAGCGCCCAGGAATTGGCGCGCGCCAGCCCCTGCAGGAGATCGCCCATGGCGATCATCGGCAGGCAGATGACGCCGAGGATGAAAGGGATGACATAGTAGTTCTCTATCCAGTCCGAAGCGAGCCACACGCCAAGCGCGCCGAGGCCTGCCACCAGCGTCGAGGCGACGAGCACGAAGAGGCGGCTCGCCTGCACGATGCCGCGCAGCTCGGCCAGCATGCCGCGCTCGCGATATTCGGGAATGAAACGGATGACCGAGGTGTGGAAGCCGAGGCAGGCGAGATTGCCGACGATGACCATCGTCACCCAGACCAGCACCGATATGCCGTATTCGAACGAGCCCATCCAGCGCGCCATCAGCACCTGGCTGACGAAGGCGATGAAGGCGCTGATGATGCGGATGGAGAAGGCGATCAGCGACATGCGCCCGGCTTCGCCGCGCTCGTCGGCGGTGAACAGCACGGCGTCGATGCGGCCAAGCAACGGACGCATGCGCAGCGCCCAGCGCTGCGGCAGGAACCGCCCGGCAGTCGTCGCCGCGGAAAAGCGCACCCAGAACTCTCCGTTTTCCGCCTCTTTCCAGCGTTCCGGTCTATCCGAAACACCTTAAGAAACGGTTGGGTGGAGAGGGCGGGGCCTTACCTTCTCCCCTAGGGGAGAAGGTGTCGCCGAAGGCGACGGATGAGGGGGTGCTAGGGAACGCCGACGCCTCACTCCACTGGAACACCCTCATCCGTCTCGGCGCTGCGCGCCGATCCACCTTCTCCCACAAGGGGAGAAGGAAGAGGCGCCCCTTACATGCCCTTCATCGCGTCGCAGGATACGTTCGGGTTCATGTCGGCGAAGGTGCCGGTCGGGTTCTGCTTCCAGGCCCAGACATGCAGCTCGTAGAACGGGCCGAGCCCGTAGCGGTTGGGCGCGGTGTTGAAGTTGAACAGATGGCCCTCGAGCGAGGCCGGGCCCTTCGCGGTGATGTACTCGACCGCGATCAGCTTCAGCGTGCCGTCGGCCATCGGCTCGTACATCACGGCTTCCGGCTTGGCGACTTCGACGGCGTCGTCCTTCAGATAGGCGGCGTTGACGTAATGGATGCCCATGGCGCCGCCGGTAAGACCGCTGGCGCAAGGGATCGGCGTGTAGCCTTCAGCCTTCGCCACCGCGACGTCCTCGAAGCGGCTGTCCAGCGCCCGCACTTTTTCAGCCAGCGGATTGACGGATTCCGCCGTGGCGGCGCCCGTCATCAGCATCATGATCGCGGCAGAGGCGCCGATAACGCACCTGGTTAGGGTCTGAATGCTCATTTGTCTCTCCAATTCGATTTGAGGCGCGCAAGCGGCGGGTCAGCCTGTCAAGGCCAACTCCGCCGGCAGCGCCTGTCGTTAAAAGGGATGATCGCTGATCCGATGAGGCAGGATCAGCGGTGATGCCACCAATATTCCCAGTATTCGCGCGGGTTTTCCCGCTCATGCAGGCCGATGTCGCGTCTCAGGTAATCGTCCTGCGGCGGCAAGCGGCGCTGATTTCGCAAGGGCGAAAGCAGCGCCGACAGAGCCCGTCGCATGAAGCCGCGCCGTGGCGGGAGGTTGTCCGCCGCGGCGGGTAGACTCTCGCGATCCGGCACGGCGTCTGGTCCGCCAGCGACGGGACTGATCTGCCCGACATGGTCTGCCCGATCAGCGATAAAAGTAGGGGTCGAGGACCCGAACCTCCGTGATCTTGTCGACGGGGAGCGAATTCTTCTGCGCCGTGCTGCGGATCGCCTCCGGCGAGGGCCCGTCATAGATGCAGAAGCTCTTCGACTTGTCGGGCGAGACGAAGGATTGCACCCAGGTGACGCCTTTCTCCGCATTGCGGGCGATGACGCCGCCCATCGCGGTGGCGCCGGCATCGTTCATCGGCACGTTCAGGCCTTCCGGGAAGGTGCGTTCAACAAGGTAGCGAGGCACGATCGATTTCCTTTCATTGGTGAATTGCGCTCGGTTCAAGCGCGACCCAGCAGAAATCACCTTCGCGAAAGGCGCGCATCGGAACCTTTCCCCATATTCGACGGGACGATTCCCTATCTTTGGAGCGTTCTATGTGGAAGTGAGCACTCGAATGTGTGGAAGGTCACATTTCCGCCCCTTCGTACCTATTATCCAGCGGCATCCGCCGCGCCCAAGAATCCCAATTCGCGAGAGTGACGATGCTTCTGGAAAGGCAGACGCAACTGCAGCAACTGGAGGCCGTGCTGGCCGGCACCGTGCAAGGCCACGGCCGCGTCGTGGCGCTGACCGGCGAAGCCGGTGCCGGCAAGACGACGCTGGTCGAGGCGTTCATGGAGAGGCTGACGGAAGGCGTGAAGCTGTTGCGCGGCGCCTGCGAGGACCTCTCGATCCCCGATCCGCTCGGCGCGCTCTACGATCTCGCGCGCGAGGCGGGATGGGAGTTGCCGCAGGCTATCGACGCCCGGCAGGGGCAAAGGATGCCGCTTTTTTCCGACGCGCTCGATGTTTTCGAGACGAGGGGGCCGAGCGTCCTGGTCATCGAGGACCTGCATTGGGCGGATGACGCGACGCTCGACTTTGTCCGATTCCTCGGCCGGCGCATCGCAGGCACCCACATCCTGCTCGTGGTCACCGCGCGGACCGACCGCAGCGAGGGCCAGATGCGGGTACGGCGGGCGCTCGGCGAAATTCCGGCCGGCAACATCCTTCGTATCGAGGTCCCCTTGCTCAGCGAGACGGCCGTTCTGTCGCTCGCCGAGGCCGCCGGCCGCGACGGCGGCGCCATCTACCGCGCCACGGCGGGCAATGCTTTCTTCGTGACGGAGTTGCTGGCCGGCGAAAAAGACAGCCTGCTTCCGGTCAGCGTGCGCGATGCGGTGCTCGCGCGCGCCGAACAGCTCTCGTCCGGCGCCCGCTCGATGCTCGACGCGGTCTCGGTGTTCCCACGCCGCGCCGACGGTTGGGCGCTCAGCGGCCTTTGCGGGATCGCCGCCGCCGGCCAGCTTGCCGAATGCGTCGCCAACGGCCTGCTGGAGGATTTCGGCGACGGCTATGCCTTCCGGCACGAGATCGCCCGCACGGCGATCGAAATGGCGCTGACGCCCAGCAAACGGCGGGAGTACAATGAACGCGCCCTGGCGGCCTTGCGCGAAAATCCGCAAGTCGCCACTGCAAGGCTGGTGCATCATGCCGTGGAAGCGCAAAGCCTGGACGTGGTGCGAGAGCTCGCGCCGGTCGCGGCGCGCGAGGCTTCCCGCGTCGGCGCGCATCGCGATGCGGCGGGCTATTACGAGGTCGCGCTGCGCTACGCGGATATCCTGCCCATCGAGAAGCGGGCGGAGCTCCATGAAGGCCACGCCTTCGAGTGCCATCTGATCGGCCGCATCGACGCGGCGATGGAAGCGCAGGGCCGGGCGCGCCAATTGCGCCAGGCACTGGGCGATCGGCTCAAGGAAGGCGACAGCCTCAGGTGCTTGTCGCGCTTTGCCTATCTGGTCGGCGATCGCGAGGCGGCGGACCGTTTCGGCGAGCAGGCCGTGGAGCTTCTGGAGACCGCGCCCGACAGCGCCGAACTGGCGATGGCCTATTCGAACCTCTCGCAACTGGCGATGCTCGCCGAGCGGCTCGACGACACGCTTTCGTTCGGCGGCAAGGCGATCGAGCTGGCGGAGCGTCTCAACCGGCCGGACATCCTCTGCCACGCGCTCAACAATGTCGGCGCCGCCGGACAATGGCTGGACTTTGCCAAGGGGCGGCGCGATCTCGCCCGCAGCCTCGGCATTGCGCTGTCGGGCAACTTCCAGGAGCATGCGGCGCGCGCCTTCACGAACTGCGCCTGCGTCGAGATGAACAGGCTCAACTTCAAGGAGGCGGCGTCGTTCCTGGAGCGCGGCATCGGCTATTGCGTCGAGAACGATCTCGCGACATGGCGCGATTATATGCGCGGCGTGCAGGCGCAGCTTTGGCTTCGCCGCGGCCTTTGGAACGATGCCGCGGCAATGGCGCATGAGGTCGTCGACGACGACGCAACGACGCCGCTCGTGCGCTATCCGTCGCTGGTGGCGCTGGCAAAATTGCGCATCCGACGCGGCGACCCGTCGGCCGAGCCGATCATCGAAGAGATGAGGCTGTTCCTGGACAAGGGCATGGAACTGCAGCGGCTTGTGGCGTTTGCCGCAGTGCTGGCCGAATTGGCCTGGCTCGGGCAAGCCGACAGGCAGGAAGCCCTGCGCCTGATCGCGGTTGCCGAAAGCCTCGCGCCGACGCCGGCCGTGTTCGGCGAACTTGCTGTCTGGCGCGAGCTGCTGTCGCCTGGATCCAAACCTGGCGACACGGACGGCATGGCTGAGCCGCACCGCCTGCAACTGAGCGGCAACTGGCGCGGCGCCGCCGCGTTATGGGCCGAAATGGGCGCGCCTTTCGAACGGGCCGTGGCCTTGCTACTCGGCGATGAAGCGGCGCAGCGCGAGGCGCTCGCCATCTTCGAGGAGCTTGGCGCGAGGGCGGTCGCGCAGCACGCCCGCGGCCTTATGCGGGAAAGCGGCGTCAGTCACATCGCGAGAGGACCCCGACAGGCGACGCGCGCCAACCAGGCCGGCCTCACGCAGCGCCAGATGGAAGTCCTGGAACTTCTCGATCGGGGCTTTTCCAACAAGAAGATCGCTGCGCATCTGACGATTTCGCCCAAGACGGTCGATCACCACGTCTCGGCGGTGCTGGAGAAGCTGGAAGTCATCTCGCGCGGCGAGGCGGCGGCCGCGGCGCGTGCATCGGGGCTGGTGTGAGCTTTGGCTTTCAGGCCGGCATACGTCGCCGGACGTTGGTGCTGTCCCTCATCCGCCCTTCGGGCGCCTTCTCCCCGTATAGTGACGGGGAGAAGGAAAAGAGGGTCAGGCGAAGGTGCCGTGGCAGTGCTTGTACTTCTTGCCGGAGCCGCAGGGGCAGAGCTCGTTGCGGCCGACCTTGCCCCAGGTCGAGGGGTTCTTCGGGTCGCGGTTTTCCGGCGCGACGGCGGCATTGGTGTCCTGGCGCATGAGAAGCGCGGTCTCGCCGCCTTGGAAGTCGTCCTCGCCGGTGGTGCCGTCGATGTGCGAGCCGAACATGTCGGGGGCTTCGGGCGGCGGCGCGTCCGCCGCCTGGCGCACCAGCTCGACGCGCATCAACTGCGCCGTGACGGCCTGGCGCAAATTGCCGAGCATGCCCTGGAACAGCTCGAAGGCTTCGCCCTTGTATTCCTGCAGCGGGTCGCGCTGCGCGTAACCGCGGAAGCCGACGACCGAGCGCAGATGATCGAGATTGACGATGTGCTCGCGCCACAGATGGTCGAGCGTCTGCAGCACCACCGAACGCTCGACATAGTTCATCACGTCAGGGCCGAAGCGGTCGGCGCGTTCCTTGGCGGCGGCGTCGGCCGCGGCCGTGATGCGTTCGCGGATATCGTCCTCGGCGATGCCCTCTTCCTTGACCCATTCCTCGATCGGCAGGTCGAGGTTGAGGTATTGCGCCACTTCCTCCTTGAGGCCGGCGACGTTCCACTGCTCGGCATAGGCGTTTTCGGGAATGTTCTTGGCGACGACCTCCTCGATGACGCCTTCGCGCATCTCGCCGATCGTCTCCGACAGGCCTTCGCCGTCCATCAGCTCGATGCGCTGCTCGAACACCACCTTGCGCTGGTCGTTCGAGACGTCGTCATACTTCAAGAGGTTCTTGCGGATGTCGAAGTTGCGCGCCTCGACCTTCTTCTGCGCCTTTTCCAGCGCCTTGTTGATCCAGGGATGGATAATCGCCTCGTCTTCCTTGAGGCCGAGCTTCTGCAGCATGCCGTCCATGCGCTCGGAGCCGAAGATGCGCATCAGGTCGTCCTGCAGCGACAGGAAGAATTTCGAGCGGCCCGGGTCGCCCTGGCGCCCGGAGCGGCCGCGCAGCTGGTTGTCGATGCGGCGCGATTCATGGCGTTCGGTGGCCAGCACGTAGAGGCCGCCGGCGGCCAGCGCCTTTTCCTTCAGCCGTTCGATATCTTCGTGGATCGCCTTCTCCCGCGCCTCGCGCTCGGGTCCGGCCGGCATGTCACCAAGCTCCTCGGCGATGCGCATCTCGGCGTTGCCGCCGAGCTTGATGTCGGTGCCGCGGCCGGCCATGTTGGTGGCGATGGTGATGGCGCCGGGCTTGCCGGCCTGGGCGACGATGGCCGCCTCGCGCTCGTGGTGGCGGGCGTTCAGCACTTCGAAGTTCTTGAAGCCGTCCTTGCGCAGGCGCTCGGCCAGCTGCTCGGACTTCTCGATCGAAGTGGTGCCGACCAGCGTCGGCTGGCCCTTGGCGCTGGCTTCGCGGATTTCCTTGACGATCGCCTTGTACTTCTCCTCGACCGTCCGGTAGACCTCGTCGTCCTCGTCCTTGCGGATGACCGGCAGGTTGGTCGGGATCTCGGTGACTTCGAGGCCGTAGATGTTGCCGAATTCCTCGGCCTCGGTCAGCGCCGTGCCGGTCATGCCGGCAAGCTTCTTGTAGAGGCGGAAATAGTTCTGGAAGGTGACGGAGGCCAGCGTCTGGTTCTCCGGCTGGATCTGCACATGCTCCTTGGCCTCAAGCGCCTGGTGCAGGCCTTCCGAATAGCGGCGTCCAGGCATCATGCGGCCGGTGAACTCGTCGATGATGACGATCTCGTCGTTGCGCACGATGTAGTCGCGGTCCTTCTGGAACAAGAGATGCGCCTTCAGCGCGTTGTTGACGTGATGGACGATG
Organism: Mesorhizobium sp. B2-7-1; assembly: GCF_006440735.1. Lineage (GTDB taxonomy): Bacteria > Pseudomonadota > Alphaproteobacteria > Rhizobiales > Rhizobiaceae > Mesorhizobium. Next base: position 41,558 of record NZ_VFUA01000036.1, on the reverse strand, counting down.
GCGACGTTCTCGACGTCGTAGAGCGACTCGCCTTTCAACAGGCCGGCGTCGCGCAGCATGTTTTCCAGCTTCTCGGTGCCGTCCTCGGTGAAGATCGTCGTCTTCTGCTTCTCGTCGACCTCGTAGTCGGCCGGACCGAGCTTCAGCATGAAGGTGTCGATGGTGTTGTACATTTCCGAGCGGTCCTCGAGCGGACCGGAAATGATCAGCGGCGTGCGCGCTTCGTCCACCAGGATGGAATCGACCTCGTCGACGATGGCGTAGGCATGGCCGCGCTGCACCATCTGCGAGCGCTCGTACTTCATGTTGTCGCGCAGATAGTCGAAGCCGAGCTCGTTGTTGGTGGCATAGGTGACGTCGGAAGCGTAAGCCTCGCGGCGCTCGTCGTCGGAAAGGCCATGGACGATGATGCCGACGGTCAGGCCGAGGAATTTATAGACGCGGCCCATCCATTCGGCGTCGCGGCTGGCCAGATAGTCGTTGACGGTGACGACGTGGACGCCGTTGGCGGAAAGCGCGTTGAGATAGACCGGCAGGGTGGCGACCAGCGTCTTGCCTTCGCCGGTGCGCATCTCGGCGATGCCGCCGTTGTGCAGCACCATGCCGCCGACCAATTGGACGTCGAACGGCCGCATGCCCAGCACGCGGCGGGACGCTTCGCGCACCGTGGCGAAGGCAGGGACCAGCAGATCGTCGAGCGAAGCGCCGTTGGCGAGATCCTGGCGGAATTTTTGCGTCCGCCCCGCAAGCTCGGCGTCGGAGAGCGCCCGCATCTCGTTTTCCATGGCGTTGATGGCTTCGACCCTGGGCCGGGTCGACTTGACACGGCGGTCGTTGGAAGAACCGAAAACCTTACGGGCGAGACCGCCGAGACTGACCATCCAATGGTCCTTTCGATAGCAATTTGGCCGTTTGCGACAGGCACCTGGCGGGCCTATCAAATCCGCGTGAATGCGGACAAACGCAAAAAGCGCCCGGAAAACGGTTCTGGACGCCAAGTCGTTGGACAGATAAGAGGGGGCTCAATCGATGTCAACGCCGCGTTAGCCCTATGGGCAGCGCCAAATTCCGCCACAATCCGACTGATCTGGACCCTTCCGCTCACGCGATCCTTATTGGCAATCCCCATTGGAGTTTATCTTGATGTCCCTGTCATTCCGCCGCGCCTCGCTCGCCAGCCTCGGTCTGGCCTTCGGGTTCTCGGCTCTCTGCCTGTCGCCGCTGATGGCGCAGGAGACCAAGCCCGCCCAGCCGGACGCCACGGCGCCCGCGGCTGCTCCGGCGGCGCCGGTCGATCCCAATGCCGTGGTCGCCACCATCAATGGCGAGAAGCTGACCGAGGCCGACCTTAAGCTCGCCGAAGGCGAACTGTCGCAACAATTTGCGCAACTGCCGCCCGAGCAGCGCCGCGCGGCCGCGCTTTCGGCTGCGATCGAGATCCGCGTGATGGCCAAGAAGGCGGTGGACAGCGGCCTCGACAAGGATCCGGATTTCCAGCGCCGCATGGCTTTCCTGCAGGCTCGTGCGCTGCATGGCGAGGTCGTCGAGAAGGAAGTGGTCGACAAGGTGACGGACGCCGAAGTGCGCACCCGCTACGACCAGGAGATCGCCAACACGCCGCCGGTCAACGAAATCCACGCCCGTCACATCCTCGTGAAGACGAAGGAAGAGGCCGAGGCGATCATCAAGCAGCTCGACGGCGGCGCCGACTTCCAGAAGCTCGCCAACGAGCACACCAGCGACCCGAGCGGCAAGACCAATGGCGGCGACCTCGGCTGGTTCGGCCCGGGCCAGATGGTGCCGGAATTCGACAAGGCGGCCTTCGCGCTCGACGTCGGCAAATATTCGAAGGAGCCGGTGCAGTCGCAGTTCGGCTGGCACGTCATCAAGCTCGAGGACAAGCGCGCCAAGCAGCCGCCGGCCTTCGACGACGTCAAGGACCAGGCCAAGCAGGCGGTGATCCGCGACAAGTATTTCGCCATGGTCAAGGAGCTGCGCGCCGCAGCCAAGGTCGAGATCCCGGACGAGAAGCTCAAGAAGGACATCGACACGCTGGAAGGCGGCAAGTAATCCGCTATCGGCTGGAATATCCTGCGGAGGGCGCCGTTCGGCGCCCTTTTGCTTTTGGGCTCAGGCGTTCGCTACCTCTTTGTTTTTTAAGTAATTCCGAACGGAAGGCTACGGCGAAGTCGCCGAGCCTGACCGCTCACACTTTTCCTGGAATTGCTCGGATTCCCCGCGTGATGTAGCGCACGGCGGCGCGGATCGCCTCGTCATCCTCGTCGAGCCGTCCGGTCAGCAGATGCCGCCAGGCGAAGGAAGCGATCAGATCGGCGACGATCCCGGCATCGACATCGGCCGCCACCTCGCCGCGCGCCTTGGCGCGCTCGATCATCCGGCCGGTATGGCCACGGCGTCCTTTTGAATATTCGGCAAGCGCCGCAGCGGCCGTCTCGTCCGACTGCGCCTCCGCGATCAGCGAGCGGAAGATGTTGCCCGACGGGGTGTCGCGCCAATGCGCGAACAGATTTTCGAGGAAGCCGGCCAGATCGTCCTCGATGCTTCCGGTGTCGGGCGTCTCGACGCGCTTCTGCCGCTGGTAGACCTCGATCAGCAACGCCGCCTTGCTCGGCCACCAGCGGTAGATGGTCGGCTTTCCCGCCCGCGCCCGCCGGGCGACCGCTTCGATCGAGAAGCCGGCATAGCCCGCCTCGCGCAATACAGCTTCGGCCGCCTCGACGATGGCATCGGCGCTCTCGGGATTGCGTTTCGCGCCGATCGACTTGCGCCCGCGGGCGGCGGCCTCGCCCATTCCGCTCTTCCTTAGCCGGTGAATCTGTCGCCAATCATATTGGCTTCGCGGGCGAAACGAAACGCTCCGTTTTCGGCTGCCAGACGCTTGGTCCCGCCGATGCGGCGCGGCCAGAACGCCCTTGCGCCGGCGCGCGCTATCGGGCAAACCGGCCTTCCTTTCGTGTTCTTGCCGCTCCGGGGTCCCGATGTCCGCTACGATTTCGCCGCTCGCACCGAAGAAATACCCAAAGATGCCGGTCATCGAGGGTGTGCGCATCGCGACCGCCGAAGCCGGCATCAAATATCGCAATAGAACCGACCTGCTCGCCATGGTCTTCGACCCGGGCACGGCTGTCGCGGGCGTGTTCACAAGGTCGAAATGCCCGTCGGCACCGGTCGACTATTGCCGTCAGAACCTGCCCGCCGGCAAGGCGCGGGTGCTGGTGGTCAATTCCGGCAATGCCAACGCCTTCACCGGCAAGAAGGGCAAGGCTTCGACCACGCTGACCGGCGAGGCGGCGGCCAAGGCCGCCGGCTGCTCCGAAAGCGAAGTGTTCCTGGCCTCGACCGGCGTCATCGGCGAGCCGCTGGACACCACCAAATTCAGCCATCTGCTCGCCGGCCTGGTCAAGGACGGCAAGCCCGACCTGTGGACCGAGGCGGCCAAGGCGATCATGACCACCGACACCTATCCGAAGGTGGCGACGGCGACGGTCAAGCTCGGCGATGCCGACGTCACCATCAACGGCATCGCCAAGGGCGCAGGCATGATCGCGCCCGACATGGCGACGATGCTTTCGTTCATCGCCACCGACGCGCCGATCGCGGCCCCCGTGCTGCAGGACCTTTTGTCGCGCGGCACGGCAAAGACCTTCAACGCGGTGACCGTCGACAGCGACACCTCGACCAGCGACACACTGCTTTTCTTCGCTACCGGCAAGGCCGCCGCGCGTGGCGCGCCGGCGATCAGCGATGCCAAGGATGCGCGCCTCGGCGCCTTCCGCCGGGCGCTGGGCAAGGTACTGAAGTCGCTGGCGCTGCAAGTGGTGCGCGACGGCGAGGGCGCGCGCAAGCAGGTCGAGGTCACGGTCACCGGCGCCAAATCGGCCCGCTCGGCCAAGCGCATCGCGCTTTCGATCGCCAACTCGCCGCTGGTCAAGACGGCGGTCGCCGGCGAGGACGCCAATTGGGGCCGCGTCGTCATGGCCGTCGGCAAGGCCGGCGAGCCAGCCGACCGCGACCGGCTGTCGATCTGGTTCGGCGACAATCGGCTCGCGCATGAGGGCGAGCGCGATCCGGCCTATTCGGAGGAAGCGACCTCGGCCTATATGAAGCGCGACGATATCCGCATCCACGCCGATCTCGGCATCGGCCGCGGCAAGGCGACGGTGTGGACCTGCGACCTCACCAAGGAATATGTCGCCATCAATGGCGACTACCGGAGCTGATGGCGCCGGTGTCCAGGCATCCGGCAAGCGTGCTGGCGGTCGTGCGCCGCTACGAGGCGGCGGGATTTCGCGCCTGGCCGGCGGCCGCCGTCCATTATGACGGGACCTGGGTGGTGCGGCTGACCGCGGGTCTCCCGGCCAAGCGGCTGAACTCGGTCAATCCGCTCGATCCGGGCGACACGCACGCCATCGAAGAGCGCATCGGCCGCGCCGCAAGGCGCTTCGATGCCTATGGCAGGCCGCTGACCTTTCGCATGTCGCCGCTGTCGGGACAGGTGCTGTCCACGCATCTCGACAAGGCCGGCTGGAACAGGTTCGACGAATCCCTGGTCATGCGGCTGCCGCTGAAGGACCTCGAGCTTGGCGCGGCCATGGACCAGATACCGCTCAAGGACATCAGCCGCTTCATCGGTGCTTCGCTCAGGACCAGCGGCTCGGACGTCTCGCTGCGGCCCGGCCTGTCGGAGGTCATCGGCGCCATCCAGCCGGAAGCCGGGCTGTTCGCGCTCGAGGACGGCAACGAGCCGCTGGCGACGCTGATCTGCGTGCATGACGGCGATCTCGCCGGCCTGTTCGAGGTCGCCACCGAAAAGTCGGCGCGCAAGAAGGGCCATGGCCGCGATCTCATCCTGTCGGCGTTGAAATGGGCCCGGCTGCGCGGCGCACGCGAGGCCTGGCTGCAGGTCGAGGCCGGCAATCTACCGGCGCTCTCGCTCTACCGGTCGCTCGGTTTCGAGGAAGTTTATCGCTACCACTATAGACGGCCGCCGGGCGCATGAACGAGACCAAGCCAACCGGAAAGCGCCTGCTCCTGGTCGCCGCCTGCGCGCTGGTCGACGCCGACCGGCGCGTGCTCCTGGCGCAGCGCCCCGAGGGCAAGCAGTTTGCCGGCCTGTGGGAGTTTCCAGGCGGCAAGGTCGAGCCCGGCGAGACGCCAGAGGAGTGCCTGGTTCGCGAACTCAACGAGGAACTCGGCATCGAGACCGAGATTCCGTGCCTGGCGCCTCTCACCTTCGCCAGCCATTCCTATGACGATTTCCATCTCCTGATGCCGCTCTATGTCTGCCGCCGCTTTCGCGGGATCGCCCAGCCCAGGGAAGGGCAGGGGCTCAAATGGGTCAGGCCGCGGCAGATGCGCGACTATCCGATGCCGCCGGCCGACGCGCCGCTGATCCAGTTCCTCATCGACCTTCTGTAGTTCACGGCAGCTTTCGCGGCAGGTCACCGTTTCCCGGGAAACGGGGCTATTTCCGCGCGTTTCCCGGAGCCGCTTTAGCCAGCGTTAATGGAAGATTTATCTCGACGTGAAAAATTGCACGAGGCCGTTTCGCGCGGCGATACCGTCGATGACTGGGAAACACGGCATGAGCCTTGAAAGAGACTGGGACTCGATTCGGCCGGACCGCGGCTTCCGCGCGGTGGACGCTGGCATGGGCATCCTGCGGATCACGCTTCTCTTCGGCTCGGCCGCGGTGGCGCTGGCGCTGATCGCAACGCCTTTCCTGGACAGCCAGACCCGGCAGAGCACCCGTGACGGCTTCTCCGGCGGGCTCGACATGACAGCCACCGGATCGGTCGGCCATCGCCCCAATACTTATACGGTGCGCCGCAGCGTGCTGCAGCCATTGCCCAGTTCAATCTGCGTCATCCGCAATGACGGCAGCCGCAGCGGCGAGTGCTGATTTGGTTAATGATTTTCCTGCACAGCGGCGTTTCACCCGCTGTTAAGCCTTTCCCGTTAACCTTTCTTAACGGGTAGGACATTAGAATTTCTGCATAAGGGATGGATGACCATGAAAAACCTGCTGCAGCAATTCATTCAAGATGAAACGGGCGCCACAGCCATCGAATATGGCCTGATCGTTGCCGTGCTGTCGCTTGCAATCGTCGGCGGCGTCGGCAGGGCCATGGATGCGCTCCAGTGGCTATTCAGCGACAACAACAGCAGACTGGTCCAGGCCTTCTCCCACTGACGAAGCCGAAAATTCACCAGAGCATTTCGCCGTTTCACAAAAACAGTGAAATACTCTATCTTCTTGTTTTCACGCAATTCCGGGCGGAAAACCGCTCACACTTTTCCTGGAATTGCTCCAGAGACGAGGCAGTCAACGCCTGGGCGGATTCTCCAAGACAGCTTTCAGCGAGACCTTGGCTGAGCCGGGCTTGAGCGGCTTTTGCTGCGAGGCGTCGGGCGCCCAGCCGGACATCCAGACAATCGAGAAACTTGCTCGGATACGTCCATCCGGATCCGAGAACCGCTCGGCATAGATTTCGGCGGCGCGGGCAAAAAGGCGCCGGCCGGCCGGCCGACGGCTGCGATCGAGGAGAGCGCTGGTTTCGCCCATAGCGCGCAGGTCGCCAGCCAGATCGAACAGCGTATCGTAGCGCACCGCGACCGTTTCGACATCGGCGACAGGCAATGCCAGGCCGGCGCGCTGCAGCAGCGCGCCCGCGTCGCGCACGTCGGTGAAGGGAAGAATGCGCGGGCTCGCGCCGCCGTGAAGCTCCGTCTCGGCCGCAAGCATGCTCTCTCGCAGTTCCGCGAGGGTGCCCGCGCCGGCGAGAGCGCCGAGGAACAGCCCGTCCGGCCTCAACGCCCGGCGGATTTGCGCGAGCACGCCGGGAATGTCGTTCATCGCGTGCAACGAGAGCAGGGAGACGACGAGATCGAGGCTGCCCTCCTCGAACGGCACGGTCTCCGGCGGCACCACCAGGCCGGGGCCGCCGGCCAGGAACGCTTCGTCCATCTCGACGCGCACGATTTCGCCGACCTTGCCGCTGCGGGCAAGCACGTCGGCTGCCGCCGATGTCTGGCAGAACAGCGCCGCCGCCTTGCCGAAGCGGCGCTCGACGGCGTCCAGCCGGTCGGCAAGGTCTTCCGCGGCGCGCCGCATCAGGAAATCGACGCCTTCGACGGGGCGGGCGAGAGCCCTGCGCTTGCGCGCGAGCCAGAGCTCGGTGTCGATCAAGGGCTGCACTGAAGAGCTTCCTGTTGTCCGCGCATGCCGGAGTGGTGCTAAGGTGGCGCGGGGTTTCTTTTCACGTGGCTGATCCAGTGCGCAAGATCAAGACCATAGCGGTCCAGGATGTGACGCGGCAGGCGCTGGCCTGGCCGGCGCGCCTGTTGTTTCCGCCGGTTTGCGCGGGCTGCCGTCGCCATGTGTCGCAGCCCGGCGTTTTGTGCGGCGCCTGTTGGCCGAAGCTGAGGCTGCTGGAGAAACCCTGGTGCCCGGTGATGGGCACGCCCTTCACCCACGATATGGGCGAGGGGTTTCTTTCCGCCGAAGCGATCGCCGATCCGCCACCCTTCGAGCGGGCGCGGGCGGCCGTCGTCTATTCAGGCGTCGCGCGGCAGATGGTGCAAGGGCTGAAATATCAGGACCGCACCGACCTCGCGCCCTGGATGGCGAACTGGATGATGCGTGCTGGCGCGGAGCTGATCGCTGAGGCCGACCTGGTCGTGCCGGTGCCGTTGCATTGGCGGCGCTTCTTCCGGCGTCAGTTCAACCAGTCGGCGGAGCTCGGACGGGCCGTTGCAAAGCTCGGCGGGCTGCCCTTCTCGCCATCCGCGATCAGGCGCGTGAAGCTGACGCGCCAGCAGGTCGGGCTCGAACGGTACGAGCGCGAGGAGAATGTGCGCGCCGCCTTTCGCGTGCAGCCGGACGCCGAAATCGAGATAGCGGGCCGCCGGGTGCTGGTCGTCGACGATGTCTACACCACCGGCGCAACGGTGCGGGCGGTCGCCAAGGCGCTGAAGCGGGGCGGCGCCGGAGCGGTCGACATCCTGACTTTCGCCCGCGTCCTGCCTGGGGACTTTCGGCCCGATGAGTCCGCGACTATATAGGTTTGAGTTTGTTGTTTGCCGCACGTCGTTTTCGTACCTCACTGGACGGCATGCGCGAGGATTGCCGGCCAATGGCTGATGTGACAATCTATACCCGCATGATGTGCGGCTACTGCAGCGCCGCCAAGCGGCTGCTCGACCGCAAAGGGGTAGCCTATACCGAGCACGATGCCTCGTTCTCGCCGGAACTGCGCCAGGAAATGATCTCCAAAGCGCATGGGCGAGCCACTTTTCCGCAGATTTTCATCGGCGACACGCATGTCGGCGGCTGCGACGACCTCCACGATCTGGAGTCGCAGGGCCGGCTGGATGCAATGCTCGCCAATAGGAGATGACCATGGGTAGTTTCAAGGCCGCCGCCGTGCAGATGCGTTCGGGCACCAGCCCGGAACGCAACGCCGCCGACATGGAGATCCTGGTCCGCCAGGCCGCCGGGCAGGGCGCGACCTACGTCCAGACGCCGGAAATGACCGGTGCGCTGGTGCGCGACAAGGAAGCCGGTGCGGCCGCTTTCACCACCGAGGATAAGGACATCGTCGTGGCAACGGCGCGCAGCTTGGCGAAGGAGCTCGGCATCTACCTGCATATCGGCTCGACGGCGATCCGTCGCGCCGACGGCAAGCTCGCCAACCGCGCCTTCCTGTTTTCGCCCGACGGCGCCGCGATCGCCGGCTACGACAAGATCCATATGTTCGACGTCGATCTCGACAATGGCGAGAGCTGGCGCGAATCCGCGGCCTACGAGCCGGGAACGCAAGCGGCCGTGACCGATATCAACGGGACGAAGCTTGGCTTTGCCGTGTGCTACGACCTGCGCTTCCCGCAGCTGTTCCGCGCCGAGGCGATGGCCGGGGCCGAAGTGCTGACGGTGCCCGCCGCCTTCACGCGCCAGACCGGCGAAGCGCATTGGCATGTGCTGCTGCGCGCCCGTGCCATCGAGAACGGCGCCTATGTCGTCGCTGCCGCGCAAGGCGGCCTGCACGAGGACGGGCGCGAGACTTATGGCCACTCGCTGATCGTCGATCCGTGGGGGCGCATCGTCGCCGAGGCCGCGCATAACGAGCCCGGCGTGATCGTCGCCGAGATCGATCCGGCGCAGTCGCTTGCCGCGCGCCGCAAGATACCCAACCTGAAGAACGCGCGGGACTTCACCGTCAATGCCGGCGCAGGCGAGGCGCCGCGTCTCAGGGGTGCAGCCTCTTGATCCGTTTTTCCCTGATCTGCGAGCACGAGCACGAATTCGAGGCGTGGTTCCGCAGCAATGACGACTTCGACACCCAGAAGAAGCGCGGCTTCGTCGATTGCCCGAGCTGCGGATCGCCCAAGGTCGAGAAGGCGCTGATGGCGCCGGCCGTCTCGACGTCCCGCAAACAGGAAAAGGTCGCTCTCGCCATGGGCGAGGCGCAGAAGCAGGCGCTGGCGCAGCTGAAGGCGCTGGCCGAGAAGGTGCGCGAGAACGCCGACTATGTCGGCGACAAGTTCGCCGAAGAGGCGCGCAAGATCCATTTCGGCGAGACCGATGCGCGCGGCATCTATGGCGAAGCGACGCCCGAAGAGGCGCAGAGCCTCGCCGAGGACGGCGTCGAGTTCATGCCGATCCCGAGCTTTCCGGACGACCGCAACTAGCCAGAGATCTCTTCGGAGGCGCCTATACCTTCGTATAGCCGCCTTATACCATCACAGCTTTGACTGGCCTGCGGGCCGGTGAAACAAGGATGGCGTGCCTTCGCCACCGGCGATTGCCCAATCAGAAATGGAAACTGGATAGCCGCCCGAGCTTCTGGCGGACGCGCTTTGCCGCGTCCGGGCGGCCTTCCTTGTCGCCGAGGCCCGCCATGGTGTTTCTTCCCAACGACCGCTCCAGGCGAAGCGCCGTCGCCGCCCTTGTCCGCGCCCGCTTGCTGCCCAACGGCTACGACCTCGTGGCCTTCGCTCTCCTGGTCGCCGCGATCGTCCTTGTGCTGCGCGGCGGCGGAGACATGCGCGCTTCGCTGGATGCGCTGTCGGTCGCCCCGGTGTCGCTCGACATCGGCCATCTGCCTGAATACGCGCTGCGCACGACGCTGCGCATGTTCGCCGCGATCATCGCGTCGCTCATCTTCACTTTCATCATCGCCACGCTGGCCGCCAAGAGCCGTCGCGCCGAGCCGGTCATCGTCCCGGCGCTCGACATCCTGCAATCGGTGCCGGTGCTCGGCTTCCTGACCTTCACCGTCACCTTCTTCATGGGGCTGTTTCCGGGAAGCCAGCTCGGGGCCGAATGCGCCTCGATCTTCGCCATCTTCACCAGCCAGGCCTGGAACGTGGCCTTCTCCTTCTATCAGTCGCTGCGCACCGTTCCGCATGACCTCGACGAGGTGAGCCGCGGCTACGGGCTTTCCACCCGGCAGCGCTTCTGGCGGCTGGAGCCCCCATTCGCGGCGCCCGGGCTGATCTGGAACACCATGATGTCGATGTCGGGCGGCTGGTTCTTCGTCGTCGCCTCCGAGGCGATCACCGTCGGCAACACCACTGTCCAGCTGCCGGGTATCCGGCTCCTACCTGGCGCTCGCCATCGATCGGAAGAATTTTTCCGCCGATGCCTGGGCTGTCGGCATGATGGCGGTGCTGATCCTTCTCTACGACCAGTTGCTGTTCCGCCCGATCGTCGCCTGGGCGGAGAAGTTCCGCTTCGAGCAGACGGCGAGCCAGGACAAGCCGCGTTCCTGGGTCTACAGCATCATGCAGCGCACGCGGTTGATGAAGCGGCTGATGGCGCCCTTCAGCTGGGTGTGGGGCCGCCTGATGCTTGTCCGCCTCGACGGCGGCAGGGGCGTCCGACCAGCTGGTCGTTCTCGACAATGTCGACCTGACACTGCGTTCCGCAGAAATCGTCGGGCTGCTTGGCCGCTCGGGGTCGGGCAAGTCGACGCTTCTGCGGGCCATCGCCGGCCTGATCCGGCCGAGCGGCGGCAGCGTCAGCTTTCAGGGGCAGCCGGTCACCGGCCCTTGCTCCGGGGTCGCCGTGGTCGTCGTCAATGCCATCGAGGCCGCCAAGGGTGGCGAAGCCGAGGATCGCGATCGGGCGGGGCTCGAGACGGACCGGGCGCAGCGCCTCGACGCGGGGCTCATGGCTGAGCTTCGAGAACGCTTCGCCACGCCCAACGCGCGCGAACGCGACGTGATGACCCTCGTCGTCACCGGCCTGCTCAACAAGCAGGTCGCCGGCGAGCTTGGCGTCAGCGAGATCACGGTGAAGGTCAATCGCGCGCAGGTCATGCGCAAAATGCAAGCCGCCACGCTGCCCGACCTCATCAGGATGGCCGATCGGCTGGGGCTTGCCGCGAACCGCTAGAACGTTCACCGTTTCACGGAAACGCTGAACCGGTCCATCTCTTTGTTTTGGCGCAATTCCGAACGGAAAACCGCTTCACACTTTTCCTGGAATTGCTTTTGGTCAAAGACTGACGATCAGTTTTTCCAGCAGTTTCGCCAGCATTTCATGGTCCTCATGCGTCAAACCGGCGAGAATCTCATGCTCGTTGGCGACGTGGGCGGCAAGTGCCTCGTCGATAAGCTCGCGGCCTTTCGCGGTGAGCTCGACGACAACGCCACGCCGGTCGCTGGGGTGCGGCGCGCGCCGGGTCAGGCCGGCCTTCTCCAGGCGATCGAGGCGTGCGGTCATGGCGCCCGACGTCACCATCGTCGCCTCATAGAGCTCCGTCGGCGTCAGCGCATAAGGCGCGCCGGAGCGGCGCAGCGTTGCCAACACGTCGAATTCGCCGGATTGCAGCCCGAAGCGGGCAAAGACCGGCGCGAGCCGGTCGCGGGCGATCAGCGACGAGGCCTCGTTCAGACGCCCGATGACGCCCATCGGCGACACGTCGAGGTCCGGTCGCTCCCGTCGCCACTGCTCCATAGCCTTTCCCGCTCGATCCATATGGCTCACCGCAAAGTATCTTGACATAAAGAATCTTTACGCTATCTTACCGCAACAAGAACCGGCCGCCAAGCGGTCTCGCAGCGACAGGACAGTCCGATGAAATTTCTCTGGGACTCGGCGATCGGCCTTCTGGTGGTGACGGGCGGATTGCTCGGCATGACGCTGCCATTCGGCAAGCTCGCGACCGCCGCTGGCGTGCCGGCCATGGTCTGGGCCTTCGTCATTTCGCTGGGCGCCGGCGGCGTGCTGCTTTTGGCGCTTCTCTTGCGCGGCGAACGCATCCGGCTGACGCCGCACAAGCTGCGTTATTTCTTCGTCACCGCGGCGATCTCCTACGCCATCCCCAATCTTTTGATGTTCTCGGCCATCCCGCATCTCGGCGCCGGCTACACCGGCATCATGTTCACGCTGTCGCCGGTGATCACGCTGGTGTTCTCGATCCTGCTCGGTGTCAGGCGCCCCAATCTGCTCGGCGTCATCGGCATCGCCGTCGGCTTCGTCGGCGCGGCGATGGTCGCGCTGACGCGCGGCGAAGCCGGCCAACCGGCCGATTATTTCTGGGTGGCGATCGGCCTGCTCATCCCGGTCAGTCTTGCCGCCGGCAACATCTACCGTACCGTCGACTGGCCGCAGGACACCGGCCCGATCGAGCTGGCGGTCGGCAGTCACCTGGCCTCGGCCACGCTGCTTCTGATCGGCATCCTCGGCCTTCTGGGCACGCATGCCTTCGTCCCGCTCGGGGCCGTGCCGCTTGTGGTCGTCGGCCAGGTTGCGTCTGCATCCGCGATGTTCGCCTTCTTCTTCCGCCTGCAGGCAGTCGGCGGGCCGGTCTATCTCAGCCAGATCGGCTATGTGGCGGCGGCCGTCGGCCTGTTCGCCGGCACGCTCTTCCTTGGCGAGCACTACCAGCTTCTGACCTGGCTGGGCGCGGCCATCATCACCGCCGGCGTTTTCATCACGACGAAAGCGCAGAGCCAGACCGGTGCGTCGGCGTCGGTCCGGATCGAACCGGCTTCGTCCCGGAGCTAATCCTCCTTGCCGGCGGGTTCCGGCTGCGGATGACGGCGGCGATGGGTGGCGGCGGCGCGCGCCGCCTGCTCATAGATGCCCGTCATCAACTCCAGGGTGCGCGCGACGTCCTCGAGCTTTTCGGCCATTTCGGGAATGCGCTTCACCGCTTCGATGAGCAGGACCGAACGGATATCGGCATAGCGCTCCGTCACCCGGTGACCGAGCGGCGTCACCTCATAGGTCACACCGGCCCTGCCGCTGCCGGTGCGCGTGATCAGCCTGCCCTTCAACAGCTTGCGAAGGCTGTACTGGATGTTGGGAACGTCATCGCGGTTGGTCATCTGGGCGAGATCGCGGACGCTCTTGGGCCGGTCGTTCATCCTGATGATGTGGAGCAGCGCGTTTTCCGGCCCGCTGGCCGAAAACTCGATCACTGTCGCCAGACATTCCGCCTGCCAGTGGCCGAAAGCCTCGTAGGAGCGCATCAGGGCATATTCGACCTCGGTGACGTCGATCTCCAGCGGCGTGCGCGCCAGATGCCAGCCACGGTCGAGCAGTTCTTCCTGTGTTTCCAGCGATTTGCGACGCTCGTTCATCCGCCTCTCCCTCCGCGCCAAGATGCGCTGATCCACGCGATTGCGTCCACATGAATTTATGATAGACTTTCTATCATAAATTATAACGAAAAACGGAGGAGAACATCGTCATGAGCATGCTCGACAAGTCCGCGCCCAGCACGCAGCCTTTCTTTCTCGGCACGTTCGCGTCCAACTGTTCCGGCGGAATGACCGTCACGAAGGTCGACGAGCGCTGGGACAATTCCTGGGACAACAATCTCAAGCTCGCCCGCTTGCTCGACGAAGCCGGCATCGACTTCATGCTGCCGATCGCCCGCTGGATCGGGTATGGCGGCGAAACCAACTTCCATGGCAACGTGCTCGAGACCATCACCTGGGCGGCAGGGCTGCTGGCGCTCACCCGCAACCTCACCGTCTTTGCCACCACCCATACGGCTGCGAACCACCCTGTGGTCGTCGCCAAGCAGCTGGCGACCATCGACCAGATCGGCCGCGGCCGCATCGGGCTCAACATCGTCGCCGGCTGGAACAAGCCGGAATATGAGGCGCTTGGGCTGACGCTGCCTGACGACCACACCACACGCTACGGCTACGCGCAGGAATGGTTCGATATCGTGCGCGCCTTGTGGAGCCGCCCGGAAGCCTTCGACTGGGACGGCACCTGGTTCAAGCTCAAAAACGTGTTCGGCGATCCGCGTCCGTCGTCACCGCTGCCCATCCTCAACGCGGCCGGCTCGGAAGAGGGGCGCAAATTCGCCGTCCGCAACGCCGATTTCCTGTTCACGCCGGCGATCGACCTTTCGCGCTCGAACGACGAGATCGCGGCGCTGAAGGAGCAAGGTAAAGCGGCGGGCAGGGACGTCGATGTGCTGACTTTCGCTCATGTCGTGTGCCGGCCGACGGAAAAGGAGGCCAAGGACTATCTCGAGCATTTCGGCCGCGCCAATGCCGATTGGGCGGCCGTGGACAATCTGGTGCGGCTGCAATTCGCCCATGCCCAGTCCTTCCCGCACGATCTCCTGGCGCTCATCCGCGACCGCATGGCGGCGGGCCATGGCGGTTTCCCACTGACCGGCACGCCCGAGCAGGTCGCCGACGGGATCACCCAACTGCACCAAGCCGGCTTCCGCGGCTCGACCTTGTCCTTCGTCGATTATGTCGAGGAATTCCCCTATTTCCGCGACACGGTCCTGCCTATCCTTGAACAGAGGGGCATCCGCATCGCGCCGGCCGCGATGCAGTCGGCGGCTTAGGCTAGCCCGGCTTTGCTGATCCACTCTTAAGTTCGTCTTGACGCTACTCCAGACGGAAAGCCTCAAGGCACTCTGGAACGGCTTGCCGAAAGAGGAGAAAGCCATGTCCAACCCAGAAGGTCCGGTAAGCGTCGCGGATTTCCGCGCCGCCATGCGGCTCATCGTCGGCAATGTCAGCGTCATCACCGCCGGCGTTGGCGACGACCGCACCGGCCTCGTCGTGATTTCCGTGGTGTCGCTGTCGGCGGAGCCGCCGAAGGTGATCGCCTGTGTCAACCGTTCGTCGTCGACCTGGCCGGTCATCGAGCGCTACCGGCATTTCGGCGTCAATTCGCTCGGGCCTCAGCATCAGCGGGTCGCCGAGCGGTTCTCCGGCTTCGGCGGCATCAAGGGCAAGGACCGCTACGACGGCGCCGGATGGACGACGCTGAGGACGGGCGCATCGCTGCTCACCGATGCGGTTACCGCCTTCGACTGCAGCCTCGACGAGATGATCGACCGCGGCACGCACTCGATCGTCATCGGCTCGGTCGAAGCGGTCAGGACTGAGGACGCCGGCCAGGCGCTGATCTACTGGCGGGGCGGCTATCGACCGCTCGACGCATGAGACGAGCGGGCCCGGCCGCTACAGCTCAGGCCGAGGCCTTTTCCGCCAGAACCATATAGTTGACGTCCATGTCCTTCGAGCGCTGCCAGCGGTCGGCCAGCGGATGATAGATGACGCCGGTGCGGTCGATCACCGTGAGGCCGGCGGCGCCCAGCGCTTTTGCCAGTTCCTCCGGCCGCACCAGCTTGCCGAACTGATGCGTGCCGCGCGGCAGCCAGCGCAGCACATATTCGGCGCCGATGATGGCCAGGCCGAGCGCCTTCAGCGTGCGGTTGATGGTGGCGACGAACATGATGCCGCCGGGGCGGACCATCTCACTGCATTTGGCGACGAACAGGTCGACATCGGCGACATGCTCGACGACTTCCATATTCAGGATGACATCGAAGGTCTCGCCGGCATCGGCCAGCGCCTCGGCCGTGGTGGCGCGATAGTCGATGCTAACGCCGGCTTCCGCCGCATGCAGTTTCGCGACTTCGATGTTGGTGGCGGAAGCATCGGCGCCGACCACTTCGGCGCCAAGCCGGGACATAGGCTCGCACAAAAGCCCGCCGCCGCAGCCGATATCGAGGAAGCGCAGGCCCTCGAAAGGCCGCGCCGCGCGCGGATCGCGACCAAAGCGCGCCGCCACCTGGTCGCGGATATAAGCAAGCCGCACCGGATTGAACTTGTGCAGCGGGCGGAACTTGCCGTTCGGGTTCCACCATTCGGCGGCAAGGGCGGAGAAGCGCTCGACTTCTCCGGCATCGATGGTCGATCGGCGGGGCTCTGGCATGGGCGGGTCTCCAGCGCATGACCCCGAAAATCGGAATCGATTTTCGGAAAAGGATCATGCGCAAAGTCATCCTTTGCGCGTCCCAACGGACGCGCGGCGCTGTAGACGCCAAGAACTCGGGTTCTCGCCCAAGAAAGTCAAGGCAGGTTTTTTCGGCTGCTGCCACGAGCGCGCCGGCAACCCGGCGATGGGATATTTCGACGGCCGGCCATAAGCGAGGTTAACCACCGTTCAACGCGACACCGCGGCCGTAGCGTGGCTCATGTCGACACTGGCCGGCTCGATCGCCTGCACCGCCTCGCTGTCGCCGATCTCGGCCATGATGCGGTCCGCCGCCGCCCTGGCCTGTTCCAGGCTCTGCCAGCGCACGACATCCACCCAGCTTCCATCCTCGCGCCTGCCGAGCTGCCGGCTTAGAAAGCCCGGCTGTCGGGCAAGCCAGGCCGTCATGACCCCGTTCTTGGCGACGAAGCCGGCCTCGGCGCCGGACGTGAGACGGAAAGTGACGATTTCCAGGGTCTCGGTCATGAGAATCTCCAAAGGCCGGTTTGGGTCGTCTTATGGCATGGCTGGCGACAGGAATCCGTCAGGATAGGCAATGCCGGGCCGGCTATGGCCGCGCTCGCTTGCGAAGCCTTGCCGTTTTGGCTAAGGAGGCCGCGCATTTCGGCGCTGGGCTTCAACCCGGCGGTTCCTCCCGTTCCGGCCTTGAGCCGGCTTCAGTCAAAGGCTTTTCGCTTCCATGGCGCGTATCGTGATGAAATTCGGCGGAACCTCGGTCGCCGACATCGCCCGCATCCGCAATGTGGCGCGCCATGTCAAACGCGAGGTCGATGCCGGCCACGAAGTCGCCGTGGTGGTTTCGGCCATGGCTGGCAAGACCAACGAGCTGGTCGGCTGGACGCGCGAGGCCTCGCCCATGCACGACGCGCGCGAGTATGATGCCGTGGTTGCTTCGGGCGAGCAGGTCACCGCCGGCCTTCTGGCGATCACGCTGCAGAACATGGGCGTCCATGCCCGCTCCTGGCAGGGCTGGCAGATCCCGATCAAGACCGACAATGCGCATGGCGCGGCGCGCATCCTCGACATCGACGGCGCCTTCCTGATCAAGCGCTTCGGCGAGGGCCAGGTGGCGGTGATCGCCGGTTTCCAGGGCATCGGGCCGGACAACCGCATCGCCACGCTCGGCCGCGGCGGCTCCGACACCAGCGCCGTGGCGATCGCCGCGGCGGTCAAGGCGGACCGCTGCGACATCTATACCGACGTCGACGGCGTCTACACGACCGATCCGCGCATCGAGCCGAAAGCCCGCCGCCTGGCCAAGATTTCCTTCGAGGAAATGCTCGAAATGGCCTCGCTCGGCGCCAAGGTGCTGCAAGTGCGCTCGGTCGAGCTTGCCATGGTACACAGGGTGCGTACCTTCGTGCGGTCGTCCTTCGACGATCCCGATGCGCCCGGAATGGGGGATTTGCTCAATCCGCCCGGAACGCTCATTTGCGACGAGGAAGAGATCGTGGAACAGCAGGTCGTGACCGGAATTGCCTACGCCAAGGACGAAGCGCAGATTTCGCTGCGCCGCGTCGGCGACCGTCCAGGCGTCGCCGCCGGCATCTTCGGCCCACTGGCCGAGGCCAACATCAATGTCGACATGATCGTCCAGAACATCTCCGAGGACGGCAAGTTCACCGACATGACCTTCACCGTGCCCTCGGGCGACGTCGACAAGGCGCTTGCGGTGCTGGAGAGATTGAAGCCGGAAGTCGGCTACGACGTCGTGCAGTCGGAAGCCGGCATGTCGAAGGTCTCGGTCATCGGCATCGGCATGAGGAGTCACGCCGGCGTCGCCGCCACCGCCTTCAAGGCGCTGGCCGACAAGGCGATCAACATCCGCGCCATCACCACTTCCGAGATCAAAATCTCGATACTGATCGACGGTCCCTATACCGAACTGGCGGTTCGCACTTTGCATTCCGTCTACGGTCTGGATAAGCAATAGCAAGAACTGAGTCAGTTGTTGCGTGAGCGCCGGCCGCGGGAGAAACTGCGGCGGGCGAAATGCCCATTGGAGAACAAGCCGCGATGCGTGATACGGCCAGTGGCCCGCGCGTTCTGCTCAAACGGCTTCGCGAGCTCATGCAGGAGCCGCTGGAGCCGCAGGAGCGGCTCGACCGCATCGTGCGCGACATCGCCTCCAACATGGTCGCCGAAGTCTGCTCGCTCTATGTGCTGCGCGCGGACTCGGTGCTCGAACTCTACGCCACCGAGGGTCTGAACCCCAACGCCGTCCACCTGGCGCAACTCAGGCTCGGGCAGGGCCTGGTCGGCACGATCGCCGCCAGCGCGCGGCCGCTCAATCTCTCCAACGCCCAGGAGCATCCGGCCTTCGCCTACCTGCCGGAGACGGGCGAGGAGATCTACAATTCCTTCCTCGGCGTGCCGGTGCTGAGGGCAGGGCGCACGCTGGGCGTGCTGGTGGTGCAGAACAAGACCATGCGCCACTACCGCGACGACGAGGTGGAAGCGCTTGAAACGACGGCGATGGTGATCGCCGAGATGATCGCCACCGGCGATCTCGCTCGCCTGACCAAGCCGGGGCTGGAGCTCGACCTCAGCCGCCCGGCAAGCTTCACCGGCCTCTCCTTCAACGACGGCGTCGGCCTCGGCCATGTCGTGCTGCACGAGCCGCGCATCGTCGTCACCAACCTGTTCAACGAGGACAGCGAGGAGGAGGTGCGCCGGCTCGACCGCTCGCTGGGCTCGCTCAGGCTTTCGATCGACGACATGCTGGAGCGCCGCGACGTCGCCTTCGAAGGCGAGCATCGCGAGGTGCTCGAAGCCTACCGCATGTTCGCCAATGACCGCGGCTGGGTGCGGCGGCTGGAAGAGGCGATCCGCAACGGCCTGACGGCGGAAGCTGCGGTCGAAAAGGTGCAGAGCGACATGCGCGCACGCATGCTGCACATGACTGACCCCTATCTGCGCGAGCGGATGAGCGATTTCGACGATCTCGCCAACCGGCTCCTGCGCCAGCTGATGGGGCGCGGCCCGGAGGATGTGGCGGCCGCGCTGCCCAAGGACGCCATCATCGTCGCCCGCTCGATGGGTGCCGCCGAATTGCTCGACTATCCGCGCGACAAGCTGCGCGGCCTGGTGCTGGAGGACGGCGCGGCGACCAGCCATGTCGTCATCGTCGCGCGCGCCATGGGCATTCCCGTCGCCGGACAGGTTAAAGGCGCCGTTTCCATGGCGGAAAATGGCGATGCCATCATCGTCGACGGCGAGGAAGGCACCATCCATCTCAGACCGCAATCCGACCTGGAAGCCGCCTATGCCGAAAAGGTCCGCTTCCGGGCGCGGCGGCAGGAAGTCTATCGCGAGCTGCGCAAGAAGCCCTCTCTGACCAGGGACGGAGTTCCGGTCGATCTCCTGATGAATGCGGGCCTTGCCGTCGACCTGCCGCAGCTGACCGAGTCCGGCGCCGCCGGCATCGGCCTGTTCCGCACCGAGCTGCAATTCATGGTCGCCTCGACCTTCCCGCGCGCCGAGGCGCAGGAGCGGCTTTACCGCGACGTGCTCGACGCGGCGCGCGGCAAGCCGGTCACCTTCCGCACCATCGACATCGGCGGCGACAAGGTGCTGCCTTACTTCAAGGGCGCCATCCAGGAAGAGAACCCGGCGCTCGGCTGGCGGGCGATCCGGCTGACGCTCGACCGTCCCGGCCTGCTCAGGACCCAGATCCGCGCGCTGCTGAAGGCCAGCGGCGGCCGCGAATTGAAGCTGATGCTGCCGATGGTGACCGAGCTGTCGGAAATCACGCAGGCGCGCGAGATCATCGACCGCGAGGTCCGGCATCTGTCGCGCTTCGCGCATCACCTGCCCACCAGCCTCAAGCTCGGCGCGATGCTGGAAGTGCCGTCGCTCCTGTTCCAACTCGACGAATTGATGAAGGCGGTGGATTTCGTCTCGGTCGGCTCCAACGACCTCTTCCAGTTCGTCATGGCGGTCGACCGCGGCAACACCCAGTTGGCCGACCGCTTCGACAACCTATCGACGCCGTTCCTCAGGGTGCTGAAGACGATCGCCGATGCCGGCTCGCGCAACCATACGCCGGTGACGCTGTGCGGCGAGCTTGCCGGAAAACCCATATCCGCCATGGCGCTGATCGGCCTCGGTTTCCGCTCGATCTCGATGTCGCCGGCCTCCATCGGTCCGGTCAAGGCGATGCTGACCGAACTGCCGCTGCAGGAGCTGAAGGCCTTTTTCGACGACAATCTGATGGCTCCCAGCCAGAAATTGCCGATGCGCGCGCTGCTGCAAGCCTTTGCAGACGATCGCTCCATTCCCCTCTAGATTCACGTGAGGGCGGTCTGCAAATGGCGATTTTCTGCGCTTCCTGTGCTCATGTACCTAAATGTACATTCCGCTCCGGTTCTCGAAACTCGCCATTTTCGACTCGCCCTGACGTGAATTCCATCGAAGTTCCAAGATCATGATCTCCCTGCCCCGCGACCGTATGGATCAAGTCGTCAAGCGTTTCGACATGCTCGAAGCGCAGATGTCGGCCGGTCCCGCCGCCGACGCCTATGTGAAGATGGCTTCGGAATATGCCGATATCCAGGAGATGGTAGGCAAGATCCGGGCGCTGCGCGCCGCCGAACAGGAGCAGGCGGACCTCGAGGCGATGCTCGCCGACAAGGCGACCGATGCCGACATGCGAGCGCTGGCCGAGGCGGACCTGCCGGATGTCGAGGAGCGCATCGAGGCGCTGCAGAAGGACATCCAGATCCTGCTGCTGCCCAAGGACGCCGCCGACGAAAGAAACGCCATCCTTGAAATCCGAGCCGGCACCGGCGGTGACGAGGCGGCGCTGTTCGCCGGCGATCTCTTCCGCATGTATGAGCGCTATGCCGCCTCGCGCGGCTGGCGTTTCGAGACGGTGTCGGCCAGTGACGGCGACGCCGGCGGCTTCAAGGAAATTATCGCCACGGTGTCGGGCAGGGGCGTCTTTGCCCATCTGAAATTCGAGTCCGGTGTGCATCGTGTGCAGCGCGTTCCGGCGACCGAAGCCAGCGGACGTATCCACACCTCGGCCGCCACGGTTGCGGTGTTGCCGGAGGCCGAAGAGGTCGACATCGATATCCGGGCCGAAGACATCCGCATCGACACGATGCGCGCCTCGGGTTCCGGCGGCCAGCACGTCAACACGACCGATTCGGCGGTGCGCATCACCCATTTACCTACCGGCATCATGGTGGTGCAGGCGGAAAAGTCGCAGCACCAGAACCGGGCAAAGGCCATGCAGATCCTGCGCGCGCGGCTCTACGACCTGGAGCGCAGCCGGGCCGACGAGGAGCGTTCGGAATCACGCAAATCACAGGTCGGCTCGGGCGACCGGTCGGAGCGCATCCGCACCTATAATTTCCCGCAAGGGCGCGTCACCGACCACCGCATCAATCTCACCCTCTACAAGCTCGACCGGGTCATGATGGGCGAACTGGACGAGGTGGTCGACGCGCTGATCGCCGACCACCAATCAAAGCTGCTTGCCGATATGAGCCTCGATGGCTGATCAACTGCCCGCCGCGCTCGGGCTGCTGCTCAGGGCGGCGCGCGAACGCCTGGCCGCCGCCGGCATTGCCGATCCGGCGCTCGATTCCCGGCTGATCGTCGAGCATTTCTCCGGCACTACGCGTACCCAGGCCATTGCCGAGCCGGGACAAAAGGTTGGTTCCACGGCACTTTCAGCCATCGAAGCGGCCCTGAGGCGTCGCGTCGCAGGCGAGCCGGTGCATCGCATCCTCGGCTACCGCGAATTCTACGGTTTGCGCCTGGCGCTTTCGCCGGAGACGCTCGAGCCGCGGTCGGACACCGAGACGCTGGTCGACGCCGTCCTGCCCTTCGCCCGGGCAACGGCCGAACGGCTTGGCGAATGCCGTATTCTCGATCTCGGCACCGGCACCGGCGCCATCGCGCTGGCCCTGCTCAGCGCTGTCCCGGCGGCCACAGCGACGGGCGTCGATGTTTCGCCCGAGGCGCTGGCGACCGCGGCCGGAAACGCCCGTGACCTGGGGCTAGGCGAGCGCTTCAAAGCCTTGCATTCCAATTGGTTCGAAAAAGTTTCCGGCCATTACCATGTAATTGCCTCGAACCCTCCCTATATACCTAGGCGAGACATTGGAAATCTGCAGGACGAGGTTCGCGATTTCGACCCGCACCGGGCCCTTGATGGCGGTGTGGATGGTTTGGACCCTTATAGGGTCATCGCCGCCGAAGCGGCAGGATTTCTGGAAACGCAAGGCAAGGTAGCGGTCGAGATCGGCCACACGCAGAAAATCGAGGTCACCGGGGTATTCGCGGCAGCCGGCTATGTGTTAACCGGGACACATCGCGACCTCGGCAAGAATGACAGAGTTCTGGTGTTCGAGCGGCGAAAGCCCTGATGCAGTGCGAAAAAACCGCTTGGCAATACCGGGGAATGCAGTTAGGGTCCGGCTCAACCGGATGAGACGAAGCAGGCAGTGCTCCCAGCGATTCGGTTTTCCTTGGAAATAGCTGCCTTCTTGCGCAAACGACGCCCAAGCTTCGTGCGGGAATCATCCGGCAAGTGATGTAACCGGAACAGGATGGCACGTGGCGCCAACGCAATTGATGCGGGCGAACGCCGGTGAAGAAACGAAACGGCTGGCTGCATGAGCGCCTCCGTTCGTGAAGAGTTTTTCGAAAATTCACTATGAAGAGAGTCTAATGAGGCCACAACAGCAGAACAGGCGCATGCGCGGTCGCAACAATAATGGCGGCGGCGGTGGCAATAACAACAACAACCGCAAGGGGCCGAACCCCCTGACCCGCACCTACGAGAGCAACGGCCCGGACGTGAAGATCCGCGGATCGGCTCAGCAGATCGCCGAAAAATACGCCACACTCGCCCGTGACGCGCAAAGCTCCGGCGACAGGGTGATGGCGGAGAACTATCTCCAGCACGCCGAACATTACAATCGCATCATTGCCGCCGCCCAGGCGCAGATGCCGATCCAGAACGTCCAGCAGAACCGCGACGACTTCGAGGACGATCTCGATGATGACCGCGACGAGTTCGATAATGCCGGCAATGGCGCCGATGCGCCGGCCGCGGCGAACGGCTCCGGACCGCAGCCGGTGATCGAAGGCACGCCGGCGGAACTCGCCTACAACCAGGAAAACGGCCGCGACAACAACAATCGTCGCGACGGTGGTCAGCGCGATGGCGGACAGCGCGACAACAATGGCCGCGACCGGCATCGCGACCGCCGCAACGGCGGCTACGGCCAGAACGGTCAGCGTGGCGAAAATGGCCAGCGCGGCGAGCAGGGCGGCCAGCAGTTCGACCAGAACCGCCGCAATGAGACGCAGGCGCAGCCCGAGGCCGCCGGCGAAGCTGAGCCCCAGGCCGAGCAGGCCGCGCCGCAGTTCGATAATTTCTCTCCGGCAGCCCTTGCCGCCCAGGCTGAGCTAAACGAAGCCGCCATGGACAATGGCGCTCGCCGACCTCGGCGTCCGCGCCGGCCGCGCGGCAGCTATGCCGACCAGGCGAGCAATGGCGAGCAGGGCGACCAGCCGGAGGGCTCTCGCCCCGAAGGTTCGAATGCCGTACCTTCAGGCGAAGAGCACAAGGCGGCAAACAATGGCGATGTGGCCGGCGCCAAGCCCGTCGAAGAGGCGAGGCCGGCGGGCGAGACCGTCGCCAGCGAGCCGGCGCCGGTTGCCAGCGAAGCTCCCGGCGAGCCTGTTGCCGCCGACGCGAACAACTGATCTGGACGCCATTCCAGGCATTGCAAACGGCGGAGATGCATCTCCGCCGTTTTTGTTTTTTCGGACTGTAGAACAATATGGCGCGCCGATAGAGCATTTCACCGTTTCACGAAAACGGCGAACTGCTCTATCTTTTTGTTTTACGCAATTCCGGACGGAAGGCGTCGAGCCTAACCGCGTCACATTTTTCCTGGAACTGCGTTAGCCAGACGTCTTGAGAGCCTGCCGCCCGCGCACCATATCTCGCCAGGAAACTGGGCTCGGCCCTTATGGGCGGGTCCGTCACCGCAATCTGATCCGGTGCCGCAAAGCGGGCCGGTGATGGAAGGAGACAGAAATGAATCTTGAGAAATACTCGGAGCGCGTGCGCGGCTTCATCCAGTCCGCGCAGACCATGGCGCTCTCTCGCAACCACCAGCAATTCACGCCCGAACATATGCTGAAGGTGCTCGTCGACGACGACGAGGGCCTTGCCGCGTCCCTGATCGAGCGTGCCGGCGGCAGCGTCCGCGACGTGAAGCTCGGCATCGAGGCGGCGCTCGAGGCCATGCCCAAGGTCGAAGGCGGCAATGGCCAGCTCTATCTGGCCCAGCCGCTCGCCAAGGTGTTCTCGACTGCCGAGGACCTAGCCAAGAAGGCCGGCGACAGCTTCGTCACCGTCGAGCGGCTGCTGCAGGCGCTCGTCATGGAGAAGTCGGCCAAGACCGCCGACATCCTGTCCAAGGCTGGCGTCACCGCGCAGGCGCTCAACCAGGCCATCAACGATATCCGCAAGGGCCGCACCGCCGACTCGGCCAGCGCCGAGCAGAGCTATGACGCGCTGAAGAAATACGCGCGCGACCTCACGGCCGACGCCCGGGCGGGCAAGCTGGATCCCGTGATTGGGCGCGACGACGAGATCCGCCGCACCATCCAGGTGCTGTCGCGGCGCACCAAGAACAACCCGGTCCTGATCGGCGAGCCGGGCGTCGGCAAGACGGCGATCGCCGAGGGCCTGGCGCTGCGCATCGTTAATGGCGACGTGCCGGAATCGTTGAAGGACAAGCAGTTGATGGCGCTCGACATGGGCGCGCTGATTGCCGGCGCCAAATATCGCGGCGAGTTCGAGGAGCGGCTGAAGGCCGTGCTCAACGAAGTCACGTCGGCCAACGGCAACATCATCCTGTTCATCGACGAGATGCACACGCTGGTCGGCGCCGGCAAGGCGGACGGCGCGATGGACGCGTCGAACCTGCTGAAGCCGGCGCTGGCGCGCGGCGAGCTGCACTGCGTCGGCGCGACCACGCTCGACGAATACCGCAAGCATGTCGAAAAGGATCCCGCGCTTGCCCGCCGTTTCCAGCCGGTCTTCGTCGACGAGCCGACGGTGGAAGACACGGTTTCGATCCTGCGCGGCCTGAAGGAGAAGTACGAGCAGCACCACAAGGTGCGCATCTCCGATTCCGCGCTCGTGTCGGCGGCGACGCTTTCCAACCGCTACATCGCCGACCGCTTCCTGCCCGACAAGGCGATCGACCTGGTCGACGAGGCGGCGTCCAGGCTCAGGATGCAGGTCGATTCCAAGCCAGAGGCTTTGGACGAGATCGACCGCCGCATCATGCAGCTCAAGATCGAGCGCGAGGCGCTGAAGGTCGAGAAAGACGAGGCCTCGAAGGACCGGCTTGCCCGGCTGGAGAAGGAACTCGCCGGTCTCGAGGAGGAATCGACCGCGCTGACCACGAAGTGGCAGGCCGAAAAGCAGAAGCTTGGCCTTGCCGCCGACCTGAAGAAGCAGCTCGACGAGACGCGCAACGAACTGGCGATCGCGCAGCGCAAGGGCGAGTTCCAGCGCGCCGGCGAGCTTGCCTATGGCAAGATCCCGGAGCTGGAGAAGAAGCTCAAGGAAGCCGAAGCGCAGGACGGCAAGGCCGGCATGGTGGAAGAGGTGGTCACACCCGACCACGTCGCCCATATCGTGTCGCGCTGGACCGGCATTCCGGTCGACAAGATGCTGGAAGGCGAGCGCGAGAAGCTCTTGCGCATGGAAGACGAGGTCGGCAAGCGCGTCGTCGGCCAGGGCGAAGCCGTGCAGGCGGTGTCCAAGGCCGTGCGGCGCGCCCGTGCCGGGCTGCAGGATCCGAACCGGCCGATCGGCTCGTTCATGTTCCTCGGGCCCACAGGCGTCGGCAAGACCGAGCTCACCAAGGCGCTGGCCAACTTCCTGTTCGACGACGAGACAGCGCTGGTGCGCATCGACATGTCGGAGTTCATGGAGAAGCACTCCGTCGCCCGGCTGATCGGCGCGCCTCCCGGCTATGTCGGCTATGAGGAAGGCGGCGCTCTCACCGAAGCGGTGCGGCGCAGGCCCTATCAGGTCGTGCTGTTCGACGAGATCGAGAAGGCGCATCCGGACGTGTTCAACGTGCTCTTGCAGGTGCTCGACGACGGCCGGCTCACCGATGGCCAGGGCCGCACCGTCGACTTCCGCAACACGCTGATCATCATGACGTCCAACCTCGGCGCCGAATATCTGGTCGGTCTCAGCGACGACCAGGATGTCGATGCCGTGCGCGACGAGGTGATGGCCGTGGTGAAAGCCTCGTTCCGGCCGGAGTTCCTCAACCGCGTCGACGAGGTGATCCTGTTCCACCGGCTGCGCCGGCAGGACATGGACCGCATCGTCGAAATCCAGCTCAAACGGCTGGAGAACCTGCTTACCGACCGCAAGATCACGCTGTCGCTGGATCATGACGCGATCGAGTGGCTGGCCTCGAAGGGCTACGACCCGGCCTATGGCGCCAGGCCGCTGAAGCGGGTGATGCAGAAGGAGTTGCAGGATCCGTTGGCGGAAAAGATCCTGCTCGGCGAAATCCTCGACGGTTCGACCGTCAAGGTCACCGCGGGCTCCGATCGGTTGAACTTTCGTTCGAAGCCGACCGTGGTGGCGACGGAAGCCGCCGCCTGACCGGGGCGATTGGAATGAATACGAGCGCGCCGCATCTGGAGATGCGGCGCGCTTTGTTATTTATGGCGACCGCGCATAATCAGCCGCCGATTCGAAATGGCTGAGGAGGGGCTCGTTGACGCTCGACGATTATAACGGCTTTTGCGCTTCGCTCCCGGCGACGACGCATGTCGTCCAATGGGGCGGCGCCCATGTCTGGAAGGTCGGCGGCAAGGTGTTCGCCATTGGCGGCTGGAACGAGGGCGGACAGCTTTTCGTCACCTTCAAATGTTCGGAGATGGCTTTCGACGTTCTAAAGGATCAGCCGGGCTGCCGGCCAGCGCCCTATCTTGCCTCGCGGGGCATGAAATGGATCCAGCGTCAGACAAGCCAAAGCATGGATGATGCGGCGCTCGAGGACTATCTGCGCGAGAGCCATCGACTGGTCGTCCTCAAGCTGACCAAACAGGCACGCAAGGAATTGGGGTTTGCCGCGACCTAAGGATCCTACGCATGTCGCTCTCGTAAAACCGCAGCATACTTTTGCACGACATGCATTGGCCGATATTCCTCAAAGCACGGAAAACCGCCATCTTCATGCCCGGTTCATATTGGAACCTTAACTTGGGTGACTGGTTTGCTGGCGAAGGGTTCGCCCGCCAGAAGCCCAGTCGACCGGAGAGCTAGACCCCCATGCTGCGCTTGATCTTTTCCCTTTCGGCACTCGCGGCCGGGCTGGTGTCATCAAGTGCGTTCGCCACGCCGAGCGTGGATGGCACGCAGAGCGCCCGCCCGACTGAGCGCGGCGCGCTGGTGCTGGCCCAGGAAGGCAATATCGACATCTATTACGATGCCAGGGGCAACCGCGTGCTGGTCGATGCCGACACCGGCAAGGTGATCGCCATCCAACCGCCGGGGAGCAGGCTCGATCGCCGCGCGCTTCGCCGACAGATGCGCATGCAGGAGCTCGGCCGCGCGCAGCCTGAGGACGACGACCGCTATTATCTCGACAATTCCGAAGATATGGCGCGCTTCCGCCGCCGGCAGCTGGAAGAGAACGGCCGGGTCATCCCGCCGCCGGTCGACGAATATGACCCCAACGGCGATAATTCCGTCGATGCCTATCCGCCGGCGCCGAACAATGATGAGGGCTCTGCCAGCACCTATCCGGAGGCGCCGAAGTCCAACACCATCAAGCGCCAGCCGCTGAACGAGGCGTCGATCGATCCGGAGCAGCCGGGCCAAGGCGAAGTGCTGCAGACCAATCCGGACGCCCAGCCGTCCTTGCCGAGCACAGGCGGCAAGGCCACGGTCGATCCATCGCTGTCGCTCGGGGTGCGCCAGGACGTTGCGGCGCTGCAGGTGCTGCTCGATCGCGGCGGCGCTTCGCCGGGCGTGATCGACGGACGCTTCGGCTCGAATGTCGACAAGGCGCTGGCCGCCTATAACGAAATAAACGGCACCAATTTGAAATCGACCGATGCGGTCGGCATCCAGGCGGCGCTCGCCCAGTCGGGCGGCGATCCCTTCGCCTCCTACACGATCACGCCGGAAGATGTCGCCGGCCCTTACGTCGCCTCGATCCCGGAAGACTACAGCCAGAAGGCCAAGCTCGACTGCATGTGCTATACCTCCGTCACCGAGGCGCTGGCCGAACGCTTCCACATGGACGAGACCTATCTGAAGTCGATCAACAAAGGCGTCGACTTCAATCGCCCCGGCACGATGATCAAGGTCGCCAATTTCGGCAAGCTGGTGTCGACGCCGGTGGCGCGCATCGTCGCGGACAAGACCAAGAAGGAAGTCTACGCTTACGACGGCAGCGGCAAGCTGGTCGCGGCCTATCCGGCCACGATCGGATCGGCCGACACGCCATCGCCAACCGGCATTCATGCCGTCTCGCGCATCGCGCTCGATCCGAACTACACCTACAATCCGAACATCAATTTCAAACAGGGCCAGAACGACAAGATCCTGACCGTCCCGCCGGGTCCGAACGGGCCGGTCGGCTCGGTGTGGATCGCGCTCGATAAGCCGACCTACGGCATCCACGGCACGCCCGAACCCTCCAAGATCGGCAAGACCGAAAGCCATGGTTGTGTGCGCCTGACCAATTGGGATGCGCGCGAACTCGCCAAGCTGGTGTCGCCGGGCGTCACGGTGGAATTTGTCGGCGGACCAACAATCGCGGATGTCGGCGGGACCTCAGCCGATGAGTTTACGCAGCAGTGAGGCGCGCGGCGCGGCGGCATAGATGAGCTGCACCAGCAGGATGAAGCCTATGCTGAGCAGCGGCGTGATCAGGCACAGCGCTGCGCCGACCGCCCACAGAATCTGTGCCTTGACGATACGATTGTAGACGGTGCGCCGCGTTTCAGCGTCCACGTCCTCGGCGATCATGCCGTTCCTGTCGGCATACCACCAACTGGCGAACAACGTTGCGCCCAGCATCAGCAGGTTCAGCCAATAGACGACGATCGCGATCCTGAACTCCAGAAAATCGGCAAGAAGGTCGGTCGAGAAGGGCAGCAGCGCGATGAAGGCGAGAAAGCACAGGTTCAATGTCGCGAGCCTGCGGTCCGACTTCGCGATCAGGCCATGCTGCGCCTGCTGGCCGAACCAGAAAATGGTCAGCGTCAGGAAGCTCAGCGCATAGGTCAGGAAGCGCGGCGCCAGCGCCAGGATCGCTCCAAGCAATTCGCCTTCCGAATGCACCGCCTCATGCGATGGCACCCTGATCTCCAGCACGATCAAGGTCAGCGCGATGGCGAAGACGCCGTCGGTTATGCCGACGATGCGTCCACGTCCCTCCGCCGACGGTTCGAGCGGCCGCTTCATGGCTTCCCCTCCACGCATGATGGCGGAACCTAGCACGCCACCGGTGGTTTGCATCAGGATTGAGCCGACCTCGCCATCCGGCCAGGGCCGGATTGAAGAGGTGGAGCATGATGTCGCCCGAAAACCGCTTCACACTTTTCGGCATCATGCCCTAGCCATCTGGTTTCAAGAACAGCGATGCTCTGGCTTGTTGTTGCGCCCATGCGAGGGGGCTAAGCAGGGGTCCATGTCATCCGCGAACGAAACCAATGCCGATTCGCATTCGCCCGCGCGGGCGAATGGTACGTTCTGTCCGCAGACGCAGCGAAAATTCGTGCTGGTCGCTGCGATCCTCGCCTCGGCGCTCGGCTTCATCGATGGGTCGATCCTGGCGATCGCCATGCCGGCGCTGCGCGCGGATCTCGGCGCCAGCCTGGCGCAGGCGCAGTGGATTTCCAATGCCTATGCGCTGACGCTGTCGGCGCTCATCCTGGCGGGGGGCGCTGCCGGCGACCGGTTTGGCCTGCGGCGCGCCTTCGTCATCGGCATCGCGCTGTTCGTCGCGGCTTCGCTCGCCTGCGCGGTGGCGCCCGATCCGGCTGTTTTGATCGCCTTCCGCGCCATCCAAGGCATCGGTGCGGCGATCATGGTGCCGGGCAGCCTCGCCATCATCGCCAAAGCCTATCCGAAGAAGGAGCGCGGCCGGGCAATCGGCATCTGGGCCGCGGCGTCGGCGCTGACCACGGCGCTTGGGCCTGTGCTGGGTGGTTTTGTCCTGTCGGCTTTCGGCAATGGAGTCTGGCGGGCGATCTTCGCCATCAACCTGCCGCTTGGGCTGATCTCGATCTATCTGCTTTTGGCCAAGGTTCCGGCCGACAGACCGACCGAAAAGCGCAACCTCGATCTCGGCGGCGCCGCGTTGGCGACGCTTGCCTTCGGTTTGCTCGCCTACGGGTTGACGGCGATGAATGCCGAAGGCGCAGGATCGATGTCGGGCCCGGCGATCGCCACCGGCGTGGCGCTGCTTTTTGCCTTCATCTTTTACGAGCGCAGGCGGCGCGACCCGATGATCGATCTCGGCCTGTTTCGGATCAGGGCCTTCGCCGGCGCCAATCTGGCGACGTTCTTCCTTTATTTCGCGCTGTCGGCCAATTTGTTCTACCTGCCGATGCTGCTGATCGCCGGCTGGAGGCTGAGCGAGGCCGAGGTCGGCTTCATCTTCCTGCCGCTGTCGGCGTCGATCGCGCTTTTGTCCGGACCGGTCGGCCAGTGGTCGGACAGGATCGGTCCGCGTTTCCCGATTGCCAGCGGCAGCATGGTCGTGGCTGTCGCCTTCGCCGGCCTTGCCTTGCTCACCCACTTCGGCATCCATGATTTCTGGATCGGAACCTTTCCGCTGATGGCGCTGATGGGACTTGGCATGGCGCAGGTCGTATCGCCGCTGTCGACCGCAGTCATGACGTCCGTCGAGGACAAGGATACCGGGGCAGCGTCCGGCATCAACAATGCGGTCTCGCGCGTCGGCGGCCTGATCGCCGTGGCGGCGATGGGCTCGCTGGCGGCCTGGGTCTACGCACGCATCGTCGGTGACGCTTCCGGGGTGCCGGGTTTCGGCGAGCCGCCCGCGTCCGGTCTTGCCGCCAACATCGATGCGGTCAGGGTCGCGGCAAGCGATTCGGCTTTCGCCGCGGTCGCGGCGATCACGACGCTGCTTTGCGTGCTCGCCTCACTCACCGCCTGGTTCACGGTTCCCGGACAGGCATCGCCCTGGCCGCGGCAGGCAGACGATTCGCAGGATTAGTTCGGAAGCTGCGAATCAGTCTTGGCGCTGGCAACCTTCAGCGAGTTGCCGTCTTCCTGCTTCAAAAGATCGTCTATGCGCTCACGCTCGCGCTTGAAGGCGACGAGATCGTCGCCCTTCAGCACCTTGCCGACCGGCAGGCGCACCCGCATCGGGTCGACCTTGGTGCCGTTGACGATCAGCTCGTAGTGAAGGTGCGGGCCGGTGGCGAGGCCGGTCTGGCCGAGATAGCCGATCGTCTGGCCCTGGCGGACGCGTATGCCGGGCTCGATGCCTTTGGCGAAGGCGCTCTGGTGGTTGTAGGAGGTCTCGTAGCCATTGGCGTGACGGATGATGATCTGCTTGCCGTAGCCGCCGGCCCAGCCGACCTTTTCGATGACGCCGTTGCCGGCGGCGATGATCGGCGTGCCGATGGGTGCTGCCCAGTCGACGCCGGTATGCATGCGTACATAGCCGAGGATCGGGTGCCGACGGGCGCCGAAGCCGGAGCGGAACTTGCCGGCCGGCAGCGGATTGCGCAGCAGGAACTGCTCGGCGCTCGAGCCATTTTCGTCGAAATAGTCGGTGCTGCCGTCCTGCATCTGGAAGCGGTAGAAATTGCGCGTCTGGCCGCCGAAGGTCGCCGAGACATAAAGGAGGTCGGAATTGTCGGAGGTCTGGTCGTCGTTGTCGGGCTGCGAGAACAGGACCTCGAGCCGGTCGGCCGGCGAGATCCGCGACTGGAAATCGACGTCGGAGGCGAGAAGCTTGATCAGCTTCTGCGTCATCGCTTTCGACATGCCGTAGGAATAAGCGGCGCGGTAGATACCGTCATAGACATTGGGCAGGTTGCCGCGCACCACGACCGGCTGCGAATCGTCGAACGCCGTCAAAAGCTCGGGATTGGGCTCCGGCTCCTGTGCCGGCACATACTGGCCGCGGTCGTCGAGCGCGATGGTGACGATGTGGGTGGTCTTGTCATAGACGCTGGTGCGCACGACCTTGGCGATGTCGCCGCGCACCTCGAGACCGACGCGCAGCACCGTTCCGGCCTTCAGCGCCGGGGCGTTCAAGAGCTTGCTGATCGCCTCCGCCATGCCGGTGGCGTCATCGCCGGTGTAGCCCGAATCGGCGTAGGCCTCGGCGATATCGGTATCCTTGGTGAAGGGGATGATTTCCTCGGCGAAGGCCGGCGTCTGGTCGTCGGGCGTGGCGCGCGCCGCCACCGAAACATTTTCCTGCGTGATCTTCACGTCGTAGGAGCCGGCCATCGATTCGGCGAAGGCGTCGCCGAACCGCTGCGGATCGATATAGTGCAAAGCGGCCACCTGGATGGCGCCGTCGCTCAAGCCGCTGCCGGCGTCGCGCACCACCTTTTCCACCTCGTCGGCGGAAAGGTCGCTCTTTTCGTCGAAGGAAGCCGTCTCGATCGGAAAATCGACCGTCTTCAGGCTCATCTCGCTTTCGACCTTGGCGCCGTAGATCTGTCCGGCCGCTGCGGCTGCCGTTGCCGGCTGGGCATTGTCGTCGCCGTCGTCGCCGAAGACCTGCATGGGGTCGAATGGCGGGTAGGGACGGTTGGTGGTGTGGCCGGCGGCGAGCGCCATCTTGATCTGAACGAAAGGCATGGTGTGGATAACGTCGCGGTCGCCGACCTTGGTGACCATCGACACTTCCATGCGCCGCCGGTCCTTTGCACGCGCGATCTGGCGCGGCGCGACCAGCCTTGTGGTCTTTGCCTGCTCGCCGGAATCATCGCTGCCGCCGGCAAGGCTGATGAGCTCGGCGATTTCCGGCGGAGTCGCCAATTGCTGACGGCCATCAAGGGCGGCGAACAAGGCCACGCCCATCAAAACACTCGATGTGACGCCCGTAAGGAATGTGCCCGACAGCCAGCGCGCCGAGACCTCGCGGCGGTCGGGCGGGCCGCTGCGGCCGTCCGCGATCAGCGGCGGCTCGTTGCCGAGTTCGGCTATGACATCTTCCGTGTCTGGCATCCAGAAAGGCTGCTTCTTCCCCGGGCGAACGGCTTGTCGTTTTCGTTGTGGCCATGACATTTGCCTGTCACGGCGGTTGAAGTCAACGAAACGGCAGGCCGGGGCCGATATCCCCAATCATACGCTGGGCGTGAACCGCTCTATTCCGTCAGCTGCGAGGGCGCCCTTACGTGCACGCGCGCGCCTTCCTTATGTGGGCCGGTTTCACGCCTCAATACGGCGGCAATAGGGCCTCGCTGTGGATGACCCAGGGGCTGCCGCAAGGGCAGTCGGCTACTGAAAATGGCGACCAAGAAATTCGTCGCAAAAAATTCAAAAAAGTTCGAAATCGGTGTTGACGCGTCGAGGGAGGTCCGACTATATACGGCCCACGAACGAGGGCGGTGCGCCGCTGGCGGCAGAGAAGTTCGCTTCTAGGTTTGCCCTCTGCAGGAATTCAAGAGAGCCGCGTGAGCGACACTCGGACGGCCCCGGAGCCAAAAGCGAAGCGGGCCACGACATTGCGTTTGCGGTGTCTGTTCT
>NZ_VFUA01000036.1:0-5000 GCF_006440735.1 Mesorhizobium sp. B2-7-1 | reverse complement strand
ACGATCTCTTCGAGATCGCGCGATGGGTATTGGCAATGAGAACGATCAAGTGTCTTAAGGGCAATTGGTGGATGCCTTGGCATGCACAGGCGATGAAGGACGTGATACGCTGCGATAAGCTACGGGGAGGTGCGAATACCCTTTGATCCGTAGATTTCCGAATGGGGAAACCCACCTAAGGTACTTGGAAAATCAGAGCTGCACGACGTGAAATCCCAAAAGGATTGAGCGTGAAGCGACGATCTCTTTGAGATCGCGCTGTTGCATCTGTGGTTTCCAAGTATCGCTAATAGGTAACTTATCCTGAATACATAGGGATAAAGTGGCGAACGCGGGGAACTGAAACATCTAAGTACCCGTAGGAAAGGACATCAACCGAGACTCCGGAAGTAGTGGCGAGCGAACCCGGACCAGGCCAGTGGCGATTGAGAGACAAGCGGAACCTTCTGGAAAGTAGGGCCATAGCGGGTGACAGCCCCGTACGCGTAATGCGATCAATCGTCCTCGAGTAAGGCGGGACACGTGAAATCCTGTCTGAAATTGGGAGGACCACCTTCCAAGCCTAAGTACTCGTGCATGACCGATAGCGAACTAGTACCGTGAGGGAAAGGTGAAAAGCACCCCGACAAGGGGAGTGAAAGAGTACCTGAAACCGATTGCCTACAAACAGTGGGAGCCCGCAAGGGTGACCACGTACCTTTTGTATAATGGGTCAGCGACTTAGTGTGACGAGCAAGCTTAAACCGATAGGTGTAGGCGCAGCGAAAGCGAGTCTGAACAGGGCGTTCAGTTCGTCGCATTAGACCCGAAACCGAGTGATCTAGCCATGAGCAGGTTGAAGGTAAGGTAACACTTACTGGAGGACCGAACCCATAACTGTTGCAATAGTTCGGGATGACTTGTGGCTAGGGGTGAAAGGCCAATCAAACTCGGAAATAGCTGGTTCTCCGCGAAATCTATTTAGGTAGAGCGTCGACCGAATACCCCAGGGGGTAGAGCACTGGATGGGCTAGGGGTCCTCACCGGATTACCAAACCTAACCAAACTCCGAATACCTGGGAGTACTAGTCGGCAGACACACGGCGGGTGCTAACGTCCGTCGTGAAAAGGGAAACAACCCTGACCTACAGCTAAGGTCCCCAAGTTATGGCTAAGTGGGAAAGGATGTGAGGATCCCAAAACAACCAGGATGTTGGCTTAGAAGCAGCCATCATTTAAAGAAAGCGTAACAGCTCACTGGTCTAAATAAGGGTCTTTGCGCCGAAAATGTAACGGGGCTAAAGCCATACACCGAAGCTTAGGGTTCGTGAGCAATCACGAGCGGTAGCGGAGCGTTCTGTAAGCTGATGAAGCCGTACCCGTGAGGGGCGGTGGAGGTATCAGAAGTGCGAATGCTGACATGAGTAACGTAAGGGGAGTGAGAGACTCCCCCGCCGAAAGACCAAGGGTTCCTGCTTAAAGTTAATCTGAGCAGGGTTAGCCGGCCCCTAAGACGAGGCGGAAACGCGTAGTCGATGGGAACCACGTTAATATTCGTGGGCCTGGAGGTAGTGACGGATCACACAAGTTGTCCAATCTTATCGGATTGAACGGGCAGCGGAGTGGTTCCAGGAAATAGCTCCTCCTTATAGACCGTACCCGAAACCGACACTGGTGGTCAGGTAGAGTATACCAAGGCGCTTGAGAGAACTATGCTGAAGGAACTCGGCAAATTGCACGCGTAACTTCGGAAGAAGCGTGACCCTTTTTAGCGCAAGCTAAGGAGGGTGGCACAGACCAGGGGGTAGCGACTGTTTATCAAAAACACAGGGCTCTGCGAAGCCGCAAGGCGACGTATAGGGTCTGACGCCTGCCCGGTGCTGGAAGGTTAAGAGGAGGGGTGCAAGCTCTGAATCGAAGCCCCAGTAAACGGCGGCCGTAACTATAACGGTCCTAAGGTAGCGAAATTCCTTGTCGGGTAAGTTCCGACCTGCACGAATGGCGTAACGACTTCCCCGCTGTCTCCAGCATAGACTCAGTGAAATTGAATTCCCCGTGAAGATGCGGGGTTCCTGCGGTTAGACGGAAAGACCCCGTGCACCTTTACTATAGCTTTACATTGGCATTCGTAGTGGCATGTGTAGGATAGGTGGTAGGCTTTGAAACCTGGGCGCCAGCTCAGGTGGAGCCACCCTTGAAATACCACCCTTATTACTATGGATGTCTAACCGCGGCCCGTTATCCGGGTCCGGGACAATGTATGGTGGGTAGTTTGACTGGGGCGGTCGCCTCCTAAAGAGTAACGGAGGCGCGCGATGGTGGGCTCAGAACGGTCGGAAATCGTTCGCTGAGTGCAATGGCATAAGCCTGCCTGACTGCGAGACTGACAAGTCGAGCAGAGACGAAAGTCGGTCATAGTGATCCGGTGGTCCCGCGTGGAAGGGCCATCGCTCAACGGATAAAAGGTACGCCGGGGATAACAGGCTGATGACCCCCAAGAGTCCATATCGACGGGGTTGTTTGGCACCTCGATGTCGACTCATCGCATCCTGGGGCTGGAGCAGGTCCCAAGGGTATGGCTGTTCGCCATTTAAAGCGGTACGTGAGTTGGGTTCAGAACGTCGTGAGACAGTTCGGTCCCTATCTGCCGTGGGTGTAGGAATATTGAAAGGATCTGTCCCTAGTACGAGAGGACCGGGATGGACGGATCTCTGGTGGACCTGTTGTGGCGCCAGCCGCATCGCAGGGTAGCTATATCCGGACGGGATAACCGCTGAAGGCATCTAAGCGGGAAACCCACCTTGAAACGAGTATTCCCTGAGAACCGTGGAAGACGACCACGTTGATAGGCCGGGTGTGGAAGAGCGGCAACGCTTGAAGCTTACCGGTACTAATAGTTCGATAGGCTTGATCGTTCTCATTCCTTATATCCATCTTGTTCTCACTCACGCTTGTTGCGCCCTCTCGGGCGGCGCTACGTGGGTGCGGCGCATCGGCGCCGACGGTCGGTCGACCTTGCGAAGCTTCGCTTCGAAAGGCGCCAGGCCAAAATGAACATCCAAGGCACAACAAAGACCAGCGAACAGCTCCGAGAAAGCAGAAACTAGGTACCCCCTATTGGCTGCTCGCTCATCGCTATTCGCTCAAAAAGCTTCTCGATTTGAACGTGCGTTTTGCCGACCTGGTGGTTATGGCGGAGCGGCTGCACCCGATCCCATTCCGAACTCGGCCGTGAAACGCTCCAGCGCTGATGGTACTTCGTCTCAAGACGCGGGAGAGTAGGTCGCTGCCAGGTCTGCCAAACGCACGTTCAGCTCAAAGCCGGGTCAAAAACCCGGATCGAGACAAATCTTCTCTCTACGATAAAGGCCCGCCAAACGGGATCCCGGGCCGCGCAAGCGGCCCTTTCATTTGGTGAGCCACCTACCTACTTGTAGGCCATCCTGTCTTCAGGCGCGGCTTACGTCCAAAGGTGACGCGGGGTGGAGCAGCCCGGTAGCTCGTCAGGCTCATAACCTGAAGGTCACAGGTTCAAATCCTGTCCCCGCAACCAAACAAAAAACGCCCGCCTCGCGCGGGCGTCTTCGTATCTGGCTCCAGGGGTCAGCCAATTGGAGCTGCCATCAGCCGCCCGCAGCCAGGCGAAGCCCACGCCCCCGAAAAACAAGCCAAATCCTCCCCCCAAAACCATTCACAAACAACACCGTGAGCGCGGGCGTTTTTTGCTTCGGAAGATCGCAGACCACGTGCAAGGGCCACAGGATCTCGCCAAGACCGAATCATCCCTCCACATTGCCGCCTTGTGCTCGCTTTGATCTGCGGCTGATGAGGACGTAGAGGTGAGAGAGACGCATTAGAGATCAGCACCCCACTAGGTGCGAAATAATATTAGCCGGTTGAGTTTAAACTCAGCCGGCTTTTGTGTCTCAGGCGCCTCGCAAATGGAGGAGCAGAGATCGTGAAATCGGCCGCCCTGCGATCCTCGATCGGGCGTCGGCGTCTCGACCCGGCATTTTGATCGCCGCCGATTCGGATGCGAATGGATATTTCACCGAATCGCAGCGAGGTGAATTGGGATCGAATCAACCAAATTGCTAATTGTTGCTATCTATTCGGCTCCCGAGGAGGTCTCCCATGCCCGACTTTGCTTTGAACGACCATTATGAGCGCTTCATCAGGAAGCAGCTCGAATCGGGCCGCTACAACAATGCCAGCGAAGTCGTCCGTGCCGGCCTGCGCATGCTCGAGGATTTTGAGGCGGAGCGAGAGAAGTGGCTGCGCGAGGAAATCCCGTCGCGCATGGCCGAGATCCAGCAGGATCCGGCAAAGGGAATTCCAGCCGAAACGGTGTTTTCCCGGCTGGAGGCTCGTCACCGCACCCGGCAGGCGAAAGCCAAGTAGGGATGGAATACCGGATTGTCTTCCACGCGAAAGCGGAAGCCGAACTCGAACAGCTCTATGATGACATAGCCGAGCGTGCGTCACCCGCGGTTGCGTGGAATTTTGTCGTGGGCATCCGCGATCATTGCCTGGGCTTGTCGACATTTCCACAGCGCGGCACCGAGAGGGCGGAGATCATGCCGGGCTGCGGATAATCGGCTATCGCCGCGCGGTCAGCATCGTTTTCGCTGTCGATGGCGAGCTGTGATGATCCTGGGCATCTTCTACGCTGGCCGGAACATCACGCCTGAATTACTCGAAGAACGGCTCTGAAGCGCAAATCGTAGGGGCGTGGCTGTCGACAATCGGCTAAATGCTGCCGGCGATTTCGAGTTGAGCGCATCCGCCTGGCAGAGTGGCTTGTGACGAGTGTTGCCGGAATGGCTGGCGACGGGTTGCCGGCCAGAATTCAACGAAGCCAGCTTACAATTTTTCCCTCCGTGGATATCTCCACGAGAAATCGAAAAAAGAGCGATCTTGGCTGTTGACAGTTCGATCGGGTGGCGACTATATACGGCCCACGAACGAGGGCGGTGCGCCGCTGGCGGCAGAGAAGTTCGCTTCTAGGTTTGCCCTCTGCA
>NZ_VFUA01000035.1 GCF_006440735.1 Mesorhizobium sp. B2-7-1 | reverse complement strand
GGGGAGAGGTGGCTCGGCGAAGCCGAGACGGAGAGGGGAGCAGCTTACGAAAGCCCCTCTCCGTCCGCTTCGCGGACACCTCTCCCCGCGTGGCGGGGCAAGGAACTTGCACCCAGAGCTGGCACAATCGTGTCGCATTGGTCAGCGGCGGAGACGCGTGGTAAAAGCCGACCCAAAAGAGAGTTTCGGCCATGAACAAATTCACCCCCGCAAAACCTGCCGGCGCGCGCAGCGTCGACGAGATCACCGGCAGCCGGCGGCTCAGGCGCATGCGCAAGGCCGACTGGTCGCGCCGGCTGGTGCAGGAAAACCAGCTTTCGGTGAACGACCTGATCTGGCCGATCTTCGTCATCGACGGCAAGAACACGCGCGAGCCGATCGCCGCCATGCCGGACGTCTATCGCCTGAGCGTCGACCTCGCGGTGAAGGAGGCCGAGCGCGCGGCCAAGCTCGGCATCCCGGCGATCGCCACCTTCCCCAATGTCGAGCTTGCGCTGCGCGACCAGACCGGCTCGCACATCCTCGACCCCGACAACGTCATCAACCGCGCCACGCGCGCCATCAAGGACGCGGTGCCGGAGATCGGCATCATCACCGATGCCGCGCTCGACCCGTTCACCAGCCACGGCCATGACGGCATCCTGCGCGACGGCATCATCGTCAATGACGAGACGGTGGAGCAGGTCACCGCGGCCGCCGTCATCCAGGCGGCGGCCGGCGCCGACATCATCGCGCCGTCCGACATGATGGACGGCCGCATCGGCGCCATCCGCGACGCGCTCGACGCCAACGGTTTTCAGGACGTGGCGATCATGTCCTACGCGACGAAGTTCGCTTCGGCCTTCTACGGCCCCTATCGCGAGGCGGTCGGCACCGCCGGCCTGCTCAAGGGCGACAAGAAGACCTATTACATCGACCACGCCAATTCCGATGAAGCGGTGCGCGAGGCCGAGCAGGACCTCGCCGAAGGCGCCGACATGCTGATGGTCAAACCCGGCCTGCCCTATCTCGACATCATCCGCCGACTGAAGGACGAGCTGCAGATGCCGACTTTCGCCTATCAGGTGTCGGGCGAATATTCGATGATCAAGGCGGCCGCCGCCAATGGCTGGATCGACGGCGAGAAGGCGATGCTGGAATCGCTGCTCTCGCTGAAGCGGGCGGGCTGCGACGGCGTGCTGACCTATTTTGCGCCGGTGGTGGCGCAGATGCTGAAGGGCTAAGCGCCTGGCGATAAGCCCTTTGCGATCATAGTCAGTTGACGTCACCAGCCTGCAGCTGAACCCACTCGATCCGAGAACAACTGTTTGCAATCTGCAATCGGTTAGGATAGTCCATAACCGCTTGCAAAAAACAATTGGTTGTGGAGACGATCATGTCCAAGCTGCGTGTCAACGCTTTCACCTTGTCGCTCGACGGTTACGGCGCAGGTCCCGATCAGACCCTCCAACATCCACTTGGCGTCGGCGGCGAGAGCCTGCACAAATGGTTGGTCACCACCCGGACATTCCACCAGATGGTGATCGGCAAGGACGGCGGCGCGACCGGTGTCGACGACGACTTCGCCATCCGCAGCTTCGAGAATGTCGGCGCCTACATTCTCGGCCGCAACATGTTCGGGCCGATCCGCGGCGAATGGCCGGACGACAAGTGGAAAGGCTGGTGGGGCGACAACCCGCCCTATCATGTTCCGACTTTCGTGCTCACCCGTTACAAACGCGCGCCGATCATGATGGAAGGCGGCACCACCTTCTACTTCGTCACCGACGGCATCCACTCGGCGCTCGAACAGGCTAAGGCCGTGGCCGGCGGCAAGGATGTGCGGATCGGCGGCGGCGTTTCGACTCTCCGGCAATATCTCCAGGAACGTCTGATCGACGAGATGCATCTGGCAATCTCGCCGGTGCTGCTCGGCTCGGGCGAGAATCTTTTCGCCGGCCTCGACATGGTGAAGCTCGGCTATCGCTGCACCGAGCAAGTGGCGACGGCGAACGCTTTGCATGTGACGATCGGGCGGGCGTAGCGCCCTTTCCTTCTCCCCTTGTAGGAGAAGGTGGCCGAGCGAAGCTCGGTCGGATGAGGGGTGCTCCAGCTTGGCAACAAGCTGAAAATCGCCACCGCCTCATTCCGTCCAACACCCCTCGTCCGTCTCGGCGCTGCGCGCCGATCCACCTTCTCCCACAAGGGAGAAGGGAGACGCCTCAATACTTCTCCGGCACGTAGAGCTCGCGCGGCAGGACCTGGCGCTCGTAGGAGGGGTTGAAGACGCGGTCGGGCAGCGAGATGTCCTCGTGCGGAACCTCCTCATATGGCATCTGCTGCAACAGATGGTCGATGCAGTTCAGCCGCGCGCGCTTCTTGTCGTTGCCCTCGACGATGAACCAGGGCGCTTCCTTAATGTTGGTGCGGGCGAAGGTCTCTTCCTTGGCCTTGGTGTACTGCTCCCAGCGCACGCGCGACTGCAGGTCCATGGGCGACAGCTTCCACTGCTTCATCGGATCGTGGACGCGCATCAGGAAGCGCATCTGCTGTTCCTCGTCGGTGATCGAGAACCAATATTTCACCAGCGTGATGCCGGAACGCACCAGCATGCGCTCGAATTCCGGCACGTCATGGAAGAATTCCTCGACCTGATCCTGTCCGGCGAAACCCATCACCCGCTCGACGCCTGAGCGGTTGTACCAGGAGCGGTCGAACAGCACGATCTCGCCGCCGGCCGGGAGATGCGGCACGTAGCGCTGGAAATACCATTGCGACTTCTCGCGCTCCGTCGGCGCCGGCAAGGCCACGACGCGGGCGATGCGCGGGTTCAGCCGCTGCGTGATGCGCTTGATGACGCCGCCCTTGCCGGCGGAATCGCGGCCCTCGAAGACCACCACCAGCTTCTTCTTGTGGTAGGCGACCCATGACTGCAGCTTGATCAGCTCGGACTGCAGCCTGAGCAGCTCGCGGAAATAGGTCATGCGCTCCATGGAAGGCGGATGCGACTTCTTGTAGATCTTGGCGATCTCGAGCGAGAGCGCCGGTTCGGAAATCTCAAGCTCATAGTCCTCGTCGAGCGTGTCCTCGAGCTCGGCTTCGAGCCAGTCCTTCGCCCCGGAATTCGGTTTCAGCTCATTCATCGCGCAGCTCCGTCTCCTGTCAGCCATCGTCGCTTCGGAACCCGTGCCTGCTCCGGACGGACATTCCTTAAGCCGACTGAGATACAGAGCCGCAATGACGGTTTTATTGCAATCGACCGGCAGCCGGCATCGATATGGAAGATATGTGATCGACCCGTATCGATGGCGGGGCGACAAGCGGCGCGAATTGTCCTACAAATCCCCTCGCCTCTTCCGGCGCCCGCCACGGCGCTTCTTCAATCAAATCGCGAGGACCGACATGGAATACCGCACGCTGGGCCGATCCGGCTTGAAAGTCTCGACATTGACGCTTGGCACGATGACCTTCGGCGGCGCCGGTCCGTTCGCCGCCGTCGGCAATTCCGACCTCGCGGAGGCCAGGCGCATCATCGACACCTGCATCGACGCCGGCATCAACCTCATCGACACCGCCAATGTCTATTCCAACGGCCTGTCGGAAGAGATCATCGGCGAGGCGCTTGGCGGCAAGCGCAAGAACGACGTGCTGATCGCCTCGAAGGCGCGCATGCGCATCGGCACCGGCCCCAATGACGAAGGCCTGTCGCGCCACCATCTGATCCGCGAGTGCGAAAAGAGCCTGAAGCGGCTCAAGACCGACGTCATCGACGTCTATTTCGTCCACCAGTGGGACGGGCTCACCCCGGTCGAGGAGACGATCGCGGCGCTCGACACCTTGGTCAACCAGGGCAAGATCCGCTACATCGGCTGCTCCAACTGGTCGGGCTGGCAGGTGATGAAGGCGCTTGCCGTCAGCGACAGCCGCCATCAGGCCCGCTTCGTCACCCAGCAGATCCACTACACGCTGGAAGCGCGCGAGGCCGAATACGAATTGCTGCCGATCTCGGTCGACCAGGGCCTCGGCGTGCTGGTCTGGAGCCCACTGGCGGGCGGGCTGCTCTCGGGCAAATACACAAGCGATAGCCCGACCGCGCGCCAGCTCGGCGGCTGGAAGGAACCGCCTATCCGCGACGAGGATCGCCTGTGGCGCATCGTCGACGTGCTGGTCGATATCGGCAAGGCACGCGGCGTCTCAGGGGCGCAGGTGGCGCTTGCCTGGCTGCTCGGCCGTCCGGCCGTAAGCTCGCTGGTGATCGGCGCCCGCAACGAGGCGCAGCTCAAGGACAATCTCGCCGCGGCCAGCCTGTCGCTCTCCGAGGAAGAACGGCAGCGCCTCGACGTGGTCAGCCGGCCGCCGGTGCTCTATCCCTACTGGCACCAGCAGTTCACCGCCAGGGATCGCTTCGGGCCGGCCGACAAGGTGCTCGACCGCTCCCACGCTTAAGGCGTTTCACCGTTTCAAAGAAACGGCAGACGGCTTTTCAGCCGGCGATAAAGCGCCAGACTTCCGGATCGGGCTTTATCTGCTCGCTCAGCACGAAATATTTATAGAGGACGAGCAGCGAGATCGCCTGCTCGTCCCGTTCATTGCCGAATTTGCGGCAATAGGCATTGGCGGCGGCCGTTATCCGCCCCGCCTCGGCGGGATGCTTTTCGAAATAGGCCACCTTGTCGACCAGGTCGGAGAAATCCGGCTGCAGCGGCACATAGTGGACATTGGGCTCGACCTGGGCTTCGGCAAACCAGGTTTCGTAGGTCGGCTTCGGCATCAGGCAGAGCGAATTGGAGCTCATGATCCATTTCAGGT
The DNA here is from genome assembly GCF_006440735.1 of Mesorhizobium sp. B2-7-1. Classification (GTDB taxonomy): domain Bacteria; phylum Pseudomonadota; class Alphaproteobacteria; order Rhizobiales; family Rhizobiaceae; genus Mesorhizobium. Next base: position 49,356 of record NZ_VFUA01000035.1, on the reverse strand, counting down.
TCGTCGCGACGTCATTGCCTTCGAGCGAGACGATGTAGCGATACTGTCGCTGCTGCTCGATGTTCAGGAACGGCTTGCGGTATCCGTCCGGCGCGTCGGGCTTGTGGGAACCCGCGTCGCAAAACGGCAGGTCAGCGGCCTTTTCCACGAAACGGGTGCGAAGCGGATTGTTGAGATGCCCCCGCCAGACCACCATCGGCCGCTTGTCGGCGAAAGACAGCTTGTCGGGCGGCATGTAGAAGTGGCGGAACTTGTTCAGCTTCATCAGCACGCCGTTGGCGTTGTCGTCGCCGATGGGGCGGTCCTTGACGATCCTCGGCACCTCCGGAATGCCGACGACATCGCCATATTCGAAATCGATCAGCAGGCCGGGATCGAAATAGCGGGCGAATTCCTTGAGATCGTAATAATACATGCTGGAAGCGGGCGGCAGCTTGCCGACGGCTACAGCGTCCGTGCTGGGCACGAACGGGTGTTCCAGCTTGTTGTAGTAATTCAGTCGCTCGCGAACCGTCTTGCCCGAAAGCCTGGCCTGATCGAGCCGGCTGGCCAGGCGGTCTCGGAACAGGGATTGCGGTGCGCGGTCACGCGCGAAATTGCGCGCGTAATAGAACAGCTTTGCGGCGGTTCGTGAGAGTGTGGCCATGCGTCCGCGAATTCAGCAAGATGGTCAATGGTAGTCTGCCTTCATCCCCCTCGTCTCCTACAGCATTCTCCCGGCCATGTTGCAAGCCTGCTAATGCGAATGGCCACACGACATCTTACGCCGCGACCACGGCAAATCCCCGTGCGCGCAAGCCGCGCCGGTCGTCATGCAAGGAGGTGACAAGCCGACCGCGGCTGCCGGCGATGTGAGCGGAAAGCAGGCGCGCCGCTTCGTCCGCGTGGCCGGCCTTGACGGCGACAAGGATGGCATGATGTTCGGCCCAGGCGCGGCCGAGCGCCTTTTCATCGCGCACCTCCAGCCAGCGCGCCCGCGACAGCCTGGTCATCGCGTCGCGAACGGCCCTGAGCAGAAACTCGTTGCCGGAAAGCCTCGCCAGCTCGATGTGGAAATCCATGCCGACGCGATGCCATTCCTCGCGCGGCGTCTCGGCGTCGCAGGAATCGAGCATCGCCGCGATCACCTCGATGCCGCCACGGTCTTCGAGCGCCGCCGTCAGGCGAACCGCGGCGACCTCGACCGCCTCGCGGTAGACGGCGATCTGTCCGAGTTCGGCGAGGTTGATCGGCGCCACAGTCCAGCCACGGCCGTCGCGGCCGATCAGCCCTTCGGTTTCCAGGCGCAGCAGCGCCGCCCGCACCGGCGTGCGCGAGGCGCCGAACCGGCTCTCGATCCAGCGCTCGGTCAGCCGCTCGCCAGGCCCGATCTCCAGGCCGAGGATCATTTCGCGAAGCTGCCTTTCGACGTTTTGCATCTGCGACATTGTCGTCCCGCTTTCCGAAGCCGCATTGACAGCGGCAAGTGTCAGGTCCATGACGAATACCGGCTTGGTATCCCAAGTTGGTATCTATAACAACCCCAGCATTTGGCATGCGTGACATGACGCCCAACGAATCCGGACAGAGCGGCTTCAACATCCATTGGCGGCGCAACCTCGCCGTCTGCTTCGCCGGCTCGTTCAGCACGCTCGTCGCCATGACGCTGCTGCTGCCGTTCCTGCCGCTTTACGTCGAGCAGCTCGGCGCCGAAGGCCATGCGGCGATCGTGCAGTGGTCGGGCATTGCCTATGGCGCGACTTTCTTCGCGGCGGCACTGGTCGCGCCCATATGGGGACGGCTGGGCGACCGCTATGGCCGCAAGCTGATGCTGGTGCGCGCTTCGTTCGGCATGGCGATCTGCATGTCGCTGACCGGCATGGTTCAAAGTGTGTGGCAACTGGTGCTGCTTCGGCTGCTGATCGGCTTCGCCGGGGGGTATTCGTCGGGCTCCACGATCCTGGTCGCCATGCAGGCGCCGAAGGAGCGCTCGGGCTGGGCGCTGGGCATGCTGGCGGCGGGCATCACCGCCGGTTCGCTGGTCGGCCCGCTGCTCGGCGGCTTGCTGCCGCCGCTGATCGGCATCCGCGCGACCTTCATGCTTTCCGGCGCCGTGATCTTCCTGGCCTTCCTGGCGACGACTTTCCTGATCAAGGAGAATCCGCCGGCGCCCAAGCCTGTCTCGGCGACGAAGCCGAAAAGCGGCTGGTCGCAGATTCCCGACAAGCGGCCGATCGTCGCCATGCTGACCACCGGCATGCTGCTCGCTTTCGCCACCATGTCGATCGAGCCGATCATCACCATCTATGTGCAACAGCTCGTCGAGGACCAGAGCAAGGTGACCATGGTCGCGGGCGTCGTCATGTCGGCGGCGGCGCTCGGCACCATCCTGTCCTCATCCTGGCTGGGGAAGCTGGCCGACCGTGTCGGCCACTGGAACGTCGTGGTCGGCGCCCTTGCCGTCTCGGCATTGCTGCTCATTCCGCAAGCCTTCGTCACCAATGGCTGGCAGTTGATCGGCCTGCGCTTCCTGATGGGCCTGGCGCTGGGCGGGCTGCTGCCCTGCATCACCAGCGTCATCCGCCACAACATCCCCGATGGGATCGGCGGCAATGTGCTTGGACTGGCGATCTCGGCGCAATATGTCGGCCAGGTCGCCGGGCCGCTGTCGGGTGGTTTCGTCGGCGGGCATTTCGGCATGCGCGCGGTGTTTTTGGGCACATCGGTGCTGATGGCGCTCGGCGCGGTCTACAACTGGATTGTCCAGTCGCGCCGCGCACGGCATATGCTGCTGGAGGCCGGCGAGTCCTGACCGGCGCATCCGCCCAACCGCAGCATGGAGGATCCAGGATGAGCCTTACCGGGCAAGCATCAGACGGCGGGAGCCGCCTCCTCGTGCTGGCAGCCGGGCTTGTCGGCGCCGCCGGCGTGGCGCTGTCGGCTGCCGCCGCGCATCGCGGCGGCGCCTTCACCGGCACCGCCGCCAACTTCCTGCTGATGCATGCGCCGGTGTTCCTCGCCATCGGCCTTGCCGGCGGCAACCGCTGCCTCAGGATCGCCAGCATCGTCCTGCTCGCGGGGCTGCTTCTGTTCTGCGGCGATCTGCTTGCCCGCAATTTTTTCGGTGCGCGGCTGTTCCCGATGTCGGCGCCCATCGGCGGCACCCTTCTGATCGCCGGTTGGCTGGCGATCGCTGTCTCGGCGCTGTGGCGCCCGCGACCCTGATCTATCTTTGGCCTGAATTATCTTCGGCCGAAACGCCGCTCGCGCTGGCGCACAGGCAATCCGTCCACGCAGCGCCGCTCAGGTTGCTCGGTTCCGCGCGTGATGCCCCAATAGTTGCGATAGATGTCCTGAAACAGATGGCCAATCGGATGTATGGCTGCTCCTCCTTTGAATTGAACCGATCCAATGCGCTGGCGTGCAATAAGGCTGCAGATCAGCCGCGCTTGCGCTCCACGAGAAAGCGCGGCGCGCGCCTCCATGGACTCGACCTGCCGCGCCGCTTCTCGCTGACGATGACCGAGGCGATGCCCCAGTCGTTGCGGTATATGTCCTCGAACAAATAACTCACCGGATGCATGGCATCCTCCTGTCGAAATCCGCTCCGCCACGAAGCAGAACTTGGATCGATTCAAATCATAAACCTCATTTGCCCGGCGTCAACCGAAATTTGAATCGATCCAACAAAAATGTTAGATGACCGGCAGCAATTCAGCGGTCATGTTCGTGGCGTGACCGGATTCGGAGGAACGAGATGGCATCACTCCTCGAAGGCCAGGCAAGACCGATCAGGCTGGCCGACATCGCCAAGGCCGCCGGGGTCTCGCATGGCACGGCCTCGAATGTCTTCAGCCGGCCCGAGATCGTGCGCGCCGAAGTGCGGGAGCGGGTCAAGGCTGTCGCGGAGCAGATGGGTTATGCCGGACCGGACCCTAAAGGCCGGCTGCTGCGCGCCGGCAAGGTCAACGCCATCGGCGTCGCCACCACGGAGCCCCTCTCCTATTTCTTCGACGATCCCTTCGCCCGCGTGATGATGGCCGGCATTTCCGAAGCCTGCGACGCCACCGGCGCCGGCATCGCGCTGGTCTCGGCCGCCAACCAGGAAAAGCTCGCCTGGAACATCCAGAGCGCGCTTGTCGACGGTTTCGTGCTGTTCTGCATCGAAGGCGGCTCGCGCCTCGTCGACCTGACGCGCGAGCGCAGGCTGCCCTTCGTTGCGCTGGAGCTCGGCTTCCAGGACGAGACCGTATCGGCGATCGGGGTCGACAATGTCGCCGGCGCAAGGCTTGCCGCCCGCCACCTCGCCGAGCTTGGCCATCGCCGCTTTGCCGTCCTGTCGCTCGGCTTCGCCGACAACCGCACCGGCTTCGCGACGCCGGAAGCGGTCCGCAGCGCCGTCTACACCGGAACGCGCGATCGCCTTGCCGGCTATTTCGAGGAGCTTTCCCGCTTCGGCATCGATACGGCGAAAATCCCGGTCTATGAGACCGAGAACGAGGAAAAGAGCACCAGGGCTGGCCTTGAGGCGATCTTCGCCACAGGCGAACGGCCGACCGCCATCCTGGCGATGTCGGATCGCATGGCCCTGATCGCCATCGACTGGCTGATAGGACGAGGCCTCAACGTTCCCGGCGATGTCTCCATTGTCGGCTTCGACGGCGTGCCGGACGGCGCGCTGTCGACGCCGCCGCTGACCACGATCGCGCAGCCGATCACCGAGATCGGCCGCCGCGCCGCGCGCATGATCCTCGACCATGACGGCGCGGTGCGGCGCGAGACGATGGGGGTCGAGTTCGTCGTCAGAGGCTCGACCGGTCCGGCACCGAAAGCCTGAGCAAGCTCGGATGGTTCCGCGCGGATAGGCCGGGCACTTTTCCTTGCAGTGCGGTCAATAACCACCCGCCCTCGCTGGCAGCGGCTGTGCACCGAAGGGCGCACGCGCAGGCTCCTCGCGCACCGCCTTGGCGCGGGACGAGGGGCCGAGGCCAGCGAGCCATTCGAGGTAGAGCGCAAGCGCGAGCTGCATGGCGATGCCGGCCGCGATCAGCAGCGTGTCGTAGGCGAGGCCGCCCGGATTGATCAGCTTCAGAACCTGCGCCGCCATGGCAAGCAGCGTGCCGGCGATGAACACCGGCAGGGAGCGCTTGCCCAGGATCGCCAGCGGATTGTCGGGCCGGACGCGGAAGAAGTTGGAGACCGCCGGCAGCACCACGATCAGATAGCTGACCGACAGGATGTGCAGGAGCCTAGGCAGCGACAGGAAGGTCTTGTCGAAGCCGCCGATCACCACCGGCAGGTTGAACCACGTGATCTGCCCCCAGAGCGGGCTGTGCACCCAGATCGCCGCGCCGACGACATAGATGCCGGCAGCGCCCAACAGCCAGGGATTGACCGGGATCCGCCCGCCCCGCTTCACATGCAGCATGGCGGCAAGGCCGATATTGAACAGGAACTGCCAGGACAGCGGGTTGAGGAACCAGAAGCCGGGCTCGGGATAGTTCGGCGGCGCGATCTGCCAGATGCCGGCCACGAGCCAGAGCAGGCCGGACACGATCAGCGCCGGCACCGGCCGGTAGCTGACGAACAGCACGAAGGCAGGCGCCGCCAGAAGCAGCGCCGCATAGACCGGCAGGATGTTGTTGTAGCCGAGCTGATGGCCGAGCGTGACGATGCCGAGCAGCACCTGCGGCGTGTTCTTCATCAACGGCTCGATGTTGATCATCGTCAGCATTTCCGGCCGGTGCACGAACAGTGCGGCAGCGCAAAACAGCGCGATCACCACCATCGTGATGACGATGTGGGAGATGTAGAGCACGCCTGCGCGCCGCCACATCTTCAGGGTCGCGAGCAATCGGCCGCCCGGCTTGAACTTCGTGCCGTAGGCCAGCGCCACCGAGATGCCGGAAAGCAGCACGAAGGCTTCGGCCGCGTCGGAGAAGCCGAAATTCTTGTAGGTCCAGTTCTCGAAGACCGTGCCCGGCACATGGTCGACGAAAATGGTGAGCAGCGCGAGCGCGCGCAGCACGTCGATACGCGTATCGCGCTCTCCGATACGCTTGTCGCGATCGTTAGGGACAGGGGTGGTCATCGACAAAAGGCCTCAAAGCTGGTTGTTCATAGCCAGCAAATGCGACCCCCGGGGCGCACCGCTTCGATTCCTCCCAAGGGGAGTGTATCGGCGCAGAAACGGACTGAAATGCGCATGGTTCAATCAACTTTCGCGGAGCGCGAAAATATTCCGTTTTGAAGCCGGCAAATCAACGAATCTCTCATGGAATCAAATGGATATGAGCGCTCCTGAATATAGCGACGAAAACACCATCCTGCACAGCGATCTCGGCTTTCGCTACCGGGTGGTGACGCCGGCAAATGCAAGCGGTGAGTGCCTGTTCGTGCTGCATGGGTCCGGTGTCGACGAGACGACGATGCTGCCGCTGGCGAGACAGATCGCACCCCATTCGGTGGTCGTCGCGGCGCGCGGCCGTATCCCACAGGAGGATGGATTTCGTTGGTTCGAGCGAATCACGCCGATCAGCTTCGAGCAGGTCTCCATCCGTACCGAGACATCAGCCTATGCTCAGTTCGCAACGGAAGTCGCGCACCGGCATGGGCTCGACCTGAAGCGTGCGACTTTCCTTGGCTATTCGAACGGCGCCAACGTCGTCTCCAGTCTGATGCTGCTCCATACCGGCATTGTCAGGCGGGCGGCGCTAATGCGGGCGATGCCGGTGCTCGACAATTCGCCAATGGTAGATCTCAGGGCGACGTGCGTGCTGATCGTCGCCGGCGCCGCCGACCAGACTTATGGCCCTTTCGCGCCAGCCCTGGTGACATTGTTGAGCGAACGCCACGCCGAGGTCGACGCGCGCATCGTTGCCTCGGGTCATGAATTCGGCGATGCGGACGCCGCGATCATACGGCAGTGGCTGGCGGGTCCTATGCCGGCGGCCTGACCGCGCCGGCCAAACGGGCCTCGGCGCCGGCAATCAACAGGTCGAGGCCGTTCTCGAAAAGCGCCGCGTGGCCACCGGCCCGGTAACGGGCGAGCGCCTCACTGAACAAAGGCAGGCCGCTTGCCGCCTCGTCCAGCGCGGCGCGCCGGCCGGGGCCTGCCGGGTATTCCGCCTGCTCCTCGAGGACGCAGCCCACCGTGTAGCGGCCGATCGAGATCAAAAGCTCGAGCGCCATGACCGGGCTGAGACCGGCATCGCCCAGGAAATGCAGCAATTTTTCGAACCGCTCGACTTCGCCGGGCTCGGCCTCGGTGCCGGCGTGAACGCGCGCGCCATCGCGGAAAGCAACCAGCGCGGCGCGGAAACTGCGCGCATTACTGCGCACGAAATCCTGCCAGCTCTCGCCGGGCGCGGGCATCGGGTGGTTGTGACCGCGCCTGAGTATTTCCTCATTCATCGCATCAAGCAAGGCGCGCTTGTTCTTGAAATGCCAGTAGAGCGCCGGCTGCTGAACCTTCAGCCGCTGCGCCAGCAGGCGCGTCGACAACCGGTCGATGCCGACCTCGTTCAACAGGTCGAGCGCCGCATCGACAATCTGTCGCTTGTCCAGCTTCATCTCTTGCGTCCGTTTCTTTATCGATGATAAGGAGCCTACCCTTATCGACGATAAATTAATGGAAAGTAGCGGGCGATGAAAAGAGCCTATCTCGTTTTGCTGATGGCCATGGCGATGGACGCCGTCGGCATCGGTCTGGTCATGCCGGTGCTGCCTGGCCTGCTGCGTTCGGTCGGCCATGTCGATGACATCGGCTGGATCTTTGGCGCCTTCCTCTCCGTCTATGCCGCCATGCAGGTGGTGTTCTCGCCCCTGCTTGGTGCGCTCTCGGACCGGTATGGCCGCCGGCCGGTGCTGCTTCTGTCGCTGGCGGGCGCGATGGCCGATTACCTCTTCATGGCTTTCGCGCTGCCGCTGCTGTTCGCCGGGCGCATCATCGCCGGCATCACCGGCGCCAGCATGGCGGTTGCCTCGGCCTTGATGGCCGATATCACCGAAGAGGACCGCCGCGCCCGCGGCTTCGGCCATTTGAGCGCTGCCTTCGGTGTCGGCTTCATTGCCGGCCCGGCTTTGGGCGGCGTGCTGGGCGACGTCTGGCTGCGCGCGCCGTTCCTGGCCGCCGCCACCCTCAACGGCCTGAACCTGGCGCTCGCCTTCTTCCTGCTGCCGGAACCGAAACGCGCTGGCAATCCGGTGGAAATGCCGTCGCTCAACCCGCTGGCGCCGCTGCGCTGGGCCTTTTCTTTCCCTGCCCTGCTGCCGCTGCTCGGCGCCTTCGCCGTGCTCAGCCTCGTCGGCGAGGTCGGCGGTACGATCTGGGTGCTGTATGTCCAGGACAAATTCAGCTGGGACCTGTTCACCGTCGGCATCTCGCTGGCGCTGTTCGGCCTGTTCCATGCCGGAGCGCAAGGCTTCGTCGCCGGCCCGATCGCCGAGCGCTGGGGCGAAAGGCGCGCGCTGCTCGTCGCCATCCTCGCCGACAGCGCGGCCTACGTCTCGGTCGCGCTTGCCTGGCGGGGCTGGATGGCGTTCGCGCTGCTGCCGCTCTTCTGCCTTGGCGGCATCGGCACCCCCGCACTGCAATCCCTGCTCACGTCACGGGTCGGCGCCGATCACCAGGGCCGGCTGCAGGGCGTGCTTACCAGCATGACCAGCCTGGTCTCGGTGGTCGGGCCGCTTGCCATCGCAACGCTCTATTTCCGCACACGCAGCTTCTTTCCCGGGCTGGTGTGGATCGCGGGTGCCGCGCTCTATCTCATCTGCCTGCCGCTGCTCGCCCGGTCGCCTGCCGCAACGCGGGTAGAGGTGCCTCGCCCAGGCACGAGTTGAAGGGCCAGGCATTTCACAACCCAGCGCGGCGTACCGCCCTGCTGTCATATGTCTGTCACACACTGTCTATCGAGATACTGTTCACTCACGGGGAGGTCTGAATGGCCGACGAGAACAGCATCACTCTGCTCGACGACACTTCGAAATTGCCGGTAATCGCGGCCAATCCCGGTGAAGTCGCCAGGATCGAAGGCGGCATCGATATCCGCGACCGCGCGGCGATTTCGGTCTTCGGCGACCGCGCCCAGCAAGCGGTCAGCGACTATGCCGACAAGATTCTGTCGCAGATCCGCAACCGCGATCTCGGCGACACCGGCACGCTGCTGACCGATATCATCATGAAAGCCCGGAATCTCGACCCCGCCTCGCTGAAGGAGGAAGGGTTCCTGAGCAACCTGTTCTCCTCGTTCAAGGCGCGGCTCGAGCGCTTCAAGGAGAAATACGAGGATGTGGCCGGGCAGATCGACCGCATCGGCCTGGAGCTCGATCGTCACAAGGACACGCTGCGCCGAGACATCGCCGTGCTCGATGACCTCCACGAGCAAACGAAGGAGTCCATCCTCAACCTCGACGCCTATGCGCAGGCCGGCAAGAAATTCGTGGACGATTACCGCGCCAACGAATTGCCGAAGCTCAAGGCCGCGGCCGACGCCAAGGCAAGCGATTCAGCCGGAGCGCTGGAGGCTCAGGCCTATCAGGACGCGGTGCAGGCGCTCGACCGGCTGGAAAAGCGCATCTTCTATCTGGTGCAGGCGCGCCAGCTCGGCATCCAGCAATTGCCGCAGATCCGCATCGTGCAGTCGGGCGACGAGACGCTGATCGAGAACTTGCAGGCGACCTCGGCGCTGACGGTGCCGGCCTGGAAGCAGAAGATGGTCATCCTGCTTGGGCTGACCAACCAGAAGTCGGCGCTGGAGCTGCAAAAGACGGTCACCGACGCCACCAACGAGATGATCCGCCAGACATCGAAGATGATGAAGGACCAGGCCATCTCGATCGAAGAGCAGGCGCAGCGCGGCATCGTCGATGTCGAGACGCTGGCGCAGGCCAACCGCGATCTGATCGACACGGTACAAGGCGTGCTCAAGGTCCAGGAGCAAGGCCGGCAGAAACGGGCCGATGTCGAAAAGCAGATGGACCAGATGACCGCCGACCTCAAGAAGGCGCTCACCGGAGCATGATGCCGAAAAGTGTGAAGCGGTTTTCGGACGACATCATGCTCAATCTCTTTGATTTGGAGCCGGATGGTTTCATGTCGAGTGGACCTGAAACCATCCGGCTCCAGGGCTGACGGGGCCTCGATGCGAATGAAGCTTTCGTCCGTACTGGTGCTGGCGGCCGCGCTGCTGCTCGCCGCCTGCAATTCGAGCCACGTCAAATTCTCGATCGTCTCCGGTTCCGAAAACACGGTGCTGGAACCGATCGTGCAGGAGTTCTGCGCCAAGCAGGGCGCGACCTGCTCCATCTCTTACCAGGGCTCGCTCGATATTGGCCTCGGCCTGCAGAAGCCCGCCGGCCTCGACCAGGATGCGGTGTGGCCGGCATCGAGCGTCTGGGTCGACCTGTTCGATACCGGCCGCAAGGTACGCAACCTCACCTCTATCGCGCAGATGCCGGTCATCCTCGGCGTGCGCAAATCCAAGGCCGCCGAACTGGGCTGGGTCGGCAAGGACGTGTACATGAAGGACATCCTTGCCGCGGTGAAAGACGGCAAGCTCAAATTCCTGATGACGTCGGCAACGCAGTCGAATTCCGGCGCCAGCGCCTATCTGGCGATGCTGTCCAGCGCGCTCGGCGGCAAGCAGGTGATCGAGCCCGGCGACCTCGACAACGCCTCCGTGCACGACACGGTCGGCGCCCTGTTGCAGGGCGTCGACCGCTCCTCCGGTTCGTCAGGCTGGCTGGCCGATCTCTATGTCGATTCCGCGCGCAAGGGCACGCTCTATGACGCGATGTGGAATTACGAGGCGACGCTGAAGGAGACCAACGACAAGCTGAAGCAGATGGGCGACGAGCCGCTCTATGCGGTCTATCCGGCCGATGGCGTGGCGGTCGGCGATTCCCCGCTCGGCTTCATCGATCACGGCCGCGGCACCGACGTCGAGAAATTCTTCACCGACCTGCTTGCCTATCTGCAATCGGACGCCGTGCGCAAGCGCATCGCCGACACCGGCCGGCGGCTGCCGCTCGGCGGGGCTGCGGTCCAGGCGACGGCGGAGCCCGATTGGAATTTCGACCCCGGCAGGCTGGTGACATCGATCCGCATGCCGGAGCCGGCGGTGATCCGCAAGGCGCTCGACCTCTACCAGCAGGCGCTGCGCAAGCCTTCGCTGACGGCGCTCTGCTTCGATTTCTCCGGCTCGATGGAGAATGAGGGCGAAACACAGTTGCAGCAGGCCGCCCAATTCCTGTTCACGCCGGAAAAGTCGAGCGAGGTGCTGGTGCAGTGGACGCCCTCCGACCATATCTTCGTGCTGCCTTTCGACAGCACGGTGCGCGACATCTTCGACGCGACCGGCGATCCGGCCGGCCAGAACCAGCTGCTGGGCGACGTGGCGCAGCAACGCGCCGGCGGCGGCACCGACATGTATGCCTGCGCGTCACAGGCGCTGCAGAAGATCCTGGCCACGCCCGACCTTTCGAAATACCTGCCGGCCATCGTGATCATGACGGACGGCCGCACCGACGGCAGCGCCGAACCGTTCTTGGCTGAATGGCGCCAGGCGCTGGTGCGGGTGCCGGTGTTCGGCATCACCTTCGGCGATGCCGACAAGAGCCAGCTCGACAGTCTCGCCAAGGCGACCTCGGCGCGTGTCTTCGACGGCGGCGCCGACCTTGCTGGCGCCTTCCGCGCCGCGCGCGGCTACAACTAAGGCCAATCATGCGCGGCTTGTTCGGCAATGACTGGAACTGGATCGTGGCGGGGCTGGTTTCGGCCGCGCTGCTGATTGGTCTCAGCACCCTCACCCATTTCCCCTTCCTGGTCTCAGCGGTGATCTCGGCGCTGGTGTTCGCCGGGCTGATCTTCGTGCTGGCGCCGCGCCAGCTTTTCGAAGGGCTCGACCTGCGCTCGATCGGCGGCGGCCAGGTGGCGTTCGCGCGCGAATTGCTGGCGCAGGCGCAGCCCGCCGCGGACCGGCTGGCGGCGGCGGCCAGCTCGATCGCCGACAAGGATATGAAGGCCAAGGTGAAAAACCTGTCCGACATCGCCGCCGACGTCATCTCCAAGGTCGAAGCGAAGCCGGCAAGCGCGGCTTCCGTCCGGCGCTTCCTGACCTATTACGTGCCGCAGGCGGCGGAGGTTGCGGAAGGCTATGCGACGCTGGCCGACCGCCGGGCGCCGAGCCAGCAGCGGCTCGCCACGATCGGCGCGGTGATCACCAAGTTGCAGGACGCCTTCGTCCACTATGCCGACAGCCAGGCGGACTCCGAGCTTGGCACGCTCGATGTTGACCTTCGACTCATCCAGGAGTCGCTGAAAGAGGATATCGGTCGCTGATGGCCCTTTCTCGCCGCGCATTCGGACTGGGACTGCTTGCCGCCGCCGCGGCCGGTACGGGCGGCTACCTGACGCTCAAGGACCGGCCGGAGTTCCGCGGCTATCTCGGTAACCGCGCGCATCTGTTCGGCTTCATCGGCGGCGAGAAGCAGGCCTTCCTCGCCGATCCCGACGTGGTCAGCGCACTGGGCGGCTACGGGCTGGAGCTCGATGCCCGCGTCGCCGGCTCGGTCGAAATGGTGCGCGAGCCTGCGCTCCTGACGCAGAAGCCGCAATTCCTGTGGCCGTCCTCGTCGATCATGGTCGACCTCGCGCGCAAGAGCGGCGTTTCCATCCGCAACGACCAGGTTGTGCTCAACTCGCCGATCGTCGTCTACACATGGGGGCCGGTGGTCGAAGGCCTGAAGAAGAGCGGGCTGGTCACCGTCGCCGCCAAGGGCGGCTACAACCAGCTCGATCTCAAGGCGCTGCTCGACGCGATCCTGGCCGGCAAGAACTGGTCGGATCTCGGCATTTCCGAGCTCTATGGCCGCGCCCGCATCGTCTCCACCGATCCCAACCGGTCCAATTCCGGCTTCATGTTTTCCGGTCTGGTGCTCAGCCTGATGAGCGGCGACGTCGCCACGCAGGAACTGCTCGCCCAGCATGGCGAGGAGGCCAAGTCGATCTTCCGCAGCATGGGCCTGAAATCGTCTTCATCGGGCAAGCTGTTCGACCAGTATATCGCCGGAGGCCTGGGTGCCGAGCCGATTGTGGTGGGTTACGAAAACCAGCTCGTGGAATGGGCGCTCGCCGATCCGGTCCGCTGGCAGCGCGTGCAGGCCGGCGCCGGAGCCAAGCCGGAAATCCTCTATCCGCGCCCCACCGTCTATTCGGCGCATCCGCTGATCGTCATCGATCCGGCGGTCGACCCGCTGCTCGAAGCGCTGACCAGCCCGAAGCTGCAGCAGCTCGCCTGGTCGAAGCACGGGTTCCGCGGGCCGCTCGGCACCGTGGCGGGCGATGCCGACGCCGTGGCCGGCGTGCGGCCGGCGGAAATCGAGGCGGTGCTGCCGATGCCATCGGCAGACGTGATGCTTTCGCTGCTGTCGCGGCTGGAAGTGTGACCGGCCGGCCCGGCCGGATCCCCTCACCCCTGCCCCATCCGGTTCCAGGCGTCGAGGCCGGCGATCTTGTAGGCTTCCGCCAATGTCGGATAGTTGAAGGTGTTGTTGACGAAGAAGTCGACCGTGCCGCCGAGGTTGATCACCGCCTGGCCGATATGGATGAGCTCGGTGGCGCCCTCGCCGACGATATGGGCGCCAAGCAGGCGGCGCGTCTCGACCGAAAACAACAGTTTCAGGAAGCCGCTCGAGACACCCATGATATGGCCGCGCGAGGTCTCGCGGAAGCGCGCCAGGCCGACCTCATAGGGGGCGCCGCTGTCGCGCACCTGCTCCTCCGACAGGCCGACGGTCGAGATCTCCGGCACGGCGTAGATGCCATAGGGAAAGCTCTCGGGCGGCGGCGGCAGGTTGACGCCGAAGGCGTGGCAGGCCGCCACCCTTCCCTGCTCCATCGAGGTCGAGGCCAGGCTCGGGAAGCCGATGACGTCGCCGGAAGCGTAGATGTTCGGCACGCTGGTCTGGAAGGTGTGCGGATCGACCTTGATGCGGCCGCGGGCGTCGGCCTCAATGCCGACCAGGTCGAGGCCGAGGCTGGCGACGTTGCCGGTGCGACCGGCGGCGTAGAGCACCATCTCGGAGCGGATGGTGCGGCCATCGGCCAGCGTCACCTCGGCATGATCGGGCTTCGAGGCGATCTCCTTCACCGTGCTGCCGAGGCGGATGGTCATGCCGCGGTCGCGCATCTGGTGGATGAAGTCGTCGACGATCTCGCGATCGATGAAATCGAGAATGGTGTTGCGCGGCTCGACAAGTGTCACCGGCACGTCGAGCGCGGAAAAGATGGTGGCGTATTCGACGCCGATGACGCCGGCGCCGATCACCGTCAGCGTGCGCGGCAGATGGTGGAGCTCCAGCATCTCGTCGCTGTCGAAGACGCGCTTCTTGTCGAAGGGCACGTCGGCCGGCCGGTGCGGCCGGGTGCCGACGGCGATCAGCGCGTTGGCAAAGCCGATCTCGCTGTAGTCGCCATTGTCGGCGGTCAGGCTGACCTTGTTGGGCGTGAGGAACTTCACCGCGGCGCGCGCGCTCCTCACCGTGTTGCGCATGAACTGGTGCTGCAGCACCTCCACCTCATGGTCCAGCGTCTTGTGCAGCCGGTCGACCAGGTCGCTGATCGAGATGTCCTGCTTGACCCGGTAGCCGCGTCCGTAGAAGCCGCGTTCGCGCCAGCCCGAGAGGTTGAGCACCGTTTCGCGCAGCGTCTTCGACGGGATGGTGCCTGTATGCACCGAGACACCGCCCAAACGCCGGCCCCTGTCGGCCACCAGCACCGACTTGCCGAGCTTGGCCGATTGCACCGCGGCGCGGCGCCCCGAAGGGCCGCTGCCGATGACCAGCATGTCGTAGTCCATGTCCCCGTCCCCTTTGTGCGCCGCAGCAAGCTAGACCGGGAAGAATGTCATGTTCAACAGGCAACACACCATTCCCTCGGCAGACGAATCCGCAATGCAACCAAAAGCATGCGAAACCTTAACCGGACGGCAAGGCTTGCGTGCAATGGTCATGCTGAGGGGACCGGGGTAACAGAGTTGGCGATTTCCAAAAGTGGTGCGCTGCCTGGCGCAGAGACTGGTTTTTGGTCCGGACTGCGAAGCAGCGAGGCCCTCGCCGACCTGCGCGAGGGCTTGTTCCGTTTCATCGCGCTGCTGGTCGCCGCGGTCTTCATCTATCGCGGTGCGCGCCATCTGGTCATCGATCCGGGCCGGCTGAACATCCTGCTGCTGATGATATCCGACGTCCTGACTTTCACCTGGCTGCTGCTGGCACGCCGACCGATTGTCCGCGACTGGAGCCCTTTCACGGTATTCATCTCGTTGACGGCCGGTTTCGGCTCGGGTTTCGTGTCGCTCCAGGACGGAGCCGCCATCATCCCGCTCTATATCGCGGCGCCGCTGCAATTCCTGGCGCTGTGGCTGGTGATCTGGGGCAAGATGTCCCTCGGCCGCTCCTTCGCCATCCTGCCTGCCAATCGCGGCGTCGTCACCGGCGGCGCCTACCGCTTCGTGCGGCACCCGATCTATGCCGGCTATCTGGCGGGACATATCCTTTTCCTGCTGTCGAGTTTCTCGATCTACAATTTCACCGTCTACGCGATCATCACCGTGTTCCAGATTCATCGCATCCTGCGCGAGGAACGCATCCTGGCGCTGACGGAGGAATATCGCGATTATCTCACGCGAGTTCGCTACAGGCTCTGTCCCGGCATCTTCTGATATCGCGCCCGGCATCTTCTGATATCGCGCCCGTCCGCCGGCGGGCACCTTCCTTGAATTCCGGACCGCCCTCACCATCTGACAAGGGCGACAGGCATCCTCAAGCGGATGCCGCGATCGAGGAACGGATATGAGCGCACACGTGTTGGACGGCGAGATCATCATGACCAGGTTCGAGGACACCCGCGCCTATCGCGGGGTGCGGACAAGGCGCATCTTTGCCTTCCTGCTCGACTATTTCTTCGTCGCGCTGCTGACCATTCCCTTCGCCATCCTAGTCGCCATTCTCGGGCTTTTGACCTTCGGCCTCGGCTGGGCGCTGTTTTCGGTTGTGGTGCCCATGGTCGCCATTCTCTACATCTGGAACACGCTGGGCAGCCGCGACCAGGCGACGACCGGCATGAAGATCATGGGCATCCGCCTGGAGAAGCTCGACGGCAGCCGCATCGACGGCATGACGGCCGTGGTTCACTCGGTGCTGTTCTGGGCCGGCAACGTCATCCTGACGCCGCTGGTGCTGCTGGTCACGCTGTTCTCCGACCGCAAGCGCACGCTGCACGACCTTTTGCTCGGCACCGTGGTCACCCGCACCGATATCTGACGCGTGTCCACGGCCGCGTTCATCGTACCGCCGCCTCGCTTGTGCTCAAATATGAACAGGCCGACGCCGTCGCGGCAGCACAATCCTGTTGAATTTTTCGCCGGCCGGGCCAAAGGTAGGGCGATTCGCAGGAGCGTTTCCAAGATTAGATGACGCAGCATCCGACCCAGTCGCCGCAGTTTTTCCTGACCGCGCCGTCGCCGTGCCCCTATCTGGAGGGACAGTTCGAGCGCAAGGTGTTCACGCACCTCGTCGGCGACAAGGCGCCGGAGATGAACGACCTCCTGACGCAAGGCGGCTTCCGGCGCTCGCAGAACATCGCTTACCGCCCGGCCTGCGAATCGTGCCGCGCCTGCGTTTCGGTGCGCATCCTGGCGCAGGAATTCGAGCCCAGCCGCAACATGCGCCGCGTCGTCCAGCACAATGCCGATCTCGTCGGCGCCATGCATGACGCGCAGCCTTCGACCGAGCAATACTCGCTCTTCCGCGCCTATCTCGACGCCCGGCATCGTCGCGGCGGCATGTCGGACATGACCGTGCTCGACTATGCCATGATGGTGGAAGACACGCATGTCGACACCAAGATCATCGAATACCGGCGTCGCGGCCCCGACACGTTCATAACCGGCAAGGGCCATGGCGAACTGATAGCCGTCGCACTCACCGACAAGATGGCCGATGGCCTGTCGATGGTCTATTCCTACTTCAATCCCGACTTCGAGGATCGCTCGCTCGGCACTTTCATGATCCTCGACCACATCGCCCGCGCCAAGGCGATGGGCCTGCCCCACGTCTATCTCGGCTACTGGGTCAACGGCTCGCGCAAGATGAATTATAAGATGCGCTTCATGCCGCAGGAGCATCTCGGCCCGAAAGGCTGGGAACGCTACGACCACGAAGCGGTCAGTCGCTGAACCGCCCTACGCTCCACCCTTAAACTGTTTCAAGGAGGAGGACGCTGGTCTTTCGGCCCTCAGGCTGGAAGGACCGCGGCATGGCCGCTTTGCGCCTCCTCAAGATTGCTTGCGAGACTGCCAAGTGTCCACCCATACCGATCACCAAAAAGGTCTGCTGATCACCGCCATTGGCGGCCTGACGCTGACCATCGATATACCGCTGATCCGGCTCGCCGACGGCACACCCTGGACGATCATGATGCTGCGCACCGGCACCACCTTGCTGGCGGGGCTGGTGATATGGGCCATCTGGCGATCGTTCGACAGGAACGCGCCCCGGCTCATTCCGGGCTGGTCGGGACTTGCCGTGGCTTTTTGCTACGGCCTGACCGGCATAACCTTCGTCACGGCGGTCTATCACACCTCGACGGCCGACCTTGTCTTCATCCTGGCCTTCAACACCGTGTTCGCGGCGCTGCTGTCATGGCTTTTCCTCAAGGAAAGACCACAGCTGGCAACCGTGATCGCCATGCTGGCGATGATCTTCGGCGTGCTGGTCATCGTCGGCGGCTCCGTCGGCACCGGGCATCTGTTCGGCGATTTCATGGCCCTGTGCTCGGCCTTCTTCATCGCCCTGGCCATCACCATTTCGCGCGCCAGCGGCAAGGATATGGGCTTCACCGCGCTCGTGGGCGTCATCATACCGCTGGGGCTCGCCGTCTTCATGGTTTCGGGCGAAGGGCTGCATGTCAACGCGCCGTGGTGGATCATCTTCAACGGCGCCGTGATCATGCCGATCTCGTTCTTCTGCCTTGCCAACGGCCCGAAATACATTTCGGGCCCGGAGGTGGCGATGTTCTATCTGTTGGAAACCGTGCTCGCCCCGGTGTGGGTCTGGCTGATCTTCGCCGAGGCGCCTTCGCGCAACAGCCTAATCGGCGGCACGGTCCTGATCATGACGCTGGTGGCGCATTCGCTGTGGCAATTGCATGAGGGTCGCAAGCGCCGGGCGGCACTCGCCGTGGCTCACCCGGCCTGAATCTTCCTTGGATCGGCCGCCGCCTCGATCTGGGGCGGCGCGCCGGCCTCGTCGGCCGCAGGCGGAATCTCGTCCATCAATTCGACTTCGCGCAGCCACTCGCGCCAGATGGCAACCAGCAGCGCCATCAATACCGGGCCGATGAACAGGCCGAGGAAGCCCATCGTCTTGACGCCGCCGATCAGGCCGAAAAAAGTCGGCAGGAACGGCAGCTTGATCGGGCCGCCGACGAGCTTGGGCCGCAGCGTCTTGTCGACGATGAAGAGCTCGACCGTGCCCCAGATGAACAGTGCCACGCCGGCGATCAGCTTGCCGCTGGCGGCAAGGTAGATCGACACCAGGGTGAAGGAGAGCGGCGCGCCGCCGGGGATCAGCGCCATGATGCCGGTGAGAGCGCCGAGCGTCACCGGCGACGGCACGCCGGCCAGCCAATAGGCGATACCCAGCACAAGGCCCTCGCCGATGGCAATGATGGTCATGCCGGTCACGGTCGAGGAGATGGTTGCCGGCACGACACGCGAGATCCGCTCCCAGCGTGTCGGCAGAATGCGTTCGCCGAGGCGATCGACCTGGGCCGCGAAAGACTCGCCGTCGCGATAGGCGAAGAACAGCGCGATCATCATGAACAGAAGCGTCAGCAACAGGCCGAAGGCGCTGCCGCCGGCGGCCAAGGCGCCGCGATAGATGGTGCCGATGTTGGAGCCGCTGATCAGCTGGATCAACTCGCCGATGCCGCCTGGATGGCCGAGATAGCCCGTCCACTGCTCGTTCAGCCACTCGCCGACCACCGGCATGGTGGCGATCCATTGCGGGGTCACCGCGCCGTGCCGATTGGTCTCGATCGCCCAGGTGACCCACTCGCGCAGCTCATTGATGGCATAGGTGCCGGCAAGCGCGATCGGCACCACCAGGAAAGTGAGGATGAACAGGATCGCCAAAGTCGCGCCGACGGTGCGGTTGCCACCGACCGCGACGAGCAGCCGGCGGTAGAGCGGCCAGCTGGCGAAGGCGATGACCAGCGCCGCCAGCACCGGGAACAGGAAACCGTGGAAGAAATAGACGCCGGCGGCCACGATCAGGACCAGGAGCCAGCGTGCCGCCGACAGCGGCGGGATGACCGCTGCCCTCAGCGGCGTCGACAGACCGAACAGTCGCTGCCCCGGCTTCTGGATCTCGGCCCGCTTCAACCCGGCGTTTCTCCCCTGCCCGATGGTTCAATGGATGCTTATGCATCATCATAGTGCAGCAATCGTGACGATAGTCCAAATAGTGCCTTTTCCTTCTCCCCTTGCGGGGTGAGCAGCCGGTTCGCGTAGCGAATTCATCGTGCCAGTGGCACGATGAAAGGCCGGCGAACGCCGGGACGCTGCGGAGCAGCGGGGACCCGGCCGGGGTGGATCGGCCACCACCCGGCCCTTCGCAGGCTCAGGGCGTTCGAAGCTCGAAAAGCCAAGCAATTGGCTTTTCGTCCGCTAAGGCGGACCGCTTCTCACCCCACAAGGGGAGAGGGGGAGCCTCACTACCCGAACTTACCCGTCCGTGGGAAACCCTTGGGCACCATGCGGCCGGCGGCCGCGCGCGCCCCGATCCACTCGGCAAGTTCCTCGCGCGACTTGACGAAGGTGCGATCGGCCGAATCCTGCCAGGAGAGGCCGGCTGCAAGCGTGAAGGTCTTCAGATCCAGCACGCCGCCATCCTTGTATTTCTGCAGCCGTACACCCTTGCCGCGCGCCATTTCGGGGATTTCGGCGAGCGGGAAAACCAGCATCTTGCGGTTCTCGCCGACGATGGCGAGATGGTCGCCCGACACCGGGATACAGCGCTTGGCCTCGTCCGGCGCCTTTACGTTCATCACCTGCTTGCCCTTGCGCGTGTTGGCGACGACCTCTTCCTCCGAGACGACGAAGCCGTTGGCGTCATAGGAAACGAGCAGCAGCTTGCGCTTCGGATCATGGACAAAGGCGGTGACGATGTCCTGGTCGTTCTCCATATCGACTATGATGCGGATCGGCTCGCCATGGCCGCGCCCCCCCGGCAGCCGGTCGGCGCCGATGGTGTAGAACTTGCCGCCGGTGGTGAAGACCAGGATCTTGTCCGTGGTCTGGGCATGGAAGGCGAGCTTCAGGCTGTCGCCTTCCTTGAAGGCAAGCTGCGAATGGTCGGTCAGGTGGCCCTTCATGGCGCGAAGCCAGCCCTTTTCCGACACCACGACGGTGACCGGCTCGCGCTCGATCATGGCATGCGCGATATCGGTCAGATCATGCTCGGGCGCGTCGGCGAACTGGGTGCGGCGCTTGCCAAGCTTGGTCTCGGGGCCGAACTTGTCGCGGACCTGAGTGACTTCCCACTTGATCGTCGACCATTGCTTGGCGTCCGACGCCAGCAGCGCCTCGATCTGCTTCTTTTCCGCGGTGAGGCCGTCGAATTCCTTGCGGATCTCGATCTCTTCGAGCTTGCGCAAGGCGCGCAGGCGCATATTGAGGATGGCTTCGGCCTGGTTGTCGGTGAGCGACCAGCGGGCCATCATCACCTGCTTGGGCTCATCCTCCTCGCGGATGATCCTGATGACCTCGTCGATGTTGAGATAGGCGATCAGGTAGCCGGCGAGGATTTCCAGCCGCTTCTCGATCTCGCCAAGCCGGTATTTCGAGCGGCGGATCAGAACCTCGCGGCGGTGGTCGAGCCACTCCTTCAGCACGCCTTTCAGCGAGAGGACGTTCGGCACCTTGCCGCGCGACAGCACGTTCATGTTGAGCGGGAAACGGCTTTCGAGCTCGGTGAGCTTGAACAGCGATTCCATCAGCAGGCCGGGATCGACGGTGCGGCTCTTCGGCACCAGGACGATGCGGATGTCTTCCGCGCTCTCGTCGCGGATGTCCTCGAGCAACGGCAGCTTGCGCGCCATCAGGAGCTCGGCGATCTTCTCGATCAGCCTGGCCTTCTGCACGCTGTAAGGGATCTCAGTGACGACGATGCTCCAGGTGCCCCTGCCCTGGTCCTCCTGGCCCCATTTCGAACGCACGCGGAAACCGCCGCGGCCCGTCTCATAGGCTTCGAGGATCGAGGCGCGGCTGTCGACGATGATGCCGCCGGTGGGGAAATCCGGTCCCTGGACGAAATCCATCAGCTTCGCCACCGGCGCGTCCGGATCTTCGATCAGATGGAGCGCGGCGTCACAAAGCTCGGCGGCGTTATGCGGCGGGATGGAGGTCGCCATGCCGACGGCAATGCCGGAGGAGCCGTTGGCGAGCAGGTTCGGGAATGCGCCGGGGAGAACGGACGGCTCCTCGTCCTCCTCATTGTAGGTCGGCCGGAAATCGACCGCGTCCTCGTTGATGCCGTCAAGCAGATCGGTCGCCACCTCGGTCATGCGCGCTTCGGTGTAGCGCATGGCGGCGGCGTTATCGCCGTCGATGTTGCCGAAATTGCCCTGCCCGTCGACCAGCGGGTAGCGCATCGAGAATTCCTGCGCGAGACGCACCAGAGCGTCGTAGATCGACTGGTCGCCATGCGGATGGAACTTGCCCATCACGTCGCCAACGATGCGGGCGCATTTGGCGAAGCCCTGATCGGGGTTGAGCCTGAGCAGCCGCATGGCATGCATGATGCGGCGGTGGACCGGCTTCAGTCCGTCGCGCACATCCGGCAGTGCTCGGTGCATGATGGTCGACAGCGCATAGGCAAGGTAGCGCTTCTCAAGCGCTTCCTTCAGATCGACCGGTTCGATTTTGTCGCCGCCGCCATTGTCATCAGGCGGCAAAAGCCTCTTTCCCATGGTTTTGGACTAGCCGAGCGGGTGATTCGCGGCAAGCGTCGCGTGAACATCGGCGCATTTCGCCGCGGCCATAGGCGCGCCCCGGCGATGTGAAGGATTTCACGGAAACGGCGCCGCGGCAGCTGCAATTTGCCGCCGATCTGCAACAGGCCGTGGCGGCTCTATCATGCCGGCCAACATCAATCCGTTACATGCGGCCACTATCTGGCATGCAACACGCTGGCGGAAGGGGCCGCGGCCTTCATGACAAATTCACCGCATCAAGCAATGGCTGCCGACCGGCATTTGCTTTTCATCGCCATTTTCGACAAATGTGCCGGGAAATGCCTTCTTCCCGTCCCGTTCGTCACGGAATGGTGATGGAACAGGCTTCAAAACAATTTCATCATAGCCAAATCAAGACAGGGAACTCGCCCATGACGATCCAACGCTCAACGCTTAAGAAACTGGCCTTTTCGACCTTTCTGCTGACGCTGCCGCTCAACGCGGCCTTCGCCGCCGATCCGGCGGTGGCCGAGCGCATCAAGGCAGCCCTTGCCGCCCAGGGCGTCGACATTTCCTGGACCGGCGTCTCCGGCGACGATTCGAACGCCGTGCTGCAGGGCGTCTCCATCAAGCCGGCGGCCGAGAAGGAAGCGCTGACGATCGGCGACGTGAAGCTGGAAGGGATCAGCGAAGCCAATGGCGGCTTTGAGATCGCCACCGTCTCGACCTCGCCTTTCGAGCACAGCAAGGACGGCGTGACGCTCAACCTCAGCCCGGTGGTCATCCACGACATGAAGGTCCCGGCCGAAGGCGGCACCGACCCGCTCGGCTCGCTGATGATGTACAAGTCGGCCGAACTCTCCAACATGACGGTCAAGGTCGGCGACAAGACGGCGTTCGCGATGGACGGGCTTGCCGTCCAGATCACCCCGCCGGCCGACGGCAAGGCAATGGACTTCACCGCCAACACCGAAAAATTCACCGCCGACCTGTCGCTGGTCGACGACCCCAAGTCGAAGGAAGCGATCGAGGCGCTCGGCTACCAGAACATCTCGGGCAACATCGACATGGCCGGCACCTGGCAGCCGAGCGACGGCAAGATGGAGCTGACGAAATATGACGTCTCGGTCGAGAATGCCGGCACGCTCGGCATGACCTTCGACCTCGGCGGCTACACGGTCGACTTCATCAAGTCGATGCAGGCTATGCAGAAGCAGCTCGCCTCGCAGCCGGAAGGCGCCGACAAATCGGCGCAGGGCATGGCTATGCTCGGCCTGATGCAGCAGCTTTCCTTCAATGGCGCCTCAGTGCGCTTCGAGGACGATTCATTGACCGGCAAGGTGCTCGACTATGTGGGCAAACAGCAGGGCATGTCAGGTAAGGACATCGCCAATCAGGCCAAGGCGATCGTGCCGTTCGGCATGGCGCAGCTCAACAATCCCGAGCTGACGGCCGAGGTCTCGGCGGCGGTCAACACCTTCCTCGACGATCCGAAGAGCCTGGAAATCTCGGCCGAACCGCCGTCGTCGGTGCCGTTCGCGCTGATCATGGCCGGCGCCATGTCCAACCCTCTCGACCTGCCCAAGACGCTCGGCGTCAAGGTCAAGGCGAACCAGGACTGATCGAGCGAACCGCTCAAACAAAGCCCGGCAGAGATGCCGGGCTTTTTTGTTGAGGCCGATTCTTCAAGCGAAGAGAAAGGCTTGGCTCTGAGTCCTAGCCTTCCTTCTTGGCCACTGCGACGCGCAGCGACAGCTCGCGCAGCTGCTGAGGGGTCGCTTCCGACGGCGCGTTCATCAACAGGTCGTAGGCCTGCTGGTTCATCGGGAACATGGTGATCTCGCGCAGGTTCTTTGCCCCGACGAGCAGCATGACGATGCGGTCGACGCCGGCCGCCATGCCGCCATGCGGCGGCGCGCCATACTGGAAGGCGCGGTAGAGACCGCCGAAGCGCTCCTCCACCGTCGCGCGGTCCAACCCGACCATCTCGAACGCCTTGACCATGGTTTCCGGCAGATGGTTGCGGATACCGCCCGACGCGATCTCGAAGCCGTTGCAGACCATGTCGTACTGGAACGCCTTGATGCCGAGCGGCTCCTGGCCGTTCAGCGCATCGATGCCGCCCTGCGGCATGGAGAACGGGTTATGGGCGAAGTCGATCTTCTTCTCGTCTTCGTTCCATTCGAAGAACGGGAAGTCGACGATCCAGCAAAGCTCGAACCGCTCGCGGTCGACCAAGTTCAGTTCCTCGCCGGCGCGCGTGCGCGCCGCGCCAGCGAAGGTGACGAACTTCTTCGGGTCGCCGGCGACGAAGAACGCGGCGTCGCCATCGGCAAGGCCGAGCTGCTGGCGGATCGCCTCGGTGCGCTCCTCGCCGATGTTCTTGGCCAGTGGGCCGGCGCCTTCGAGTTTTTCACCTTCCTTGCGCCAGAAGATATAGCCCAGCCCCGGCTGGCCCTCGCCTTGCGCCCAGGAATTCATGCGGTCGCAGAAGGCGCGGCTGCCGCCGGTCTTGGCGGGAATGCCCCACACTTCGGCCTTGGCGTCGTTGGCCAGGATGTTGGCGAACACCTTGAAGCCGGAATCGCGGAAATGATCCGAGACCGCCTGCATCTCGATCGGGTTGCGCAGGTCCGGTTTGTCGGAGCCGTATTTGCGCATGGCCACGTCATAAGGGATGCGCTGGAACTTCTGCGTCACCGGCTTGCCGGCAGCGAAGGTTTCGAAGACGCCGCGAAGCACCGGCTCCATGGTGGAGAGCACATCGTCCTGTTCCACGAAGCTCATCTCGAGGTCGAGCTGGTAGAATTCGCCCGGCAGGCGGTCGGCGCGCGGATCCTCGTCGCGGAAGCAGGGCGCGATCTGGAAATAGCGGTCGAAGCCGGAAACCATGATCAGCTGCTTGTACTGCTGCGGCGCCTGCGGCAGCGCGTAGAATGTGCCTGGATGGATGCGCGACGGCACCAAGAAGTCGCGCGCGCCTTCCGGCGACGAAGCGGTGAGGATCGGCGTCGAAAATTCGATGAAGCCGACCTCGCCCATGCGCTTGCGCATCTCGGCGATGATCTTGGTGCGCGCGACGATGTTCTTGTGCAGCGTCTCGCGGCGCAGGTCGAGGAAGCGGTATTTCAGGCGGATGTCTTCGGGATAATCAGGCTCGCCGAAGACCGGCAGCGGCAGCTCCTTGGCGGCCGACAGCACTTCGATCTCGCGCGCGAAAATCTCGATCTCGCCGGTCGGCAGGTTGGCGTTCGTCGTCTCCGGCAGGCGCGCCTTGACCTCGCCGTCGACGCGGATCACCCATTCGCCGCGCACCGTCTCGGCGACCTTGAAGGCTGGCGAGTCCGGATCGGCGACGATCTGGGTCAGACCATAATGGTCGCGCAAGTCGATGAAGAGCAGGCCGCCATGGTCGCGCACGCGATGCACCCAGCCCGACAGGCGGACGGAATTGCCGACGTCGCTCTTTCTCAACTGGGCACAGGTGTGGCTGCGGTAACGATGCGTGGTCATGGGTAAAGTCCGGAAAATTGCGGGCATCAGCCCGGCTCGAAAATTGGCGCGAAAAGCGCATGAGAGGCCGGCTTTGTCAAGGCAACCGGTCACACAGGCGCCGCTTCTGCCGTTCAAGCAAAATGGATTTGCGCGCCCCGGCTTTGGAAATCGGCGAGCGTGGCGACAGGCGCGGTCTTTTCCACCACAAGGTGGCGGATCGCATCCGCCCCCGTCACGCGGTACGGCGCGGCGGTGATGAGCTTGTCGTTGGTGACGGCAATGACGATGCCGGCGCTGTTTTTCGCCATGGCGCGTTTCACCTCGGCTTCGGCCGGATCGAAGGCGGTGACGCCGCGCGCGACATCCAGCCCGCAGGATCCCAGAAAGAACAGATCGGCGCCGAGCTGCGCCACCGCGGCGAGCGTGTCGGCGCCGACGCACGTGCCGAGATCGGGCACATAGCGGCCACCGAGCACGATCAGTTCGACCAGGGGAAGGTCCGCCAGCGCCGAGGCCACGCCCAGCGCATTGGTGGCAACGGTCAGTTCCATGTCGCGCGGGATCGCCCTGGCGATCGCCTCGTTGGTCGTGCCGCCGTCGATGAAGAGCGACTGCCCCGCGCTCAGCAGCGCAACGGCTGCGCTGGCGAGCCGCGTTTTTTCCTCGACCGCGTGACGGCTGCGCTGGCTGAGCGTCGCGGCGGCAAAGGGCGCCGAGGTGACCGCTCCGCCATAGACGCGGCGCAGCTGCCCGGCCTTGGCAAGTTCCCTCAGATCGCGGCGCACCGTGTCTTCCGACACGCCGAAACGGCCGGCGAGCTCGCCGGCCAGCACCTTTCCGTCCGCCGCAAGCTGGTCGCGAATGAGTTGATGGCGTTCCTCGGTGAGCATGCACGATCCTATTTATTTGTGCACGTTGTTGCATGTTTTGCCTGTTCATGCAAGAAAGAGTCGACTGGCGGCCCCGAGAGGCGCCCACCGAAAATCTCCTTATTGGATTGTCCGCGCGATGACCTTTGGCCTGAAACTCGCTCCGCAGCACCGTGTCTATGCCGGTTTCGCGGTCTATTCCTTCGCCATGGGCAACATCTTCCCGCGCCTGCCCGACATCAAGCATGCGATGCAGATCGAGGACGGCACGCTCGGTCTCGCCCTGATCGGGACGCCGATCGGCACGCTGATCGCGCTGACGCTGGCGACGCCTATCCTGGAGCGGGTCGGCTTTCGCCGCGCGCTGCTCTGGCTGGTGCCGCTGCTCGGGGTCGCCTATGCCATCGCTGTGCACGCGCAAGGCCCGACCGCTCTGTTCATGATGCTGCTCCCGGTCGGACTGATGATCGGCAGCATCGAAATAATCTTGAATGTCGAGGCCGACAGGACCGAGCACCTGCTCCAGCGCCGCATCATGAACCGGGCGCATTCGTTCTGGAGCATCGGCTTCTTCGGCGCTGGGCTGTTCGGCGGCGCGCTAGCGCATCTCGGCCTGTCGCCGCAACTGCATCTGGCGCTGGTGGTGCCGATGGTGGCCGTCGCGGTGGCGCTGTTCCTCGGCGGCTTCGAACCGGCGCCCGCCCGTTTCGCCGCGTCCGGCAGCAAAGCGCCGATGTTCGCCCGGCCGACGCTGCCGATCCTGATCCTCGTCGCGGTTACGCTGTCGGCGATGCTGATGGAAGGCGCCAGCATGGACTGGTCGGCGATCTATATGCGCACCGTGTTCGAATCGGGGCCATTCGTTGCCGGGATCACCGTGGCGCTGTTCGCCTTCTCGCAGGCGACGACGCGCTTCTTCGCCGACAGCTTCGTCGAGCGCTACTCGCCGAGCGGCGTGGCGCGCGTGCTTCTGGCAACGATGGCTGCCGGCGTCTTCATCGTCTTCTTCTCGCCCCTGCCCTTGGTCTCCATGCTGGGCTTCGCGCTCATGGGCATTGGCTGCAGCGCCATCTTTCCGCTGGCGATTTCGGCGGCGGCCCAGAGGACGGACCGCTCCGCCGCGATCAACGTTGCCGCATTGTCGCAGATCTCCTTCGTCGCCTTCCTGCTCGGTCCGCCGCTGCTCGGCTTCGTCTCCGACCACTGGGGCATCCGCTCGGCCTTTGGCATCGGCTTACCGTTCATCGTGCTCAGCTTGGCCGCAGCGGGCGCGCTCGGCCGGCGGCCGTCGCCGAACGCCATGCCGGACGGCGCAGGATCCGGCTCGACGGGAGAGAGGGTACCGGCGAGAGCCTATGAGGCATGAACGACTCGCCCGCCTAGCGGCGCGGACCGCGACGGTTTGAGGGGCATCGCGGGTTGGCGCGCAGGCATGCGGCGCGATTTCTCACGGGAGAATCCGACGATCGAGCCGCCGCTTACGCCGCGGCGGCTTGACGAAAGCGCGCGCGGCTGAAATTGAAAGAGGCCTCATACTGTGCCAAAAGCGATTTGATGCACGTCATCACCACACAAGAAGAACTCGAGAGCGTTGTCGCGGCGTTCGAAAAGTCGGAATTCGTCACCGTCGATACCGAATTCATACGCGAGACGACCTTCTGGCCGATCCTCTGCCTGATCCAGATCGCCGCGCCTGGGATTGAGGCGCTTGTCGATCCGTTATCGCCCGGCATCGACCTGAAGCCGTTCTTCCGGCTTATGGCCAACGAAGCGGTGCTGAAGGTCTTCCACGCGGCGCGCCAGGACATCGAAATCATCGTCCATCTCGGCGATCTGGTGCCGCATCCGGTGTTCGACACGCAGGTGGCGGCGATGGTCTGCGGCTTCGGCGACAGCGTTTCCTACGACCAGCTCGTCCAGAAGGTCACCGGAGCCCGGCTGGACAAGTCCTCGCGCTTCACCGACTGGCGGCACCGGCCGCTCTCCGACAAGCAGCTCGAATACGCGCTTGCCGACGTCACTCATCTCATCAAGGTCTACCAGCATCTCAGCGCCGAGCTGAAACGCGAGGACCGCGGCCATTGGCTGAACGAAGAGATGGATGTGCTGACCTCGCGCGAAACCTACGATCCGCATCCCGAGGATGCCTGGAAGCGGCTGAAGATGCGGCTGCGCAAGCCGCAGGAGCTGGCGATCGTGCAGGCGGTGGCCGCCTGGCGCGAGCGCGAGGCGCGCGAGCGCGACGTACCGCGCGGCCGCGTGCTCAAGGATGATGCCATCTACGAGATCGCGCAGCAGGCGCCGCGCGACGCGGCGGCGCTCGGCAAGCTGCGCACCACGCCGAAAGGCTGGGAACGCTCGGCGACGGCAACCGCGCTGCTCGGCGCGGTCAACGCCGCCCTTGCGCTGCCCAAGGACGCGATGCCGAAACTGCCGAAAAGCGTGCAGCCTCCGGAAGGATCGAGCGCTGCGGCGGAACTGCTCAAGGTGCTGCTCAGGATCGTCGCCGAGAAGGAAGGCGTCGCCACCAAGGTGCTGGCCTCCAGCGACGACATCGACCGCATAGCGGCCGAGGGCGACGAGGCCGACGTGGCGGCGCTGCAAGGCTGGCGGCGCGCCGTCTTCGGCGAGCAGGCGCTAAGGCTGGTGCGCGGCGAGATCGGCATCAAGTTCGACAAGCGCAGGATCGCGGTGTTCGACCTGTAGCGCCTTTCCCTTCTCTCACAAGGGAGAAGGGAAAGAGCGCCTCAGACCGCGCCCAGCAGGTGCAGCGCGAACCAGATCCAGGCGATGAGAAGTATGCCCGCGCCAAGAAAGAAGGCGCGGCTGCGGTGCAGCACATAGTTTCTGTCGAGGTGCACCCAGGCGTGCACATAGCGCGTGACTATGAACAGCCACATCAACGCCAGCGTCAGATAGTTCACGCCATTGGTGACGAACAGCGCCAGGCACAGCACGTGAAAGAGTACCGGCAGCTCGAACTGGTTGATCAGATTGTTGGCGACGGTAACGCTCGAGGGCGGCTCGGTCGAGCGGACCTTGTACTGGCTGATCTTGGCTTCGCCCGACTTCACGGCGAGATAGCGCCGCTTCAGCATCACCAGATAGACGATATAGACCAGAAGCACATGCGCCAGCATCGGCCAGAAGATGGCAGTCTGGTGCATATGTGCGCCCCTCCCTCCGTCAGCGCCGGCGTTGCCCGGCCAGCGCGAAGAACGCGACGACGAAGACCGGGATCGCCAACAGCGCGAATTTGGTGACGGTCAGCGAAGAGGCGAAGGCCAGCGAATCGGGGTTGGCCAACTGGAAATCGGAGAGCAGCCGCGCCAGGGCAAAATTCTGGGCGTAGTCGGCGACCGCATAAGGGAGCACCAGCACCAGCGAGAACAATGCCTGCAGTTGCGCCGGCATGGCGCGGAAGGTGCTGAGCCGCCGCCCGAAAGCAAGGATGAGGCTGACCAGCGTCAGCGACAGCAGCGCCGGGAACAAAAGGTCGAAGGTCAGGTAGTGCCAGACGATGATGATCTCGCCGCCGCGACGGCCGAGCGCTGTGAGCCACGCCATGCCTTCATCGGGCGTGAAGCCGGCGACGCGTATGTCGAGCGAAGCCAGACCGCCGCTCAAGCGCTGAAAATAGAGAAACTCCAGCGCCGTCATGACGAGGAAAAGCGCGATCGAGGCGATGGAGAGCGCCGGCGCATGCCGCGACAGCCGCAGCACCGCCACGCTCAAATCACGCCGCAGTCCCCCCTTGCGGTCGGACTGATCGGCCTCCCGATCAAATTCCGCCCGGGTAATTGGGGCTTTCGCGGGTGATCGTGACGTCATGGGCGTGGCTTTCACGAAGTCCGGCGTTGGATATGCGCACAAAGGTGGCGCGCTCGCGGAAATCTGCAAGGTCACGTCCACCCACATAACCCATAGCGGCTTTCAGGCCGCCTGCAAGCTGGTGCAGCACGCCAGCCACAGGTCCTTTATAGGGAACCTGCCCTTCGATGCCCTCCGGAACCAGTTTCAGCGTGTCGCGGACCTCGGCCTGGAAGTAGCGATCGGCCGAGCCGCGCGCCATGGCGCCGACCGAACCCATGCCGCGATACGCCTTGAAGGAGCGGCCCTGGTGCAGATAGACCTCACCCGGGCTCTCGTCGGTGCCAGCGAGCAGCGAGCCGATCATGGCCGCACTTGCGCCGGCGGCGAGCGCCTTGGCCAGATCGCCCGAATATTTGATGCCGCCGTCGGCAATGACGCTCACGCCGGCCTTGCTGGCCGTCTCGACCGCCGACATGATCGCCGACAGCTGTGGCACGCCGACACCGGCGACGATTCTGGTCGTGCAGATCGAGCCTGGGCCGATGCCGACCTTGACGGCGTCGGCGCCGGCGTCGATCAGCGCCTTTGTGCCGTCGGCGGTGGCGACATTGCCGGCCAGGATACGCACGGAGTTCGACAGCTTCTTTGCCCGCGCCACCGCGTCGAGCACGCGCTGCGAATGGCCGTGCGCGGTGTCGATGACCAGAAGGTCGACGCCGGCGTCGATCAGGCGCTCGGCGCGCTCGAAGCCGTCATCGCCGACACTGGTGGCCGCGGCGGCGCGCAGCCGACCCTGCGCGTCCTTGGTGGCATGGGGGTTGAGCTGCGACTTCTCGATGTCCTTGACCGTGATCAGGCCGACGCAATTGCCCTTCCTGTCGACCACCACCAGCTTCTCGATGCGGTGCTTGTGGAGCAGGCGCTTGGCCTCGTCCTGATCGACATTCTCCTTGACCGTGATCAGGTTCTCACGCGTCATCAGCTCATAGACCTTCTGCGACGGATCGGAAGCGAAGCGCACGTCGCGGTTGGTGAGGATGCCGACGAGCCGGCCGGCGGTGTGGCCGCCGGTGCCGCCATTCTCGACCACCGGAATGCCGGAAATGCCATTGCCGCGCATCAACGCCAGCGCGTCGGCGAGCGTTGCGTCCGGACCGATGGTGACCGGGTTCACCACCATGCCGGATTCGAATTTCTTCACCTGCCGGACCTGCTCGGCCTGCTCGGCCGGCGTCAGATTGCGATGGATGACCCCGATGCCGCCGGCCTGGGCCATCGCGATTGCCAGCCGCGCCTCGGTGACGGTGTCCATGGCGGCCGACAGGATCGGCACGTTGAGATCGATATCGCCGGCAATGCGGGTGCGGATGTCGGTTTCGCCCGGCATGATTTCGGAATGGCCGGGCTGCAAAAGCACGTCGTCGAAGGTCAGCGCCAGCGCGCCGGTGGACGTTTCGATGATTTTTGCCATGGCCAGTCCTTTTGAATGCGGAAAAGGCGCTGGGCCGATTGGCCAGCGCCGACTCTCATCTTCCCTTTCAGGATTGGCGCTGGCTGGTAACACGTCCTGTCGCGGTTGAAAAGCCGATCGTTGCGCCAATGACAAAGTCTTGCGCCCGGCTATTTTCCACCTACCAGCGGTTGCGGTCGCTGAAAAGTGACAGCAATTTAATGCGACATCCGGGCCGAGGCGTGATAACCGCCCGGTCGCACCGGTTCGCCCCCAAGCCGGGCCTAGAATCGCGAAGACAAATCAGGGCGTTTCCCTTGAACCGCATCATTCCGCTCATCCTGGCGGTCGCACTTTTCATGGAAAACATGGATTCGACCGTGATAGCGACGTCGCTGCCGGCGATCGCGATCGACATCCATACCAGCCCGATCGCGCTGAAGCTGGCGCTGACGTCCTATCTGGTGTCGCTGGCGATCTTTATTCCGATCAGCGGCTGGATGGCGGACCGGTTCGGGGCCAAGAACGTGTTTCGCGCTGCGATCGGCGTCTTCATCGCCGGCTCTATCGCCTGCGCGCTTTCCAATTCGCTGCCGGCTTTCGTGGTGTCGCGCTTCCTGCAAGGCATGGGCGGCGCGATGATGACGCCGGTCGGCCGCCTCGTGCTGGTGCGTGCCACGCCAAAGAGCGAGCTGGTCGCGGCAATGTCCTGGCTGACCGTGCCGGCGCTGGTCGGGCCGCTGGTCGGCCCGCCGATCGGCGGCTTCATCACCACCTATTTCACCTGGCACTGGATTTTTCTGATCAACGTGCCGATCGGCCTGATCGGCATGTGGCTCGCCACCCGCTATCTGCCCAGGACGGAGCCCGCCCAGACGCCGCCGCTCGATTTCCCCGGCTTCGTGCTCTCGGGGCTTGCCGCCTCCGGCGTCGTCTTTGGCCTTTCCGTGGTCAGCCTGCCGGCGCTGCCGCCGATGGCCGGCTTCATCACCGTCGCCGTCGGCGTGGTCTCAGGCGCGCTCTATCTCCTCCATGCCCGCCGCGCCAGAAACCCGCTGCTGGCGCTGGAGCTGTTCCGCAACCAGGTTTTCCGATCCTCCGTGCTCGGCGGCTCGCTGTTTCGCATCGGCATCGGCGCGGTGCCGTTCCTGTTGCCGCTGATGTTCCAGATCGGCTTCGGGCTGACGCCGTTCCAGTCCGGCATGATCACCTTCGTTTCGGCGATCGGCGCCATCGGCATGAAGTTCGTGACCGCACTGATCTTCCGGCTTGCCGGCTTCCGCCGCGTGCTGATCTGGGGTTCGCTTATCGCGGCCGCGTCGATCGCCATCTACGGCCTGTTCACGCCGCAGACGCCCTATGCGCTGATGCTGGCGATACTCTTGGTCGGCGGCTTCATCCGCTCGATGTTCTTCACCGGCGTCAATGCCCTCTCCTACGCCGAGATCACGCCGGCCGACACCAGCAAGGCGACGCCGATCACGGCGGTGTTCCAGCAATTGTCGATCGCGCTCGGCGTGGCGCTGGCCGGCGGCATCCTCGAAGTGTCGACCTCGATCCATGGCGGACCGCTGACCTTGAGGGACTTCCACATCGCCTTCTTCATCGTGGCAGCAGTCTCGGCGGTAGCATCGATCACTTTCATGCGGCTGGCGCCGGACGCCGGCAACGCCGTCTCCGGCCACGGCCGGCTGACCACGCCGAAGAGGCTGGAGACGGTGGGGACCGCGGGGAAGTGAACGCTCCACCTTCTCCCACAAGGGGAAGGCGCTACCCCTTGAACTCCTTCGCCAGCAGATAAAGCTCCACCGACTCGTCCCGCGAAGCCGGCGGCTTCACATGATGGACAGAGCGGAAATTCTGCTTCAGCCGCGACAAAAGCTCGTTCTCGGCACCGCCCTGAAACGTCTTGGCGAGGAAATGCCCGCCGGGCTTGAGCACATGCAGCGCGAAATCGGCCGCGACTTCGCACAGATGCATGGTGCGCAGATGATCGGTGCGGCGGTGGCCGGTGGTCGGCGCGGCCATATCGGACAGCACCACATCGGGCTGGCCGCCGAGCGCCTCGGCAAGTTTTTGCGGCGCATCCGGATCGAGGAAATCCATCTGCAGGATGACGGCGCCCGGAATCGCGTCCATTTCGAGATAGTCGATGCCGACGACATGCAGATTTTCCGCCGTCGACTTCGTCCGTGCGGCCGCCACCTGGCACCAGCCGCCGGGCGCGGCGCCGAGGTCGATCACTTTCATGCCGGGCTTCAGGAGATGATGCTTGTCGTCGATCTCGATCAGCTTGTAGGCCGCGCGGGAGCGATATCCGTCCGCCTTGGAGCGCTGCACATAAGGATCGTTCATATGGCGCTCGAGCCAGCGGCGCGAGGATTCCTTCAGACCGCTCTTCTTCTTGATCCGGGTCTTCAGCACGCGAATGCTTCCCGAACCTGGCTTCTCAGGCTTCTTGCTCATGATCGGCCGCCACGCCAGACGCCGTCATCGGCCATCAGTTCGCTCAGGATCCCCTCGCGCAGGCCGCGGTCGGCGACGCGCAGCCGCTCGGACGGCCAAACGCCGCGGATCGCTTCCAGGATGGCGCAGCCGGCGAGCACGAGGTCGGCGCGGTCGGCGCCGATGCAGGGGTTGGCGCAACGCTGCTGGAAATCCCAGCCGATCAGCCGCTCGATCATGCGATCGACGCTGTCGCGGTCCATCCAGAGACCATCGACGCGGCGGCGGTCATAGCGCTCGAGATCGAGATGCACGCCGGCGAGCGTCGTCACCGTGCCGGACGTGCCAAGCAAATGGAAGTTGGGGCTGGCCAGCACATGCGCGAGCCGGTCGCGGCCATCGAAGGCCTTCAGCCGCGCGGCCACATCGTCGACCATGGCGGCAAAGGTCTCGCGCGTCACCGTGCGACCGCCGAAGCGTTCGGCGAGCGACACGACGCCAACGGGAAGCGACGTCCAGGAGACGATGTGGTTGGCCAGACGCGGCGAACGCCGTCCAGTCAGGTCGATCAGGGCGATCTCCGACGAGCCGCCGCCAATGTCGAACAGCACCACGCCTTGCGTGTCGCGCTCGACCAGCGAGCCGCAGCCGGAAACGGCAAGGCGGGCCTCGGTCTGGCGGTCGATGATCTCGAGCTTCAGCTCGGCCTCGCGCTCGACCCTCTCCAAAAACTCGACACCGTTGGCGGCCGAGCGGCAAGCTTCGGTGGCGATCAGCCTGGCCTTCCTGATCTTGCGGTTGCGCAGCTTCTCGCCGCAGATCTTCAGCGCCTCGACGGCGCGGTCCATCGCGGCCTGGCTGAGCCGGCCGCTGGCCGTCAGCCCCTCGCCCAGCCGGACAATGCGCGAGAAAGCGTCGATGACGCGGAACTGGCCGTGCCGGCCAGGCACCGCGACCAACAGCCGGCAATTGTTGGTGCCGAGGTCGAGCGCGGCGAAAACGGGCAGTTCCTGTTGCGGCGGACGTCGCGGAGACTGGAGCGGCGGCCTTGGCTCAAGCTCCGAGGGCGCGCTCTGAAGTGGTTGGCTTGCCGCCGCGCTGGCAGGCGCGGCATGCGGCACCGCGCCGTTCTCGTCGCGCGCGAACACCTTGCGGCCGCGCCTGCGCTTGCGGCGCTTGCGCGTCTTGCCTTTCGGCGGATCGCCATGCTGGTCGGCCTGACTTGCGCCAGTCGGCCTCTGGCTGGCATGTCTGGGGTCGGCATGTCTTTGGTGCGCACCGGCGTGGCGGCTGAATCGCGCCGTATGCGGGCCCGCCGACTGCGTCGACGATGCCCCGGACATGCCCACTGCCGGCGCGCCCGCGCCGGTATCGTGGTCTTCCACTTCAGTTCCTTCCGGCGCCGCGCGAACCGGAAACGGACGCAGCAGGCACCTCGATTTGTTTCAAGTTGGCGACAGACTAGCAGTGCCGCCCATAATCACCAAGAGCGCGAGGCCGAATTTCGATAACGTCACATTTTGCCGGCGTCACGTTGGGGCAATGTCTTGCCGGTTGAATAGCCGGCTTCAATCAGGCATGTCTCAAATGAAGGTTCGAAGGGTTTTGAGCACATCAATCAATGAGCTGCAACGCATGATGACGACGCCATGAATTGGAGGCGCTATTTCTGGCCGGTCATAGGCATCGCGGCCGTGGCGTTCTCGCTGTGGCTGCTCATCCACGAACTGCGCGGCATTTCGCTCAACGATGTCTGGATCGGCATCGCCGCCATCCCGCCACGCCACTGGATGCTTGCGGCGCTGAGCTCGGTCGTCGCCTATGCCTCGCTCGCCGGCTACGACCACATCGCGCTGCTGCATATCGGCAAGAAGGTGTCGTGGCTGTTCGTCACGCTATGCTCTTTCACCACCTACGCAGTGTCGCACAATATCGGCGGCTCGGTGTTTTCCGGCGCGGTGATCCGCTACCGCGCCTATGCCACGCGGGGGCTGACCGGCCAGGAGGTCGGCGTGCTGGTGGCGATCTGCTGGTTCACCTTCATCCTGTCCAGCGTTTTTCTCGGCGGGCTCGTGCTCCTGCTGGAACCCCAGATCATCGATCGCTTCACGGGTGCGCCGCATCACGGCGCCGCCTTTGCCGCCGGGCTCGCCATGCTCATCCTCGTCGGCGCCTATGCCTTCGGCAGTTGGCTGGGGCTGAGGCCGCTGAAGGTCGGCTCCTTCCAACTGCACTACCCGGCGCTGCCGATCGTCGCGCGGCAATTGCTGATCGGGCCGGTCGAACTGCTGGGGGCCGCCGCGATCATCTATTTTGCCCTGCCCGAGGCCGGCAATCCCGGCTATTTCGTCGTGCTCGGCGTGTTCATGGTGTCGTTCTCGATCGGGCTCCTGTCGCATGCGCCCGGCGCGCTCGGCGTGTTCGAGGTCGTCTTCCTAACCGGCCTCTCGGACATGGACCCGGTCGGCGTGCTCGCGGCGCTTCTGGTGTTCCGACTGTTCTATCTCATCATTCCGCTTTTGGTCGGCCTTGGCGTGGTGCTCTATTTCGAGCATTCGCAATACAGCCGCGAGAGCTGAAGCCTTCCGTGAGCGGGGCGGCAGAGCCAATGCGCGTCTCCCAAAAGCGCGGAGCGGTTTTGGGAGAACGACATGCATAGGACAAAGGCTCAAAAAGGCTGCGGTTGAACTCAGCTGCGGGCTTGACTATTTTCGGATGGCGGCTACAAGGCAGCGCTCGCGGCACATAGCCGCCCGCTTCGCACGGCACCAGCCGCGCCTGCTGGGGAATAGGTTAACGGTAGACCCACGGACTCTGACTCCGTTAGTCCTGGTTCGAATCCAGGTTCCCCAGCCAAACTGGACTCCCTCTCGACAAAGCTGTCTGCTGTGCACCTGTAGCCCCTCCGGATGCGACCGTTTCCGCAAGTAGATCAAACGGTTGCCTGAAGACAGCGTGAACCTCGCCTTGGTCCCATTGGCAGTTCGACAGTACGAGATTCAAGAGTCGCTTTTTCTCATGTACCGGCTGTTTCGCAAACAGTCGGCTGGCGTTGCGCGCCAGTTCCAAAAGCCGGATGCCGTCCTCCATGTATGATTCTTCGGCGCTACCATGGCGCTCTATCTCGCGAAGCAGCCGCGTCTGTTCGGTTCGCCACTGTGCTGACATCCTGTCGTAGAAGGCGTTGTCGATGCGACCATCGAGCTTGTCGAGATACATGGCGTGCAACCGGTCCTCGAGCCGCTTGTACTCGACTTGGCATCGATGGATCGCCTGTTCGTGATCCCGCCGCTCGTCAGCATGGCTGGCCATGAGGGCTGCCTTTACCCACTCCAGTATCTCTTCGTCGAAGTGCAAGCGCTCGAGCAGGTTGGCGAATGCCTGATCGAGCACTTCCTCGCGGACGTATTTGCGGCGGCAATCGCCGTATCCGCCGCGACCTTTGTTGGTATGCCCCGTGCAGTGATAGTAGATGTATTTGCGCTTCTTGATCTCCGCGACGATGGCGCAGCCGCATTCGGCGCAGGTCATTAGGCCGGTGAAGGCGAATTCGTTACCTGCTGGATGGGTCGGCACCGCATTACGGCCCCTCAGGATGCCCTGAACTCGCTCCCACAATTCGATCGATACGAGAGGCTCGTGCTTACCCTGATGCAATTTGCCGTTCCACTGGAACAGCCCCGTATATAGGCGATTGCGCAAGATCATGTGCACGGTGCTGACCGGAACCGGATTGCCGCTCTTAGGATAGATCAGCCCATCGCCATGAGCCGCCTTAGCCAAGGCCTTGAGCGAATACTGGCCGGTCGCGTAGCGCTCGAACAGCTGTGTGACTACTGGCGCCAATTCAGGATGCGGCTCGATAACCTTTCTGCCGTCCTTGCCCGTGGTGTTGACATAGCCCAGTGGAGCCTTTGTCGGCCAGATGCCCTGCTCTGCCTTCTCCATCTGCCCCTTGCGGGCTTCCTCCGACAGGTTGTCGATATAATTCTTGGCCATCAAGACCTTGATGCCGTGCATGAATTTTTCAGATGAGCGCGAGTCTCGCGACAGCGTCACACCCTCTTTCGCAAGGTGGATTTCCACATCCAGCTCATCGAGCGTCACCCAGTCCTTGAGGTTGCGATAGAGCCGGTCGGTCTTCTCGACCAGGATGCTTCGAATTCCGGGATGCTTTCGCAGATATTTGACCATCTCGGTGAAGTTGGTCCGGCCAGTGGTCTTGGCCGTCTCGACATCGATAAACTCCTGCAAGATGTCGAACCGCTGTTGCAGAGCGTAGTCACGCAGCAGCTTGCACTGCGCCGGGATGGAGAAGCCTTCCTTCTCCTGCTCCTTGGTGGAGACGCGCGCGTAAAGCAGCGCCTTTACAAGGCCTGCGGGCTTGGCGGTCCGGACAAGTCGCTGGTTCATCTGGGGTGCCTCCTCGTTCGTCGCACGGTCGCACAACCGAAAGCCAGCAGCTAGACGAAGCGCCAGCTACTTGCCCCGGTCAGTCCGTTCCCATTCGGCAAGGATGCGGAAGAAGCCGTCGATATTGTCGACGATTTGCCGTGCATCCTCAGCTGATAGCGACCGCCCCAAGCGAGCCTCAAACAAGCGCGCCGTTCGTTCCAGGAAGGCGTCGTCAACGGCGCGGCGGCGCGAAAACAGATCCGCACCCGCATCGCGTCTAACGCCGCGTTTTGTGACGCGCCGTGCCGCCTTCACAGCCTATGTCCCGTGCATATCTGCATCGGGACAAGGATCGCCCAAATCGCCTCAGCGCCGAATGGCCGTTATGTGCGCCTAAGTATCCTTTGCTACTCTGTATCAACGCCAGCGGCGGGTTCCTCATCGAAAGGGCTGTCGGCGGCGTGCTTTTTGAGATCAACCAGATCGGCGGCGATTGCTTGATATCGCTTACAATCCGCTTGAACGATGGTTCGGTCAGGCCGCTCCAGCGGCACACTGCCAGCGATTTCCTTCAAGTCACGCAGGATCGATTCGATATGTGGCCAGGGAAAGTCTGTCGGGTCGTCGATGTCGCGATCTGCGCCGACGATTATCTCGAGCTTGGCGACAATGCCGAGAAGAGAGTGTGCAGGCGTATGTGGAAGCCTATCCTGAATCTTCAAAGCCGCTGTCGCAGCCTCGACTTCCGCTTGGTAGGCGATCGAGTAACCAATCTTCGCATCCATGGCCGCCGGATAGGCGGCGCCGAGTGCACGCGTTTCCAGCCGTTGTTGAAGTCGGCAGAGAACCTGCGAGACGTGCTGTGCCCGCAACCAGTCTCGTAGCAGCGCGAGCGGAGGGTCTGCTTCGTCGGAACGAGCAAATCCCTTTACGGCCCCCTCGCCGCTTCCCCCGAGCGTGACGGAAGACAAAGTCGTGCTATTGTCGGAATCAGCCATGATCCGAGCTCCACAACAGCTTGCACGTGGCCAGGCCGGATCGGTGTTGCATCACCTATCCGGCCGCCTAGTTGAAATCGAGACTACACAAAGTGCAGCATATGATCAATCAAAATCACTATATTATGGTGATTTTATGAATCCGGTGCAGTGCCGCATGGCACGGGCTGCATTGGGCTGGGGCGTTTTGGAGCTTGCAAAAGAAGCCGGCGTCTCAACTCAAACGGTTGTGCGATTTGAACGAGGCGAGGCGTTGAAACAGTCCACAATAGCTGAGCTTAGAGCAACGTTCGAAGCTGCAGGAATTGAGTTCATCGCAGAAAACGGTGGCGGGCCTGGCGTGCGCTTATCGCCCCATTCTAAGAGCTAACAGCCTGAGCAACTGCATAGTAGAGAATGTAACGGAGGCAGTTCCACGCCGCCGTAGGACGCTCCTTCGCGGTAACCGACCCAATGAACAACGATCGGCGGCTTTGCGCCTCAAATCGGACGCTGAAGTCAATTTTGTTAATGCTTGCAAGCGGCCATCATCGGCGTTTGGCGCTGGGCGTTCAACTCGACAAAGTCTGGAGGTTAGCGCTCGACAAACAAAGCCATCGGTACGCTGGCTAGATGGTGCTCGGAACTGGACATCAACAGAAGCCGATTCACTGTGTTGTCTTGGATGCCGCCAGCGGGCCAAAGGCAGGATATCCGAGCCTCCGGCAGGTGAGTTGTGGACTTCTTCCCGATCGACGCCTTTGAGGCTTGGATGCGCCCAAATTCAGCATTGAGGCTGGCCTCGAAATTCGGCTTTGAGCCTCTCGCTGGAAGTGCCGAAAGATACCTCAAGATCTTCCGCATGATGTTTGGATAAACTTCAAATACCCCTCGCTCGGCTAGAGCGCTGATCTCCTGGACATCCCAAGGGATGGCAAAATCGGCCTGCTCCATGCTGGCGCGTAACTGGGCCAACGGTGGTGCGCCCAACCTGCCGCGTTGAGCGGCCACCATAAGTTCGCGCCAGCGAAACACGCTGTCAGTGACAATGCATGAGCCAGTGGCCTGAGCGAGGTACATCGCTATCTCGAAGTTTGGTGCCATTTTAAATGGCGTGAGTTGTCCGCCGTCCTCTCCACCATCAAACGAACCCTCTTGCAGCACGGCAAGTGGGTCTTGTTGACGAAGCCTTTCGAAGCCATCGAGAACAGCCTCGACTGCCGTTTTATTTAGCTCGGGAGAATCCCGGAGAACTTGGCGCCGAAGGGCTTCGCGTGGCAAGAGTAACATTGCCCGTTTATGCTCCTCCTTCATCATCTCCATGAACCCAGCTTCTTCTTCTGGGTCAACTTTCAACCCCTTTGTGCGGATCTGTGCCATTTCGAACATCTGATTGCGCAGGTGGAAATCGAAATTGCAGGGATCCGGAAACAGGGTCACGAGCCCCCGTTCGACAAGCGGCATCATCGTCGTGAACAAGATGACCGACTTAAGGAATTCCTGCCGATACATCTTGGGGTGCTCGAGCGGACTAAACTTCTTGTTGACTGTCTTGGGATGTAGGAAGGGATGCTCAATCAGCAGTTCGTCGAAATAGAGCGACAAGCCGAGGGCGCACCGCGAAATTGCTGAAGGGTGCAGAACCCCTGTATAAATTGCGCGCGCTGCGCCATCCGGCTTGGGCAACATCGCCAGCAAGTTCGTATCGCGGGGCCACAAGGCGCTGTAGACGCCATAGGCGTCTCTAATCTTTTCGTCAGTGATCTCCCGGCGCACGGTGACCCAATCCCGGTCTTGCGTGATCCCGAGGATTTCGGAGATGCCGTTGAACAGCATCAAGTTGCGCTCGCGAATGCTGCGCTCCACCCATGTTGGGCGAAGGGCAACAGGTTTGTGCTCGCAGCAAACACCGAATGCGCGGCCGGATCCGCAACCACACAGGGCGCGAATGTGAGGCGGCTTCGATGGAGGCACCTTTTTTAGAAACTCGCGCTCCTTTTCCGTTCGGCCGAACGCGTCCTGATAGTAAACTTCGCCGCTTTCGAAGCTCGCGTACATCTCGCCGCCGAAGTGCCAAAGTCCGTTCTTTGGTGGGAGGAAGACATTGCGCAGATCAGCCCAAGGCTCCGCCGACGACATGTCCGGGTGGAGCCATTCCTCTTTGCCGGCAGCGATGTACCGCTTCGCCCGCGCCTTGAGCACGCGGTTGATTCGAATAACCTCGTTGCTCGTCAGCTTTCGAGTACGGATTAAGGCGTCGGTGCGCACGATCGAATTGCGATAGTTACCCGCAAACGTCCGCTTCTCGAGCGGATTGGCCGAATGGTCTTCCGCGTATTCGAGGTTGGTAAGGATGAGGCAAAAATCTCGGTTCAGCGGAAAGATAGTCTGCGAGCCTTTCGATGCGATCGAGGGTTCGTTCGGATAGGCGTTGGCGCCCGGAGGGACAGCGTAGTTGTAGATGGTGACCGGGTGGTCGCTCACAATGAATTTGGCGTCGGCATCCTGGGCCGAAACGATCTCTCGCACCCCCTCCACCCAGATCGTGCAGTGCATCATCCGGATGCCTTGCATCTCAAACATTAGATCGTTCTGTGTTAGTCGCGGGTATTGCGCGCTAAGCCAGTCCAATCCTTTGGGAGTACGGATTTTCTGGATGTCGAGGTACTCGAAGAATGTTGTGAAGTGACGACGCCACTCTCCGGCATCCTCGCCGGCAAAGGCGCGTACCGCGTGAGCTCCGCGCGTGTCGATATCACCGAAGAGCTTGCGCTCAATCTCGTCAACCACAGATG
This sequence comes from Mesorhizobium sp. B2-7-1, assembly GCF_006440735.1. Lineage (GTDB taxonomy): Bacteria > Pseudomonadota > Alphaproteobacteria > Rhizobiales > Rhizobiaceae > Mesorhizobium. Next base: position 7,123 of record NZ_VFUA01000035.1, on the reverse strand, counting down.
TGCCGAAGAACGTCGAATAAAGATCCCTCTGGCAAAACGCGCGGGAAGTTGGTGAAGCGAATCTCGATTTCTCAGTGACTACGCGCCCATCTGGTAGCGTGTGCTGAGGTGGGCTCAGATCGAGATACGAATAGGTATTCTGACCCGGCTCAAAGAAACCTTGCTGGTACCATTGCGGGACGTAGTGATTGTTGCGTGTCTTCGTCATTCGCTAAGCGGTGCACGTCCATCGCGAGACAGTGATGAAGTTTGCTAGAATCGCTTTCTACAAAGCATATTTAGCACTATCACGATGCCGCGGGCGTAAGCGATCGAACTTGACCGCAAGAGATCGGCAGCAGTTGCGATGGCAATATGAATGTTCTAGGTCTGTTCCATGCACCTGGGACTGCCGAAAGACAACGGACGAGTGTAATGCACAGGGGTGGAATTGCGGATAAAGCGGGCAACCGCTTCGAAGCACGCTGGCTGACGCATCAACTGCTCGGGCTATTGGACGGCACCGTTCGAGGGGTTACGGTCGAGGCCCTCGGAGACGAGGAACAGGGATTCGAATTTTCGCTGACCCGCATCGCCGGGGTTGAATGGCATCAGTGCAAGCGTCAGACCGCAACAGGCACTTGGTCCATCGCCGCTCTCGACTCCGCCGGCGTGCTCACAGCATTTCGAAACAAAACTGCGAACGTGGGGGCACGTTGCGTTTTCGTGTCGAGTGATCCCTCACCGCCATTAAAGCTCCTTCAGGATAAGCTGCCTGCGACACACAGCCCCGAGACGTTCGAGGCAAGCCTGTCGGACAAGGAAACGCAGCACTGGTGTCTGCTCAAGGAACGACTGGGTTGCGATGCAGCGGAGGCATTTCAATTCCTCGGGCAGACAGAGTTCCGCACGTTATCCGAGGCCGATCTCGCTGAAAATCTGCGTGCGCGGATTACCTATTGGTTCAAGGGCGATCCCGATACGATCGCGGCGCAGTTCCGGACATGGCTCGAGGAAGAGCGCAACTTCAATCGCCCGCTCGTATATGACGATGTCATTAGCTTCCTGAGCAGTGAACGTATCGAAACGAAGCAATACGAACTCGACCGCGCGCTACCTGGGCGCATCCGTGATGCAACCTCTAGCTATGTCGGTTCCTACCCGCCGCTCGGTGCCGGCCTCTACCGCATTGAGCGTGCAGCAGTGCAGGAAGTGCTCGCTGGGCTGCGTGCAGGCGCAGGAGTCGTGCTGCTGGCCGGCGCCGCAGGGATCGGCAAGTCGGCTATCCTCACCGATATAATTGAGCAGCTCCGTGCCCAAGGCACGCTCCATCTCGCCTTCCGCGTCGATCAGGCTGGCGCCGTCGCAACACTCGACGAACTGGGCGCGCAGACAGTCGGCACAGCGGATAACCCGGTGGTAGTTCTTGAACAGCTAGCCTCTGGCAACCGCGCGGTACTGATCGTTGATCAGGCCGATGCAGTCAGTGAAGTTTCAGGAAGGGTCGCCGAACTGCGTCGTGTTGTGCTTGAGCTGGTTCGCAAGGCTGCACAATATCGGCATGTCCAACTGATCTTCGCCTGCCGCAGCTTCGACCTCGAAAATGACCATGCGTTCAGGCAGATTGCCGAGGCCAAGGGCAATATACGGATCGACGTGGCACCCTTCCAACGTGCCGAAGTTGACGCGGTCCTCACCCGGGTCGGCATTCTGCACGATCCCAATAACGCACGCCTGATGGCGCTCTTGGCGCTTCCGATCGGCCTGACGCTCGCCGCTGCACTGGCGCAGAGTGGAGTCAGTGATCTGCGCCGGGTGGAACATCTTTCCGAACTTTATGGCCGGTTGCTTGCTGCGCGCGATCAGGAGATCCAGCGCGAGTTTCGGCCCGGCTGGAGCGTGTTTTCTCCCCTGACCGCACTCGCCGCGACAATGAGCGAGCGGCAGGAACTCTTCGCTCCGGTAGCGACGCTCGACCCTTTCGCTGGAGCGATTGATATCCTGCAGCGCGCCGGACTGATCGTCGTGCGCGGCATCCGGATCGGCTTCTTGCATGAATCGCTGTTCGACTACTCGCACGCCCGAGCCTTTGTGCAACAGCGCAAACCGATCATCGATTTCCTGCTGGCTAGCGAACAAACCTTGTTCCGACGCACTCAGACCCGGCAAATCCTCGCGTTCGAGCGAGAGAGCGAACGCAACCGCTACCTTGTCGATTTGGGCACGGTCCTTGAAGACACGCGGGTGCGTCCGCATATCCGCGAGACCATCGTACGCTGGCTTGCGACGATCCCCGACCCTACGATGGCGGAATGGGAGCTGATCGCACGTTACGCTCAGCGCAATGGATTGCCGGTCAAGTCGGGCAACGTCATTTACGAGCGCAAGCCTTGGTTCGACCTGCTCAACAAGCACGGATTGATAAACGACTGGCTTGCGTACGACGGGGAGGATCTGAACTGGGCGCTAGGCTTCCTCAGATCGATCGCGCCGATCGCGCCCATTGAGGTGTCCCAGCTGCTCAACGACTTTCTAGAGCGTCGACCAGAGCGCATTCGCGATGTGTTTGCAACGTTGCGTTTCATCGATCCAAAGTCGGATGCCAAGTCCCTCGCCGATTGCCTGATCGCCACGCTCGACAGGGCAATACCTGAAGATTGGGAAACCGGCGCTGACGATTGGGACGACTATTACGGCTCCTGGATTAAGACCGCGCCGGACGAGGCGGCACGCATTTTTGGCGCACAACTTGGGCGCTGGTTCCGCCTCCATCCGGAGGGACATCCATTCAGGCATCGCTACGAGAATGGCGGGACGTCGCTGCATTGGCTAAGCGAGCTCGCCAAAGCATCGCCCCTCGGGTTCCTTGAGCAGATCTTGCCTTTCATGCGGATTGCAATGGAGCGTTCGGTCGAGGGAGATTCGAGGCCCGCCAACGATTCGATCTGGTATTGGCGACACCGGGATCAGACCGAAATACAAGCAATCGACTTATTGGACTTGGTGCGCGGTTCGTTGGCGGAGGTCGCGCAACAGAGCCCGCTAGCCGCAGCTCGATTGCTCCGCTCGATAGAGCCAGAATTATATATCACAAGTTTGCATTTTCTGCTCGAGACCGTTGCGGCAAACCCGAAGGCTCTGCGAGACCTGTTCGTCGAACAGGTCGGTAATTCCGGGCTTTTCAAAGCCGGCTGGCACAGTGCTGATGCACATTCGGCAGGGCGCGCGATCGCTGCAGCCATGCCTTGGCTCACACCCGATGAGCGCAAGCGCTGCGAAACGGCAGTTCTAGCGTTGCGGCCCGAAATCGACAGTGCGAAGCGTGCGCTCGCGAGACGGGAGCAGGCGGGCGACAAGCCTCGGCTCACACCGAAGCTCAACGACTATCCGACCTGGTGTCTCAACGATTCCGGGAAGCGTGAATGGTCAGTGCTGCGCCAGATTGGTACGGAGTGGTTGTCACCACTTGCCCGCCGGCGACTGGCTGAACTCGACCGAAAGTTCGTTGGGCAGAAGCCGGAGCAACCCGACGGCATGCGCGGAGGCATGGTCCGCTCGCCCATCGACGGTGAGCGCACCAAGCTCATGAGTGACCGAGCCTGGCTGAACGCGATTGTCAAGTTTAGCTTGCCCCGCAAGCGACGCTTCTTGGGAGACGACGGACTGCGTGGTGGCGCCAGAGAGTTGTCGTGCGAACTAAAGGAGCGCACAAAAGAGGCGCCAGAGCGTTTCCTGATGTTGCTTGGTCAGTTTCCCGAGGGTTCGCACGAGGACTTTACCTGGGGCATCACTGCCGGCATTGTGGAAGCTAAGCCCGACGCAGATATGATCGAAAGGGTGCTCATTGCTCTAGATACAAATCCTGCCGCGAAATCGGACGACCGCTCGTTGATCTGGATGATTCGGGGGTGCAAAGGGCCGATCGGTCCGCTTGCGGAAGCTTTGGTGCTGATCGTTGCAACGAAAGCTGATGACAGCACTGGAATTGTCGACATAAACCGCGGCGAGCGCGCAAAGGAACCCGACTGGAAGAACGCCTTTACCTTTGGTGGCGAACTTCGCGCCAAGGCGATTAACTCGGCACGTGGGTCCGCCCTCGAAATTCTTGGAAGCATCTGCTGGCACTCGAAAAAAACGTTCGAGAAGTACCGCTCAACGATGGATGGGATCGTCGGCGCCCCCGCAGCCCCACATGTTCAGTCTGCGCTTACGGGGTGGTTGATGTGTGCACTCAAACATGAAGGCAAGCAAGCCGTCGGGTGGGTACTCCGCACTGCGCGCACCTGTCCAGAGGCTCTGTATTCCAACGATGGTCAGCAGATCCTGAGTTGGGTTGCCGACCTTGAAATCGAAGCCTTTACCCAACTAATCAACCTTTACCTGATAAACGAGGACCCGCTCGCCAGAGGATTCGGCGCGCTAGCCATCTTCCGGCGATGTCTCGATGATCGGGACTGGTTGTCATTCGCCGAAAATTTGATTGAAGTTGATGCCGAGTATCGCTCCGCAGCAGCAGCTATCGCCGCTGCCAATTTCGAATCCGCGCGCTTCGGAACGACGTGCACTGATTGGTTGATCCGGTTTTTCGACGATGACGAGACCGCCGTACGACATGAGGCGTTCGACTGTTTTCGTCGTATGAAGACTGAAGACATCTCAGCTCATGCTGGAGTGTTTAAGGCTTATGTGGCATCAAAGTATTTCGAGACCGAGCGAACCTATTTCCTGCATCGGCTTGAACATACACCACCTGGTCTCGACGATCTTGTGCTCAAGCTCCTTGAAGAAACGGTCAGGAAGAGGAATGATTCTGGTCGGGACCCTCGAGCATATGAATTGCACGAAGTCGGCGAACTGGCGCTTAAGCTTTATGCTTCGAATAGTGAACATCCAATGCGGCGCACTCGCGCGCTCGGCCTGATCGACCAACTGGTTGAGCGCGGTCTCATGGGGATGCAGAAGCTCGAAGCCGTCTAGCCTCTGCGCTGGAGCGAAGCCCGTCAGTGACTTTCGGCGATGCCCCTTTCCAGTCATTGAACTTGCTGAGAGCGGCGTGCTCATCGGGCAGCAACGTGCCATTCGACTGCCATCAGTCGCCGTTGTTTCGTCCCGCTCTAGTGTGCCAGGAGACGGGATCAGCGACCCACCGATTGATATCGGATTCCCGCCATCCCGCACCGTTCACGCTGATCTTGATTTGAGCCGGGAACGTGCCTTCGGCGATTTTGCGGTACATCGTTGAACGGGACAAGCCGGTCCGCGTGAGGACGGTCCTAAGGCGAATGATACGATCCGGTTCGGGCATGGCTGCCTCGCCTTTCGCTGGAAGCATTTGGCACCTGCTGGAACCAGACAGGGCAACCCAAGGCTCGCGCGCAAGCAGATTTGTCATCGCATCGATCTGGAACGTGGAAACGGCGGCAAATCGGAGGGTTCAGATTCCTATGCCACGCCCGCTGCCAATGCCGTGGTTGAACGCGAGCTCCACACCAAGGCGGCGGCCGGATTCGACCTGAATGCCAAGTGCCTTCTTATGATTGGCAAGCAGGGATTCCAGTTGAGGATCGCGTTCGAGGCTTTTGGCCATGTCGGACATGGCCAAGCGCGTTGACTTGTAGCCGGATATGTCGCCAGCCTGGTATTGGTCCTGGCTTGTCCGGTGGAGCTTTTGCCAGCGTTGTACAAAACGGTCAGCGCGGCGGATCGGGTCGGCTTCCAGTCCGGTGCGGATTTCGGTTTCAAGCTGGAGAGCTAGCACTATGCGGTTGACGCGGCCGGCCGCCGCTTCACGAACCAGCTCGGGATTTTTCGCGTAAGCCGCTTCGGCGTCGCGCCAGCCATGGGGCCGAACCTTCTCGAAAACGCTGCGAGCCTCTCCCAATTCGCGCATCTGCTCGGGACTACCCTGCCCGTCGACATTTCCGCTGCGCAGGATCGTGTCGAGCGCTCGCGCGTGACGCACAAGCGCCTGGGTGCGATCCCTGCGCAACGCCGCTTCCGGGTCCACCCCCACGTCCGTTTTGCGCTGCGCTCCCCTGGCGGGAGCTTCTCTTCCAGGCGCGGCATCGCCGTTTTGCGCTCGATCGTCTTCCCTTCCCGGCTGATGCCCACGATCCTGACCGGGCTCGGCGTCGGCGGGCAAGCGCAATCCGTCGAGCAGCCGGCCGATCCCGTCGCGCAGCTTTTCCGGAACAATCCGGCGCACGATCTCGACCACGCGTTCGCGGAACGTAATGCCGCGCCGCTCGGCATAGTGTTGCGCCGGGTCGATTTGGTTGTAGTCCGACGCCATGTCCTTGGCGCGGTCGCGTGACAGCGTCCGGACGAGCCGTTCGCGGGTCGCGAAGTCATCGCGGCCGTAATGCAGGTCCATCCCATCGCGGTGCCGCGACAGGGCAACGTAGCTGCCATGCGCATCCATGCCTGGCGTCGCCAGCACATGCGTGCGGTCGACGGTCATGCCCTGGGCCTTGTGGATGGTCGCGGCATAGCCGTGGTCGATGTGGGCATAGTCCTTCAGGTCAAAGCGCGCAGACCTGCCGTCGTCGGTTTGGACCGTCATGCTCTGCACGCTGACCTCCTCGATCGTACCGAGCGTTCCGTTCTTGACGCCAAGCCCGCGCTCGTTGCGCAGGAACATGACCCGGTCGCCGCTTGCAAAATTTCTTGCACCGCGTTCGACATCCACGTGAACCTCGTCGCCGAGATCTCCAGCAGCGCGCATGCGCTCGCGCGCTGCATCATTGAGCGCGCGCACTTCGTCGTTCGTGTGGGTGAGAATGATCCGGCTAGCCTCTGGCTCCATCTGCCTGCCGCGATCCCAACGCTCGACAAGATCGCTGCGCGCCTCGTCGCGCGTCGCTGCCTGATGGACCATGCCTTGTTCGTCATAAGCGCTGATCGCAGCGCCTATCCTGCCGGTTGCCAGATCGCGCGTGGCGTCTCGCTGCCAGTCCTCGCGCTGCCGACGCACCTGGCCGATTTCGACGCCACCGTGTCGCTCGTGGATCGAACGGAACGCAGCACCCGCCTCGATCGCCTGCAACTGCCGCGGATCGCCGACCAACACGACTTTTGCGCCAACGTCCGCCGCATGGGAGAGCACGCGCTCCAACTGGCGCGTGCCGACCATGCCGGCTTCATC
>NZ_VFUA01000034.1 GCF_006440735.1 Mesorhizobium sp. B2-7-1 | reverse complement strand
GAATGAAGGGAGCGACCGATGGCACAGGCGAAACGCAAACTGAACTGGCTGGGTGGAAATCCGGGCGACGGCTGGTACGAGATGAGTGAAGGCCTCGTGGCGCTGATCAACGAAGCCAATCCCGGACTCAACATCCAGCTTATCGCGGGCGGTGGCCGCAGCAATCTCGAGAGCGTCCAAGCGGGCCACGCTCACGTCGCGATGAGCATAGATGTCGTGACCAGCGCGGCGAGGAACGGTGGCGAACCGTTCATCAGCCCGATGGATAGGCTGAACGTGCTTGGAACGGGTTGGTCGCCTCTTCCCTACAATCTGCTGAAGGGACCCAATGGGCCGGCCGATTTGTCCGAGGCCCTGCATAAGGACGGTTTGCGCTTTGGCGCTCCGCCCGAAGACACGACGGACGAACTTGTATTCCGCCGTGTCCTCGGCTTTTGCGAGACATCCTACAAGGACATCGTGCGACGCGGGGGCAAGATCGTCCTCCGAGGATATGATGCGCTGGTCGATGCGCTGGCGCAAAGAGAGATCGACTATGTCTTTGGCGCGACAACGCTACCGGCCCGAAGCATCGCACAGGCAACGGCCACCAAGGGGCTGCGCCTAGCTCCTCTCCCCAATAAGGTCATCTCGCATCTGGCGCGGGAGTGGGGACACGGAAGCGGCATCATCCCCCAAAGCGCCTATCCTGGCCTGTGCGATGGCGACATTCCTACATCGTTCGTTCAGACAGTGCTGGTCGTGTCCTCTGGCGCGTCGGTCGACGACATGCAGGCAATCACGAGAACGCTGCTGGAACACCGCCAAAAGTTGCCCAGGATTCATCCGAGCCTCGCCGCCCTCAACCCGCGGACTGCGTGGAGGAACGTTCCCGCGCCAATGCATCCTGGAGCGTCACGAGCATTTCAAGAACTCGGTTTCATGAGCTGATAGGCGCCGTGCGGAGCAGCTGCGGCGTATCTTCCCGGGTCTATTCCGAAGGTCCGCGATTTTCGATTTGCGAAGTTTCGATTATCATGTGATTCCGGCGCGCGCCCACGCCTCCTCCCTCCATCGGGAAGCATCGTTCATGCAGGGCAGTCCATTACCCGACCAACTGTTCGAGCGCCAGGCATAAGGAGGGGTTGTCGAGACTGCTCGCAGCAGGAGGTTTTTCGATGCGGCTTTCCGCACCCGTCTATCATTTGAAGCGTCAGGCGAGGCTCCTTTCCCGGCGGGAAAATGTGCCCCTGCATCAGGCGCTCGACCGCGTTGCCGCCAGCCAAGGCTTTGGCAGCTGGAGCCTGCTCGCGGCGAAAGCCGCCGAGGCCGCGCCCGCCGGCGTCCTGTTGGCGCGGCTGATACCCGGCGACATGGTTCTCGTGGCGGCGCGGCCGGGCCAGGGCAAGACGCTGATGAGCCTCGAGCTCGCCGTGGCGGCCATGAAGCAAGGCAGTCGCGCCGTGTTCTTCACCCTGGAATACATGCACGCCGACATCCTGGACCGGTTCCGGGACATCGGCGTCGAACCGGCCGATTTCGCCCACCTGTTCGAGTTCGACAATTCCGACGCCATCAGCGCCGACTATATCATCGAGGCGTTGCGCTCGGCGCCGCGCGGCACGCTGGCGGTCGTCGACTATCTGCAACTGCTCGACCAGAGACGGGAGAATCCCGAGCTCATGGTCCAGATAAGCGCCTTGAGATCGTTTGCCCGGGAGCGCGGGCTGATGCTGGTCTTCATCTCGCAGGTCGACAGATCATATGATTGCGCTCGGAAACCATTTCCGGATATCGGCGATATCCGGCTGCCCAACCCCCTCGACCTGTCGCTGTTCGACAAGGCCTGTTTCCTGAACAAGGGCGAAATCCAGTTCCAGGCGACTTGAGAGCGATCCGCGTGGTGGCTATGTCGGTCTCGACAGGAAACGAGCCATGATCGAAATCGTCAAACCCGCGCTCGAACATTTGCCGTCCTACAAGGCGGCGCTGGAGCGCGGGTGGTCGCCCGACAATGTGCGGCTGCTGGAAGCGACGCGCGAGCAGCTCGAGGCGATCGAGAAAGATCCCGTCGAATTCCTCGCCGGCCTCGACGACCCCGAAGCGAAAGGGCCGCCCATCACCTTGCCCGACGGCGCCAAGGTCGCGCGGCTGCCGGGCTTCCGGCGCTGGATCTGGGACGGCGAGGCCGCCGGTTCGATCGGCTTTCGCTGGCAGAAGGGCACGTCGGCGCTGCCTTCGCATGTGCTTGGCCATATCGGCTATGCGGTGGTGCCGTGGAAGCGGGGCCGCGGCTATGCCACCGAAGCGCTGCGGCTGATGCTGGAAGAGGCGAGGGCGGTCGGACTCGACTATGTCGAGATCACTGCGAAGCCGGGCAATCCGGCATCGCAGAAGGTGATCGCGACCAATGGCGGCAGGCTCATCGGCCGCTTCTTCGAGGACGCCGCCTATGGCGGCGCGGAGAGCCTCAAATTCCGTATCGACCTTTAAAGGTCACTCGCCGGGCCTGGCCAGCCTGCCTTCTTCCGCCTTGTGGTAAAACTGGCTTGCCACGAGCCAACCCTTGAGCGGCCTGAGCGGCGGGATGCAGGTCGCGAGAACGATCGGGATCGAAACGAAGGCGTGGAACCACATGGAGGGCTCGAAGGTCACCTGCGCCCACACGGCGAAGAGCACCGAAGGCACGCAGGCAAAGCAGATGACGAAGAAGGCAGGGCCGTCGGCGGGATCGGCAAAGGAATAGTCGAGCCCGCAAACATCGCATTTCGGCGCCAGCTTCAGGAATCCTTCGAACAGGTGGCCCTCGCCGCAGCGCGGGCAGCGGCCCCGGATCCCTACCTGCCAAGGTATCAGACGTGGATAATGCGCAAGGTCTTCCATGATCGTCGCTCCAGTGGACCTCGCGGGTGGCCAGACCGGCCTTGAGGTCTCTCATGCATACATATATCATTCTTGTATGCATACAATGCGACAAAATGTATGGATGGTGAAAAGTGGCGGGCGAAAGTGACATCGGCTGGCTCCCGGTCCTGGAGGCGGGGCCGCGACCGGTCTATCTGCAGATCGTTGGCGCCCTGGCGGATGCCCGCTCGAACGGCCGCTTGCAGCCTGGAGACCGGTTGCCGCCGCAGCGGGAGCTTGCCCGGCTGCTCGGGGTCGATCTTACGACCGTCACGCGGGCTTTTTCCGAAGCGCGGCGCAGGAACCTTATCGACGCGACGGCGGGCCGGGGCACCTTCGTCACGCCGGGCGAACCTGAAGAGCCCGTCCTCGATCTCAGCATGAACATTCCGCCGGCACCGGCCGGCCTCAACCTGCCGGCCTTGATCAGGACGGGCATCGAGGGGTTGCTGAAGCGCTCCAGCGCCGAAGCGTTGCTTTCCTACCATCCCGGTCCGGGCTCGCCCGTGGAGCGCGCCGTCGGCTCGTCATGGCTGGCCGAAACGGGGGACAGGCTGCCGGTCGACAGGGTCGTTGTCGGCTCGGGCGCGCAGGCGCTGCTCACGGCCGTGCTCCTGTCAGAGACCCGCGAAGGCGACACGATCCTTGCCGATGCGCTGACCTATCCCGGGCTGATCGCGCTGGCCGGGGCCACGCGACGCAGGCTTGCCGCCGTCGCAAGCGACGGCGAGGGCATGCGGCCCGACGATCTCGAACAGGCGGCGCGACGGCATGGCGCCCACGTTCTCTACCTCAATCCGACGCTGCAGAATCCGACCGCATCCGTCATGCCCGAAGGCCGGCGGCGCGAACTCGCCCGCATGGCCGCAAAGCTCGAGCTGACCATCGTCGAGGACGATCCTTACAGAAGGTTGCTGGCTGCACCTCCGCCGGCCTTTCTGAAGCTGGCGCCGGAGCGGACCTTCCATGTCGCGACATTGGCGAAGTGCATCTCGCCTTTCCTGCGTACGGCTTTCCTGGCGGCGCCCGATCAGCAAGCCGCGGAGCGGGTCGCGGCAGCGATACGCGGCACGACGATGATGGCGCCGCCGCTGATGACGGGCCTTGCCTGCGAATGGCTGCGCAGCGGCCTTGCCGGGGAAATCACCGCCGCCGTGCGCGCCGAAGCGCAGGCCAGGCAAGAGATCGCGCGCAACATCCTGCCCGAAGGCTTTGTGGCGGCGGAGTCCAGCCTGCATCTGTGGTATCCGTTGCAGAGCCAGTTGCGCTCGGCCGAATTCGCCGACATCGCCCGCCGCCGAGGGCTGGCCATCAGCCCCGCAGAAGAGTTCGCGGTCGGAGACGACTTCGCCAACGGCTTCCGCCTGGCGCTGGGCGCTACCCCCAATCGGGAGCGGTTGAAGGAAGGTCTTCAAAGCCTGGCTTCCATCCTTTCGGGCGTGCCGGGCTCGTCGCGGCCGCAGGTCTGAGGCCAGCTATTCCGCCGCTGCCGGCAGTGGCGGCGTCGCGCGGCTGCGCCATTCCCAGGCCTGCGAGGCGACGGCCACCACCACCGCCACCAGCATGGCCAGGGCGCCGGCCAGCGGCAGGCTGCGATAGCCGTAGCCGGCATTGAGCATCGCCGCGCCCAGCGAGGCTGCGAGCGCGATGCCGACATTGAAGCCGGACGGGATCAGCGCGGAAGCGAGGTTCGAAGCATCGGCCGTCCAGGCGAGGATGCGCGTCTGGATCGGCGCGCCGATGGCGAAGTTGAGACCACCCCAGACGACGATGGCGACGACCATCGGCACCGGGTAGGGGCTGACAAGATGGATGACGCCGAGCGCCACCGCCTGCAGGGCGAGCATGACGATCAGCGACGGCATCAGCTTCCAGTCGGCGAGCTTGCCGCCGACCAGGACGCCGATCGTGGCGCCGACGCCGTTGAGCAAAAGCACCCAGGGGATCAGGCTCTGGTCGAGGCCAGTCACTTCGAGCAGCATCGGAGTGATGTAGGTGAACAGCGCAAACTGGCCGATCATCAGCATCAGCATCAGGATCAGCGACGTCCAGACCTGCTGGCGGCCGAGCACCCGAACTTCGCGCGCCAGCCCGGCGGGCCGGTTGGCGGCGCCCGCCGTTCGCGGCAACAGCGCCAGCATGGCGAGGATCGCGATGATGCCCAGCGCGCTCATCACCCAGAAGGTCGCGCGCCAACCCCAAAGGCTGCCGATCGCGGTGCCGGCGGGCACGCCGATGACATTGGAAACCGTCAGTCCCGAGAGAATGACCGCGACCGCCCGGCCGCGCTGGTCCTCGCGCACAAGGCTGACCGCAACCACCATGGCGACGCCGAAATAGCAGCCATGCGCCACGGCGGTGGCGACGCGCAACAGCAGCATCGAGGTGAAATCAGGCGCCAGCGCGCAGGCCACCTGGCCAAGTGTGAAGGCGATCGTGAGCCCGATCAACAGCGTCTTACGCGAGACTTTGCTGGTCGTGAGCGCCAGCAGCGGGCCGCCGATGGCAATGCCGCAGGCATAGCCGGAGACGAGATAGCCGGCGGTCGGCACCGAAACGCCAAGGCCCTGAGCCACCTCCGGCAGCACGCCGGCGATGACGAATTCGGTGGTGCCGAAGGCGAAGGCGGCAAGGAAAAGGGCAATCAGCGGCAGCATGGTTCAAAACATTTGGGAGGATGCATGCCTCAAACCACGCCCGGGCGGGCACGGCAATGCAGAAATTGACGATGGCGCTTTAGCTTTTCTTGACTGGACCGATCCGAGCCGGCCTATCGCTCCGCTATGCGGGCGTTTTGCGTCCATACGGGATCTTCAGCCAGGCCCGTTCATGCAGGTAGTAGAGCAGCGACTTGGTGACGACTTCGGTGAGGCCGATGGTGGCAGCGAGCTTGATGCTGCCGGTGACCACCAGCGATATGATCATCGTGTCGATCGTGCCGGTGGCGCGCCATGAGAGTGCCTTGGCGAAGCTGCGCGAATGCGTATCCATCGACCGATCGTCCTCCCATCAGGTCCTCAGGTGATCCTTAGCCGACGGAAGCGAGGATGAGCAAAGCCTAATTTTCTCGGCCGCAACCGCCGAGCCTCAGCTGGCCTTCAGCCGCGAGCCGCCAAGCAGGCCGCGTTCCTCAAGCACGGGATAGGCCATCGAAGCCAGCAGCGAGTTGATCTGCTTCAGGTCGCGAATGGTATCGAGATGGATCGAACTGGTCTCGACGCTCTTGGCCGTGCCGTCGCGCAGCCGCACAAAATGGCTGGCGCTTGTTTCCTTCTCGCGCTCGCGCAGCAGATCTTTTTCCAGCACCAGCTGCCTGGCGGTTTCCGGATCGCGCGAGACCAGCACGTTGAACGCGAGCCGCGCATTGGCAAGCACAGAGGAATGGAAGGCGCAAAGCTCCTGCCAGCCTTCGGGCGTGAACTCCAGACCGCGCTCCAGCTTCTTCTTCACATGCACCAGCATGTTGCGCACGATGATGTCGCCGACCTGCTCCAGCTTGACGCAGGCGCCGATCAACTCCTGGCACCGCAAGGCCTCGTCCTCGGTTAGCGGATTCCTGGTGATCTTGGCGAGATAGAGCTTGATCGCGGCGTGCTTCCGGTCGACGCGGTCGTCGAGCGCGGCAAGCGCCTTGATCTTGGCGGGGTCGGCATCCTCGTAGAGCTCGATGATGCGCTTCAGCATGATCTCGACCGTCTCGCAGACCCGCACCACCTCGCGCGTCGCGTTGGCCAGCGCCTGGCTCGGCGTATCGAGGGCGCTCTCGTTCAGCGCCGACAGCTCGACGACCTCGAGTGTGGCGGCCGGTTGCGGCTTGCTGCCCAGCGCCACGATCTTTTCGGACGCGCGGTAGACGAGGCCGGCCAACGGCAGTCCGGCGAGCAGGATCAGCACGTTGAACAAAATGTGGGCGTTGACGATCTGATCCGGCGCGGTCTTGCCGAGGAAGGCGACGTCCGGCTTGAAGGTCATGATCAGGACCAGCATGATCAGTGAGCCGAGCCCGCGCATCAGGAGATTGCCGATCGGCACGATGCGCACCTCCGGCGGCGCCGACCGCGTCAGCATCGGCGCGATCAGCGACGAGCCGAGGTTGACGCCAAGCACCAGCACCACGCCGAGCTCCGGCGTGATCAGCCCGCGGCCCGCCAGCGTCGCCATCAAGAGGACTGCGGCGATGCTCGACTGGAACAACCAGGTGACCAGCGCGGCCAGGAGATAGGTGGTTATGGAGTCGCCCGAGAAATAATTGATGATCAACGGCATCAACTGGCTGTTGCGCAGCGGCTCCGACGCCTGGCCGATCATCTCCAGCGACAGGATCAGCAGGCCGACCCCGATCAGGATACGGCCCAGCTGCCGCCAGTCGCGCCGCTCGGTGGCCATGAACATGACGGTGCCCGCGATCAGGCAGAGCGGCACCAGAAGCGTGAGGTCGAAGGTGAGCAGTTTGGCCACCAGCGCCGAGCCGATCTCGGCGCCGCGCACGGCCAATTGCCCGGCGGCGCCCGAAACGATGCCGGCGCCGGCGAAGGAGCCGACCAGCAGCGTCACCGCGGTCGAGCTCTGCAGCGCGACCGCCAGCCCACAGCCGGCCAGCACCGCCATGATCGGATTGCGCATGGTGGCGCGCAGCCTGTGGCGCAGCACGTCGCCATAGGCGCGCTCGACCCCTGTCTTCACCATGCGGGTGGCGAACAGCATCAGCGCCACCGCGCCGGCAAGGTGCAGGAGGACGACGGAGCCGCTCACAGCCCACCTCGCAAGGTGGCTCTGGCAATGCGGAGAGAAGGACGAATCTCAATCATTTCAATGCGTGGAAATATACCAATTAAGATTAGCCGAATAATAGATTTTTCTGATGCGATGATAGTCTCGGCTCGACGGCGCATGTCGGAAATGAATGGCGGAAGCATTGGTTGCATGCGCCTGGCGGCGGCGCCTTCGCTCGGAATGAAGCGATGCCGGGATCGCACGGCCGACGCGATCCGAAGCCTTGTTGAAGCAGGCTCTGCAAGCATCGGAAACCATTACAAAATTGTAATTTTCATGTTCAGTTTCAGTTCATCCATTGGCGGCTATTCCTCTGCCTATCGACAACAAGGAGTACCGACCATGAAGCGTCTCATACTTTCCGCCGTCACCGCCTCCATGCTGGCCGCCTCGGCCTTCTCCGGCCAGGCCGCGCCGCTCGCCCAGCCGAGCGCGCCGCAGTCGAACTACACGCAGGTCGACTGGCAGAAGCCCAACCGGCATGTCGACAAGCGCGTCATCGTCAAGAAGAAGGTGGTGAAGCGCAACCATTGGCGCAACGGCCAGCGCTATTCCAGCTGGAAGCGCCACCAGCCGGTCCGCGACTGGAACCGCTACGGCCTGCGCCGCCCCGGCCCCGGCCAGGAGTGGATCCGCGTCGGCAACGACTATGTGCTGGTCAGCATCCTTTCCGGCATCATCTTCGGCGCGATCGCCGCGCAGTAGTCGGCGACAATCCGAAAATCCAGGAGAAGGCGGCCGCATGGCCGCCTTCTTTTCGTCTGTGAAAAGCGGGTACGATGGGGCGGACGGGGTCGCCCTTGCCAGGCGGCTTGCTTATATGGAGGGCAAACGAGTTCCCCGATGCGCTTTCCGCCCGCCTTCCTCGACGAGATACGCGACCGTGTGCCGATTTCATCGGTCATCGGCGCGCGCGTCGCGTGGGATAGGAGGAAGACCAACGCGTCGCGTGGCGACTATTGGGCCTGCTGCCCATTCCACGGCGAGAAAAGCCCGTCCTTCCATTGCGAGGACAAGAAGGGCCGCTACCACTGCTTCGGCTGCTCGGTGTCGGGCGATCACTTCAAGTTCCTCACCGAGCTCGACGGCATGAGCTTTCCCGAAGCGGTGGAGAAGATCGCCGAGATGGCCGGCGTGCCGATGCCGGTGCGCGATGAACGGGAAGAGCGGCGCGAGAAGGAACGCGCCAGCCTCACCGACGTCATGGAGATGGCGACCACCTTTTTCCAGGAGCGGCTGCAGAGCCCGGAAGGGGCAAAAGCCCGCGCCTATCTGAGGGAACGCGGACTGACGTCGGCGACACAGCAATCGTTCCGGCTTGGCTTCGCGCCCGACAGCCGCAATGCCTTGAAAGAGCACCTGGCGGCAAAGGGCGTGCCGAAGGCCGATATCGAGGCCTGCGGGTTGGTGCGGCATGGCGACGACATTCCGGTCTCCTATGACTGGTTCCGCGACCGCATCATGTTCCCGATCCCGGATTCGCGCGGCAAGATCATCGCTTTCGGTGGGCGCGCGCTGGCGCCCGATGCGCTCGCCAAATACATGAACTCGCCCGACACCGAGCTCTTCCACAAGGGCAACGTGCTCTACAATTTCGCTCGCGCCCGCAAGGCACTGGCCAAGGGCGGCACCGTCATCGCGGTCGAAGGCTATATGGACGTGATCGCTCTGGCGCAGGCCGGCTTCGAGAACGCCGTGGCGCCGCTCGGCACGGCGCTCACCGAAAATCAGCTCGAACTTTTGTGGCGCATGGCGCCGGAGCCGGTGCTGTGCTTCGACGGCGACAAGGCCGGATTGAAAGCGGCATGGCGTGCCGCGGACCTGGCCCTGCCTTCGGTGCAGGCCGGACGCTCGGCTCGTTTTGCCTTGCTGCCGGAAGGCAAGGACCCCGACGATCTGGTCAAGGCCGAGGGGCCGGACGCCTTCCGGGCGGTGCTGGCGGAGGCGCGGCCGCTCGTCGACCTACTATGGATGCGGGAGACCGCCGGCGGCGTCTTCGAAACGCCGGAGCGTCGCGCCGAACTGGGAAAGAGGCTGAGTGAGCTCGCCAGCCGTATCCGCGACGAGAGTGTGCGCTACGAATATCAACAGGTAATGCGCGAGCGGGTGCGGAGTTTCTTCGGCGCCCAGCGCGACGCCAGGCAGGGCCGGCACGAAGGAGGCCGGCCGGGAGAGCGCGGCCAGGGCAAGGCCGCGGCACCCGGCGGGCAGTTCGCCAAGGGTGGAGGCGGCCGCATGGCGATCAGCGAAAGCCTCGGACAGTCGGCGCTGGTCAAGCGCGGCGGCGAGGGCATGCCGGTGCGCGAGGCGACGATCATCGTGGCCCTGGTCAATCATCCGGCGCTGATCGACGAGAATTTCGCGCATGTCGAATTCCTCGACCTGGCCAATTCGGATTTGCGCAAACTCCACGTCGCCATCCTCGACGCCATGGCGCATGACGCGGCCGACGAGCGCGGCGCGGTCATCGCCACCATCGAGCGCGCCGGCTGCGGCGGCATCTGGGAGCGGGCGGTGGAGTTGATCAAACGCGCGCGGCAATGGCCCGCACTCGAGACAGCGGCGCTCGACGATGCCCGCGACGCCTTCAACCAGGCGCTGCACTTGCAGCGTAGCGCCCGCACATTACATAGAGAGCTGAAACAGGCGCAGGCGGCGCTCGATGCAGATCCTTCGGACGAAAACTTCCGGCATCTCGTCGAGATTCAAGCGCAATTCAACGATGTGCAGGCAACGGAAGCGCTGATCGAAGGGTTCGGCGTTTCGTCGGGCAGGGTTGGACGCGTTTAGGCCGGACTGCTCCCGGAAATGAAGTGGAAATGTGCAGCGCGTCGAATCGACGCCGCTAAGTCGGGTAATTGATTCGCTTTTTTCATGCGAATCATGCCAGAGGCGCTTGACCTTCTGGCAGATTGGCGGAATCAGGACGATTCGAAACGTTAACCGTGCCCCGGCGTCGCGGGAAATTTGAGCGATGTGAGGTATCGGTGACGTCTGGACAGGCAAAGTGCCTGCTCCAGATATCAGGGTTAATCTGGACTTAATGCATGTCGCCCAAAAGTGGAAACCGGTTTGGGACAGCGACGTGCACAAAACAAAAGAGATGACGCGGTTACTGGGCCGGTGAAAAGCGTTCTGGTGCGAGCGCGTCCAGCATAACCGGTCCGGCAGTTTACGCGGCCTCGATATTCGGCCGCTTGGAGACGACAAAGAATGGCGACAAAGGAAAAGGAAGAGGTCGAGACCGAACGCGAAGGCGCCACCGATGGCCCCCTGCTCGACCTTTCCGACGATGCTGTCAAGAAGATGATCAAGGCCGCGAAGAAACGCGGCTATGTCACGCTCGACGAGCTCAATGCGGTGCTGCCCTCGGAAGAGACGGATCCGGACCGAATCGAAGACATCAATGCGATGCTCAACGACATGGGCATCAATGTCGTCGAGGACGACGAGCAGGGTGAAGAGACCGAGGCCGAAGCGCCCGCCGACACCGAGGAAGACGCCAACGAGCTCGCCGAGCAGACCGGCACCGCCGTTGCCGCCACGACCACCAAGAAAGAGCCGACCGATCGCACCGACGACCCGGTGCGCATGTATCTGCGCGAGATGGGCTCGGTGGAATTGCTGTCGCGCGAGGGCGAAATCGCCATTGCCAAGCGCATCGAGGCCGGCCGCGAGACGATGATCGCGGGCCTTTGCGAAAGCCCGCTGACCTTCCAGGCCATCATCATCTGGCGCGACGAGCTCAACGAATCGAAGATCCTGCTGCGCGAGATCATCGACCTCGAGGCGACCTATGCCGGCCCCGAGGCCAAGCAGGCGCCCGTCGTCGAACGCATCGAGGAAGCGCCCAAGCCCGAGGAAAAGCCGCGCGGCCGCGCCGCGGCACGCGAGGAAGAAGACGACATCACCAATGTCGGCGGCGACACGCGCGGGCTTGAGGAAGAGGAAGACGACGAGGACGAGGCGAGCCTGTCGCTGGCCGCGATGGAAGCGGAACTGCGCCCGCAGGTGATGGAGACGCTCGACGTCATCGCCGACACCTACAAGAAGCTGCGCAAGCTGCAGGACCAGCAGGTCGAGAACCGCCTGGCCGCCGCCGGCACGCTCTCGCCCAGCCAGGACCGCCGGCTGAAGGAGCTGAAGGACCAGCTGATCAAGGCGGTGAAGTCGCTGTCGCTTAATGCCGCGCGCATCGAGGCGCTGGTCGAGCAGCTCTACGACATCAACAAGCGCCTGGTGCAGAACGAGGGCAAGCTGCTCAGGCTCGCCGAGAGCTATGGCGTGCGCCGCGAGGAATTCCTCAAGGAGTATCAGGGCTCCGAGCTCGATCCGAACTGGACCCGCTCGATCGCCAACCTGACCTCGCGCGGCTGGAAGGAATTCACCAAGAACGAGAAGGACGCGATCAAGGAGCTGCGCGCCGAGATCCAGAACCTCGCCACCGAAACGGCGATCTCGATCCTGGAATTCCGCAAGATCGTCAACCAGGTGCAGAAGGGCGAGCGCGAGGCCGCGATCGCCAAGAAGGAAATGGTCGAGGCGAACCTTCGCCTCGTCATCTCCATCGCCAAGAAATACACCAACCGCGGCCTGCAGTTCCTGGATCTCATCCAGGAAGGCAATATCGGCCTGATGAAGGCGGTCGACAAGTTCGAGTACCGCCGCGGCTACAAGTTCTCGACCTACGCCACCTGGTGGATCCGGCAGGCCATCACCCGCTCGATCGCCGACCAGGCGCGCACCATCCGCATTCCGGTGCACATGATCGAGACGATCAACAAGATCGTGCGCACCTCGCGCCAGATGCTGCACGAGATCGGCCGCGAGCCGACGCCGGAAGAACTGGCCGAGAAGCTCGCCATGCCGCTGGAAAAAGTGCGCAAGGTCTTGAAGATCGCCAAGGAGCCGATCTCGCTCGAAACGCCTGTCGGCGACGAGGAGGATTCGCATCTGGGCGACTTCATCGAGGACAAGATGGCGATCCTGCCGATCGACGCGGCGATCCAGGCCAATCTGCGCGAGACGACGACGCGCGTGCTTGCCTCGCTGACGCCGCGCGAGGAACGCGTTCTCAGAATGCGCTTCGGCATCGGCATGAACACCGATCACACGCTGGAAGAAGTCGGCCAGCAGTTCTCGGTCACGCGCGAGCGTATCCGCCAGATCGAGGCCAAGGCGCTGCGCAAGCTCAAGCATCCGAGCCGCTCGCGCAAGCTGAGAAGCTTCCTCGACAGCTGAGCGGAAACGCAAACACACCAAGATCCAAAGGGCGCCTCTGGCGCCCTTTTTGCGTTTCCGGCTACCCTCTCATGCCGCCTTGCCGGGTTTGCCCGAGAGGAGGATAATTCCGGGGTCGGATGCATTGAGGGCGACAAGCCGGATGCCCGCCCGGCGTCAGCCGTCAACGGCCAGACGCCTGCACCGTGGCCCCGGAGGGAGGTGTGCCATGACAACCTACATCGTGCTTATCAACTGGACCGAGCTGGGCGCCAGGAATGTGCGGGAGTCGCCGAAGCGGCTCGATGCCGCCAAGAAGCTGCTGGGGGAAATGGGCGGCTCGTTCAAGTCGTTCTACCTGACCATGGGCGAATGCGACATGGTCGCCATCGTCGAAGCTCCGGACGATGCGGTGCTCGCCCGCTTCGCGCTGCTGTTGTCGTCGGGCGGCAATGTCAAAACGCGGACGATGAAGGCGTTCCCGGAATTCGCCTATCGCGAGATCATCAGCTCGCTTGGATGAAGCGCAGGAACAGGGCTGGCCGATCGGTCACATTGCGGCGCTGCGCCCGGTCGCCGATAGTCCCGGCATGCCCAAGCCTTGGCTGACCGTCTGGTACAACACGCGCTGTCCGGTGTGCGATGCCGGCATCAGCCGCCAGAAGCGACGGCTCATCGAGGCGGTCAAGGCGGGCCGGGTCGAATTCCGCGACATCAATTTCGAACCGGAAGCGCTTTCCGACTTCGGCGCTTCGCTGGAGGATATCCGCCGTCGGCTGCATGCGACTGACGCCAGCGGGCGGTTGCTGGTCGGCACCGACGTGGCGGTCGCGGTCTGGCGGCTTACGCCGGGCGAGGGGTGGCTGGCGACCCTGTTCGGCAACCCTGTCGTGCTGCCGCTGACCCGCTTTGCCTATGACCATTTCGCCGACCTTCTCTACGCCTGGAACCGGCGCAAGGGCCGTTGGTAGGCGGTACTCCACTTCCCAAATCTCAGCGATGCCGGGGCCTTGGCGCATCGTGCGATACATCGTAAGATATATCTTGACTCCGCACGGGGCGCGCCTTACTTAAGATGTATCGTAAGATATAACTCAAGGAGCAATCCATGCACAGACACGACCATTTCGGGCACAATCATTTCGGCGAACGCATGTTCATGCGCATGGCCGGCAAATTCGGCGGCAAATTTGGTGGCAGAGGGGGTGGCGGCTTCGGTCCGTTCGGCCATGGCGGCAGGGGCGGCGGACGCGGCGGCCCGGGCGACATGTTCCGTGCCGGACGCATGCTGGCCGACGGCGATCTCAAGCTGATCACGCTGTCGCTGCTGGCCGACGCGCCGCGCCACGGCTACGACATCATCAAGGCGCTGGAAGAGCGCACCAGCGGCGTCTACAGCCCGAGCCCGGGCGTGGTCTATCCGACGCTGACCTTCCTGGAGGAGGCGGGCTACGCGGTTTCCTCGAGCGAAGGCAACAAGAAGGTATTTTCGATCACCGAGGCCGGCAGGGCGCATCTGGAGGAAAACCGCGAGATGATCGACGGCGTGCTCGACCATCTCGAGCGTTTCGGCCGCAAGATGGCCGCGGCGCGCGAATGGTTCGGCTGGGGCGACGACAAGGACGAGGGACCCCGTGGCCGCTCTGAAACCCGCGACCGGTTCCGCGCGCTGCGCCACCGGCTGCGCGCCGCTCTCGGCGACATCGCCGACGCGCCGGAAGACAAGCAGGCCGAGGCGATCAGTATCCTGGAAGACGCCGCCGAGGCGATCGAGGCGCTGTCGCGCCGCTAAGTCCGACTGCAGTTTCTTCAGTTCAGCGAAAAAAAGGCCCGGAGCGATCCAGGCCTTTTTCTTGTCGGCCGGGAAGCGGTCAATCCTTGCCGACATACTCGCTGATCAGCTTCTCATTGCGCGCCTTCTCGATCTTGGCGGTGGTCTCGGCGGAGATGCGTTCGTCGGTGCGGTACTTGACCAGGTTCACCAGGCTGCCGGTGAGCAGGAGGACGCCCATCGCCCAGTAGCCCTTGGTCGAGAGGTCGACCGGCGCCAGCCACAGCGACAGGGCCAGCATGAAATAGGCGGCGCCCACCGACACGGTGTTGAACAGGATATAGGTCTGATTGCCGTTCATCTCAGTGTTCCTTTGATTTGATCCGTTTGGGAAAATTCAGGTTCAGTTGAGCGATTTCAGGCGTTCAAGAACATCCTGGGCGCGTACCTTGGTGGCTGGTCCATGACCCGCTTCGGCGAGGCGTTCGCGGATCGCCTCGTGGCGCAGCTCGCCGTCGATCTCGTCGAGGATGCCGGCCTCCTCGAACGGGTCGGGGCTCGCCTTGATGCGGGCGAGCAGTTCCTCCGCTTCGTTGATGCTTGCGGTGCGGCCGATCGAACGGTTGAGGCGCGACTGCGCCTTGCGTTCGGCATCGATCGCCCTGGCGGAAATCATGCCCTGGTTGAGATCGATGATGCGGCGATGCGCCTGTTCGACGGACAGACGCATCCGCAAGGTCTTCTCGCCGAGGCTCTTCACGGTGGCGCGGCGGACCTCGCGCTCGTTCTCGAGCTCGGCGATCGCGGAAGCGCCGCCTTCGGCAAGCGTCTGGTTGTTGGCGGAAAGCGCGCTCAGCGTGCGGGTTTCCAGGTCGGCGATGCGGCGGTCGAGCTGGTCGAGGCCGGTCTGCTCGGCACGCTGGCGCACGATCAGCGAGGCGAGCGTCTGCTTGGCGGCGGCGAGGCCCGCCTCCGCGTCGCGGATGCGCTGGGCCAGAAGGTCGATGGCGAAGCGGTCCTTCAGATTGTCCTCGGCCCGGGCGCTGGCGCCATCCAGCAATGTCTTGATCAGGCTAAGCATGGTCTTCTCCCTGTTGATGTGAACGTTGTTCACGAGGCAAACATAACATGAAATGAACATTGTTCAAGAATTATTTTGAACGCTGTTCATGAGGTGTTGGACATGGTAAACGCAGGCCGATGGAATGAAGCCGGGCGGGCTGCACCGGCTCCGGGGACAAGGACAGGAAACTGCATGGCGCTGGACAAGGAAGAGATGAGCGAGAAGGTGCTCGCCATTGCCGAGGCGCTGCTCAACGAGGGCGGCGCCGAAAACCTGAAGGCGCGCACCATCGCCGAGCAGGCCGGCATTTCGGTCGGATCCGTCTACAATCTGTTTGCCGATCTCGACGAGGTGCATCGCGCCGTCAACATGCGGCTGCTCGACCGGCTCGGCGCGACAGGCTTGGCGGCGATGGCCGATCTAGAAAGGCAAGGGGTGACCGATGTCCAGCACCGCATCCTGGCGATGGCCGCCGCCTATGTGCGTTTCGTCGAGGCGCATCCCGGCAGTTGGCCGGCGGTGCTTGCCTTCAACCGCCGCCGCGCGACGCGGCCCGGCCCGGACGCCTATGACGCGCTTCTCGACGCGCTCTTCGACATCGTCGCCGGCGTGCTCAAGGCAGGCGATTTCGATCTCGACGACGGCCGCCGGGCGCTTGCGGCGCGGACCTTGTGGTCAAGCGTGCATGGCATCGTGACCAGCGGCTATGTGGCGAATTCGGACAGCCGGCAGGGCGAGGAGATCTGGCATCAGATCGAGCTTCTGGTCGGCGTCTTCGTCAAGGGGCTGGAACACGGCGGCGCATTCGCGCATGCTGAGACAAAGCCTGTGTGAACAGGGGCCTGTGTGAAGAGGGGCCTGTGTGAACAGGGGCCTGCGTGAACAAGGGGGCGCCGCAATTTCTGGTGCCCGTATGAAATGGGAGTTTTGAAAAATGTCTTTTCTGAAGAAGCTTTTTGGCGGCGGCAATAGTGAGGCTACGGAGACCGGCTCCGCCAAGCCGGCCAAGCAGGTCGAGCACAAGGGCTTCCTGATCAGCGCGACGCCCTATAAGGCCGAGGGCCAGTACCAGACCTGCGGCGTCGTCTCGAAGGAAGTGGACGGCGTGATGAAGGAACACCGCTTCATTCGCGCCGACCGTTTCGCCGGACTGGACGACGCCGTCGACATCTCGATCAAGAAGGGCATCCAACTGGTCGACGAGCAGGGCGAGCGCATCTTCGGCTAGCGCCGCCCAGTCAGAATGCGACCTTGTCGCCGCCCTTGAGCTGGAGGATCTGCCGCGCCTCGTCGGGTGTGGCGATCGAGGCGCCGAGGCCTTCGATGATCTGGCGGACCTTGGTCACCTGTTCGGCGCTGGAGCGGGCGAGCTTGCCCTTGCCGATCCACAGCGAGTCCTCCAGGCCGACGCGCACATTGCCGCCCAGCGCGATCGCCTGCGTGGCGATCGGCAATTGGTGGCGGCCGGCGCCCAGCACCGACCAGTGATAGTCGTTGCCGAACAGGCGGTCGGCCGTGCGTTTCATATGGGCGACGTCTTCCGGATGGGTGCCGATGCCGCCCAGGATGCCGAACACGCTCTGGACGAAGAATGGCGCCTTGACCAGGCCGCGCTCGACGAAATGCGCCAGCGTGTAGAGATGGCCGATGTCGTAGCACTCGATCTCGAAGCGCGTGCCGTTGTCGGCGCAGGTGCGCAATATGTGCTCGATGTCGCCGAAGGTGTTGCGGAAGATGCGGTCGCGTGAGGATTCCAGATAAGGCCGCTCCCAGTCATGCTCGAAGGTCTTGAAGCGTTCCAGCATCGGGAACAGCGCGAAATTCATCGAGCCCATGTTGAGCGAGGCGACCTCAGGCGCGAACACCTTCGCCGGCCTGACACGCTCCTCCACGCTCATCGTCGCGGCACCGCCGGTGGTGATGTTGACGACGCAGTTGGAGCGCTGCTTGATGACCTGCAGGAACGGCGCGAAGGCCTCGGTCGACTGGTCGGGGCGTCCGTCGACGGGATTGCGCGCATGAAGATGGACGATCGCGGCCCCCGCTTCGGCCGCCTCGATGGCCGCGGTGGCGATCTCCTGCGCCGTCACCGGCAGATGCGGCGACATCGATGGCGTATGGATCGAGCCTGTGACCGCGCAGGTGATGATGATCTTGTTCTGGTTCGCCACTTTGATGCCCTGACTTCGTTGTTGGACCGCGCCTACTTGACCGCGCCTTGCGTTATGCCGGAAATGAACTGCTTCGACAGCACGATGTAGAGCAGCGTAATCGGCAGCGCCGCCAGTGTCAGCCCGGTGAACAGCACCCCCCAGTCGGTGGTGAATTCGCCGACGAACACGGTCAGCCCTTGCGGCAGTGTCTTCAAATTGTCGGAGGTGATCAGGACCAGGGGGAAGAAAAAGTCGTTCCAGATCGGCACCGCGTTCTGGATCGCCACGATGACCAGCGCCGGCCGCGCCAGCGGCAGCATGATCGACCACATGATGCGCAGCTCGCTCGCGCCATCCATGCGGGCGGATTCCTCCAGCTCGCGCGGCAAGGTGCGCAGGAAGCCGGTCATGATGAAGACGGCGGAGGGGATGCCCATCGCCACATAGACCAGCACCAGACCGAGATAGCTGTCGACGAGGCCGAGCGTATCCAACTGGATGAAAAGCGGGATGATCGCGAGCTTCAGCGGCACCGTCATGCCGCTCAGGAAGAACATCAGAACGAGCGAGCTCAGCCGGAACCGGTAGCGGGCGATGGCATAGCCGGCCAGCGTGCTGAACAGCAGGATCAGCGCGACCGATGCCGCGGTTATGCCGACCGAATTCGCCAGATAGCGGACGAAATTGGTCTCGGTCCACACCTTCTCCAGATTGGCGGTCGAGAAATGCGTCGGCAGGGAGAGCGGCGAGGAAAAGATCTCGGCGTTGGTCTTGAACGACGACGTCACCATGACGAACAGCGGATAGATCATGATGACGGCATTGACCGCCAGCAAGAGCTGGATGGCGCCGTTCCTGACGGTCTCGCC
The DNA here is from genome assembly GCF_006440735.1 of Mesorhizobium sp. B2-7-1. Classification (GTDB taxonomy): domain Bacteria; phylum Pseudomonadota; class Alphaproteobacteria; order Rhizobiales; family Rhizobiaceae; genus Mesorhizobium. The sequence goes on along the minus strand of NZ_VFUA01000034.1, from coordinate 36,079 downwards.
ACGATCCCTCACTGCTCGATCTCGCGGCGGCGCAGGTAACGCAGGGCTATTGCCGTGACGCCGGCGACAAGGATGAACATCAGCACGGCCAGCGCGCTGCCCTGGCCGAAATCCTGGATGCCGGTGGTCGTGCTGCCGAAGGCGGTGCGGTAGAAATAGAGGCCGAGCACATCTGTCGAGCCGCCAGGCGAACCGGTCAGGCCGGCCATGACATAGGGGATTTCGAACCAGTTGAAGCTGCCGATGAAGGTCAGGATGGTGACGATGGTGACGCTCGGCGCGATCAGCGGCCAGACGATCTTGGTCATCAGCGCGTAGTCGCCGGCGCCGTCGAGGCGGGCGGCTTCCAGCATGTCCTTGCTGATGCGCTGCATGCCGGCGAGCAGCACAAGCGTCGGGAAGCCGAGCCAGTGCCAGATGTTGGCGAAGAGGATGCTGCCGAGCGCTGTGTTTTCGTTGCCGAGCCACGGAACGGCGCCGATCCCGACCAGCCCAAGCAGCTGGTTCACCAGCCCGAACAGCGGATGCAGGAACAGCTTCCACAGGAAGCCGACGATCACGGCCGACAGCACCACCGGCAGGAAGACGATGACCTGGTGGACGCGATGGCCCGGAAGCGCCTTGAGCAGCGCGAAGGCGATCAGGAAAGCGGTGCCGTTCTCGAAGACCATCAGCGCCAGGAAAGCGATGACATTGTGCTTCAGCGCATTGTAGGTCCAGTCGCTGAACGGCTTCTCGAACAGGACCTGGCGGAAGTTTTCGAGCCCGATGAAGCCGGATGGCCTGAGCCCATTGAACTCATAGAAGGCGAAGCGAAAGGCCGAGAGGAGCGGCCACAGCACGAACAGCACCATGACCACCAGCGCCGGCGTCAGCAGCGCGGCAATCCAGAGCGCCCGGCGCCACAGAAAAGGTCTTTCGGTGTGGCGCCAGCCGTCGGTCATCTCATTTGCCCTGGAACGGCTTGTACCATTTGGCGAGGCCGTCGGTGAGGTCGGCGGCAAGCTGGTCCGGCGCGATCGAGCCGGACATCATCTTGGTGATGTCGCCCTGCAGCAGCTCCGATCCCGTCGGCTTCTCGAAGCGGAAATAGACGACATTGATATGCGGCATCGCCGTCTCGTTCAACTTGGCGACATGCGACAGCAGCTCATCCTTGATGACGACGCCCTTGATCGGCGAGATGTTGCCGAGAAGCGCGGAGAACTTGTCGCCGAACTCCTTGGTGCCCATCCAGTTGACCAGCTTGAGCGCCGCTTCCTTGTTGGCCGACTTGGAATTGACTGCATAACCGCCGTCGAAGAACTTGGTGGCTTGCGGCGTGTCCCCGGCCTTGGCCATCGGCGGGGCGACGAAGTCCATGTTGATGGCGGGGTTCTGCGATCGGTAGGTGGCGATGTCGAAGCTGCCGCCGGCGAGCATTGCCGCCTTGCCGCTCAGGAACAGCTGGCCGGCCGTCTCGTAGTCGATGCCTTCGAAGCCGTCGGGCATGTAGGGACGCAATTCAAGCAGCTTGCCGAGCGCCGCGACATAACGCGGATCCTTGAAGGTAGCCTTGCCGCTGGTGAGGTCGCCGACGAAGCCCTGGCCGAGGAACGGGTTGGTGAAGATGGCCACGAACATCTCGTTGAACCAGCTGGTGCCCATGCCATTGGCCAAGGGATAGATGCCCTTCTCCTTCAGCGCCTTGCTGACGGTGATGAACTCGTCCCAGGTGGTCGGCGGCGTCAGCCCTGCCTTGGCGAAGACGTCCTTGTTGATGAACAGGCCAAGCGTCTGCGAGGCGAAGGGCAGCGAATAGACCTTCTTGTCCGCGCGGTAGGTGCCGGACACCAGCGCGTCCGCCGGCTGGTTGGCGAGCGACGGCACGGTGTTCATATCGAGTGGCTCGAAGTAGCCGGCCTTCACGAACTGCTCGAGCCAGCCATAGGCGTGGGTGTGGATGACGTCGCCGCCCTTGCCGCCGGCCAACGCCGTCGAGACGATGGTCGGATAATTCTCGTCCGGGAAGGATTCGAACTTCACGTGGACGTCCGGATTGGCCTTTGTGAAGTCGGCGAAGAGCTCGTTGTAGGCGGCCTTGTCTTCCTGGCGCCAAGTCCAGAACGAGATGTCGGTGGCATGCGCCACGCTTGATGCGAATCCCCATGCGAAAGAGGCGGCCGCGAGGGCCAGGCCGATCCTTCTCCTGCTCATCTTGCTGATCTCCCATTGCGCGCTTGATGCGCTTTTGACGGGATCGATCAAATCATAGTTCTTGCTGTCTGGAAAGATAGTTTGTAAAGTTTCCTAACTAATGTGATTGCAGCATTGCGCAGGGCTTCGGCGGCGCGTCTGGCGAAGGGAATGTTCGTGGATCGGAACCTGTTGGCGGGCGTGGACATAGGCGGCACCAAGACGCGCATCATGGGGCGTCGCGGGAACATAGTGCTGTTCGACAAGACCATCGTGACCGACGAGTGGCGCATCCGCCAGATGGAGGCCGATGCGGCGAAGCTTGCGGCCATCGTCATGGACCTCTGCGACGGCGCGGCCCCGGCCGCCATGGCGGTCGGCGCGCATGGTTGCGACACCGACGAGCAGTGCCGGCGGTTCCAGGCGCTGCTGTCGGCCGCCCTGAAAACGAGCGTGCAGGTGGTAAACGACGCCGAACTGATGGTGCCTGCTGCGGGCTACGATGACGGCATCGGGGTGGTGGCCGGAACCGGTTCGATCGCCGTCGCGCGCACAGTCGAGGGCAAGATGCTTGCCGCCGGCGGCTGGGGCTGGATCCTCGGCGACGAAGGCAGCGCCGCGGCACTGGTGCGCGAAGCCGCCAAGGCGATCCGCCGCGCGCTCGATCGCGGCCAGGAGGGCGATCCGCTGATTGCCATGCTGATGCGCGAGATCGGAACCGACGACCAGACCAAGCTCGGCATATTGCTCAACGAGACGAGGGGCGCCGCGGCCTGGGGCCGCTACGCCAACGCCGTCTTCGATGCCGCGAACGCTGGTTCCCCGCTCGCTTCGCGCGTCATCAAGGAAGGCGGCGAGGGGCTTGCGGCACTTGTGCCGCTGCTGATCGAACGCGGCGCCAATGCCTCGCTGGTCGTTGCCGGCGGCGGCGTCATTGCCGAGCAGCCGACGCTGATGGAAGCTTTCGTCGTGGCGATGGCATTGGTGTCGCCGGCAAGCCGCGTGGTCCTGCTGCGCGAGCCGCCGGTGATCGGCGCGGTTGCTCTGGCCGGGCGCCTTGTCGCTGGCCAGAGCCGTGGCAACGGCTGAAGGGTGGATCGAGGGAATATCGAAGATGAAGCGCATCGGTTACCGGCCCGCGGTGTCACGCCAGGCCGAAAGCCTGGAATTGGGAAGGCAGGCCGTGGCGCGAGCGCTCGACACGCTCGACCTGTCGGGTTTTTCCGGCGGCACGATCGGCTTTGCCGGCATCGGCGCCAGCTATCAGGCAGCGCTCGCCGGAGCATATTATCTGCGCCAGCCCGGCAGGCGGGGTTTGGCCTTCGTGCCGACCGAGCTCTATGGCCGGACGGGTGCGGCGGCGGACGCCTTTGTCGCTTTGTCGGCCTCCGGCCAGAGCCGCGAAATCGCCGACGTGATGCTGGAGGCGAAGGCCTATCCGCGCCTTGCCATCTGCCGTGGCGCCGACAATCCGCTGGCCGGTATAACCGGCGCGGTGATCGCGATGGAATCGGGCGCCGACAATGGTGCCAGTTCGACTGGCTACACCGGCACTTTGCTCGCGCTCGGCATGCTGGTCGACAGGATCGCCGGCGGCGCCTTCGACTGGACGCAATTGCCGCCAGCGGTCGGGCGGCTGCTGGCCGACGGCTGGAAGAGCGCTGGCCGGGCGGCAGGGTTGCTGGCCGGCCGCGCCTCCATCGACATCGTGGGAGCTGGTATCGGCTTTGCCAATGCCGGCGAGGCGGCGATGCTGATCCGCGAGGCGGTCCGGGTTCCCGCCTCCGGCTGGGACACGCTGAACTATCTGCATGGCCCAATGGAATCGCAGGACGCGGCCACCGGCCTTATCGCCTTCGGTGACGACCGCGAGGTCAAGATCGCGCAGGATATGGCCGGCTTCGGCTGCCCCTCGGTTCTGATCACGCGACGGACCGATATCGCCGCCACGGAAAAGCTCGCCGTGATCGTCATCCCGGCGCTCGGCAATGCGATCGCGGACGGCATCCTGGAGATCATCGCGCTGCAGATGATCGTCGCAGACTTGCAGGATGCGGCCGGACTCACCGACATCACTTTCCGCTATCGGCAGACCGACACGAAGCTGAAGCCCTGGTCGCCGACGGAGCTTTAGTTCTCCTGGACACCAGACTTGTTCTCTCAGTGGGCGCATTCGCGCAATCCGCCGAAACGCATCACAATGGCAATTGTCGCGGTTGATTCGTGGTATGCGATCCGGCGCGCCCGGCCGAGCGCCGAGAGGATGAAGGCGGAACAAGCGTCGCAGATGGCTCCATCCGAAATCCCCAGCCTGACGGAAAGCGCCCGCGCCGTTTTGCGCCTGCTGGCCGCGCAGGGGCCGGTGACGCGGCCGAAGCTCGGCTCGATGCTGGAGCTCTCCAAGCCGACCATGTCGGCCGCGGTTTCCGAGCTTAGCGCGCTCGGCCTCGTCGCGTCGCGCGGCACCGAACGCGGCGCCATTGGGCGGACCGCGACCATCTATGGCATCGGGCCGGGCGCCGGCTATGTGATCGGCATCGATGTCGGGGCGGCACAAGTGCGCGCCGTCGCCTATTCGATGGACGCCCAGCCCTTGGTGACGGTGGAAGAGAGCATTCCGGAGGGGGCGACCACCGACGGGATCGGCGCGGTCGTGCTCTCGGTCGCCAAGTCGATCCCGGCAAAGGTCGGCAAGAATTTCCGCACCTTGCGCAGCATAGCGGTCGCGGTGCCGCGCATCGTCTCGCACAGCCGCCTCGGCAATGGCCAGGGCAACGGCCCGGACGCCGTGCTGCACACCCTTCGCCGCAAGATCGATGTGCCGATCATCCTGGAAAACAACGTCAATTGCGCGGCGATCGGCGAAATGCATTTCGGCGCGGCGCAGGGCCACCAGACCTTTGCCTTCCTGCAGGTCGGCGTCCGCGTCGGCCTGGGTCTGATCAATGAAGGCCGGCTTTATCGCGGCGCCGGGGGTGCGGCCGGCGAAGTCGGCCGCATGCCTTTTCCGTGGTCGGCCAGCGAAGTGCCTTATCGCGAAGGGCTCGAGCATTATCTCGGCTCGCGGGCGCTCGTCGAACGCAGCCGGCAGTCCTGGCCGGCGGAAGAAGGATCCCCGCCGAGCTCAGCCAAGGAATTGTTCGCGCTGGCGCTGGCAGGGTCGCGCCCGGCCGCCGCGGCGGTGTCGCGCCATGCCGCCGATATCGGCCGGCTCGCCGCCGGCTGCATCGGCATGTTCGATCCGGGCCTGATCGTGCTTGGCGGCGGTGTCGGGCGCAATGCGCTGATGACGGCCGAGGTCGAGCGCATGGCCGGCGAACTGGCCTGGCCGACGCCGATCGCCGTCAGCGCGCTGGAAGATGTCGGCACCGCGCTCGGCGCCATGAAGCTGGCGCTGGATTACAGCCTTGGGCTGATCCTGCGCGAGGACCGCCACCCGGCCGTGGTGCTGCCACCGCTGTAGGGCGGGGGCACAACTAAGCGAATGCAAAAAAGGCAGGCGCTGGCGGGCGCCTGCCTCTTTCATTTCCTGGCATCGGCGGTCAGGCCGCGACCGCGACCTGATTGGCATTGGCAGCCGCGATCGCGTCAACCTTGGCGGTGGCCTTGGCGAGCGCGGCCGTGACCGCATCGGCGCCCATGCCGACGCCCTCGACGCGGATGACCTCGACGTCGGTCATGCCGAGGAAGCCGAGCACGCTGCGCAGATACGGAACCGCATGGTCCATCTGCACCGCGGCGCCTTCCGAATAGATGCCGCCGGAAGCGAGCACGATGTAGACCTTCTTGCCGCTGACGAGGCCCTTCGGGCCACCTTCGCCATAGGCAAAGGACCTGCCGGAGCGGGCGACGTGGTCGACCCAGGACTTCAACGTCGAGGAGATGTTGAAGTTAATGAAGCCGGTGGCGAGGATCACGGTGTCGGCGGCGAAAAGCTCGTCGAGCACGGTGTCGGAAACGCCGACGACCTCGGCCTGGCGCGGCGTACGGGCTTCGGCCGGCGTATAGATGCCGGTGGCGTAGTCAGGATCGATATGCGGCAGCGGATTGGCGACCAGATCGCGCACGACAAGCGTGTTGGACGGATCGGCGGCATTGAGCTTCTGGGCAAGATCGGTGGCGACGCGGCTCGAGTGCGAAGCGGCGCCGCGCGGGCTGGACGTAACGAGAAGAATAGACATGGCGGTGTCCCCTTGGGGTTGGATTGAAACTTTCCAGCCCAATATGGGATTGCCGCTCCATCAGAATAACTGGTATAATGTGTATACAATCCATCAACAAAATGGATATAAAAGCATGCAGCCGAACCCGACATTGGATCAGCTTCAAATCCTGGTGGCGGTGGCCGACACCGGCAGCTTCTCGGCCGCGGGGCGTAAGCTCAACCGGGCGCAGTCGGTGGTGAGCTACGGCATCGCCAATCTCGAAGCGCAGCTCGGCCTGAAACTGTTCGAGCGCGAAGGCGTGCGCGAGCCGCAGCTGACCGATGTCGGCAAGGCGATGCTGGAGGACGCGCGACGCATGATCGGCGTCCTGCAGCGCATCCGCTCGCGCGCCGACGGCTACCGGCAAGGGCTGGAAGCGGAAGTGGCCGTATCTGTCGACGTGGCGCTGCCGTCACCGGCGCTGGTGCGCGTGCTCAAGGCTTTCGAAGCCCAGTTCCCGGCGGTCACGCTGCGGCTTTATATCGGCTCGCTCGGCCTGATCGTCGATCAGGTCGTCAACGGCCAGTCGGATCTCGGCTTCGGCGGCCTGCAAGGCGATGCCGACGTCACCCTGCTGCGCATCGGCTTCACCTCGATGGTGCCGGCCGCGGCGCCCGGCCATCCATTGGCCAAACTGCCGAAGCCGGTCGCCGTCGAGGATTTGCGCGAGCACATCCAGATCGTCGTCTCCGATCAGTCGGAGCGGACGCGCGGGCGCGACTATGGCGTCTTTGCCTATCGGACCTGGCGGTTGACGGACGTGCGCACCAAGCATGCCTTGATGCGCGAAGGTCTTGGCTGGGGCGGCCTGCCGCGCTGGCTGATCGCCGACGACCTCGCCAGCGGCAGGCTGGTGGAGCTCGACCTGGAGCCCTATCGCGAGGTGCGCTCGCCGCTCTATGCCATGCACCGCGCCGACCGCAGCCCCAAGCCGGCGGCATCCTGGCTGATCGACGAGTTCAAGCGGCAGCTCGGCTGCTTCAACGAGATGGAGCCGGGCGTCTGGACGGAGGAGGGGCCGCAGACAAGCCGTCCATGAGCGCGACCAACACCACGCGATAATCCGCGCCGGACGCGCCTGCCTCGACGGCCAGGGCGGCCCGGTCGAAGGCGGCGGCCAGCAAGGCGGTCAGCGCCTCGGCCGGCAATCTGGTCATCGCTTGCGCCCGCATCGCGGCGACCAGGCCTTCGCGCAGCGAGCGGTTGCCGTGCCGGTTGTCGATCTCGTCCATGGCGGCGCGCCCCAGCACGGCCGGCCCGTCAAGCAGCAGAAGCCGCGTGCGGCCGGGCGCCCGCATGGCCTCCAGATAAGCGTCCGATCCGGCGATCAGCGCATCACGGGCGGAGAGCGAGGGCGGCGAGGCATGATCGATCTCGGCAGCCACGGCTGCCGCCTCCTGCTCGACGACCGCCGCGAACAGCGCCTGCTTGTCGGCGAAGTGATGGTAGAGCGCGCCGCGCGTGACGCCGGCCTCGGCGACGATCTCCGGCGTGCCGGTCTCGGCATAGGATTTTTCCGTGAATAGTTTTCGCGCCGCACGGATCAGATCGGCGCGCGTCGCCTCGGTGCGGTCGCGGTTGGAGCGGCGTCCGGACTCTTGTTGCATACATGCAGCCTGTATGTTATTTGCATCTACATACAGACTGTATGTTGAATGGGAGGAGAAGGAAAGATGAAGACGACGAGCTATTATCCTGTGCTGATGACGGATGATGTCGCAGGCACTGCCGCCTTCTATATCGAGCATTTCCGCTTCAAGGCGCTCTTCCAGAGCGACTGGTATATGCATCTGCAGTCGGCCGAGGACAAGCGCGTCAATCTCGGCATCGTCCAGGGCGACCATGAAACGATCCCGCAAGAGGGGCGCGGGCGCACGACCGGCCTGCTGATCAATTTCGAGGTGCGCGATCCCGACGCCGTCTACGAGCGCGTCGTCGCAGCCGGCCTGCCGATCCTGCGCAGCTTGCGCGACGAGCCCTTCGGCCAACGGCACTTCATCACCAGGGACCCGAACGGGGTGCTGATCGACGTCATCAAGCCTATCCCGCCAAGCGATGAATTCCTGGCGCAATACGCCGAGGGTACGGCGGGGAGCTAGACTGGGCGGCTGGTCTCAGTTCGCCCGTGCCACCGGCGTCACCATCACCTGGCTGATACCGGTGCGGCGCACCACCGTGCAGAGCGTCTCGCGGCCGATGCGCTCGGCATCGAGCATGCGCACGAGATCGTCGACGCCCGTCACCGGACGGCCGTCTATTGCCGCGATGATGTCGCCTTCCTTCAGGCCGGCCTTGGCCGCGGGACCGTTATTCTCGACACCGCGCAGGCGCACCGCCGTGTTCGTGGTCACTTGCGACAGGAGTGCCGCACGGCGGGGCAGGTTGGTCGTGTCGGCGGAAACGCCGATGAAGGCCCGACGGACGCGGCCGAAGCGGATGATCTCGGAGATGACGAAATTGGCGGTGTTGGAGGCGACCGCGAAGGCGATGCCTTGCGCGCCATGGATCATGGCGGTGTTGACGCCGATCACCTCGCCGGCCGACGACACCAGCGGCCCGCCGGAATTGCCGGGATTGAGCGCGGCATCGGTCTGGATGACGTCGTCGATCAGCCGGCCGGTCGAGGCGCGCATCGAGCGGCCGAGCGCCGAGACGACGCCGGCGGTGACGGTCCATTCGAAGCCGAGCGGATTGCCGATGGCGATCGCGATCTGGCCGCGACGCAGGCGCTTGGAATCGCCGAGCGGCGCGACATCGGCGAAATTGCCGTCGGCGCGCACCAGCGCGATGTCGGTGTCGGGGTCGCGGCCAAGCACGTGGCCTTCGCGCGACGCGCCGTCCGGCATGGTGACGCGGACGGCGCGCGCATCGCCGACGACATGGAAGTTGGTGACGACCAGCCCATCCTGCGCGATGACGAAGCCGGAGCCATGGCCGCCGGCGCCGATACGCTCGATGCGGCACACTGCCGGGCCGATGCGGTCGACGGCGTCGGCAACGGATGCCGAGTAAGCGTCGAGCAAACTGTCATCCGATGGAAGTTTTTCGGCTGCGAAAGCCATGGGCGTGTTCCCTCGTAGAATGATGACTATATGTGCGGAGCAGCCGCAGGCGCCGCGACCTGACCAGATGGCCAGTCCGGCCGGCGACTAGCCGTCAGGCGAGTATCCCCGGCGGCGTTCCGGAGCGATATCTGGGTCACCGAACCCAGGAGACAGTCTTATGAGCGACTTCAATCTCAGTGCCTTTTCCGACGCGATCGCCGATGTCGCGGCCACCGCCGCTCCGGCGGTGGCGAGCTTCGTCACGCACCATCACCGCACCGCGAGCGCCTTCCATTGGCGCGACGGCTACTTCGTCACCGCCGAGGAAGCCGTCGAAGCCGGCGAGGAGATCGAATTGACGCTGGCCTCGGGGGAAACCGTGAAAGCCGAGCTTGTCGGCCGCGATCCTTCGACGGGCGTTGCCCTGTTGAAGCCGGCTTCCGTGGCTGCCGGTTTGCCGCAATTGGCTGAGGCCGGCGCCGTGCGCCCCGGCAATCTGGTACTCGCCGTCGGCAACAGCGATGGCGCCGCGCTTGCGGTGTTCGGCACGGTCGGCGAAGTCGGTCCGGCCTGGCGCTCGATGCGCGGCGGCACGATCGACCGGCGCATCAACCTCGCCATCAACACCGGCGGGCGTTTCGAGGGCGGGCCGGTGCTCGACGCCAAGGGCGGCCTGATCGGCATGCTGTTGTTCGGACCGCGCCGACGCGCGCTGGTCATGCCTTACGAGACGATAGAGCGCGCTGTGGCGACACTGCGCGAGAAGGGCCATGTCGCGCGCGGCTATCTCGGCGCCGGGCTGCATCCGATCCGCAATGACGACACCAAAGGCGCCATGGTGATGAGCCTCGACGAGAACGGCCCGGCCAAGGCCGCCGGGCTGCATGTCGGCGACATCGTCATCGCCTGGAACGGCGAGGCAGTGCATGGACCGCGCGAGCTGATCCGCAAGCTCGGGCCGGACAGCGCAGGCACAACGGTGACGCTCGGTGTTTCGAGCGGCGGCGCGGAGCGCGACGTGTCGATCACTATCGGCGAGAAGCCGCTGAGCTGAGAGGGCCGATGGCAAGCAGCGCCGCACAAGTGATCGCAAGACCGGAACCGTCAGCCCACCGGCTGACGGTGCTGGTGGCGCTCGGCGATGCCCGGCGCGCCGAGCAGCTTGCCGATGCGCTGGCCGCGAGCGACGATCTGGCGCCGGCATTGGCTGGAAGTGGCGTCGGCCAGATGGCGGATGTCGCTGTCGCCGACGAGGCCGGCCTGGAAAGCCGGGTCGTCAGTTCGGCCACGCCCGTCGTCCTGCTTTCGCGGCGGGTGGGCAGCGAGCGGGTGGCTGACAATGTGCTGGCCGTGCTGCCCCTCTCCGCAGATGGCCTGCTGATCGCCGCCGCCGCGCGATTGGCAGCGTCAGGCTACCGCGTCGGCAAGGCGCCGCCGTCGGAGGTCGCGCATGACGCTTTCCACGATGACGAGCTTGCCGAGGAAGAGACGCCCGACGACAACCAGCCCCGCCCGGCCTTGTCGCCGCGCGAGGCGGAAGTGCTGGCGCTGCTTGCCGAGGGCGCGCCGAACAAGGTGATCGCCCGGCGGCTCAACATTTCCGTGCATACGGCGAAGTTCCACGTCGCCGCGATCCTGATCAAGCTCGGTGCCGCCAACCGCACCGACGCCATCGCAATCGCGATGCGGCAGGGGCTGGTCCTGGTGTAGGGTCACCTGAATCTCAAGTGACCCAGGTCCGGTGCCACCGAGGTTGCTACCCTACGCAACGTAACCGCTTCGACTGCTTTCGGCTCTTGCGTCACGGCTGTGCGCCGCGCAATTTGCCTGCCTGTTTAAGAGGGAGGCGAAGGATGTCGCTCAACGGAAAGACGCTGTTCATCTCGGGCGGATCGCGCGGCATCGGGCTGGCGATCGCGCTGCGCGCGGCGCGCGACGGCGCCAATGTGACGATCGCGGCCAAGACCGCCGAGCCGCATCCGAAGCTGCCGGGCACGATCTACACGGCGGCGCAAGAAATCGAACAGGCCGGCGGCAAGGCGCTGCCGGTGCTTTGCGACATTCGCGACGAGGCGCAGGTCTCCGACGCGGTGGCCAAGACGGTCGAACGGTTCGGCGGCATCGACATCTGCGTCAACAATGCCAGCGCCATCCAGCTTACCGGCACGCTGGAGACCGACATGAAGCGCTACGATCTGATGCACCAGATCAACACGCGTGGCACCTTCCTGGTCTCCAAAATGTGCATTCCCCACCTTAAGTTGGCAAAGAACCCTCACATCCTGAATCTGGCGCCGCCGCTCGACATGAAGGCCAAGTGGTTCAAGAACCACGTCGCCTACACGATGGCGAAGTTCGGCATGTCGATGTGCACGCTTGGCATGAGCGCCGAGTTCGCGGGAGCCGGCATCGCCGTCAATTCGCTATGGCCGATCTCCACGATCGATACCGCGGCCGTGCGCAATCTTCTCGGCGGCGCGACGGTGGCGGCGATGAGCCGCTCACCCGACATCATGGCCAATGCCGCGCACGCCATCTTCATGCGATCCTCGCGCGAGGCGACCGGCAATTTCTACATCGACGAAGAGGTGCTGCGCGCCGAAGGCGTGACAGACTTTTCGGTCTACGCGCCGGGCGCGGCCGATCAGCTCGCTGGCGACTTTTTCGTGCCCGACGAGGTGTTCGCCAATTCGGACACGAAGATAACCCGAGCCTTCTAGAGGTGTCTGGGGTAATCCATCTGTTGATGCAAGATGCGCACAACATCGATGGATTGCTCATTCATCCGCAGATACACTACGTGAGAACCGACTGAGTATTTCAGTAGGCCAGGTCGGATATCCGACGCGTTTCGTACTATCGCCGGAAATTGGTCTATCAGATTGAACGTGGAATGGATGGAACGGATATAAGCGTCGGCTCGCTCTGCTCCCCACAGGTTAAGCGAATAATTCCAAATACCGTCCAGGTCCGACTTTGCCTTCGGCGAGTACCGGACCGCCCGCTTCATCCACGTTTCTTAGACTCGAGAAACGCCTCAATGTCGAATGGTTCGGGATCGCCTGACATATCGCCCTCGTCGATTGCGGCGCGTAGCTGCTCGATCTTTAGTTCCTGTTCTTCAAGAAGACGAAGACCTGCGCGAACGGTCTCACTAGCCGATCCAAAGCGACCTTTTGCGATCTGTCGCTGAATGAAGGTGTCATACTGATCGCCAAGGGTGATAGAGGTGTTTTTGGGCATGATAAAGCTCCAATACCAATAGATGGTATCAGGGGTGTGTCATGCTGACAAGGTCAACGCGCCTACTCTTCCATCTTCTTGCCCTTGGCCAGCGCCATGATCCGGTCGATATAGGCCAGCATCAGCGCCGAGACGACGAAGGCGAGATGGATGATGGTCAGCCACATCAACTGGTCGGTCGTGTAGGACACCGAATTCAGGAATACCTGCAAAAGGTGGATCGAGGAGATTGCGACGATGGTCGAGGCGACCTTGACCTTCAGCGAGCCGACATCGATCGTTCCCAGCCAATGGACCTCGCCGTCCTGCTCGTCGAAGCGGCTGACGAAATTCTCGTAGCCCGAGATGATCACCATCACCACCAGCGAGGCGACGAGCGCGGCGTCGATCAGGCCGAGCATCTTCAGGATCGTGTCGGTGTCGCCGAGCGTGAAGGCGCTCATGACGAACTCGTAGAGCTTCTTGCCGAAGGACAGCGCGTAGATCGCCAACGCCACGCCAAGCCCGAGATAGAAAACCACCAGCAGCCAGCGCGAAGCCAGGATGACGGATTCGATGGCGAGTTCGAGACGCTTCATAAAGGCTTCCGGTCAAATTGCGATAGGTGGGTATTTCGGCCAGACGGGACGAGTTTTCAAGGCAAAAAACCCCGCCGGGGAGGGGACCCGGCGGGGCTCAGTGTGTCCCGCTGGAGTCGGGACAGGGCAGGGAACGCCCTGCCTAGAATCTGGGTGTCGCAATGCGGCAATTCAATGAGTTAGCTCTAATCGACAGGACAAATCTTCTTGAGCCAGGAAAGGAAAAGGCCCGTCCGGCGCGGACGGTCCTTTTCCTTAAGCACTGATTCCAAAGATCCGGGCAGGGTCTTAAAATCAAACGCTGAACCGTGTCGCGCTGAATGGGCTCAGCGCGACACGGTTTATGTCTGTCCAAGTGCATGTCGTTATCCCAAAACCGCTGCACACCTTTGGGCGACATGCACTGATCACTGGTCGCTGTTGCTCGCCACCGGCGCGACCAGCGAGGTGATGCGGCGGATGGCGACACGCCGGTTCTCCCGGTTCGGACCGGGCGTGTTCACCTTGAGATATTCCTCGCCATAGCCCTGCGTGGTGAGGTTCTCGGCCGGGATGCCAAAGGCGTTGGTCAACGCCTCGGCGACCGCCTCGGCGCGGCGGTCCGACAGCGCGAGGTTTGCTTCCGGCGTGCCGACCGCGTCGGTGTGGCCTTCGATCAGGAAGGTCTCGGCCGGGTTTTTCTTCAAAAGCTTTTCCATGGCGTTGGCGACGCCATCGAGCTTCTGCACCTCGGTGTCGGAGATGGTGGCCGAGCCGAACTCGAAGTTCAGCGTGTCGAGATCGATGCGCCGGGCGATGTCGCGCACGCGGGCCGAGCGCTTCACCTCGTCGATCGAATAGAGACGCTGCACCCTTTCCACCGGCGGCTGCTCGAGGAAGGTGTAGTAGTCGTCGTCGCTCTCGACATCCTCGGAATCGAGGATGTAGTCGCGCCGCGGGATGGTCAGCCGCATCGGCGGCAGGTCGTCGCCGGGATCGCGCCAATCGCCGTCATCCTGGTATTGCCGCTCGTCGACATAGCTCAGCACATATTCGCGGCCGTCCGGCATGACGCGCGAACGCTGGATGACATCGCCATAGCGGTTGCGGATGGTGACGACGCGGACGCCGTTGCCGCGTTCCACCGTCTCGCGCGTGCGGTCGCCCGACAGGTCCTCGTAGTAGACATCCCTGGCGCCGCGGGTGATGCGGGGCGCCTCGTTGCTTTCCACGAATGTCTGGTTGTTGAACTGGAGGATCACACGGTCGCCGAACTGCTTCACGACGTCGGCGCCCTGCGGTCGCCGGCGGTCGCGGGCAAACTGTTCGGGCGTGCGGTCGATCCGCTTGCCCTTCTCCTCATCGACGGGGACGATCTTCTCGGGCCTGATCGCCTGCTGCGCCGACTTGTCGTCGGTGGGTGGCGGGCCCTGATCGACCGGAGCCGGCCTCTGCGCCTGCCTGCCACCTTGCTGCTGCCCGGCCTGATTGTCGTTCTGGCCGTTGCCGGCCTGCCCATTTTCGGTTTGAGCGCCGCCGGTCTGGGCACCGCCGGTCTGGGCGCCGCCGTTCTGGCCGTTGTCGTTGCGGCCACGGTGCTTGCGCACGGCATCCTTCTGGCTGTCCAGAACGGGCGCCTCGTTCGGATTTGCGGTTTCGCCCTGCGCGGCGTTGCCGCTATTGGCAGGCTGGTTGTTGTTCGCCGGCTCGCTGCCGTTGGCTGGCTGTTCGCCGGTTGCGGGTTGCTGCTCGCCGGTCGTGGGCTGCTCGCCATTTGCCGGCTGTTCGGAAGTCGGCTTCTTGCGCTTCTTCTTGTCCTGGGCCTGTTCGCCCTGGACCGGCTGCTCGCCATTCTGCAACGGTTCGGCTTGCGGCACAGGTTCACCTGCCGGCGCCAGCTTTTTGGCCGGCTCGTTGGTCTGCGTCTGCTCGGCGGGGGCGTTTTCGTTCTGCTGGTTCTGCCGGTGCTTTTTACGACCCTGGTTGCCACCTTGCTGGTTGTCATTGGCGGGAGCGGTCTGTTCGGTCGGGGCGACCTGCTCGCCGGCCTGGCCAGCGGGCGCCCCCTCCGTCTGCTGCTGATCGTGCTTGCGCTTCTTGCGGCCCTGGTTGCCCTGCTGGTCGCTTTGTTGCTGGTCTGTCGCGGCAGGTGCGACCTGCTCCGCAGGCTGCTCAGCCGGCGCCGCTTCCTTTTGCTGGCTGCGCTTCTTCTTGCGCGGCTGCTGGTCTTCGGTCGCGGGCTGGCCGCCCTGGTCGGCGGGTGCCGCCTCGATCTGCTGCTGCTGGTCACGCTTCTTGCGCGGCTTGACCTGCTGCTCGGCCGGGGCAGCTTCCCCCGACTGGCCATTATCCATCTGCTGCTGCTCTTGCCGCCTCTTGCGTGGCTTCTGCTCGGTCTCGGCGGGTGCTGCTTGTTCGCCGGCCGGCGCCGACTCGCTTTGCTGCTGCTGCTGCTCGCGCTTCCTTTTGCGCGGCTGCTCGGCTCCGCCCTGCGCGCATTCCTCGGCCGACTGGCCTTCGGCGCAAGCGGCCTGGGCCAGCACGAGCGGTGCCCCATGCAGGCTGCCGGAAGCGACACCCCCCTGCAGCGGGTACGCGCCCAACGGCGCGGATGCCATAAGCAGGCCGATTGCTGTGCCCGCCAGAATCCGTGGTTGGCGTTTCATATCAATTTTCTCCTAGTGGGGTCCCATCCCTGCCCAAACCTTCATCAACCGCAATTGGTTCCGTCGGGCATTGGCGCCAGCCAAGGATGCCTGGCCGGCCTTTTGAAGGCTATTTCGTGTTTTTCTAATGTTGATACTGGGTCACCTGTCATCGTAGCGCTTGACCGGAAGGCCGCGGAGGGCCAAATCCACCAAAATGACCGCGCCGTTCTGGAAAACGAAGACGCTTGAGGCGATGACCCCGGCCGAATGGGAATCGCTTTGCGACGGCTGCGGCAAATGCTGCCTGTCGAAGCTCGAGGACGAGGATACGGGCGAGATATTCTGGACAAGCGTCGGCTGCAGGCTGTTCGATGCGCAGAACTGCCGTTGCTCCGACTATGCCAACCGCCTGGCGCGGGTGCCCGATTGCGTCGGCCTGACGCCGCAGAATGTGCGCACCATCGCTTGGCTGCCAAAAACCTGCGCCTACCGGCTTATCGCCGAGGGCCATGATCTCTACTGGTGGCACAGGCTTGTCTCGGGAAGTGCGGCGACCGTGCACGAAGCCGGCATTTCGATCCAGGGCCGGGTGAAGGCCAAGGAAACCGATCTGGCCGAGCCGGACGACTACTTTGATTATATATTGGATGACGAACCGTAACCGGTTCGCGTCTGGATGGGGGCTCGCGTTGTGACGAACGACGAACCCAGCGGGTTCGTGTTTTGATGACGAAGCATAACCGGTTCGCAACGCATATTGATGACGAACGCCGAAGCGTCCGCGTTTAAGGACGAGGCGTGATGAGGTTCGCGTTTGGCATAAGAGCGACGAACCCTGGCGGGTTCGCGGTTAAGGACGGACCTGATCAGGTTCGCGTTTGGCATAAGAGCGACGAACCCTGGCGGGTTCGCGCTTATATGAACCGGACATGAATGGCTGGTTCGCGGAAAGTTCAGACACAAAAAGGCATTTTCCAATCATCGGTTCTACGGGCGCAAGCCCACAACAAGGAGAGAAGACGATGTTCAACACGATCAAGACGGCAGTCCTTTCGGCCCTTGTCGGGCTTGGCACTTTCGCCGCCATTCCGGCGCATGCGGACAGCCTCTATCTCGGTTTCGGGGACAGGCACGACCCGCGTTTCGGCATCTACACCGGCGACGATGACGGCTATCGCCGCGACCGCGACCGCGACCGCGATTGGCGCGGCTGCTCGCCGGACCGCGCCCTTGATAAGGCCGAGCGCATGGGTCTGCATCGCGCCCGCATCGTCGACATGAGCCGCCGCACGGTGAAAGTGGCAGGCCGCCAGTATGGCGACCGTGTCGTGGTGGTGTTCGCCAACGAGCGCGGCTGCCCGATCATCTATCGCTGAGGCAGGAGCCGAAAGGACGATCCTCCGCGAGGATCGCCTATAAGTACGATCTTCTTTGAAGATCGACTTTGAGTAGCGGAGCCCCTCGAGGTGAGGCGCGGCTCGAAAAAAGCCCCGGAGGATCGATCCTCCGGGGCTTTTTTGTTGGTGGCGCTTGCGACGCCTGCGGCGCGCTTGCGATGCCGGTCGGCTGTTACTTCAGCTCGAAGGTGACCGTGACCTGGACGTTGTAGGAATTTTCGCCGGCCTGCACCGGCACGGCCGAGCGAGCGGCATCGAACGACTTGGCCGCCATCGGCATCGGTACCGGCGCGACATTCTGGTCGGTGATCTCGAGCACCTTGCCCAGGCTGATGCCGGCCGCTTCGGCGAGTGTCTTTGCCTTGGCCATCGCATCGGCGACGGCCTTCTTGCGCGCCTCGGTGATCGTCGCCTTCGGATCGTCATTGGTGAAGGTGATGCCGCCACCCTGGTTGACGCCGAGCGACACCGCCTTGTCGAGGATCTCGCCCGTCTTGTCGACATTGCGCACGCGCACCGACAGCGTGTTGGTCACCTGATAGGCGACGAGTTGCGCCTCCTGGCTGCCGTCGGCCTTGTTGGTGTAGTTGTAGCGCGGGTTGATCTGGATGCCGGCCGTCTGCAGGTCGCGGTCGGCGATGCCGGCGGATTTCATCGCCGCGATCACCGACGCCATGGCGTCGTTGTTGGCATCGAGCGCTTCGCGCGCGCTCTTGGCCTCGCGCATGACGCTGAGCGAAAGGATCGCCATGTCAGGCGCCACGGTCGCTTCGCCTTCGCCCGACACGATGATGCGGGGCGGCGGTTGGGTGTCGGCGGCGCGTGCCAGCGCCGGGAACGCGACCGCGGCAGCGAGCGCGATGGGCAAAAGATGTCTGGTCATGAAAACTCCTCGAAGTCTACGGTCCTCAGTCCCGTGCCGCATCGCATTTCGACCCCGCAAAGGCGCCGATTCCCTGCGATGCGGCGCATGGGCCTGGACCTGTTCACGCGCCTTGTGGGCGCAAGCCGCTCTACGCAGCGAATATGGGCTGATTTTGACGGTTCCCGCCAGAGCTTTCGAAAGCCTTGTGCGACGACAAGAAAAACACTAAGCCAGCCCGCGTGGGGCCTGTAGCTCAATGGTTAGAGCCGGCGGCTCATAACCGCTTGGTTGGGGGTTCGAGTCCCTCCGGGCCCACCAAAATACTCATCTAAGTAACTGATTTTACTTGCTTATTATTTCCTTGCCCACGCCGTGGACTCGAACCCCTCATAGAAATCAATCGGGAACGATTTCGAGGCCTGCCGCGAAGTGATCTTTGAGTCGTTCCGGACTCACCGGATTGGACGTGTGGCATGTTCGCGTCATTCCGAGTGGCGCGGTAGGTTTTCACAGGGTTGTGTATTCACGGAGAGAGGAAGCAGCGTGCCCGGTCACATTTTTAACACAAATCCAATATCAGTAGCGTTATACCATTACATCCAGCGAAAATTGCGCTTCAATCACCGTCCGAGGAGATCAAAGGAATGCGTTCCATCCCCTTTCTGGCCGCCCTTCTCGTTGCAGCGCCGCTGCTGACCGGCACCGTTGCCCGGGCTGAAGATAAGATGAACATCGTGGCAGCGGAGAATTTCTATGGCGATCTCGCCCGCCAGATTGGCGGCAGCCATGTCGCGGTGACCAGCATTCTGTCCAATCCCGACGATGATCCGCATCTGTTCGAGACCAGCCCGTCGACGGCGCGCACCATCGCCGATGCCAAGATCATCATCTACAACGGTGCCGATTACGATCCTTGGATGGACAAGCTGCTGTCGGCCTCGGCCAAGCCAGAGCGCACGACCATCGTTGCGGCTGACCTGATCGGCAAGAAGCCGGGCGACAATCCGCATCTGTGGTACGACCCGGAGACGCTGCCGGCGGTCGCCAAGGCGCTCACCGCCGACCTGTCGAAGCGCGATCCGGCCAACGCGGTGCATTACGAGGCCAATCTGAAGAAATTCCAGTCGTCGCTGGATGCGATCGACAAGGAGATCGCCGACGTTAAGAAGACCTATGCCGGCACCGAGGTAACCGCTACCGAGCCGGTCTTCGGTTATATGGCAGAAGCCCTAGGTCTCAAAATGCTGAACTACGACTTCCAGGTGGCACTGATGAACGACGCCGAGCCGAGTCCGACCCAGGTGGCGGCGTTCGAGAAAAGCCTGAAGGACGGTTCGGCCAAGATCCTGTTCTACAATTCGCAAGTGACGGACGAGGCGACGACAAGGCTGCTCGACATTGCCAAGCAGAACAAGGTCACTGTCATTGGCGTGACCGAAACGGAGCCGGCCGGCGAGACGATCCAGTCCTGGTTCGGCGGTCAGATCGACGCAGTCCAGAAGGCGCTCGCAGCCCGCACCCAATGAGCGCCGTCGCATTCGAGCAGGTCACGCTTACCTATGGGGGACGCCGGGTTCTTTCCGACGTCTCCTTTTCGATTCCGCAAGGCGCATTTGTCGGCCTTCTGGGCGCCAACGGTGCCGGCAAGACGACGATGCTGCGCGCCATACTCGGCCTGATCAAGCCGGCCGGAGGGGCCATCTCCGTGCTTGGCCGGGCGCCGAAACGCGGCAATCCCGCGATTGGTTATATGCCGCAAGCGCGACGCGCCCTGACCCATATGGGGATCAGCGGGCTGGACTTCGTACTCAGCGCAGCCGGCGGGCATCGCTGGGGCTGGCCGGTCCCGTCGGCAGCCGAGAAGGAAGCCGCCTGGAAAGCGCTTGAGGAGGTCGGGGCAATCGACCTCGCTCGGCGTCCGCTGGCCGAGCTTTCCGGCGGCGAGCGCCAGCGCATCCTGATCGCCCAGGCGCTGATCGGCGATCCGCAACTGCTGCTGCTCGATGAGCCGTTGATCAGCCTCGACGCAGCGCATCAGCGCACCATCATCGACCTCGTGCACGAGGTCGGCGACCGTCTCGGCATTGCTGTGCTGTTCTGCTCGCACGAGATCAATCCGCTGCTGCGCGCCGTCGATTTTGTGCTTTATCTCGGCAATGGCCAGGCCGCGATCGGCTCCGTCGACGAGGTCATCAGCGGGCCGGTGCTGTCGAAACTCTACGGCACATCAATCAATGTGGTGCGGGTCGCCGGGCGCATCTTTGTCATGGCCGACGATGTGGAACTGGAAAGCGGCGCGCATGTCCACGATCTTTGACTATGAATTCATGCGCAATGCCTTTTATGCCTGCACGATCGTCGGCATCGTCGCCGGCACGGTCGGCTATTTCCTCGTCCTCAGGGGCCAGACCTTCGCCGGCCACGCGCTCGCCCATGTCGGCTTTCCCGGCGCCACCGGCGCCGGCCTGATCGGTCTGTCGCCGTTCTTCGGCCTGACCGTTTTCACCGTCGTCGCCGGCATCGGCATCGGCCTGCTCGGCGAGCGCGCGCATCGCGACGTTGCCATCGGCATCGTGCTGACGCTGTCGCTCGGCCTTGGCCTGCTGTTCCTGCATTTCTACACCGCCTTCGCCTCGCAGGCGACGAATGTGCTGTTCGGCAATGTGCTCGGCATCAGCCTGCGCACCGTCATTGTGCTTGCGATGCTGGCAGTGGTTATCCTCGTCGCCCTGGTGACGATCGCCCGGCCGCTGCTGTTCGCCAGCCTGCAGCCGGAACTCGCCGAAGCACGGGGCGTGCCACTCAACCTCGTCTCGACCCTGTTCATGATCCTGGTCGCCGTCGCCACGGCGGAAGCGGTGCAGATCGTTGGCGTGCTGCTCGTCTTCGCGCTGATGGTGGCGCCCGCGGCAACCGCGCTGAGGCTGACACGCGGCGTGCTCGCCGGCATCATCGCCTCGATGCTGCTTGCCGTCGCCATCGCCTGGATCAGCCTGTCGCTTGCCTTCCTGACCGACTGGCCGACGAGCTTCTGGATCACCGCTTTGGGCGCTGCCGTCTACCTGATTAGCGGCTTCGCCGGAGGCATGGTGTCGCGCGGTGGATTTCGCACTGCGAAGTTGTAGCGAGAAGAACCCACCGGGTGGATGGGCCTGCAAATTGATCGCGATACAAGAATCTCGGGGCAGCCTCAATCACCCTCACGGTGCGATCGGTTGGGGCGACCGTCGCCAGCCAGCTTCTCAGCGCCACATATCGACAAGATAGGAGCAAAATGAGAAACTGGCTAAGCTGATCGCAAAACATAATCACTCTTTTGGCGCTGTTCGGAGTTCTGGGGCCGACAGGTGCCCTGATTGTCGCAATCCTGAACAATTGAGCAGGCGTTTGGTGTTGGAACATGCCGGCCACCTGCTGCGATCGACGGACGAACTATCCGCAACAGACCCGGATGACCGATAGGTTCGGCACAAAACCAAGGCCCGTGCGGGACAAGGGTTGACCGCCTGTCCCGCAGGATGCGTGCTACTGCTGCGCCATCGTCTGCTTCGCCATGGCATTAGCGAGTTGGTCTACGTTGTACTTGAACATCTTGGCATATGTTGGCGCCGGCCCTTCGGCCTTCGACAGCGCCTCAACATAGAGCTCACCACCGGGTTGTGCGTTGGTCGCGCTGGCGATCTGCCGGACAAGCCGCGGATCATTGGAATTCTCGAAGAAGTAAGCCTTCACATTCTCCTTCTTGATCTGGTCGATCAGCTTCGCGACGTCGCCGGCCGATGCTTCAGCTTCAGTTGAGAACCCAAGCGGCGCCAGGAAGGTTACATCGTATTCGCGCCCGAAGTACCCGAAGGCGTCGTGGCTGGTCAGCACCTTGCGAGCCCCTTGTGGGAGCGCATCGATCTTGGCGTGAGCATAGGTGTCGAGTTCTCGCAGTTCTTTGATGTAGCGCTCGGCATTCGCTTTGAAATGGATGGCATCTTCTGGATCGGCCGCGGAAAGCGCCTTCTCGATGTTGTCGACCCAGAAGACCACATTGAGCGGGCTGTTCCAGACATGCGGGTCGGTGATCGTGGCGCCGTCTTCTTCCATTGTGCGTTTGTCGATGCCCTCGGAGGCAACCACGGGCGTTCCTGTATAGCCCGAACTGCTGATCAGGCGATCCATCCAGCCTTCGAGCCCTTCGCCGCTGACAAAGACGACATTGGCGGCCTTCAGGTTCCTGGCGTCGTCCGGCGTGGGTTCGTACTCATGCGGGTCGCCGTCCGTAGGAACGATGGTCTTGACCTCTACGCTATCTCCGCCGACTTCATGGACGACATCGGCAAGCACGGTGAAGCTCGCCACGACCTGTAGCGTCTTGGCCGACGCTCCTGCGGCCATGGCAAGAACGGCTAAAGCCGCCAGGCCTATCGTGGTGTTGAGTCTCAGTCTGTTCATGATGGATCTCCTTTGATCAGCCCGTCAGGTGAGGGCGGGGAAATAGACGCCGCACGGCTCCCGACGGGGCGGCGAGCAGCGAAACGCCATAGAAGAGGCTGGCGGTCAGGATGATGCACGGCCCCGACGCATAGCCGAGATGGAAAGAGGCGATCAGCCCTACGAAGCCAGCGACGGCGGCGGTCAAGGCGGCGACCACAAACATAGCCGGCGCGGTGTGTGTCCAAAGGCGGGCGATGGCTGCCGGCAGCATCATCAGACCGACAGCCATAAGCGTGCCCAGCGCCTGGAAACCGGCAACCAGGTTCAGCACGACCAGAAAGAGAAAGTTCAGGTGGTGGAGCGAGCCATGCCCACCGACTGCCCGCAAGAATCCTGGATCGAAGCACTCGACGATCAGCGGCCGATAGACGATCGCAAGGATGAGCAGGGTCAGCGAAGCTATGCTTGCGACCAGATAAAGCGCCGGAGCATCAATCGCCAGAATGGTCCCAAAAAGCACGTGCAGAAGATCGCGGCTGGAGCCACGCAACGAGACAATCAGCACCCCGGCGGCGAGCGAGGTGAGATAGAAGGTGGCAAAGCTGGCGTCCTCGCGCAGGGAGGTGGTGCGGCTGACGATGCCGGAAAGGATGGCAACGGCAAGGCCCGCGATCAAGCCGCCGACGCCCATGGCCGTGAGGGAGAAGCCGGCAAAGAGAAATCCAATCGCCGCGCCTGGAAGGACTGCATGGCTGAGCGAATCGCCGACAAGGCTCATCCGCCGAAGCATCAGAAGCACGCCGACTGGTCCTGAACCAAGCCCGAGGCAAAAGCAGGCGACAAGCGCGCGGCGCATGAAGCCGTATTCCACGAACGGTGCAATCAGGAACTCGTGCAGGCTCATGCTGCGTTCTCGTGCGGGCTCGCGCAAACCTGCGCTGCCTCGTCCCAATTTTCCGCCATGGCGCGTGCCTTGAGCAGGTTCTGCGCCGTCATCACCGAGGCGGTCGGTCCCCAGCCGATTGGCTCGCGCGCAATCAGCAGCGTTTGCGGAAAATGTGCCCGGACCTGCTCGAAATCATGCAGGACGGCGATGATCGTTCGGCCATCACGATGCCAGCGAAGCAATACATCCATGAGGTCACGGGTCGTGCGAGCGTCGATGGCCGTGAACGGCTCGTCGAGCAGCAAAACCTTGGCGTCCTGGAGCAGCAGGCGTGCAAACAAAATCCTCTGGAACTGCCCGGCCGAGAGGGAGCCTATATGCCGTCGTTCGAAACCTTCGAGTCCAACCGCTGAAAGAGCCTTGCGGGCCTTCATTGCGATGCCCGCGGTGATACCGCGAAAGGCACCTGTCTGATGCCAGGCGCCGAGCATGACCGTATCCGCAACGGTGAGAGGAAAGCTTCGGTCGATCTCGGCGGCCTGTGGAAGATAGCCAAGGTCACGCAACCCGAGGCCGCCGAGATCGATATGACCTTCGGCGATGGGAAGCTGCCTCATGAGCGCCTTGACCAGCGTAGACTTGCCGGCGCCGTTCGGCCCCGTGATCGCCGTCATGCTTCCAGGCGCGAACCAACCGGAAAGGTGATGGACCGCGGGATGCCGGTCATAGGCAACCGTAACGTCCGAAAGACGGATGGGGGAATCGGTCACGGCAGCGAAACCGCCCACGCAACCATCAGCCAAAGCGCTATTACAATAACGCATACGACCCCCAAACGCTCGAGGACTGACCAGACGAGAAACGATCGGACCAACAGGCCGCGCCGCTTTTGCGAGGGTGCCTGGCTCATGCCGCTTCTCTTACCCAGAGCGGAAACGGGTCGGGGAGGTTTTTCCACTGGTCTGGCAAGAATGTATCGGTGTCCAAAAGACACGAATCGAGTTCGGCACGTATCCGAATTTCGTTCATCGGGTGCACCCCAATGATTACGATCTCCTGTCGGCGATCACCCCATATCGGATCGAAATAGGATCGCATGGACTCGCGCCATTCATCATGCTCGGGCCATTCCCCCTGCGGAACAGCCGACCACCAAAGGCCCCGTTTCTCAGTGCGGACCAGCGCGCCCGCCTGGCTGATCTCTCCGACATGGTGCGGTCGTGTGGCCAGCCAGAAGAAGCCCTTCGCCCGCACGACTCCCGGCCATTCGCGGTCTATGAAAGCCTTGAAGCGTGCAGGGACGAAGGGTCGGCGTGCCCGATAGACAAACGAGCGGACGCCGTATTCTTCAGTTTCCGGAACGTGGTCCTTGAAATTATTCAATTCCTTGAACCAAAGCGGATGCTCCTGCGCCTTTTCGAAATCAAAGAGACCGGTATCGAGAATGGAGCCAAGCGGCGCCGCACCAAAGTCGGTCTCGACGATGCGCGCGTCCGGATTGAGCGCACGCAGGATCTTCCGGGCGGAATCAAGGTCCGACCTGCTCGCCGTCGAGATCTTGTTCAGCACGATGACGTCGGCGAATTCGATCTGGTCGACGAGAAGGTCGACGAGTGCCCGATTGTCGGTATCGCCAAGCGACTCTCCGCGATCCCTGAGGAAATAGCTCGACCCATAGTCCTTGAGCAAATTGGCCGCGTCGACCACGGTTACCATCGCATCGAGGCGCGCAACGTCCGAAAGGCTCCCTCCTTCCTCGTCGCGGAACTCGAAGGTGGAGGCAACGGGAAGAGGCTCGGAGATGCCTGTCGATTCGATCAAGAGGTTGTCGAAACGGTCCTGTTCGGCAAGCGCGCGCACTTCCTTGAGGAGGTCATCGCGCAGCGTGCAGCAAATGCAGCCATTGGTCATTTCCACCAGTTGCTCGTTGGCCCGCGACAGGTTTCCACCATCGCGAACGAGAGCGGCATCGATGTTGACCTCGCTCATATCGTTGACGATGACAGCGACGCGCCGCCCTTCCCGATTGTTGAGAATGTGATTGAGAAGCGTGGTCTTTCCGGCTCCGAGGAAGCCGGAAAGGACCGTGACAGGTAATCTTCGCCGTGCTGCGATCGGCATGACGTTTCTCCAGGCTTGGCTTGACGAGAGCATTCCGGAACGTTGAGGTTGACGGACGGATACGTTATGTTATTACGTACGTCAACAAAGAATCGTTACGTTATCTCATAACGAATGTGACCCGCTATGCTTCGTCGATCATATGGGCAAACCGCGACGGTGGGGCAGATACCCGAGCTAACGAGGAACCAAAAGCTGGTGTTGGAGGTCATCTCCCATGCCCGGAAGCCGGTCAGCGCGTATGACATCCTCGATGAAATCAGGCCGCAAGGCATCCGGTCGCCAGTGCAGGTCTATCGGGCGGTCAAGAAACTCATCCAGGATGGTACCGTCCACAAAATCGAGAGCCTGAATGCGTTCGTGCTATGCGCCGGCCCGCATGCCCATGGTCGGGGGACAGCAATTCTGGCGATTTGCGAACGATGCGGCCGGGTCACGGAGTTCTGCGACGACATCATCGATCGCCGGCTTGCCGAAGGGGCGCGGCGCCAGAGTTTTAAAATTTCGGCTGTGAGCCTCGAACTTAGCGGGCTATGCGCTGACTGCCTTTTCGAAGCGAACGCAACCCTTTGAACGGCAGATTCCAAATTCTCTGAGAATCCAGATCATCATTTGGAAGGAAAGATTGATGTCAATGCCTGCCGAGCGCACTCCAGTAACCGTGCTTACCGGTTATCTTGGATCCGGGAAAACCACGCTGCTCAACCGCATCCTGACCGAGAAGCATGGCAAGAAGTACGCCGTGATCGTCAATGAATTCGGCGAAGTCGGCATAGACAACGATCTGATCGTCGATGCCGACGAGGAGGTCTTCGAGATGAACAACGGATGTATCTGCTGCACGGTTCGTGGCGATCTGATCCGCATCATCGAAGGTCTGATGCGCAGACGCGACCGGTTCGACGCGATCCTCGTGGAAACCACCGGCCTCGCCGATCCCGCGCCGGTCGCGCAGACGTTCTTCGTCGATGAGGATGTGCGCACAAAGACCAGGCTGGACGCCATCATCACCGTTGTCGATGCCAAACACCTCCTAGGCGAGCTAGACAAAGCGCATGAGGCTCAGGAACAGCTCGCCTTCGCCGATATCGTTCTCCTTAACAAGACCGACCTCGTTTCAGCCGAAGAGCAGAAACAGGTTGAGGAGCGCATCCGCCGCATCAACCCCACCGCAGCGATCCATGGCACGGAGCGCTGCGGTATCGATCTCGAAAAGATTCTAGAGCGGAACGCCTTTGACCTCGATCGGATTCTCGAGGTTGAGCCGGATTTTCTCGACGTGTTTCACGAGCACGAACACGACGATCACGTGACGAGTTTTTCGTTGGTGACGAAGGACCCGCTCGACTCTCAAAAGTTCATGCCATGGATCGGGATGATCACGCAGCACTTCGGAATGGACATTCTGCGCATGAAGGGCATCCTCGCATTCAAGGAAGACAATGACCGCTTCGTCGTGCAAGCTGTCCACATGCTGCTGGAGGGCGATCATCAGCGGCCTTGGAAGGAAGACGAAGAGCGCGTCAGCCGTCTGGTGTTCATTGGCCGTAACCTGCGCAAGGACATCATCGAAGACGGCTTTCTGGCGTGCCGTGCATGATACCATTCTTCAATCCGCTGGCGCCTCGCAGCAGAACGGTTCCTCCCTCTTCGTCGAGAATCAAGGATTGGGTGAGAGCCCATATCGGTTGGTCCGAAGATATGACCATTTCGGTGAATGAAATCATCTGCCGCGATCAGGGATGCCCGGACGTCGAGACGGTCATCGGCATCATAGTGGCAAACATGCCGACCCGGTCCATCCGCATTTTGAAGCCCATAGAGAATGTGCGCGAAACGGATGTGGCTCATGCGCTGGAAAATACCGGGCCCCGATCGGCCGTTCAGGAAAAGCGAAGGGATAGGAGAGGCTGAGGTATTCGGGCTCATTCCCCCGCCAAACCGTTGGCGGCGGACCCTCAGAAATGCCATGCAAGGACGGTCGACCGAAATTCCCCGGCAACCTCACAGCGCTTGTTCACGGAAGGGATGGCCTTGCAGCGTTCCGTGAACGGTCGCCTTGCCGATTGATGCCCGGAAACGGTGTTTCAAAGCGGTTTGCTCCGCCTTCGGTGAACGACGCCGGCGGAGGCGGTGGCGCAAGCACCGGAGGCTTGGAGGCTATTGCCGCGCCGCCAAGAAGAAGGCCAATCGCAATCAGCCAGCTGCCAAGGATGCGCGCGGCAATCGGAAACCAGCCGTGCCAGAAGGCGTGCCCGCTGAGACCAATGGCAGCCAGGATCCACAAACCGATAAGCGTGGCGACCATCGAAATTGCGGGATCATGCAAGGTGGGGTCGGTCAGCGTTGTGGCGACACCGAGCATCGCGCCGATCAACATGGCGCCAACGGGAAGAATCCATCGTCTGACGCGGGCAGGCAGGATCAACAGCAGGCCGGCCGTGAGCGCCGAAACTGGCCCGGTCAGGAAAAGGTGCGTTGTCACCCCGGGGACGTCCGCCATGATGGCGAGATACCGATCACGAAAGGCAATTCCGAGCACGACGCCCAGGAGAAATGTTGCCAGTGCGGCAGCCACGTGGCGTCCGCGCGCCAGTGCGATCGCCACACCCAATCCGGCAAGCGGCATGACCCGTTCTGCGGAAAGGCCACTGTTGAGAATCCACCATGTCGTCACCGACCGCTCGGATCGCGTCTCCAATAGGAGAGCGCAGATCGAGGCAATCCCGAGGAATGCCAGCAGGGGGCCGGACCAGCGCAGAGCCCCCGGCGTTGTTCGCTCGGTGTCCTTCTCAAGTGACAAGGAAATAGACGCCTCCAACCGCGATCAGCCCGCCCAGCGCTTGCGATAGCCGTCCGCCGAACGGCTTGCCTAGAACAAGCCCGACCCCGATGCCAAGAAGATGGATCAAGCCGGTGGCGATGACAAACCCGATTGCGTAGTCGGCTGGATCGGCTGCGTTCGGAAGCTCCGCACCGTGAGCATATCCATGACAGATCGCAAACACTGCGATCAACAGCAAGGCCATCCATTCCGCCGGCCGCCAGGCGCATGCAATGGCCAGTCCTAGCGCGATGATCGAAAGCGCGATTCCGATCTCCACGCCGGGTAGAGGGATTCCCGCAATGCCGGCGATGCCGCCGAGAACCATGATCAGCGGGAAGGCAACAGGCAGCGTCCATATTGATCGTCCGCCGATCTGAGCACCCCATAGGCCGACGGCGAACATCGCCAGAAAATGATCGGGGCCGGTCAACGGATGCTCGAACCCGCTGCCGAACCCCCCAGATCAAGACTGAATTATGTGAGCCTGGACCGCCGTCGGCATGGATATGAGTACACAACTGACGACCAAGAGAGAGACGAAGACACGCCCTGGCCGAAAGGCATCGGTTTGCCTAAAGTTCGGTTGATGCGCCGCGACGGTCTGCTGTCTAGGCAATAGTCACCCCCACCCAAGATCAATAGTTCCGGAGAGAACTCTTTCGATGGTTCTAGCGATAGAGTGTGCGAGACCCATTAGCAATTTCAACAGTGGGCGGCACCGTGATGCGTATCGTGCCCGCCGGTCTATCGCGAAGCGCTGTGAGCTTGGCGATCTCGCCATCGCATTCGCCTCGACGCGCTGCCTCCTCCTGGCCGAAGGCCGTCTTCGATGGAGATGCTGGCCTGCCGTGCCAATGCCCCGAAACAGTCGCTCATCTCATTGTAAAGTCACCAGCCGTTGCGGTGAGCGTTTAGCGACACAACTTTAGATGCATGGCAAAGGTTTTTGGGAGAATCCGCGCGCTCGGTACGGCGGTGACGGCAGCCGTTGCCATCTCGCTCGGCGCCGAAGCAGGTGCGAAGGTGCTTGAGCTGCCGGCGACCGCGCCCACACCACAGATCCGGCCAGACGAGTCGCTCGACGAGGGGCTCGCCTCAAGGCAATCGCCTGTGCCGAGCCCGCGGCCGGAGGCGGCGCCTCATCCGACAGCGTAGGCCCACTGGCGCCAATTCCTGCCGCGCAGGCACCGCTGCCCCGCCCAACCGTGCCAGCCGAAAAAATGTGTCTGAATGCATCGACGAATTGCAGGCGCTTGGCGTCGACTTCTCCAAGCAAGCGCCAATCACCGACCCGATCAGCTGCTCGGTGCAGAACCCGGTCAACATGGCTCCGAAGGGCCCGTATGCTCGCAAAGGTTTATGCGTCACGGGACCATGCGGAACTATACGGGAAGAATTCGGATTTTGACCCACGAAAAAGTCAATGAAATCAGGGACTTTCTTACGCCCTCCGGGCCCACCACTATCGTTATTTATCAAGGCTTTATAGGGTGGTTCGCCACGAGGTTCGCCAATAGGTTCGCCAAGCATCGGCTTGCGCGTCACGAGACGCACGACCCATCCCTTGGACTGCCGCCGTACCTGCGATGCCTCGCGCGAATAGAGTTCTGCATGATCGATGTCGTCGTGACCGAGCACGTCCATGAGCTGCCTGGTCGAAGCCTCTGCCTCGGCCAGACAAACACCGAGAGACTTCCTTAAGCCATGGAGGGTCAGGCCCTTCGGCATGCCGGCAAGCTTGCACCAATGCGCCATCATTCCAGTCAGCGACTTGGCGGAGAAAGGCTCTCCATAGCCGTTGACCAGGACAGTCTCGCCGCGCCTGTCGGCCGCATCTAGAATCTCAGACAGCATCGGTGTGATCGGCACGAAGAGCCGTTTGCCACCAGTTCGTCCCTTGTTCTTGGCCTGAACGATATCAAACCCATCGAAGTGACGCTCGATGCCATCGATGAACACACGACGAGTGATTCTCTGATCCCAGCGCAGGCGCGCGACGTCGCCGCGGCGGTTGCCGAGCCAAAGTGCCAACCCGTAGCAGGTGCGCGCCGCGGTGCCGAACTGCCAACGCTTTTCAAATAGCAAAGACCTTGGGCACGATGGAGAACGATCGCGCTTGATACACGGTTTGCCAACCATACTCTCACGCTGGACGGCGCAATGTTGGATGCTGTGACGGTGAGCGGCCCGGCAGCCGCCGTCGGGTGTGCGGCCAGCGATTGCCGGGCCTGACCGGGCAGTTGTGAGTCCAGCCGGCTGACAGCATCATATCAGCAACATCTAATGCTTCATCCTGCGAATAGGGGAAAGCCACGCAAGCGACACGCGGCTTGAGCTTGTTAGCCCGGCATGGGCCGAGGCGTTCCAAACTTTGCACGATATCGCAATTGCCGAAATGGCTTTCAGCAAGCTCCAAAATACCTGACCATCTCGGTCTTGATGGAGCCCGCAAGCGGGTCGTGGCAGCTCGTCCGAGTGGAGGTTCCGCAATCAGCACGCCCTCGCGTCCCGCCGGCGGCTGGTTCAAACGTCCTTCGTTCGAAGGGCTATTATTTTAGCATAAGCTGATATGACAAATATCAGCCGGCGCCCTGTATCTAGTCCGTGCCCCGCCGGTCAGGCCCGGCTCGTGGGCACCCCCCGCTTTCGAGCCGGGCCGCTCGGTCGTCGACCTGGTATCGTTTCGGCGCTATCGGTTTGGGCGGTCTTCGCGCACGATGTTGTAGAGAAGAAGCCCCGCCATCAAAGACACGACAGCGCCTACCATGTCGTGGCCCGTCAGCCCCGAAAAATACACGAACGCAAATGCCAACTCGGCCATGGTCCACCCGGGAACGCGATGCCTCCTGAGAAAACCCCTAGAGCAAGCCGATGTTCCTGACGTCAGCGCCAACACAGGCAACGGCCCCGCGTTTCTGGAGACTAAGACGCGCGAAGGCGGGGAGTGGTGGCCGCGACCTGCGGAGGGGGCAGTGTCGGGAATCACCTAGGTTAAAGCAGAGCGCGCAAAGGTGGCGCAATGTACATTGCCTTGCCACCCTCAGGCGAGGTGAGACCCGGCCGTCTCAAACACATGGTCCGGTCGGGTCTCTTGGGAGGACACTTATAGGCCTAGACGCGCGCATTCAGAATGTTCTGCATGGCCGATTCATTTTGGGGGGACGCAATGGCTTTGTCCAATCGCCTGTTCGACCAGGATCTGACCTTCCAATGTCCCCGCTGTCACGTCCTGCTGGTCAAGAAAGGCTCCTGGATCAAGAGCATTACGAGCTTCAAGTGCGAGCGATGCCAAGAAACGGTTCGGCTGCCCTACGGTGACAAGCTCGCCATTTTCGAACGGCATCTGCGACTGGCGGGATGATTTAATCCGATCGCCGGGTGCCGCCTTGCAGGCCTTCGGAGGCGCCGAATTGGACTCTATATTTGCCTACCGGAAAGCGCGTGACATCTGGTCGGTGAGCGGCTTCAACAGATAAGACCAGACACTGCGCCGGCCTGTGCTTATGTGAACCTCGGCCGGCATGCCGGGCTTGAGCACCTTCGCGTCCCTCAGGCAACCCGTCCTGTTCTCGACGCTGATGCGTGCCGAGAAATAGGGCGCTTGGCGCTGCGGGTCCTTGATCAGGTCTGCGGAAATCCACTTCACCGCGCCCTGGCAGGCGGGTGTCGTACCGGCATCGAAGGCCGGGAAACGGATCGAGACCGGTTGACCTGACCGAATGTCATCTACCCGCGCCGGAGGAATGAGCGCGTCCACGACCAGATTGTCCGCATCGGGGACAACTGTCATCAGCAGTTCCCCGGGAGCGATTACACCGCCAATCGTGTGGACGGAGGATTGCTGTATCGTTCCCGATTGCGGGGCGCGGATTTCAGTTTTGGTCAGCTCGTCCTGAGCCACTATCTTGCGTTCGTCGAGCTCGGTCCGCTTGGCTTCCGTTTCGCGGAGCTCCTTCGTCACTTCGCTTCGCCTTTGTTCGTCAAGCTGCAGAACCTGCAGCTCGGTTTCGGTGATCTTGACTTGGGCTTCCGCGACGGCCGCCGCCAGCCGCCCGGATTCGCCTTTGGCCCTTGTCGCGTCCAACCTGACGTTGCTGAGTCTCTCTTTCGAAACCAGCTTCTTGGAGTAGAGAGAATCCACATCGGTGAGATCGCGGCCCAGCAAAGCAGCGGATTCGTCCATCGCGGCCTGCTGGGCCTTCAGTCCTTCGAGCTGACGCTCAATCTGCTCGGTTTGGCTCCGCAGCAGCGTTTTTTGACCAGCCAGTTCCGACGCTCGCGTCTGGAGCAAGGCGCGCTCGCCATCGACCAGGGCCGCCACGCCCGGCTTGTCCATCTCCGCCTGAAGAGCAGCTGGAAGCTGCATTGTCGTCAGCCCCTGACGCTCCGCCTCCAGTCGGGCGAGCCGTGCTGTGGCGCGATCGAAATCCTCGCTTATGATCTCAAGGTTTGCCCGCGCCAGCGTATCGTCCAGCCTGAGCAACACGTCTCCGACCCGAACATGATCGCCATCCTGCGCAAGGATGTCGCTGATCGTGCCGCCGGCCTGGTGCTGCACCTTTTTGGTGTTGCTTTCGACCACGACGGTCGCGGGTGCGATCACAGCGCCCGCTATCTGGGTCAAGCCGAGCCACAGCCCTCCGCCAACGACCAGCAAGCAAGTCACCATCAGCCCGAGCGCCAGGCTAGGTCCGAGGTTGCCGGGGGGCGTGAGCACTTTCGTGCCCGTAGAGCGCACACCAGCGTCGAACCGGCTGTACCATGGCAGGAACGCAAAAACGCGAGGCAGAACATCACGCATGTCCGCTCACGCCCCTTTGGATGGGAATCACCGGGGAGGGGCGGTGCGTGGCGGAAGAGGGTGGTCGTGCGATGCTCGCCAACACCTCCTCGCGAGAGCCAAAGGTGCGAACCATGCCGTTGGACATCACCAGAACCTGATCGATGTTGGTGAGAGCGGACGGACGGTGTGCAACGACAACAACGATACCTCCGCGCTGGCGGACGGCCAGAATTGCGCCAGCAAGCGCGGCGTCGCCTTCGACATCGAGATTTGAGTTTGGCTCGTCCAGGACAACGAGAAACGGCTCGCCATAGAGCGCCCTGGCAAGCCCGATCAATTGTCTCTGGCCTGCCGACAAGGCCCTGCCTCCCTCGCCGATACGAGTTTGAAAACCTTCCGGCAGATGCATGATCATCGAGTAGACGCCTGCGGCCCTGGCGGCCGCGAGCACACCCTTGGAATCGCTCTTGCCGCCGAACCGGGAGATGTTGTCCGCTACCGTCCCGTCAAAAAGTTCAACATCCTGCGGCAGATAGCCGATATGAGCGCCGAGCGAGTGCGGGTTCCACTGATCAAGAGGGGCGTCGTCCAACCTTACGTTGCCGTTGAGCGGTCTCCAGGCCCCGACCAAGGCCCGCACCAGCGTCGTCTTCCCGGAACCGCTCGGGCCGACGATGGCCATGCCCGCGCCGCGCGACAGCTGAAAACTTACGTCGAGCACGGTTGGCTTTCGCGCGCCGGGCGGCGCTACCGTCAACGTCTCGACGGTCAGCCGCGTTTGCGGCCGGGGCAGTTCCAAAGGCTCGATCGGGTTTTCGAACGAGTCCAACATGGCCTTGAGTTGGAAATAGCTATGCCGTGTCGCCAGAAAGCCTTTCCAATTTGCGATCGCCGCATCGACCGGAGCAAGCGCGCGGCCCAGCAATATCGATGATGCGATGATCACGCCGGGGGACGCTTCGCCCCCGATGACTAGGTACGCGCCGAGGCCCAGCACTGAAGACTGCAGCGCCATCCTCAGCGCTTTCGACAATGAGCTGGTCCCTCCTATGATGTCGGAGAGCCGCTCCTGATGCGCCAGATAGCCATGAACGATGTCGCTCCAGCGCCTCGCCAGCCTGGGAGAGAGGCCCATCGCCTGGATGACCTCGGCGTTGCGACGGCCGGACTCGGCCAGCGCGCGCTGCGAGATCATGGCTTCGGATGTCAGTCTGGCAGGCCTGCGGCCGAAGATTTCCGCGACTGCGGTTAGCGCCACCACCGCAAGAGCGCCGATCGTGGCCAGCACGCCGAGCGAGGGGTGCAACATATAGATGATTAGCAGATAGAAAGGGATCCAGGGTGCATCGAAGATGACTGTCGGCCCGGATCCCGCAAGAAAGCCACGCAGGTGGTCGAGGTCCCGCAACGGATCGAGCCGGTCTGCTTCCCGACCTGCCTTGAGCGGCAAAAGCACCGAAATGGCGAATGCCCTTTGATGCAGGTTTCTGTAGAGCCGGCTGGAAATACGGACCAACAGGCGAAGCCGAATGAAGTCGAGCAGTCCGTAAGCGGCATAGAGGCCCAACATTCCAATCGTCAACCCGACGAGGGTCGGAACACTCTGCGAGGGCAGCACCCGGTCATAGACCTGGAGCATATAGAGAGACCCGGTCAGCGCCAGGAGGTTCGTCACCGCGGAAAAGAGCCCGACGCCAAACAAGCCCTGGGCGCAGTCCGACATCGCGATCCGTAAAAGGGAGGAGAATTCTTGCTTGGTCTTCATTGCCATCCGATTTCACGCGGATAACCGCGCGGCTTTGTTGACGCTGCCCGAGATGAGAAACCTTGATTGCATGGATATGCAGGTCCGAGCGATTACCGGACGTGAGGCGTCGCTAATGCAGCCTACTTTAACCCAAATGAAGCGAAATCGTGGCTCTGTCCCAAAATGGGGCAGTAAATCGGTGAAAAGCGGGGATAACGTTAGGAGAAAGCTTCGTGATAACTCGATTGACGAAGCGAGATTGCACTGAAAACATTGAGCTTTTCTTCGAGGGTGCCAAGGAAGATGCGGAACTTGATCACTTATTTTGACCGGCGAAATCGGTATGTGATTTCTGTCTAATATAGCTTTCGTCTAGGCAAACGGTGCAGGGGGCGTTGCCGAATTACAAGAAGGAACAAGCATGGCAACTCTGCACTATGCGTCTGGCGGTTCGGCCGCCGCGGTTGCGACCGCTGGATTCAACCTCGTCGACGTTCAATACCTTTCCCAAGTGAATGAACTCACCGACGGAATGAAGGCGCTGGTCTATCTGGGCGCCCATGACGGCGTCACCCAGTCTTTCATCGATCAGGTCACCCCTTTTCTCAACAATCCGAAGGTGTTCGGGTTCTATCTCATGGATGAGCCGGACCCTACGGGCAAATGGGGAACCTATGCCAGCGCGGCAACTTTGAAGGCCGAATCCGACTGGATACACTCACACTTCCCAGGCGCGAAAACCTTCATCACGATGATGAACATGGGGTCTTCGACCAATCCGGATTTCACCAACACCTATAATCCCGCAAATACCGGTATCGACTATTATGGTGTCGATCCCTATCCGGTGCGCACCGGCACAACCACCGTCGACTACGACATGATCGACAGAGCCGTGGCCGCGGCCGTGAAATCCGGCATCCCGACCGATAAGATTGTTCCTATCTATCAGGCTTTCGGCGGCGGCGGCTGGATGACCGACACGGGCGGAAAACATGTCATGCCTACGGCGACTCAGGAGCAGGTCATGGTCGATCACTGGTCCAAGCTCGTTCCGTCGCCCGCGTTCGACTATGTGTATGCCTGGGGCTCGCAGAATGGCGACACTGCGCTCGAAAATTCGCCGGAACTGCAGGCTTTCTTCCGGCAGCACAATGCC
>NZ_VFUA01000033.1 GCF_006440735.1 Mesorhizobium sp. B2-7-1 | reverse complement strand
ATATGATCCCAATGAGGAAGAGGAGCTCATCACCGTTTTCCTCAGCCACCGGGTCGGCGGGCTCGTCCTGCACAGCACGGAGCATACACCCCAGGCCATCGAGAAGATCCGCAAGTCGGGCATCCCGGTTGTCGAGAACGGAAACATCCCCAAAGAACCGCTCGACATGGTCGTAAGTTATTCAAATCGCGACGCTTCTTACGCGATGACCATGCATCTCGGCAGGCTCGGCTACCGCAAGATCGCCTTCGCCAGTCTCTATTCCGTACACAATGACCGCTCCCAGGACCGCTTGAAAGGATACCTGGCGGCGCTCAAGCAATTGGGGCACGAACCCGACCCGCGCATGGTGCTGGAGACGGGACGCGGCCTTGCCGCCGGTGCGGAAGTCGTGGCGCGGGTGATGCAGAGCGTGCCGGAGGTCGACGCGCTTTTCTGCGCCGGCGAAGTTCTGGCCGCCGGCGCGCTGTTCGAGTGCCAGCGGCGCAACTGGGCAGTCCCCGGCCGCATCGCGCTCGCCAGCTTCGATGACGTCGACCTGTTGCGGCATGTCAGCCCTTCCGTCACCACCTTGCGGCTGCCACGCTACGACATCGGCGAGCGTACAGCGCGAATCCTTTTGAGCCGCATCATCGACGGCGCCGACCATTTGCGCGGCAGCGTCGTCGACCTCAAGTTCGAGGTCATCCAGCGCGAGAGCACCTGACCTGTCCCCGGGACCGGGGCATGACACCGCTTTCCGCTTTTCCATGATTGCATTTTGTTACCGGTACCAATATAAAGTCGAGACCTGCACGGCAGTCGCGTGCCTGGCGGGCTGTCGGTAGGAACGAGGGGTCTTGGCAATGCTCACAAAGTGGCGGAACAGGATTTGAGCTTGTCGAAAGAAGCCGAGGGGGCAGCGCCCTCCACCCGGGCGAAGGCGCTCAACGAATGCACCGCCTTGATCACGGGTTCTACCGCCGGTCTTGGACAGGCGATGGCGGCAAGGCTTGCCGAGTCCGGATGCAGCGTCATGCTGCACGGGCTGGAAGACGCCGAGCAGATCGAGGCGCAACGTGACGACCTTGCCCGCAAGACGGGCGCCCGCATTGCCTACCACAAGGCCGATCTGTCGACGCGGTCGGGGGTCGAAGGGCTGATCAGCACCGCGATGTCGGTGCTTGGTCCGATCGATATCCTCGTCAACAATGCGGTCGTCCGGCACTTCGCGCCGGTCATGGATTTCCCGGCCGAGCAGTGGGACCTTGCGCTGGCGGTCAACCTCTCCGCCGCTTTCCATGCCATCCGGCTTCTGCTTCCCAACATGCGCAACCGGAATTTCGGCCGGATCTTCAACATCACCTCGGTCTACGGCATGCGCGGAACGACCGACCGCGTCGGCTATGTGACGACGAAGTCTGCTATCCTCGGCTTGACCCGCGCCGTGGCGTTGGAGAACCTGGATCGCGACGTGACCTGTCACAGCCTCTGCCCAGGGTCGGTGCTGACGCCGGGCACGGAGGAACGGGTGGAGAGGCTGATGGCGGAGCGTCGCATCGACCGGACCGCGGCCGAGCGGCTCTTCCTCGAAGGCAAGCAGCCGGGCGGCAACTTCGTCTCCGCCGGGAGCATTTCGGACCTGCTCGTCTTCCTGTGCGGCCCGATCGCCCGCGACATGACCGGATCCGTGCTGCCGGTCGAAGCGGGCTGGCTGGCAAGTTGAGCCGGCGCTGAAGCAGACCGGCATCGCCAGCCGGCGATGCCCGTAGCAGTTCATCGTTCCAAGGAAACGCCGACCTGCTCTAACTATTTGTTTTACGCAATTCCATACGGAAAGCCGTTACACACTTTTCCAGGAATTGCTCTAGACGGAGCCACCCATGGACGATCTGTACGAAGTCTACGCCATCCGCTACGGCCACCACGACCGCAACGCGGCCGCGAATTTCATCGGCGGCGACCCGCATGACAGCCCGATGCCGCTCGACTACTTCGTCTGGGCGATCGTAGGCAAATCGCGCACCTTCGTGTTCGACACTGGCTTCGACGCGAAAGTCGCGGACCGGCGCCAGCGCAATCTGCTGCGACCCGTCGGCGAAGGGCTGAAGATGATCGGCATCGATCCGGACAAGGTCGAGGATGTCATCATCTCGCACATGCATTTCGACCATGCCGGCAATCACGAGCTGTTCCCGAAGGCCCGCTACCATGTCCAGGACGTGGAGATGGCCTACTGCACGGGACGCTGCATGTGCCACAACTATCTCAGGCATCCGTTCGACTATGAGGACGTGGCCAGCATGATCGGCAAGCTCTATGCCGGGCGCGTGACTTTCCACGATGGCGTCTCCGAAGTCGCCCCGAACCTCACCGTTCATCGCGTCGGCGGTCACTCGAAAGGCCTGCAGGTGATACGGGTGAAGACGCAACGCGGCTTTGTGGTGCTCGGCTCCGACGCATCGCATTTCTACGCCAATTTCGAGCAGAACCGGCCTTTCCCGGTGCTGGAGAGCGCGACCGACATGCTGGACGGCTACGCCACCATGAAGAAGCTCGCCAGCACGCCTAACCACATCATCCCGGGCCACGATCCGCTGGTGCTCGCCCGCTATCCCGCCGCGCTGGCGGGCGTGGACGACATCGTGCGCCTCGATCTCGACCCGATCCCCGGGGCGCCGTGAGCGCCTTATGATCAACGCCCTGATGGTCGAAATTTCGGGGCGTTCGTCACAATCGCATGGAGACGACAATGAACAATCTCAAGCTCGGCCTGGCTGGCGCCGGCAGGATGGGAACGCCGATGGCGAAGCGCCTGATGGCGGCCGGCTACGGCGTCAGCGTTTATGACACGAATGCCGCCGCCGTCGAGGCGTTGGCCGCTCTGGGCGCCGGCAAGGCAGCGACCCCCGCCGAGCTGGCTAAGAGCTGCGACGTGGTGTTGCTTTCGCTGCCGACGCCGGAGATCGTGCAGGCCGTTTGCCTCGGTCCTGACGGGCTCACCTCCGTCAAGGGCGCAAGCATCGTCATCGACCTATCGACCACCGGTCCGCGAACGGAGCGTCTCGTCGCGAGCGGCCTCAAGGCTGCCGGTATCGCTATGGCCGACTGCCCGGTGAGCGGCGGCGTGGGCGGCGCTGAAAAAGGAACGCTGGCGATGATGGCCGCCTGCGACGAGGCGACGATGGAAACGATCCGTCCCGTGCTCGAAACGCTCGGCAAACCGGTCCATGTCGGCCTGGAGCCGGGCATGGGCCAGATGATCAAGGTGATCAACAACCTGATGTCGGTGACGGCTTTGTCGATCGCTTCCGAAGCGCTCGTGCTCGGCACCAAGGCCGGGCTCGATCCGGACGTCATGCTCGAGGTCATCAATTCAGGCAGCGGCAGTTCCAATGCGACGCTGACGAAGATCCCGAAATTCGTCCTTACCCGCGGCTTCGATTTTGGCTTCGCCATCGGGCTGTCCGCCAAGGACATCCGCCTCTGTCTCGAAGAGAGCGACGCGCTGGGCGTGCCGATGATCGTCGGCGGCGCGGTGCGGCAGTTGCTGACCGTGGCAAAGAGCGACCTCGGCGCCGATGCGGACCTCACCGAAATCATCAAGCCGATCGAAGGTTGGGCCGGCGTGACGGTCGCCGGCAAGAAAACCCAGGCCTGATAGCAACCGGAACACACACGATGAGCGCCAATTCCCCCCAGGCGATTGCTCCGGGCCTGTCGCGCCGGCTTGCGGCGTTCGTGCGCAATTCGCAATGGAGCGACGTGCCCGAACCGGTACGCGAGCATGCGCTGCGCGCCCTCTTCAACGGCTTCGGGACCGCGCTTGGAGGTTCCTCCGACCAGGCGATCCTGCGCCTTGCAGCGAGCCTCGCGCCCTTCTCCGCCGGGGCAGCCGCGACCGTGATCGGTCAGGGTGCGCGGCAGGACGCGCCGACCGCGGCGTTCCTCAACGCGGCGTCGATGAACGTGTTCGATTTCGACGACACCCATCAGGGCACGATCATCCACCCGACCGCGCCCGTGGCGCCCGTCGTGCTGGCCCTGGTCGAAGCCCGGCCGGTCAGCGGGACCGAGCTTCTGCATGCCTTCGTTCTCGGCGTGGAAGTAACCTGCCGGATCGGCAACGCGATCTCGCCGGGTCACTACAATCGCGGCTGGCACATCACCTCGACCTGCGGGATCTTCGGCGCCGCCGCCGCCGCGGCGAAGCTTCTCGATCTCAGCGAGGAGGAAATCCTGTGGGCCTTCGGCAATGCGTCCGCCCAGGCATCGGGCCTCGTCGAGACACTGGGCTTCATGGCGAAGAGCGTCGGCGTCGGCACCGCCGCGCGCGGAGGCCTGCTAGCGGCGCTGATGGCGCAGGGCGGGGTCGAAGGACCTCCAATGCCCCTCGAAGGTCCGCGCGGCTTCCTCAAGGTGTTATGCGACGCGCCTAAGCCTGAGCTGATCGAGCGGGGACTGGGCAGCGACTGGGAAAACCTGCGCAACATGTTCAAGCCGTATCCTTGCGGCGTGGTGCTCAACCCCGTCATCGACGCTTGCCTCAAGCTGCGCCGAACGCCTGATTTCTCCGCCGCCCTTGTCAGCGACATCACGGTGCGCGGCTGCCCGCTGCTCAAGGCGCGCGCGGACAGGCCAGACGTCACCACGGGCCGGGAGGCGCAGGTCAGCGCGCAGCATGCGGTCGCCGTCGCCCTGCTGCGCGGCACGGCGGGCGCGGCCGATTTCAGCGACGCGGCAGTGAACGATCCTGATGTGAAAGCATTGCGCGCCAAGGTGCGCCCGATCGAGATAGACGAGGCCATTCCGGTCGAGGCGGCATACATTTCCGTCCACTGCAGCGACGGGTCGCGTTTCGAGACGAACGAGTTGGCCGCGACCGGAAGTCCGGCGCGGCCGATGACGGATGCCGCTCTTAGCGACAAATTCTCCGCCCTCGCCCGCTATGGCTGCCCGGCGATCGATGCCGGCGTGCTGGCCGAGAGGCTGTGGGCGCTGCGCGATGCCGGCGACGTCGGTTCGATCATGGCGCTGGCCCGGCCGGCCGCATAGCTACGGCAGCCGCTTTGCCCGACCTTAGCGATTGTGCTGCGGCGGCTTCCAGACATGGGTGGAGATGATGTCTCGCAGCTCCGTGCGCACGGCGCGGAACAGCGGACGGAACGTCGAGGACATCGGCTTCTGCGACGACGTCGCAAGGATCAGCTTGCGCGTGATCTGCGGCTCGAACGGCCAGACCTCGATGCGGCCGGCTTCGGCAAGCAGATGCACGGAAGCATAGGGCAGAACCGTATAGCCGCCGCCCTCCTCGACAAGCAGCAGCGTCGACGGCATCGCCTCCAATTCCATCTCGATGCGCGGATAGATGCCATGCTCGGCGACGATGTTGTCGATCAGCCGCCGCAGGCCATGCGGCCGGCTCGGCAGGATCATCGGCAGTTCCGCAAGCACGCCGAGGCTCACCGGGCCGCGCGGCAGCAGAGGTTCGGCCAGCGCCGGGCCGATCAGGAAAAGCTCGTCATCGGCGAGCGGCTCGGTCAGCACCGAAGGGTGGTTGGGCGAGTTGTAGAGCACCGCCGCGTCGATGCGGCCGGCTATCAGCCATTCGAGGATGTGGCCGCTGAACCCTTCGATGACCTGCAGGGCGACGTTCGGGAACTCGTTCTTGATCTTCTTGACCAGCGGCACCGTCAGCACCGTGCCGACGGAAGGCGGAACGCCGAGCACCAGCCTGCCGCGCGGCGAAGCCCGCAAGTTGGACACCGCATTCTGCGCAAGCCGCATGCGCTCGACGATTTCGTCGGCATGCGATTTCAGGAGCGCCCCGGCTTCGGTCATCACCACGCCGCGGCCGTTGCGGTGGAACAATTCGACGCCCAGTTCCTCCTCGAGCCCGCGGATATGGCGCGTGATCATCGGCTGGGTGACGTTGAGATCGAGGGCTGCCTTCGAGAAGCTGCCCGCCGAGCCGACCGCGATGAAGACCTGTAACTGCTTCGTGTCCAACTCAAACCATCCAACCCGCCGCCGGGCGGTGCTTTGCCCGAAGCTTTCGACCTACGTGCGGAACGGATATTTCAGGCCGCGCACGTTCAGGAACACGGCATAGACCGACGTCGTCGCCGTGATGAACAGCCGATTGTGCCGCGCACCGCCAAATACGACGTTCGCCACCATTTCCGGCACCAGGATCTTGCCGATCAATTCACCGGCCG
Source organism: Mesorhizobium sp. B2-7-1 (assembly GCF_006440735.1). Classification (GTDB taxonomy): domain Bacteria; phylum Pseudomonadota; class Alphaproteobacteria; order Rhizobiales; family Rhizobiaceae; genus Mesorhizobium. The sequence goes on along the minus strand of NZ_VFUA01000033.1, from coordinate 49,920 downwards.
GCGTGTGGCACTGGACGCCGTCCCAGGCGCTGATCCACAGGTTGCCGGCGATATCGACCCGGAACCCGTCCGGAATGCCCGGCGATATTTCGGCGAACACGCGCGAATTTACCAGCCTGTCGCCGGCAACGTCAAACGACCTGACGTGATGCGGCGCGCTGCGATCGGTCAGATAACCGGAATCGGCGATGTAGAGCGTCTTCTCGTCCGGCGAGAAGGCAAGGCCGTTGGGCATCGAGAAATCATCGGCGACGACGGTGACGCGGCCGGATTGCGGATCGATATGGTAGACGCGGCAGCCGGGCTGCTCCTGATCGGCCCGGCGTCCGACATAGTCGGAGATGATGCCGTAATTGGGATCGGTGAACCAGATGCTGCCGTCCGACTTGACCACCACGTCGTTCGGCGAATTGAGCCGCTTTCCCTCGAAGGAGTCCGCGAGCACGGTGATCGAGCCGTCCCATTCGGTGCGCACGACGCGGCGTTCGCCCTGCATGCAGGTGACGAGCCTGCCTTCGCGGTCGCGGGTGCTGCCGTTCGGATTGGCCACGTTGCCGCGGAACAGCGAAACCGCGCCGGTCTCCTCGTCCCAGCGCAGCATGCGGTCGTTGGGGATATCGCTCCAGACCAGCGTGCGCAGGTCGGCGAAATAAACCGGCCCCTCCGCCCAGCGGTTGCCGGTGTGCAGCGTTTCGAGAAAGGCGACCGGATCGATAAGGTCGCCGAAGCGCGGATCGATGATCTCATAGCAGGACATCGGCGGTCTCGCTTATAGGCGGATGGCAATGATCTGAATTGGCGAACCGGACGGTGGACCCTCCGACCCGCCAATATTCAGCGCTGGACGAACGGGGCCGGAATGGAGTTTCCGGCGTCGATCCAGACGCTCTTTTCCTGGAGATATTCGTAGATGGCGGTGCGGCCGTTTTCCCGGCCGAAGCCCGACTGCTTGTAGCCGCCAAAGGGCGAGAGATAGCTCGTCGCGCGGTACATGTTGACCCAGACGATGCCGGCTTCCAGCCGGTCCGGCAGCCGGATTCCACGCCCGATATCCTGCGTCCACAATCCGGCGGCGAGGCCGTAGATGCTGTCATTGGCGATGGCGACGGCTTCATCCTCGTCCTCGAACGGAATGATCGACAGAACCGGGCCGAAGACCTCTTCCTGGGCGATGCGCATCGACTGGCTGACATTGCCGAAGATGGTCGGCTCGACGAACCAGCCATCGGCGATCGCCTTATCCTCGGGCACCTTGCCGCCGAGAAGCTGCTGGGCGCCCTCGTCCCGGGCGATGCCGATATAGTCGAGGACCTTCTTGCGTTGCGGCTGCGTCGTGATCGGCCCGACCTGCGTGTCGGGGTCGAGCGGGTCGCCGATCCTGGCGGTTTTCGCGAACGCCACCAGCTTTTCGACCACCTGATCGTAGACGGAGCGCTGCACCAGCGCGCGCGAGCCGGCGATGCAGGTCTGGCCGGTCGCCGCGAAGATGCCCGAGACCAGCCCGGGGATCGCGGCCTCCAGCTTGGCGTCGGCGAAGACGATGTTCGCCGATTTGCCGCCAAGCTCCAGTGTCACCTTCTTCAGTCCACTGGCAGCGGCCTGGTAGACGCGCCGGCCGGTGGCGTCGCCGCCGGTGAAGGCGACTTTCGCCACCCTCGGATGCGTGACCATGCGGTCGCCGATCTCGTGGCCGAAGCCGGTTATGATGTTGACGACACCTTTCGGGAAGCCCGCCTTCTCGAACAGTCTTCCGAAGAAGAGCGCCGAGACCGACGAGAATTCCGAAGGCTTCCATACGACGGTGTTGCCAGCGGCCAGCGCCGGCGCCAGCTTCCAAGTCGCGAGCATCAGCGGCGAGTTCCATGGCGTGATCGCCGCCACGACGCCCAGAGGCTCGAGCTTGGTGTAGTTGAAGACGCCGGGCTTATCGATCGGGATGACGCGTCCCTCGATCTTGTCGGCCAGCCCGCCGAAGAAGCGGAACCATTGCGGGATGTATTTGCACTGCATCCGCATTTCGTTGATGAGCTTGCCGTTGTCCCGCGTCTCGAGGACGGCGAGGTTTTCCGCCTCCTCGGCGACGAGGTCGGCAAAACGCGCCATGATCTGGCCGCGCGCGCTGGCCGTCATCGACCGCCATTCGCCCCGGAAGGCCTGTGAAGCGGCCTCGACGGCCGCATCGACATCGGCGACGCCGGCGCGCGGAACGAGCGCCCAGGCCTTGCCGGTGAAGGGATCGAAGGACTCGAAATACTCGCCCGACGCCGCGGCGGCCCAACGGCCGCCGATTAGCATGGCAAGCTTGTCCTCGGCGAGCGGCGGACGCTGGATCATGCGCCGATTTCCTGCAGGGCCTCGCGGGCATTGCGGAAGGCGTCGACGCCAGCCGGCACGCCGGCATAGATCGCGACCTGCAGCAGCACCTCGCGGATCTCGTCCTTGGTGACGCCGTTGCGGATCGCGCCCTTGACGTGCATCTTCAATTCATGCGGCCGGTTGAGGGAAGCCAGCATGGCGAGGTTCAGCATGCTGCGCGTCTTGCGGTCGAGCGTCTCGCGGCCCCATACGGCGCCCCAGCAATATTCGGTCACCAGCTCCTGCATGGGACGATTGAAATCGTCGGCGCTGGCGAAGGATTTCTCCACGAACTCGGCGCCGAGCACCGCCTTGCGGATTTCGAAGCCCTTGTCGAACATGTCCTTACCCATGGGGTTATTCCTTTCTGGTCTGCTTGGGAGGGATCAGAGGCCGGGTGTCGGCCGGTATTTGCGACCGCGCGCCAGCACATGGCCGAGCGAGCCGTCGGTTAGGTAGATCTGGGTGGCCTTGGAATCGTACTGCACGCTTTCCTGGCCGGGATAGCCGAGCAATTCGCGCACGCGCGGGTTCATGTAGTAGGTGCAGATGGCGACCGTCGTGACGGCCGAGAAGGCGGCGCCGTCTTCCTTGTTGAGCTTCTCGAGATGCGCTTCCGCGCTCAACGCCGGATCGGCGTCGAGCCCGCGATCGAACCCCTCCTTGAGGTCGACGCGGAAATCGAGCGCCTTCTGAGCGTCGGCGAAGCTGCAGACCGAGCCGAATGCCGGCATGTCGCCATGCGCCGGAATGAGGAAATCCGCCAGGGCGAGGAAAGTCTTGTCTTTGCTCATCTCAGGCGACCTTCTGGTTGCGCCGTTCGGCGATCATGCGGCGCGTGTTGCGCAGCGCCACAGCCATGATCGTCGCGGTCGGGTTCGTCGCTCCCGAGGTCGGGAAGGTCGAGGCGTCCATGATATAGAGGTTGGGCACATCATGGCAGGCGCCCCACTGATCGACGACGGAGCGCTTCGGATCGTCACCCATGACGGTCGTGCCGATCAGGTGCCAGCCGGATTCGCGCACCGGTGTTGAAACAAGCGTCTCGATGGCGCCGGCGGCATGGACCGATTCCAGGCAGCGGTCGATGTTGAACTGAAGCAGGCGGTTCGAGTTCTCGTTGACCTTGTAGACGATCTGCGGCGCCGGCAGGCCGTCGGAATCGACAAGGTCCTTGGACAGCACCACCTGGTTGTCCTCTTCCGGCAGATCCTCACCGACGATGCCCCAGATCAGCGAATGACCGAAGCGGCGGGCGACGTTCTCGTGCAGGTTGGCGCCCCAGAAATCCTGGAAGCGTCCCTCTTCGGCGACATAGACCTTGGAGCCGATGGCGCCCGACATGCCGACCGGGCCGCCGGACGGCATGCAGTTCCATTTCGATCCGCGCACGAAGCCGCGCCGCTCGTCACTCTCGTAGAATTCGAGCGAGTAGACCTGCTGCCCGAACGGGCCGCGCCATGAGTCCAGCGGATCCTCATAGGAGGCAAGGATGCTGGCGAAGGGATGCATCATCAGCCGCTTGCCGACCATGCCGGAAGAGTTGGCAAGCCCGTCCGGGTTCTTCGCTCCGCCCGACATCAGCAGCAGCCGCGGCGTGCCGACGCCGTTGGCGCACAGGATGACGACCTTGGCGCGCTGGCGTCGGTCGCGGCCGTTGGCGTCGACATAGACGACGCCGGTGGCGAGCCCCTGCTCGTTGGTCTCGACCTCCTTGACGCGGGCGCGCGTGACGAGCCGGGCTCCGGCCTTGAGCGCAAGCGGCCAGTGCGAGCGGTCGGTGGTCGACTTCGCGCCTTCGGGGCAGCCGGTGAGGCAGGTGCCTCGCCGCACGCAGGCGTTCAACTCGCCGAATTTTTCGGACGGTATCGCGTTGCTGCCCGGCCACCAGTGCCAGCCCATGCGCTCCATGCCGAGCGCGCCGCGCAGACCGACGGAGCCCATCGGCAGCGCCGGGAAGGGATATGGTCCCCGCGGCGGAAACGCCGGGTCGCCGGCAAGGCCGGACACGCCGACCTCGCGCTCGATCTCGAGCTGGTAGGGGAGCAGATCCTCATAGGTGAAAGGCCAGTCTTCGGCCACGCCGTCGAGCGACCGGACGCGGAAATCGGAGGGCAGGAAATGCATCCACTGCGCACCGTAAAGCGTGGCGCTGCCGCCGACGCCGGCAAACATCAGCGGGTTGATATCCGTGGTCGAGGTATCGACCGGATAGTCGTTCGGGTTGTCGCGCACGTTCGGGTTGGGGTGCCACAGCTTGGTGCTGACCAGCTCATGCTCCGGCCGGGCGCCCGTGTAGTCGTTGTATTCAGGCCATTCGCCCTGCTCCAGCACGACCACCGAGAGGCCGGCACGCGCGAGATGGAGCGCTGCGACCGAGCCCGAAGGCCCGGCGCCGACGATGGCGACATCCACTTCCTCGTCGCGCCGCGCGCGGGCGCCACGTTCGCTCAGGCTCTCGACATTCATTTGATACCTCCCTCGATGGCTGGCGACCGGCTCATGCGAGCCGCGTGCGGTAGAACGCAGCCGCGCCTATGATGATGATGCCCTTGATGATGAGCTGCATCTCGATCGGAAAGCCCAGCAAAAGCACCAGATTGTTGATGACGACCAGCACCGCGACGCCAAGCAGCGCGGCAAAGATGTTGCCGCGTCCGCCAGTCAGCGCCACGCCGCCCATGACCGCCGCGACGATCGAGTCGAGCTCGTAGCCCTGGCCGACCCAGTTGGAGACCGTCCCGACATAACCGAGCAGGAACAGCCCGCCTATGCCGGCGCAGACCGAGCAGATGACATAGCAGAGGATGATGACGCGATCGGGCGCGACACCGTTAAGAAAAGCCGCCTTGGGATTGCTGCCCACCATGAATATCTCGCGCCCGAGGCGCGACCGGTGCAGCACGACGCCGAAAACGATGGCCAGCAGCGCCAGGGTGATCAGGTTGACCGGGATGCCGAGGATGCGGCCCGACGCGAGAAAGCCCATGCCCGGCGGCAGCGTGCTGATCGGCGCGCCGCCCGTATAGGCAAAGCGGACGCCCTGCAGGATGATCATCATAGCCAGCGTGGCAAGGAACGGACTGACGTTGCGCTTGGCGACCAGCCAGCCGTTGACGAGGCCGACGACGGCGGAGAAGGCGATCGCTGCCACGAAGATCAGCGGGATGGCATCGTTGGTCGTCGCCTTGAACGCGGTTGCAAGCACGGCCACCGTCGCCATCAGCGAGGCGACCGACAGGTCGAGCCCCCGCACCAGGATGACGAAGGTCTGACCGACGACCACCATGCCGAGCGGCGCCGCGATGGTGAGCACGTTGACCAGATTGGCCGGCCGCAGGAAGGTGGGCGAGAGCGCGGCCGCGACCAGCAACAGTGCGACGAAGAAGACGATCAATCCATAGCGCTCGAAAACCGACGCGGCGGACACGCTTCTGGGCCGGGGCAGCGGTGTCTCCAGCGGTGCCATCACTGCCTCCGCCTCGTGGTGTGGATGCTGACGGCGATGATGATGATCAGGCCCTGGATCACCCACTGGTAGTAGGAAGACACGTTGAGGAAGTTCAGCAAATTGTTGAGCATCGTCACCAGGAGCACGCCGAGCAGCGTGCCGAGGACGCCACCGCGCCCGCCGGCGAGAACCGTGCCGCCGACAACCACCGGCGTGATCGATTGCAGCGTCAAGGCGGCGCCGATGCGCGGATCGCCGACGCCGGTGCGGGCGGTCAGGAAGATTGCCGCGAGCCCGGCGCACAGGCCCGACAGCGCGTAGGCCATGACCACGATGCGGTTCACCGGCAGGCCATTCAGCCGCGCCGCCTCGCGGTCGCCGCCGACGAAATAGATGCTGCGGCCCGAGCGCGAGCGCTGGAGCCAAAGGCCGGCAAGGGCGAAGATCGCGACGAGGACGATCGCCGTCGCCGGGATGCCCCACAGCTTCGCGTAGGAAAAGTCGGCCAGCCCGCGCGGGACCGATCCGCCCGGCTCCTTGTTGTACATCAGCGTGCCGCCGAAGATGATCGACGACATGCCGAGCGTGACGATCAGCGGATGGACGCGCAGCACGATGGTGAGCAGGCCGTTGAGCGCGCCGATCGCCGTCGCGGCGACCAGAGCCAGCGGCAGGGCCAGCCAGAGCAGGTCCGGCCGCCATTCGAGGAAATGCGCGATGAAGACGGTCGATGCGCTGACCAGCGAGCCGACGGCAAGGTCGATGCCGCCGAGGAGCACCACGAATGTCTGGCCGAGGCTGACCATGCCCAGCACGACGAGCTGCTGGAACAGGTTGCCGAAGTTGCGCCAGGTGAGGAACCGGTCGGACAGGAAGCCGCCCGCCACGACGAGCAGGAAGAGCAACGCCACCACGATCACATAGGACAGCGAAAGCCGGTTGCGGCGGAATTCGGCGACGACGGCACTCATGCGACCTGCTCCAGCCGGGCCGCCTTGCCGTCGCGCCGCTCGATCGAACGCACGGCGAGATCCATGATCGCCTCTTCGGTGGCGGACGCGCCGTCGATCTCGCCCGCGACATGGCCCTGCGACATCACGAAGATGCGGTCCGACAGGCCGATGATCTCCGGGAGCTCGGAGCTGATCATGAGAATGCCGACCCCCTGCTCCGCCAGGTTGCGCACGATACGGTAGATCTCGACCTTGGCGCCGATGTCGACGCCGCGCGTCGGCTCGTCGAGGATGAGCAGCTTGCTGGCAATACGCGACCAGCGGCCGAACAGCACCTTCTGCTGGTTGCCGCCGGAAAGATTGCCGACCTTGACCTCCGGCGAGGGTGCTGCCACCGCGAAGTTGCGTATCTGCTCGAGCGCGATTTCGCGCTCGCCGCGCCGGTCGATCAAGCCTCGTCTGGTGACGCCGGCCAGATCGGGCGCCATGACATTGGCCGAGATGGGCAGACCGAGGAAGAGCCCCTCGTCCTTGCGGTTCTCGGTCAGGAATCCGACGCCGTTGCGGATCGCCTCGCGCGGCATGCGCCGATCGAGCCGCCTGCCCTCGAACTCGATCGTGCCGCCGTCGAGGTCGCGCGTGCCGAAGATGACCTCCGCCACTTCGGTGCGGCCCGAGCCGACCATGCCGGCAATACCGACGACCTCGCCCGGCTTGACCGCGATGCTGACATCGCGCACGCGGTGGCCGGCGCGAAGGTTGCTCACCTTCAGGATATCCGGCCCGCTGGCCGGCGCCTTGCGACGTGCAGGATAGATCTGCTCGAGGCGCCGCCCGACCATCTTGGTGATCATCTCGTCGCGCGTCAGATCGCCGACCGGGCCAGTGCCCGCCACCTGCCCGTCCTTCAGGATCGTCACGCGATCGGCGATCTCGAAGATCTCTTCCAACCGGTGCGAGACATAGACGATGCCGACGCCTTCGCGCTTCAGCCGCCGCATATTGTCGAACAGGAGATCGACCTCATGGCCGGAGATCACGGCTGTCGGCTCGTCGAGCACGAGCAGCCTCACCTCGCCGACCAGCGCCTTGGCGATCTCGACCATCTGCTGGTCGGCCAGCGGCAATTCGTCGATCTTGGCATGGGTCGAGATCTTGACGCCGAGTTGCGACAATATCTCGGCTGCCCGCGCATGGCGGGTGCGGCCGGAGATCAGGCCGAGACCGTTGCGCGGCTGCGCGTCGACCAGGATGTTCTCGGCGACCGAAAGTTCGGGAAACAGAGCGAGCTCCTGATGGATGACGTGGATGCCCGCCGCGCGCGCCTGCTTGGGCGACTGCCAGGAAACCGGCTTGCCCAGATAGGTCATGCTGCCGCCATTCGGCCTGATGGCGCCGCCCATGACGCGGATGAGGGTTGATTTTCCCGCACCGTTCTCGCCGAGAAGAGCGTGGATTTCGCCAGGACGAACGGCAAAATCCACCCGGTCCAGGGGTTTTACGCCCGGATACTCCTTCTCGATGCGACTGAGCTCGATGACGGGAGTGACCATTTATCCGATGCTCGAAATTCCGGTTACGACAGGGTGTGCGTCCGAAGGAACGCACACCCTGTCAGGCTGGGAGGCTACTTCGGATAATCGGGCTTGAACGTGCTCGGATTGTATCCGGCCGGCAAGCCGTTGCTCGGTGAAAGATCGCCCGGGTCGCTCATGCTGACATGATCGAGAAGGTGCCGGTCGCCCTTGACCGAAACCGTATCGGCTCCAGGCGAGGTCACAACGTTGAAGCTGACCTCGACCTTTTCAGGAACCGGGATGCCCTTCATGACGTCAAGCACGGTCTCGATGCCGGTGATGCCCATCGAGGTCGGATAGTCGATGCCGACCATCTTGATGTTGTGCTGGGAGGCGAGCTGATACATCAAGGCGATGTCGCCACCGGTCATCGGCGGAATTTCACCATCCTTGTAGCCGGCCGCGAGGAAGGCCTGGATGGCGCCCGAGCCCTGCAGAGCGCTGTCGGCCAGCACGCCGTTGATCTCCTTGCCGTGCTTCTGGATGAGCGCGGCCATCACCGATTTGCCGGTCGCGGGGTTCCAGTCGCAATACTGCTTCTCCAGCACCTTGATGCCGGGGAACTTGCCGAACACCTCTTCATTCGCCTTGATGCGGATTTCGGCGACGCTTGAGCCGGCGATGCCGGGCAGCATGACGATGTTGCCCTTTCCGCCGAGCGTCTCGCACATCCACAGGGCCTCCAGGCGGCCGAGCGCCCAGTCCGAGGCGGTGATGTAGGTGATGTAGTTGCTCGCCGTCTTCACCTTGCGGTCGACCATGATGACGGGAATGCCCTGCTCCATGGCGCGCCCGACGACGGAGTCCAATGCGTCTTCCGTGGCGGCGGCGATCAGCAGCACGTCGACGCCCTGGCTGATCAGGTCCTGGATGTCGGCGATCTGCTTCGAGGGATCGTCATTGGCGTCGGTCGCCAGAAGATGCGCGATCTCGTCGCGATGCTGGCCGGCGGCCCAGAACACGCCATGCTGGAACGCAACGCGCCAGGCATTCGATATCGAAGCGTTGGAGAAGCCGATCGTATAAGGCCCTGCCTTCTTCCACTTGGAGGTGTCGACCATCGAGTTGGCATTCGGATTCCAGATCCAGGTCCGTGGTACGCCGTAGTAACCCGGCTTGGTTTCCTCCGCCGCGGCGGGGGCAGTCGCGCCGAGCCCCAGGGTCGAAACGGCGCCGGCGGCCGCCAGGGCAGCAGGTGCCTTTCGGATGAAGCTCGCACGAGATATTTTTTGATCGAAGATGCTCTTTATAGTCATACTTTCCTCCTCCTTGGCACCTTTTTTGGATGCCGATTGCTCCTACCCCAAGTAAAAATTGGAAAATTTATAGTCTATTTCGTATTTTATATAGAAAAATACAAAGCACCCGGCGACAACCGATTGCCCAAGTCTCCCAACGCTTCGGATTAGCAGCCGCATCGCCGCGAAGGTCAATCACCTGAGTTGTAATAGCTGCTATTACGATTTTCTCGATTGGGCACGGCAACGGTTGCGATCTAATAGGCCACAGGTACCGGGAGCCTGAGGTACGCCCGGGGAGGATCGACCCTTGAAAATTCTCGTTGTGCTGCGAATGATTCCGGATTCCGCGGGCGAGCTCGAACTGACGAGCGACGGACGCGGCATCGACCGCGAATGGCTGGATTTCCAGCTCAACGATTTCGATGACCATGCGCTGGAAGAGGCGATCCTTTTGAAGGAAGCCGTCGGCGCCACAGTCGTTGCCGTCGCCATCGGCGAGGGAAGCAACCGTGTGCTGCAGATGGCGGTTGCCCGCGGCGCGGACGAGGCGGTCGCGCTCGAGGCCGAGGGGGATGGTATAATCGAGTCGCGCGCGATTGCCAGCTCGATCGTTGCGCTCGCCCGCTCCAAGGCCGCCGACCTCGTCCTTTGCGGCGTCCAGTCGACCGAGGATCTGTTCGGCCAGCTCGTGCCTTATGCAGGCACCCTGCTCGGCTGGCCGCATGTTTCCGGGTCGAGCAGGCTCGGCATCGAAGGCTCGGCCCTTCGCGTGACGCAAGAGCGAGGCGGCGGCATTGCCGCGACCTACGAGATTGCGCTGCCGGCGGTGATCGGCGTGCAGACCGCCTCCAAGGCACCGCGCTATGTTTCGGGCAGCAAGCTCAGAGAGGCTTCGAAGACGGCCATAGGCAAGGCACCGTCCGAACCTGCCGGGTTCGAAAGATCGGCCGAGATCGTCGCGCTAAGGCTGCCTGGCCAACGCGGTACCGGCGAAAACCTGGGAGACAACCCCGAAAATGTCGCCGAGAGGCTGGCCAGCATCCTGGCGGCCAAAGGCTTTGCAGGAGTTTAAGCGATGCGGATTGTCGCCTGCACGGAAGGCTCATTCGGCAAGCTCGAGCCGTTTTCACTGGAAATGATCGCGGCAGCGCGCGGCGCTGGCGTAGCCGGCGACGAGGTTGTCGCTTTCTTTGCCGGCCAGGAACTGGAGCCCGCTATCGCAAACCTCGGCGCCGCCGACAGGCTTGTCGCTGCGAGCGCCGGCAATGCCGAACTTATCGCCGCCGAATCTTATGCGCGGCTGCTTAGGGATACCGTTGCAGCCGAGGAGCCCGACCTTGTGCTGGTGCCCTACTCCGCCAATGGGCTCGACGTCGCCGGCGATCTCGCGGCGCGCACCGGTTGGCCGCTGGTCTCCTATGTCAACGAAATTCGCCGCGACGGAGACCGGCTGACGGTCGTCGCGCAGGTCTATGGCGGCAAGATCCTGGCGGAATGCAGCGTGCCCCTGCCGGCCATCCTGATGGTCAACCCCGGCGCCTTCGCCGAAGCGGAACGGCGCTCCGTCGATCCGTCCAAGCTGCAGCATTCCGATGCCACGGCCGTGGTGGCCGAGGGCAAGGTCCGTCTCGTCGGCGTCGATGTTCCCAGCTATGACAGCGTCGACCTCACGACGGCCGAGCGGATCGTCTGCGTCGGCCGCGGCATCGGCGACGAGGCCAGCATCGACATAGCGCGCGGGCTGGCGGACATCCTTGGCGCGGAGATCGCCGGCAGCCGCCCGGTGGTGGACAGCGGCTGGCTGCCCAAGGTGCGGCAGGTCGGCAAATCCGGCCAGAAGGTCAAGCCGAAGCTCTATCTGGCGCTCGGCGTTTCCGGCGCTCCGGAGCATCTCGAAGGCATGTCGAAGTCGGATCTCATCATCGCCGTGAACACCGATCCCAAGGCGCCGATCTTCAATGTCGCGCATTTCGGCGCGACCTGCGACCTGTTCGATCTCGTCGCCAATCTGAGCGAGCGGCTGCAGGCGGCGTCCGGCCGCTGATATGAGCGAAACACCGATACTGTGGATCGTCACGCTGGCGGCCATCGCGCTGACGCTTTGGCGCTCCCGCCGTTACATCGTGGCGTTGGCGCAGGCGCCAGGCGCAAGCCGCTTCGACCAGCCCTGGCGCCGCCTGGAAGGCGTGGCCGTCGCGATCGGCCTGCATCGCAAGATGCTGCGCAAGCCGCTGTCCGGAATCCTGCACGCGCTGATCTTCATTTCGTTCTTCGTCCTGTTCACCGTCACGATCGAGGCCTTCGGCTCACGCCTGTTCCCCGGCTTTTCGCTAGCGCCAATCGGCGGCGACAGCTGGATCGCCCTGCTGCAGGATCTGTTTGCGGTGCTGATGCTGCTGGGGCTCGGCCTGGCGGTCTACCAGCGCTATGTCCTGAAGCCGGCGCGGTTCAGCGGATCGAGTGGATCGGACGCGGCAATCATCTATGTGCTCATCCTGCTCATCGTCTCGTCCCTGCTGATCGAGGCGGGCGCGCGGATCGTCGGCGGTGCCGACGGGTCATGGCGGCCGGTCGCTTCGCTGGTCGCCGACCTGCTCCGGGCCTTCAGCGTTCCAACTCATCCGACGGAGCGGATCGCCTACTGGATCCATATCGGCGCCATTCTCGCCTTCCTGGTCTATATTCCGGGGTCCAAGCACCGGCACATGTTCCTGGCCGCGCCCAACATCTATTTTCGCAACCTCGAACCGGTGGGGATGGCGCCAGCCGTACCTTCGGAGCGCGGGAGCCCGGGCGTCACATCGCTTGCCCAATTCGACTGGAAGCAGACGCTCGACCTGTTGTCCTGCACCGAATGCGGACGCTGCCAGGCGGTCTGCCCCGCCTACGCCTCGGGCCTGCCACTCAGCCCGAAGATGCTGATCACCGATCTGCGCGACGCCCTGACGAACGATGCAGCGGCCCCTCTGGTCGGCGGCGTGATCGCCGAAGAGACGCTGTGGGCCTGCACGACTTGCCGCGCCTGCATGGAGGCCTGTCCGGTCGAGATCGAGCATTTGCCCAAGATCATCGACATGCGGCGCCATCTCGTCGATGAAGGCCATGTCAGCCCCATGCTACAGGACGCGCTGTCGAACCTCACGCGGCTCGGGAACTCGATGGGCAAGCCGTCCAAGATGCGGGCGCGCTGGACGAAGGAGCTCGGCTTCCCGGTCAAGGACGCGCGCAGCGAACCGGTCGACGTGCTGTGGTTCGTCGGCGACTACGCATCCTACGATCCGCGCGTCCAGGACGTGACCCGCAAGGTCGCCGAGCTATTCACGTCCGCCGGCGTCGATTTCGGCATCCTGTTCGATGCCGAGCGCAACAGCGGCAACGACGTGAGGCGCGTCGGCGAGGAAGGCCTATTCGAGACGCTTGCCCAATCCAACATCGACGCGATCCGCGCATGCAGCTTCAACCGCATCGTCACTACGGATCCACACAGCCTCAACGCGCTGAAGAACGACTATCGTCATTTTGGCGGCGAGTTCGAGGTGCTTCACTACACGGCGCTGCTTGCCGAGCTGGTCGCGGCGGGCAGGCTCGACATCGCCCCGGCTGGCGGCGCGTTGGTGACCTATCACGATCCTTGCTATCTCGGCCGCTACAATGGCGGCTTCGATGCGCCCCGCGACCTCATCAGGGCGGCGGGCTACACTCTTCACGACATGCCGCGCTGCCGGGAGAATTCTTTCTGCTGCGGCGCCGGCGGCGGCCGCATCTGGCAGGGCGACGACGGTGTGAAGGAACGCCCCAGCGAGAACCGCATCCGGGAGGCGCTTGGGCTAGGCGTCGGCATGTTCGTCGTCGCCTGTCCCAAGGACAAGGTCATGTACACCGCCGCCACCGATGCGCTTGGCGTGGCGGGTCAGTTGAAGGTCGTCGACGTGGCCGAGCTGATCAGCCTCAGGGAAGCGCCCGCCGCCGAAGGGTACGACCGGGTCGACGGCGGCGCGATCAACGGCTGACCGCGCCGGGCGCTGTTTGCGAGGTCAGGCGCCGCTCCACATCGCGTCCGGCACCACCACCAGCTTGCCGACGAAGTCCTTGCCCATGAAGTCCGTCTGGGCGCGATGGAAATCGGAAAGCTTGTAGACGCCGCCGACCACCGGCTTGATCTTCTTTTCCTCGATGTAGCGCACGATGCGGCGGAAGTCCGCGCGCGTGCCCTGGCTCGAGCCGTTGAGCTGGAGCTGCTTCAGATACATGGTGCGCAGGTCGAGCTGAACCATCGGCCCGGCAATGGCGCCGGCCGTGGTGTAGCGGCCTTCGGGCCGCAGGATGCGCAACAGGTCGTTGAAGATGGCGCCACCGACGAGATCGGCCACCACGTCGATGGGCTCGCCGCCGGTCGCCTCGTTGACGGCCGTGAGCAGGTCGGCCACGCCGCGCGTGATCACCTTCTCGGCGCCGATGTCGAGCACCGCCTGTTCCTTGCCTTTGCCGACGACAGCATAAGGAATGGCGCCGCGCGCCCTCGCCAATTGCACGATGCCGGAACCGACGCCGCCCGAGGCGCCTGTGACCAGAACGCGTTCGCCGGCCTTCAGCGCCGCGCGCTCCAGCATCTGCTCTCCGGTGAGATAGGCGCAACAGAAGGTGGCGAGCTCGACATCGCTGAGCTCGGTGTCGACGACATGCGCGTTCTCGGCCGGCAGCGCCTGGTATTCGGCGTAACCACCGTCGCGGCCATGGCCCATATAGTCGATGTCGGCCAGCGAGTCGTCGTCGCGGTTGTAGATCGAGAAGTCGACCATGACGCGCTCGCCGATGCGGCCCGTGGGCACGCCCTCGCCGACAGCGACGATGGTGCCCACCGTGTCAGTGCCCTGGATGCGCGGGAAGGTGAGCGTGTTGCCCTGCCGGCGCCAAGTCGACACGGCAGCCGCATCCTCCTCGGTGCCGTAGGCGCCCTGGCGCACCCAGACATCGGTGTTGTTCATGCCGCAGGCGCTGACCTTGACCAGCACTTCGCCGGCGGCCGGCGCGGGCACCTTCACATCGGTGCGGTAGACGAGCTTCTCCAGTTCACCGTGGCCCGTAAGCTGCACGGCGGCCATGGTGGCGGGAACGGTTCTGGTCATGGCATTCATGTCGCTTCTCAGATGTCGCTTTCTCAGATGCTGGCAAGCACGCTGTTCACCGCGTCGGCGGTCCTGGCGACGATGATGTCGGCCTCCTCGCGCGTCAGGCAGAGCGGCGGCGCGAAGCCGAGGATGTCGCCCTGCGGCATGGCGCGGCCGATGACGCCGCTGGCGGCCAGCGCCGTGGCGATCTGCGGCCCGACCTTCAGCGCCGGATCGAAGAAGACGCGGTCGTCGCGATCCTTGACGAATTCGATCGCGGCCAGCATGCCGTCGCCGCGCACCTCGCCGACATTCCGGTGGCCGCCGACGGCCTTGGCGAGCTCGGCGCGGAAATAGGCGCCGGTCTCGCCGGCGTTCCGCACCAGGTCCATCTCGTCGATCAGCTCGAGATTGGCGACGCCTGCGGCAACGCAGATCGGATGCGCCGAATAGGTCCAGCCATGGCCGAGAGAGCCAAGCTTGTCGGACCCCTTGACCAGCACCTGCCAGACCTTGTCGGAGACGATGACGCCGGACAGCGGCGCGTAAGCCGAGGTCAGGCCCTTGGCGATGGTGATCAGGTCCGGCTTCATGCCGTAGTGGTCGGAGCCGAACATGGTGCCGAGACGGCCGAAGCCGGTCACCACCTCGTCGGCGACGAGCAGCACGTCGTATTTGTCGAGCACGGCCTGGATCTTCTGCCAGTAACCGGTCGGCGGCGGCACGATGCCGCCGGTGCCGAGGATCGGCTCGCCGATGAAGGCCGCGACCGTTTCCGGGCCTTCGGCGAGGATCATCTCCTCGAGCTTGTCGGCGCAATATTGCGAGAACTGCTCCTCGCTCATCGAACGGTCGGCGCGACGGAAATAATAGGGCGCCTCGGTGTGCAGGATTGGCGCACGCGGCAGGTCGAAGGCGTTGTGGAAGAGCTCGAGCCCGGTCAGCGATCCGGTCATCACGCCCGAGCCGTGATAGCCGCGCCAGCGCGAGATGATCTTCTTCTTTTCCGGCCGTCCGAGAACGTTGTTGTAATACCAGATCAGCTTGATGTTGGTCTCGTTGGCATCGGAGCCGGAGAGGCCGAAATAGACCCTCGACATGCCCTTCGGCGCGCGGTCGATGATCATCTTGGCAAGCGTGATCGAAGCCTCCGTGCCATGCCCGACATAGGCATGGTAATAGGCGAGGTTCTTAGCCTGCTCGGCGATGGCATCGGCGATCTTCTGGCGGCCATAGCCGACATTGACGCAATAGAGGCCGGCAAAGGCATCGATGCTCTTCTTGCCGGTATTGTCCCAAACGGTGACGCCTTCGCCGCCGGCCATGATGCGGGCCGGCGACTCGCCACGCGCATGCGTGCCCATATGCGTCGAGGGATGGAAGAAGTGGTCGCGATCCCAGGCGGAGAGTTCGTTGGACTGTTCGAGCATTTTTGACTCCTGACGAGAATGAGGCCTGCGTAGCTTACGCTACATCGAGGCAGAGGTATTTGAGGTCCGTAAAGGCTTCGAGTCCGTGGCGCGAGCCTTCGCTGCCGATGCCGGACTGCTTGACGCCGCCGAACGGAATCGGCGCGCCGGTGATTTTTACGCGGTTGATCGCGACCATGCCGTACTCAAGGGCGCGGCCCATGCGCGCCTGCCTGGCGCCGTTCTCGGTGACGACATAGGCGACCAGGCCGTATTCGGTGGCGTTGGCGCGGGCGACGACTTCCGCCTCGCCGTCGAACGGCGCCACGGCGGCGACCGGGCCAAACGTTTCCTCATGCATGATCAGCGCTTCGTCCGGCACATCGACGAGCAGCGTCGGCTGGTAAAACAGCGGGCCGGCTGCGTGACGCTTGCCGCCCACGAGGCAGCGCGCGCCATGCGTGAGCGCATCCGCGACTTGCTCCTCGACCTTCTTCACTGCCCGCTCATGCATCAGCGGCCCGATCTCGGCGTCGGTGGATAGACCGTTGCCGACGCGGAGCTGCTCGATGCGGCGCGCGAAGGCGGCGCAGAAGCGGTCGTAGATCGGCCGCTGCACATAGATGCGGTTGGCGGCGAGGCAATCCTGGCCGGAAGTGGCGAATTTGGCGTCGAGCGCGATCGCCACCGCTTTGTCGATGTCTGCGTCGTCGAAGACGATCAGCGGCGCGTGGCCGCCGAGTTCCATCACCAGCCGCTTCATCGTCGAAGCGCTCTGCGCGGCGAGCAGGCGGCCGACTTCGGTCGAGCCTGTGAAGCTCATGGCGCGGACCCTGGCGTCGGCGCACATCGCGCCAACGATGGTGCGCGCGTCGCCGGTGATGACATTGAAGACGCCGGCCGGCAGCCCGGCGCGCTCGCCAAGCTCGGCCAGCGCCAAAGCCGAGAGCGGCGTTTCGGAGGACGGATGCGCCACCACCGTGCAGCCGGCGGCCAATGCCGCAGCGGCCTTGCGGGTGAGCATAGCCGACGGAAAGTTCCAGGGCGTGACGACGCCGACCACGCCGAGCGGCTCGCGGCGCACCGACATCTCGGCATTCGGCAAATGGCTGGTGACGCTTTCGGCGTTGAGGCGTTTTGCTTCCTCGGCATACCATTCGACGAAAGAAGCGGCGTAGTCGATCTCGCCCAGCGATTCCTTCAGCGGCTTGCCCTGTTCCAGCGTCATCAGCAGCGCCAAGTCGTCCTTGGCGGCGATGATCAGATCGAACCATTTTCGCAAGGTTTTCGAGCGTTCCTGCGGCAACAACGCCCGCCAAGCGGGAAACGCGCGGGACGCGGCATTGATCGCTTTCGTCGTCTGGGCGGTATCGAGTGCCGCCACGAAGGCGACGGTAGCGCCGGTTGCCGGATCGGTGACCTCAAAACTTGCCGCCGCTTCGCTCGCCGTCCAATGGCCGTCGACATAGGCGAGCGCGCGCAGCAGCCGGCGATCGGCGAGGCGATCAAGCGCTTCATGGTGGTTAGTACGGGCAAAATGCGCGGACATCCGTCAGGTCTCCCGGTGCCGAAGGCGATAGGGAGAGGCTAGTCTCGTGATGAAGACAAAGAGGCTATTTCGGCAAGCCGACAGAGAGAGATTGTCTCTATTGGCCGCTCGTCGCAGACAATCTCTCTACCTCAGGGTTGCTCCGGCAGAAGGTCGGCCACCGGCAGCGCGGTCTCGTCCTTGACCGTCTTGGTGACGATGTAGGTGAAGTAGCGGTCGATGCCGATCTCGCGTTCGAGCAGGCTGTCGACCAGCCGCTGATAGGCATCGATGTCGCGCGCCATCACCTTCAGGACATAGTCGACGCCGCCGCCGACCGACCAGCAGGCGACGATTTCCGGGACATCGCGCACCACCCGCTCGAAGCGGTCGAAATCCGCCTGGCGGTGGTTGGCCAGGGTCACCTCCATCAGCACCGTCGCCACGGGCGCGATAACGCGCATGGCGATCGCGGCGTGATAGCCGGACACGATGCCGGCCTTTTCCAGCTTGCGCAGCCGCATCCAGCATGGGGTCGGCGACAGGCCGACCTTCTCGGCCAGCGCCAGCTTGGTTATGCGCCCGTCGCGCTGGATCGCGTCGAGAATCCTGAGGTCGATCGGGTCGAGTTTCGCTGCCGCCATGCGGGATCCGCCTTTCGTCGCGGACACCATGACGATGCATTATTTCGATTGTCAATTGCACTGATTTCGATCTCTAATAAGTCATGACATTGTGGCAGCCAGATCCTGCTCTCATCCGCCGGCCAGCCTATCTCTCGCTGGCCGACCAGTTCGCGCGCGCCATCCATGATGGTCGGCTGGCCAACGGCACGCGACTGCCTACGCATCGCCGGCTGGCGGATGATCTGAAGCTTTCGGTGCAGACCGTCAGCCGCGCCTATGAGGAACTGATCCGCCGCGGGCTGATTTCCGGCGAGGTCGGCCGCGGCAGCTTCGTGCAGACGCAGCGCCGGGAACCGGAGCCACCCTATATCCCGGAGCGGCTGGGCGAAGTCATCGACCTCTCGATCCTGAAGCCGGTCTGCGAGCCGATGCATCTGGAGAAATTGAAGCAGGCGCTGGGGTGGCTGGCCGAGAACCTGCCGTCGAGCTCGGCGCTGTCGTTCCGGCCGAACATGGTGTTCCCGCGCCACCGCGCGGTCGCGGTCGAATGGCTGAAGCTCTGCGGCCTCGAAGCGTCGCCGCAGAATATCAGCCTGACCAATGGCGCCACCGCCGGCATGACGGTGGCGCTGATGAGCGTGGCGCCGCCCGGCTCGACGGTCGCCACGGAGGCGATCGGCCACCACACGCTGATCCCGCTTGCGCGCTATCTCGGCTTCAACCTCGAGGGCCTGCCGATCGACGGCAACGGGCTGATTCCCGAAGCGCTCGACGAGGCCTGCCGCCTATCGGACATCCGCGCCGTGTTCGTCCAGCCCTCGGTGATCAATCCGACGGCGACCTTGATGGACGCCACGCGTCGCGAGCAGATCGCCGCGGTTGCCCGCAAGCACGACATCGCCATCATCGAGAACGACGTGCTCGGCCCGCTGGTGGAAGGCCGGCCGGCCGCGGTTGCCGCCTTTGCGCCAGAGCGGACGCTCTACGTCACGTCCTTCACCAAGATCACCGTGCCCGGGCTGCGCATCGGTTATCTCGCGGTGCCGGACCGTTATGTGGCCGCCGTCGCCAACCGCCACCTCGTCTCGAACTGGATGGCGACACCGATGGTGGCGGAGATCGCCACGCGCTGGGTGAATGACGGCACGGCGATGGAACTGGTCAACTGGCAGCGCCAGGCGTTGAAGCGGCGCCAGGAGATTGCCGCCGAAATGCTTACGGGCGTCGACTACCGCGTCCATCGCGACGGGCTGCATCTGTGGCTCGAACTGCCGGGCGACCGCGCCGAGGAGAGCTTTGTCTCGCAGGCGCGGCTGCGCGGGGTGGCAATCGCGCCAGGCACCTCGTTCCGCATCGCCGACACGCCCTGGCGTCCGGCCGTGCGCATCTCGCTCGGATCGACGACCGAGGGGGAACTGCGCGCGGGCCTGAGCGTTGTCGCCAAGCTGCTGCTCGGCGACCCGGAGCATCTCCTGCTCGCCATCTGATGCACAAATGAAGCTCAGATTGCCCTGAAATTGTGCCGCTCCGGAAATATTGTCATGATATTATTTTCCCAATTGACATGATTTGGCGCGTTTCGCATCGTTAAGGGCATAGGCTTCTCCAGAACGGGGAAATGGATTGCCCACGCCCATCATCAAGGTTGATGCGATTTCGAAGAGCTTCGGCGCCTTCAAGGTGCTGGACGGCCTGTCGATGCAGGTGATGCCGGGCGAGAAGCTGGCGCTGATCGGCCCTTCCGGATCCGGCAAGACGACGATCCTGCGCATCCTGATGACGCTGGAAAAGATCGACGGCGGCCACATCCAGGTCGACGGCGAGCAGCTCTACCATATGGAGCGCAACGGCCAGCTGCTGGCGGCCGACGAGCGACATCTGGCCAGGATGCGCCAGAAGATCGGCATGGTCTTCCAGCTCTTCAATCTGTTTCCGCACAAATGCGTTATGGACAACGTCACCCTGGCGCCGATGCTGACAAAGGGCGTCGCGCGCGCCGCCGCCGAGAAGCGGGCGATGGAATTGCTCGACATGGTCGGCCTCGCCGACAAGGCAAAAGCGATGCCGGCGCAGCTTTCCGGCGGGCAGAAGCAGCGCGTGGCGATCGCAAGGGCGCTGGCGCTGTCGCCCAAGATCATGCTGTTCGACGAGGTCACCTCGGCGCTCGATCCCGAGCTCGTCGAGGAAGTACTCAACGTCATGCGCAAGCTCGCAGCCGAGACCGACATGACGATGCTTCTGGTCACCCACGAGATGGGTTTCGCCCACGACTTCGCCGACCGCGTGCTGTTCTTCGACCGCGGACGGATCGTCGAGGAAGGCAAGCCCGATGAGATTTTCCGTCATCCCAAACAGGAAAGAACGCAGAGCTTCCTGAAGAAGATCATCGCGGCCGGACATCGCGTCTGACCGCAATGCAAACGGGCGGCGCAAGCCGTCCCGAGGCGACGAGAGCCGCCGCGAAACCAAGCAAACCAAGAACAGAAACAAGGAGTTGGGAACAATGAAGAAACTTGGCATTCTGGCTGGCGTCGCCGGCCTCGCGCTGACCGCCGTGC
Organism: Mesorhizobium sp. B2-7-1; assembly: GCF_006440735.1. GTDB lineage: Bacteria > Pseudomonadota > Alphaproteobacteria > Rhizobiales > Rhizobiaceae > Mesorhizobium. Next base: position 29,114 of record NZ_VFUA01000033.1, on the reverse strand, counting down.
TCGCCGCCACGAGCGCCGGCTCGGCCGATGATAGCAAGCTCGAGCAGTTGAAGGCTCAAGGGTTCGCCCGCCTCGCCATCGCCAACGAGCCGCCCTATACGGCGGTAGCCGCCGACGGCAAGGTTTCGGGCGCCGCGCCCGACGTGGCGCGCGAAATCTTCAAGAAGCTCGGCGTCGCCGATGTCGTGGCCTCGATCTCCGAATATGGCGCCATGATCCCCGGCCTGCAGGCGGGCCGCTTCGACGTCGTCACCGCAGGCCTGTTCATGAAGCCGGAGCGCTGCGCGGCGGTCGCCTATTCCGAGCCTGTGCTTTGCGATGCCGAGGCGCTCTTGGTGAAGAAGGGCAACCCGAAGGGCTTCAAGAGCTATGAGGACATCGCCAAGGACGCTTCCGCGACTGTCGGCGCGCCTGGCGGCGGCACCGAGGAGAAGCTGGCGCTGAATGCCGGCGTGCCGCGCGACCGCGTCATCGTCGTGCCGGACGGCCAGAGCGGCCTGAAGATGGTGCAGGACGGCCGCATCGACGCCTATTCGCTGCCGGTGCTCTCGATCAACGATCTGGTCAAGAAGGCCAACGACCCTAACCTCGACGTCATTGCCCCGGTGGTCGGCGCTCCTGTCTATTGCGACGGCGCCGCCTTCAAGAAGGGCGACGAGGCCCTGCGCGACGCCTATGACGTCGAGCTCGCCAAGATGAAGAAGTCCGGCGAGTTCGCCAAGATCATCGAGCCCTACGGCTTCTCGGCCGCGGCCGCGATGTCGACGACGCGCGAGAAGCTCTGCTCGGCGAAGTAAGGCGCGGCTTTCTTCCTTCTCCCCGTTCACGGGGAGAAGGTGGCTCCAAGAGCCGGATGAGTGGCGGCGCCAGCATTTCAAGGTTCGCGCTGCCCCTCGTCTGCCTACGAAGGGCGAATCGGCATCTTCTCCCCGTGCACGGGGAGAACGGACTTGTCGCGGCTGCCCCGCACGACCGCAAACGATAGGAAATTTTACACCCAAATGACCGGCTATCTCGGCCTGATATTGCAAGGAGCGCTTGTCACCATCGAGCTGACGCTGATGGGGTCGGTGCTTGCGCTGATCATGGCCTTCCTTGCCGGCATGGGGCGCGTGTCGCGCTTCTTCATCCTGCGCGCGATCGCTACGGTCTACATCGAATTCTTCCGCGGCACCTCGATCTTCGTGCAGCTGTTCTGGGTCTATTTCGTGCTGCCTTTCGCCGGCCTGTCGCTGACGCCCTTGCAGGCCGGCGTGCTGGCGCTGGGCTTGAATGTCGGCGCGTACGCGGCGGAAGTCGTGCGCGGCGCCATCCTGTCGGTCGGCCGCGAGCAATACGAGGCCTGCACGGCGCTCAATCTCGGCCGCTGGCAAGGCATGCGCCACGTGATCCTGCCGCAGGCGCTGCTGGTCATGCTGCCGACCTTCGGCAACAACGCGATCGAGCTGCTCAAGGCGACCTCGGTCGTGTCGCTGATCTCACTCGCCGACCTGACCTTCCAGGCGCAGGTGGTGCGCTCGCAGACCGGCAGCACGCTGATGCCCTTCGTCTCGGTGCTGGTCATCTATTTCGCCCTTGCGCTGATCATCTCCTGGGGTGTTCGCACGCTGGAGCGCCGCATGGCGCGCGGCCTCGACGGAGTGCGCGTCTGATGGATTGGGCCAGATAATGGATTGGGATTGGAACTTCGTCTGGGAGATCATGCCGACCCTGATCCAGGGCGTGAAGATCACCATCCTGGCAACCATTCTGGGTTCCGTCCTGGCGGCGATCGTCGGTCTTGGGATCGCGCTGGCGCGGCGCTCGGAGAACCGGATCGTCGCGCGCGGCGTCGGCTGGTTCGCCGAGTTCATCCGTGGCACACCGCTCCTGGTGCAGCTCTATTTCATCTTCTACGTGCTGCCCGATATCGGCATCCTTTTGCCGCCGCTGGTGGCGGGCGTGATCGGGCTTGGCCTGCACTACGGCACCTACACGGCCGAGGTCTACCGCGCCGGCATCGACAATGTGCCGCGCGGCCAGTGGGAGGCGGCCAAGGCCTGCAATCTGAGCGGCCGCCACACCTGGACGCATATTATCCTGCCGCAGGCGATCCCGCCGATGATCCCGGCCTTGGCCAACTATTTCATCGCCATGTTCAAGGAGACGCCGCTGCTTTCGGCGATCACAGTGCTGGAGTTGATGAACCAGGCCAAGAGCGTCGCCAACACCTATTACCGCTATATCGAACCGATGACGCTGGTCGGCGCCTTCTTCCTCGTCATCAGCCTCTGCTCCGTCGTGCTCTTACGCTGGCTGGAGCACCGCTACGGCAGGATCGAAAGATGAAAGTCATGAAACCATTGCCCGACATCCGCCTCGAAACGGCGCGCCCCACGCTGGACCCGCGTCCGCTGCAAAAGCGCGTCGGGCTGATCGCCCTGGCCACCGATCACACGAGCGAGGTGGATTTCCGCCGTATGGTGGCAAGCGAGCGCATCGGCGTCTATGTCGCGCGCATTCCTTATGCCAATCCCACGACGCCGGAGAATTTGCGCAAGATGCAGCCGTCGCTCTCGGCGGGCGCGGCGCTGATCCTGCCGGACGAGCCGCTCGACGCGGTCTGCTACTCCTGCACCTCGGCCTCCGTGGTGATCGGCGATGCCGAGATCGAAGCTGCCATCCACGCGGCCAAGCCCGGCGTCCCGGTGGTCACGCCACCGATGGCCGGCATGCGCGGGCTCAACGCTTTTGGGGTGAAGCGCATCAGCATCCTGACCCCCTATACCGTCGAGACCAGCCGGCCGATGGCCGCCTATTTCGCGTCACACGGCTTCGACATCCAGAGCTTCTCTTGCCTCGGCTTCGAGGACGACCGCGAGATGGCGCGGATCACGCCGGCATCCCTCGTCGAGATGGCGCGCAAGGTCATGCATCCGCAGGCCGATGCGCTGTTCGTCTCTTGCACCGCGCTGCGCGCCGCGCTCGCGGTCCCAGGCATGGAAGAAGCGATCGGACGTCCGGTCGTCACCAGCAACCAGGCCAGCGCCTGGAACTGCCTGCGGCTTTGCGGCGACGACACGCCGCGACCGGAGTTCGGCCGGCTATGGACCAAGCCGCTGGCCGCGTGATCGAAATGCCCGTGATCGAATGACTGTTGAGCTTCAGCATATTCGCGCCGCGCGCGAACGCATTGCCGGCAAGGTCGAGCGGACACCTTGCGTTGTGTCGCAAAGCCTGTCGGACCGCGCGGGCCATCCTGTTCATCTCAAGCTGGAGCACCACCAGACCACCGGCGCGTTCAAGCTGCGCGGCGCTTCCAATGCGATCGCAGCATTGAGCGCGGAAGAAAAATCGCGCGGCGTTGTCGCCGCCTCGACCGGCAATCACGGCCGGGCACTCGCGCATACGGCGAAGCTCGAAGGCATCCGCGCGGTGATCTGCATGTCGAGGCTGGTGCCGGAAAACAAGCTCGACGCCATCCGTCGCCTCGGAGCCGAAGTCCGCATCATCGGCAACAGCCAGGACGACGCCCAGCAGGAAGTCGACAGGCTGGCGGCGGAAGAGGGACTGATCATGCTGCCGCCCTTCGATCATCCCGACATCGTCGCCGGACAAGGCACGCTTGGCCTGGAGGTCATGGAGCAGGTTCCAGATACCGCCGCGGTGCTGGTGCCGCTCTCCGGCGGCGGGCTGGCGGCGGGCGTCGCCGCGGCCGTCAAAGGGGTGAGTCGAGGCACCAAAGTCATCGGTATCTCGATGACGCGGGGCGCGGCGATGAAAGCCAGCCTCGACGCCGGCCGCCCGGTGCAGGTCGAGGAGCTGCTGACATTGGCAGACTCGCTCGGTGGCGGCATCGGCCTCGACAACCGGCTGACCTTCGCCATGTGCCGTAGCCTGCTCGACGATGTGGTCCTGCTTTCAGAGGACGAGATCGCCGCTGGCATCCGTCATGCCTACGAACAGGAGCGCGAGATCGTCGAAGGCGCGGGGGCCGTCGGCATCGGCGCGCTGCTCGCAGGGAAGATCAAGGCGAAAGGACCGGTGGTGGCCATCCTGTCGGGCCGCAACATCGACATGGCGCTGCATCGGAAGATCGTTTGTGGCGAGGTGTCCTCACGCACGGAGCGCGCCGCATGAGCCGCATGACCATCCTCACCGAAGCCGATCTGCGCAAGATCGTGACGCTCGATCTCGACGCCGTCGCCTGCGTCGAGAACGCCTTCCGCGCCCTGGCTACGCTGCCGGTGGCGATGCCGCCGATTCTGCGGTTAGACATTCACGAGCATCGCGGCGAGGTCGACGTGAAGTCCGCCTATGTGCCCGGCATCGATGGCTTTGCCGTCAAGATAAGCTCCGGCTTCTTCGACAATCCGGCGCTGGGCCTGCCGAGCGGCGGTGGCATGATGGTGCTGCTTTCGGCCAAGACCGGCGTGGTCGAGGCGCTGCTGCTCGACAATGGCTATCTGACCGATATCCGCACCGCCGCCGCCGGCGCGGTCGCGGCCCAACATCTGTCGCGTGAGGACTCCAAGGTCGCGGCGATCTTCGGCGCCGGTTTGCAGGCCAGCCTGCAATTGGAGGCACTGCGCCTCGTGCGGCCGATCGAGGAAGCGCGCATCTGGGCGCGCGACGCCGCCAAGGCAGACGCGACCGCCGCGGGCCTGCGCGACAAGCTCGGCATCATGGTTCGGGCCGAACCGGATGCGGCAAATGCGGTGGCTGGCGCCGACATCATCGTCACCACGACGCCTTCGACGGAGCCGCTGATCAAGCCGGGCTTCGTCTCGGCCGGACAGCACATCACCGCCATGGGTTCGGACGCCGAGCACAAGAACGAGATCGCGCCGGCGATCCTGCGCATGGCCGATCTCTATGTCGCCGACAGCGCCAAGCAGACGCGGCGTCTGGGCGAGCTCCACCACGCCATCGAGGCGGCGGTCTTCGCCGCCGACGCCGAGGTCACCGAACTCGGCCAGATCATTGCCGGCGTGAAACCCGGTCGGCGCTCGGCTAGCGACATCACCATCGCCGACCTCACCGGCACAGGCGTGCAGGACACGGCGATCGCCACTTTGGCTCGCGACCGTGCGCGCGCGGCAAAGGCCGGAACCATTTTCGAAAGCTGATACCCGGCCGAGAGGCCCAACAAACGAGGACCAAGAACAATGCAACCAAATTTGAAATTCTCGCGCGGCGAATTTGCCGATCGCCTCGCCAGGACGCGCAAGGCCATGGAGGCGAAGGGCGTCGATCTTCTGATCGTCAGCGATCCCTCCAACATGGCCTGGCTGACGGGTTATGACGGCTGGTCCTTCTATGTGCACCAAGCGGTCGTCGTGCCGCCTTCGGGCGAGCCGGTCTGGTACGGCCGCGGCCAGGATGCCAACGGCGCCAAGCGCACCGCCTATCTCGCGCATGACAACATCGTCGGCTACGCCGACCATTACGTGCAGTCGACCGAGCGGCATCCGATGGATTATCTCGCCGAAGTGCTGGCCGAGCGCGGCTGGGACAAGCTCACCATCGGCGTCGAGATGGACAATTACTGGTTCTCGGCTGCAGCGTTCGCGGCACTTCAGAAGCATCTGCCCAACGCCCGTTTCGCCGATGCGACCGCGCTGGTGAACTGGCAGCGCGCGGTGAAGAGCCCGACCGAGATCGACTACATGCGCAAGGCCGCGCGCATCGTCGAGGCCATGCACCAGCGCATCGTCGACAGAATAGAAGTCGGCATGCGCAAATGCGATCTGGTCGCCGAGATCTACGATGCCGGCACGCGCGGCGTCGCCGGCATCGGCGGCGACTATCCGGCGATCGTGCCGCTGCTGCCGTCGGGCGCGGATGCCTCGGCGCCGCATCTCACCTGGGACGACAAGCCTATGAAGGTGAACGAAGGCACGTTCTTCGAGATCGCCGGCTGCTACAACCGCTATCACTGCCCGTTGTCGCGCACGGTCTTCCTCGGCAAGCCGACGCAGGCTTTCCTCGACGCCGAGAAGGCGACGCTGGAAGGCATGGAAGCGGGGTTGGCCGCGGCCAAGCCCGGCAACACCTGCGAGGACATCGCCAACGCCTTCTTCGCCGTCCTGAAGAAGTACGGCATCGTCAAGGACAACCGCACCGGTTACCCGATCGGTATTTCCTATCCGCCGGACTGGGGCGAGCGCACCATGAGCCTGCGCCCCGGCGACCGCACCGAGCTCAAGCCCGGCATGACCTTCCATTTCATGACCGGCCTGTGGCTGGAGACGATGGGGCTGGAGATCACCGAGTCGATCCTGATCACCGACACCGGCGTCGAATGCCTGGCCAATGTGCCGCGCAAGCTCTTCGTGAAGGACTGAGGCCGATGTCCGCTTTGCGTCCGTCGCCGATCGCGCCGACCGTCGACTTCGAGCGCGACGGCGTCCAGCACGGCTTCCTGCGCCTGCCCTACAGCCGTGACGATTCCGCCTGGGGATCGGTGATGATCCCGGTCTGTGTCGTGCGCAACGGCAAGGGTTCGACGGCGCTGCTCACCGGTGGCAATCACGGCGACGAATACGAGGGGCCACTGGCGCTCTACGAGCTCGCGCGCACGCTTGATCCGAAAAACGTCTCGGGCACGGTCATCATCGTGCCGGCGATGAACTATCCGGCATTCCGCGCCGGCACGCGCACCTCGCCGATCGACAAGGGCAACATGAACCGCGCCTTCCCCGGACGGTCGGACGGCACGGTGACGGAAAAGATCGCCGACTATTTCCAGCGCGAACTGCTGCCGCGGGCGGACATCGTGTTCGACTTCCACTCAGGCGGCAAAACGTTGGATTTCGTGCCGTTCTGCGCGGCGCATACGCTGCCCGACAAGGCGCAGGAGAAAAAAGCCTTCGCCGCCGTCGAGGCTTTCTCGGCCCCGTTCTCCATGCGCATGACCGAGATCGACGCGGTCGGGATGTATGACACCGCCGCCGAGGAGATGGGCAAGGTCTTCGTCACGACCGAGCTCGGCGGCGGGGGAACCTCCCGGGCCGAGACGGTGCGGATCGCCCGGCGCGGCATCCTCAACGTGCTGCGCCATGCGGACATCGTCGATGGTGCGGTCGAGAAGGGTAGAACTCAGTGGCTGGACATGCCGTCGGGCGATTGCTTCGCCTTTGCCGAGGAGGACGGGATGATCGAGACGATGGTCGATCTCGGCGAGTCGGTAAAGGATAGCCAGGTGATTGCTCGCATCCATCCGGTCGGCCGTACCGGCCAGGCGCCGCAGGAGATCAAGGCCAGGATGTCGGGGCTGCTCGCCGCGCGTCATTTCCCGGGCTTGGTCAAGGCGGGAGATTGCGTCTCGGTGCTGGGCGTGGCCGTTCAGGGATAATCCCGGCGCGGCGGCGTCGGCATGGACGGAGCAGGCCGGCCCGGGGCAACCGGGCCGGCCGCGTGCTTAGAATGCCGGCTCGACCGAGCCGACATTGTCCTTGGTGACGACGGTCAGCGGGATCGGCAGCCGGTCCTTGACCTCCTTGCCGTCCATGATCTCGGCCATGGTGTTGATCGCCAGGCGGCCGTCCTCGACCGGCGACTGCACGATGGTCGAGTACATCTCGCCGCTCTTGATCGATTCGAAAGCGTCCTTCTGGCCGTTGATGCCGACGATCGGCGGCGTCGGCTTGGACGGATTGGCTTCCTTCCAGGCGTCGATGAAGCCACGCGCCATGGTGTCGTCATTGGCGTAGACGCCGGTGATTTGGTCGCCGAAGCGGGTGATCAGGTCGCGGCTGACGACGAGCGCCTTCTGCTGGTCGAAGTCGGCATTGACCGTGTCGAGCACCTTGATGTCGGCGTTGGTTTCCTTGAGGTGATCGGTGAAGCCGTTGACGCGCCCGATGGTGGTGCCGTTGCCGGCCTGGCCGGCGATGATGACCACCGAGCCCTTGCCGCCCAGCGCCTTGCTCAGCGAATCCGCCGCCAGCTTGCCTTCCTCATAGACGTCCGGTCCGGTGAAGGACTTGATGAACGGCTTGGCATCGTCGCTCATCGGCGAGTTGATGAGGATCGCCGGAATGTTCGCCTGCTGCGCGCGGGCAAGACCCGGAATGTAGGCCTGCGGGTCGAGCGGCCACAGGATGATGCCGTCGACCTTGCGCGCCACGCAGGTGTTGAGCTGCTCGGTGCCCTTCTGCACGTCGAAGTCCTGGCTGAGGCTGAGTATCTCGACGCCGAGTTCCTTGGCGCGGGCCTCGAGCGCCTTGTTGGCCGGCGTCGCATAGGCGTGCGAATCCGCCGCCGTGACGTAGCAGACTGTTTTGGCGCTCGCCCATCCGGTCGAGGCCAGAAGCGCCACGGCCGCGATCTTGAGCATGCCTTTCTTGCCAGTCATATGTTTCCTCCCGATCATAGATTTCCTCCTTGAGTGATTGGTTTGTCGCGAACGAGCGCTGGGCGCGTGCCCGGAGCCCTCCGCTTGGCAGTAACGGCCCGATCGAGCACGACGAGCAGGATCAGGATCAGCCCGGACACGACCTGCTGGACGTATGCGGGTATGGACTGGAACTCCATCGCGATGGTCAGCGAGCCGATCGTCAGCACGCCGCCTAGCGTGCCGAGCGCGGATCCCCTGCCGCCTTCGAGGCGGGTTCCGCCGACGACGACGGCGGCGATGACGGCGACCGTCAGTTCCGAGCCGAAGACGGGCGAACCGGTGTTGGTGACGAGGCTCTGGAGGACGCCCGCGAGGCCGGCCAGCGTGCCGGCGAAGACGAAGCCCAGAAAGACGATGCGGTCCGAGGCGATGCCGCTTTCCTTGGCGGCGGCCGGATTGGAGCCGACGGCAAAGACGTTGCGACCCGGGATGGTGCGCGTCAGCCAGACATGCAAGAGCACGATCAGGACGATGAACAGCGCGCTGCGGATGGTGAATATCTCGAGATAGGTCTTGGCCAGCGCCAGCGACAGCATGATGTCGGTGCCGGTCACCGGCTGGCTGTTGGTGACCCAATGCGCGAGCGAGCGGAAGATCAGCATCGTGGCCAGCGTCAGCACCAGCGAGTTGATCTTCAGCCCGACGACCAGGGCGCCGTTGATCGCGCCGGCGACGGCGCCGACGAGGATGCCGACGATCGCCGCCGGCAGGATGCCGATCTCGCGCTGCAGGATGACCGAGACGATGCCGGCCAGCGCGAACACCGCGCCGCCAGAGAGATCGATCTGTCCGGCGATCAGAAGCACGGTCAGGCCGATGGCGATCAGGCCGATGGTGGCGGCCCGGTCGAGGCCGAGGCCGAGCGTGGACGGTGCCAGATAGCCCGGCACGACCAGCGCCGAGACGACAAGCGTCAGACCGAGGATGATGAGGACGCGATATTGCGAGGCCAAGACCAGGAAGCGCATCATGCCGCTCCCCGCTTGCGCAGCGCGGCGTCCATGCCGACTGCGCAGACGATGAGGATGCCCAGCACAAAGCCCTGGACCGGAGTGCGCACCCCTTGCAGCACCATGACATTGGTTAGGAGCTGCACGAAGACGAGCCCGGCGATGGCCCTCGGCACCGAGCCGAAGCCGCCGATGATCGTGACGCCGCCGACCGCGGCCTGGACGATGCCGAGGCCGATGGTTCCGACGCCAAGCGTGGCGATGATCGGATTGATGCCGGCATAGCCGACGAGAACGCCGTTGAGCAGACCGATCAGCCCGGCCAGCGCGACCGCCAGGACGAAGGCGGGCACGGGGCCGACCAGCGGCTGCAGCCCCAGCGAAAGGATCGCGCCGCAAGCGATGGTGGCGGGCACCGACAGGTCCGCCAGGCCGCCGACCACCAGCACGAAGGTCATACCGACCACGACGATGCCGACGATCGACATCGAGGTCAGCACGTTGAGCAGATTGCCGGCGGTGAAGAAGGCCGGGCTGGCGAATGAGCCGTAGAGGATGACAGCTAGGATGGCCAGCACAAGGCCGGCCTTCGACAGCGCATCGACGAGCCTGCTGCCGCGCGTAAAACGGTCGTTGCGGTTCACGCCGCTGATCTCCATGGCTGCGTCCGTCACGCCGCTTCCTCGCCGGTCGCAAGCGCCATGATGCGCTCCTCGCTGAGCTCGGCACGCGTCAGCGGCATCGAGGCGCGGCCGTCGCGCATCACCACGACGCGGTCGCATACGCCGAGGATTTCAGGCAGTTCCGACGAGATCATCACCACCGCCATGCCGTCGGCGACCAGCTGGCCGATGATGTGATGGATCTCCGCCTTGGCGCCGACATCGACGCCGCGCGTCGGCTCGTCGAGGATCAGCACGGCGGGCTTTGCCGCCAGCCATTTGGCGATGACCGCTTTCTGCTGATTGCCGCCCGACAGGAGATTGATGCGCCGCTCGCCGTCAGGCGGTGAGATCGAGAACTGCTTGACGTAAAGGGCCGACAAGGAACGGTCGGCGCTGCCCCTGATGCGGCCGAAGCTGGTCAGGCGGCGCAGGATCGGCAGGCTGATGTTCTCGCGCACCGACATGCCGGGCACGATGCCGTCGCCCTTGCGGTCTTCCGGGACGTAGGCGATGCCGGCGCGCACCGCTTCGGACGGCGAGCTGATGACGACCTTGCGGCCGTCGACGCTGACGCTTCCCTCGACCAGACGCGACAGGCCGAAAATGGCGCGCGCGACTTCGCTGCGGCCGGCGCCGACGAGGCCGGTCAACCCAAGGATCTCGCCGGCCCGCACGTCGAAGCTGACATCGCGGAAACTCGCGCCGTCGCCGATGCGCTCGACGCGCAGCACCGATGCGCCGATCTCGGCGGGGCTCTTGGGAAAGACGTTGCTCACCTCGCGGCCGACCATCAGCCTGATCATCTCGGCCGCGGTGATCCCTTCGATCGGCCGCGTCTCGATCATCGAGCCGTCGCGCAGCACGGTGACCTCGTCGGCGATCTCCAGAACCTCTTTCAGCCTGTGGCTGATGTAGACGATGGCGATGCCTTCGCCGCGCATCTTGCGCAGGATGCGGAAGAGCGCCGCCGTCTCGTGTTCGCTGAGCGACGATGTCGGCTCGTCGAGCACGATGATGCGGGGCTGGGCCGCATAGGCCTTGGCGATCTCGACCAGCTGCTGCTGGCTGATCGAGAGATTGCCCAGCCGTTCGCGCGGATTGATCGCGGCGCCCAGTTCCTTGAGGATCGCCGCGGCCTTCCCGATCATCTCGCCCTTGCGCAGCCAGCTCCATCTGCCGGGCATGCGGCCGAGATAGACGTTCTCGGCGACGGTCAGGTCGGGGACAAGATTGATCTCCTGGTGGACCATGCGGATGCCGAGCGCCTGCGCGTCCGCCGGCTTGCGCATGCGCACCTCATTGCCGCCGACCCAGATGGTGCCGCTGGTCGGCGCGTATGAGCCGTTGAGCACTTTCATGAGGGTCGACTTGCCGGCGCCATTCTCGCCGACGACCGCGTGGACGGTGCCGAATTTCACGGCGAAATTGACGTTCGACAGCGCCTTCACGCCCGGAAACGTCTTGCTGATGCCTCGCATGTCCAGGGCACAATCCGCCACGGCAGTCATTTCTGGCTTGGTCCTCCCTGGCAAGACGGCCCGGCGCGGCCAGCGCGGGATCATCGGTCATGTCGAGCGCAGTGACCGGCCCCTCAAGCCGACCCCGAAGGCCTTCGCGAAAACCACGCTTAGGCACCCTGAAACGCTCCCGCCGCGACGCCGATCATCGCGACGGCCGGCACTATTGCACTAATATAACAGTTCTGGCAAGCTGGTTTTCAGCCGCTTTCGACAGGGAGGCAATCGGCTTCGCGGGTGCGTGCATTCCGGTTGGCATTCTAATATAATTTATCCATTGGCGTGGACGAGCGATGGGATTTTTCATGGATCTGGACCCTTCGACCCTCAATCGGGCTCTGCCGCTGCGCGACCAGATCTACAACAAGGTCCGCAACCTGATCGTCGTCGGACGGCTGAAGCCCGGCGAGATCATCAACGAGGTGGCGATTGCCGAGGCGCTCGGCGTATCGCGCACGCCGGTGCGGGAGGCGGTCAAGCGCATCAGCGACGAAGGGCTGGTCAAGATCCTGGCGCAGAGCGGCACCTATGTCGCGCCGATCAGCCGCGCCGATCTCGAGGAAGCCTATGTCATCCGCCGGGCGCTGGAAATGGAAAGCGCAAGGCGCGCCGCGGCCAAGATGACGCCGCAGGCAGCCGAACTCCTGGAAGACAACATGGCCGCTCACAAGCTCGCCATCTCGCGTGGACGCTATGCCGTCGCGATCCAGCTCGACGACGTCTTCCACCGCACCATAGCCGAGATCTGCGGCCTGCCGGCGATCTGGCGGGTGGTCGACATCTCCAAGGCGCAGATGGATCGCGGCCGCTATCTCGCGATCCCCAAGCCCGGCTATGGCGAGCAGACGATCGAGCAGCACGAGGCCATCCTCGACGCACTGAAGCGCCAGGACGCCGAGGGCGCCGCGCAGGCGATGGAGAGTCATCTGGAGACGTCCTTCCGCAACACGCTCGAAGTCGCCGCCGAGCTCCTCGGCTGAACGATCCGGCACGCCAAAACCAAGCGAGACCAGCTTATGAAGAGAATGGGGCTTTGCATCGGCCTGAAAGCCGAGGCGATGGAGGAATACAAGCGCGTGCATGCCGCGGTGTGGCCCGACGTGCTCGAGGTCATCAGCCGCGCCAACATAAGGAACTACTCCATCTTCCTGCGCGAGCCGGAGAACCTGCTATTCGCCTATTGGGAATATCACGGCGACGATTTCGCAGCGGACGCCGCGCGGATGGGCGAAGCGCCGGCGATGCGCAAATGGTGGGAGCTATGCGACCCGATGCAGCAGCCCTTGACCACCCGCGCTTCAGGCGAGTGGTGGGCGGCGATGGAGGAAGTCTTCCACCTGGACTGAGCCGCTCGCGACGTCGATGGATGGGGCAAGGATTTGCGCGCGCAGGCGGCAATCCCGCTCTGCCGGGCCCATGCGAACAGTGTCCACAACAGCGGTTCCAACGAAACGCGATCAAGCGCTGCTTGACCACTGACATTCTATTATATTAGTATTCCCATCTATCAAATCTCGTGGCGGACGCCGGCGAGAAACCTTCTTCAGAGTCTTGGGCCATGGCACGCTTCATCAAGCTTTCGCACGCGGATAACATCCTGCTCGCGGTCGATCCGCTGGCGACCGGCGAGAAGGCCGGCGACGTCGCGGCGCGGGCCAGAATCCCGCGCGGCCACAAGATGGCCATGTGCGACATCGCGGCGGACGAGCCGATCGTGAAGTACGGCCAGACCATCGGCTTCGCGCGCGAAACGATCGCGGCCGGGGACTGGGTGCACGAGCACAACGTCTACCTGCGCGATTTCGAGCGGGACTACGGCTATGGCGCGGACGCCAGGCAAACGGCGATGCTTCCCGAGGGCGAACGGGCGAGCTTCATGGGGTACCGCAGACCGAACGGCAAAGTCGGCACGCGCAACTACATCGCCACGCTGACTTCGGTGAACTGCTCGGCCAGCGTCGCGCGCTTCATCGCCGAGGAGGTCAATCGCTCCGGCATCTTGCGCGACTATCCCAATGTCGACGGCATCATCTCGCTCGTCCACGGCACCGGCTGCGGCATCGATACCAAGGGCCCGGCCTACGATCTCCTGAAGCGCACACAATGGGGGTTCGCCACCAATCCCAATGTCGGCGGCGTGCTGATGGTCGGGTTGGGCTGCGAAGCCTTCCAGATTCCGCGCTGGATGCAGTCCTACGACATCGAGGAGAGCACCACCTTCCGCACGATGACGATCCAGGAAACCGGCGGCACGCGCAAGACGGTCGATGCCGGGGTGAAGGCGATCGTCGAGATGCTGCCGATCGTCAACGCCGCGCGACGCACGCCGCAACCGGCCTCCGAGCTGGTGCTGGCGCTGCAATGCGGCGGCTCGGACGGCTATTCCGGCATCAGCGCCAATCCGGCGCTCGGCGCGGCGGTGGACCTGCTCGTCGCGCAGGGCGGGACCGCCGTCCTTTCGGAGACGCCCGAGATCTACGGCGCGGAACATCTTCTGACCCGCCGCGCCGAAAGCCGGGCGGTCGGCGAAAAGCTGATCGAGCGCATCCGCTGGTGGGAGGACTACACCGCCCGGCACGACATGGAGATGAACAACAATCCCTCGCCCGGCAACAAGCTGGGAGGATTGACGACCATCCTGGAAAAATCGCTCGGCGCATCGGCCAAGGGCGGCACCACCAATTTGCGCGCGGTGCTGGAATATGCCGAGCCGATCAGCGAGCGCGGCCTCGTCTTCATGGACACGCCAGGCTACGACCCGGTTTCCGCGACCGGACAGGTCGCCGGCGGCGCCAACATTTTGTGCTTCACCACCGGGCGCGGCTCGGCCTTCGGCTGCAAGCCGACGCCTTCGATCAAGCTCGCCTCCAACTCGTTCATCTTCGAGCAGATGCGCGACGACATGGATATCAACTGCGGCGACATACTGGACGGTGTGACGCTGGCGCAGAAGGGCGAGGAAATCTTCGCGGAGATCCTGCGGGTGGCCTCCGGCGGGCGCACCAGGTCCGAGGCGCTGGGCTATGGCGACAACGAGTTTGTGCCGTGGAGCCTCGGCGCCACCATGTAGCGCCGCGATGACGGATCGGAAGCTCAAGCATTCCGGCGCAGTGCGGCCGATATCCGAAACATCCGCAACGAAATCACACTGGAGGAAACGCCCGCTATGAACAGGATCGATCTGGACGGTCAGCACGCGGTGGTGACCGGCGGCGCGCAAGGCCTCGGCTTCGCCATGGCCAAGCGCTTTGTCGCCTCGGGCGCCACGGTCACGCTTTGGGACCTCGACGAGGCGCGCCTCGACGCCGCCAGGCAAGAACTCGGCAAGGCCGCCACGACGCTGGTGGTCGACATCGCCGACTGGGACGCGGTCGACGCGGCCCGCGCCAGGACCGAGGAGATCGCCGACAAGATCTCCATCGTGGTGAACTCCGCCGGCATCGCCGGTCCGGCGGCGCCGCTCGATGTCTATGACGTCGACGTCTGGAAGAAGATCATCGACATCAACATCAACGGCACCTTCTACGTCAACCGCGCCGTCGTGCCCGGCATGAAGGAGCGCAATTACGGCCGCATCGTCAACATCGCTTCGGTGGCCGGCAAGGAAGGCAACCCGAATGCGGCCGCCTATTCGGCCTCGAAGGCAGCCGTCATCGGCCTGACGAAGTCGCTCGGCAAGGAACTGGCGCAATACGACATCGCCGTGAACTGCATCTCGCCGGCGACCGCCCAGACACGCATCCTCGACCAGCTGACGCCGGAGCATATCGAATATATGCGCTCGCGCATTCCGCGCGGCCGACTGCTCGAAGTCGACGAAGCCGCCGCCATGGTCGCGTGGTTGGTCTCGAAGGAGAACAGCTTCACCACCGCCTCGACATTCGACCTGTCGGGCGGACGCACCACCTACTGAGCAATTCCAAGAAAAATTGCGCTACTGCACCACGCGCTTCTCGAGCTTGCGGGCAAGGGTGCGCCGGTGCAGGCCGAGCCGGCGCGCGGTTTCGGAGATGTTGAAGCCGGTCTCGACCAGCGTTTCGTGGATGCGCTCCCATTCGAGGTTCTTGATCGAGGTGGGGCGGCTGGTGAGCGGCACCGAAACGTCGCCCTCGGCGCGACCGAAGGCTGCTTCGATGTCGTCGGTGTTGGCGGGCTTGGCCAGATAATGGCACGCGCCGAGCTTGATCGCCTCGACCGCCGTGGCGATGCTGGCAAATCCGGTCAGGACCACGATCCGCATCGACGGATTGCGGGCGCTGAGCAGTTTGACGCATTCGAGACCCGATCCGGCTCCGAGCTTCAGATCGACGACGGCGTAAGCCGGAACGGCCTTTTCCAGCGCGACAAGCAGCGCGTCGCGGTCGTGGGAGACCACGACGTCGTAGTCGCGCTTCTCGAAGGAACGTTTGAGCGTCCGCGCGAAAGTCGCGTCGTCCTCGACGACAAACAAGGATCGATCAGATGTCACGATCGCCTCCATCGGTCAGCGCCGCCAGCGGCAGCGAAAGGGTAACGCGGGCGCCCTCGGCCAGGTTGTGCGCCGAAACGTCGCCACCGAGCTTGCGCACCACATTGAACACCAGGAAGAGGCCCAGGCCGCCGCCTGGCCGCCCCTTGCTCGACATATAGGGCTGGCCGAGCGCGGCCAGAATATCCTTGTCGAAACCCGGTCCGCGATCCTCGACGGAGAGCACCAGCTTCTCATCCTGCCGCTCGACAGTGATGCCGACCCAATCGTGCGATGCTTCCTGCGCATTGTCGAGCACATTGAAGATCACTTGTTTCAGCGCGGTGTCGGACACGATCTGCTCGTCCGGCTCGAAACCGTTGCCGTAGTCGAGTTTGAAAGGCTGGCGGCTGACGCGCCACTCCTGGACGAGATCGTCGAGGAATTGGCGGATCGTGGTGCGGATGGTGCCCTCGCCTCGCGCCTGGCCGGATGACATCAGGATGCCGGTGACGATGCTTTTGCAGCGCTCGACCTGCGCCTGCATCTCGGCCACGTCCTCGGAAAGCTCGCGGTTGCGTTTGACGCCGCGCATCTGGCGCCAGTCGGACAGGATGACCGATATGGTCGAAAGCGGCGTGCCCAGTTCATGCGCGGCACCCGAGGCCAGCAGGCCCATGCGCACGATGTGGTCTTCCTCGGCCGAGCGCTGGCGCAGGTCGGCGAGATAGGCGTCGCGCTCGCGTAGGTTGCGGTTGATGCGCGTCATGAAGATCACGATCAGGCCGGCGGCCAACACGAAGCAGATGAACATGCCGCGCAGATGCAGCGCCAGGAGATCCCTGCCGCCGTGATGCGGTAGCGCGATCGGCTGAAAGACGAAGATGAGGAAGACGAAGCAGGCCGAGGCAGCCGCCACCAGGATCCAGGTCGACCATGGCGCCAGCAGCGCGGCGCCAAGCGTGATCTGCAGCAGATAGAGCGACACGAACGGGTTGGAGGCGCCGCCGCTCAGGTAGAGCTGCGTCGTCAGCGCCGCCATGTCGAAGATCAGCGCGACGAAGAGCTGCGCGTTGGAGATGCGGCGATTGCCGCGCAGGGCCAGCAGGCTGAAGATGTTGAGCCCGACGAGGAAAAGCACAACGCCGGCCATCTCGGCCAGCGGCAGCGGAATGGCGAACCAGTATTGCGTCACCAGGATGGTCAGCACCTGCCCCGCCACAGCCAGCCAGCGCAACTGGATGAGGAGCAGCAGGTTCTTCCTGTTCGTCACATCGGAATTGGAGGCGGCGCCTCCCTGGCCGGCAGGCGGAACCGTCAGGATGGGCTTGTCGTGATGAAACCGCGCGATCGAGATGTTCATCTTGCCGCGTCCCGCTTCCGACGTCCGGCGAGGATCGGCCTGGCGAGGGCGATCGCCAACATCGCCGCCAGGGCAAACCAGGTCAAAGCATAGACCAGATGGCTGTTGCGGAAGGTGACGACGGTGAGCCCGCCGCGCGGCCAGCTGTCCGCGCCGGACGCCCCGGCATCGATGAAATAAGGCGCGACATCGGTCAGCCCGCGCGCCCTGGCGATTGCCGCGACGTCGCGCGAATACCAGCGATTGGCCGCCAGATCGTTGCTGCGCAGGAACCCGCCGCCGGGCTCGCTGATGCGCAGCAATCCGTCGACCACCGTTGGCGATGTCAGGCCGCCGCTCTGTTGTTGAAATTCCGCATTGCGTTCCTGCGGAACGAAGCCGCGGTTGACGAGGACCGTGAAACCGCGATCGTCGCGCATCGGCGTCAGCACCCAATAGCCGCCGCCAAGCTCGGTCACTGCCTGCACCAGCGTGTTGGCGCCACCCTGAAAGCGCCCGCTCAACTGCACATGGCGATATTCGTAGTCGGGCGCTTTGAACCCGCTCCAGCTCTGAGGGCCAGGCGCAGCGACGACGGGAGCATGGATGCGCTGGTCGACGCGGACGATCAGGTCGAGCTTCCAGACCCGTCTTTCCAATTGCCAAATGCCGAGCCCGAGAAACACCAGGACGCCGAGAAGCCCAGCCAAAGCGAGCAAGAAGCGCGAGGCGGAGCCCTTCGAGGGCGCGGCGTCAGTGTCGATAGCTGCCCGGCCGATCATGTCTTTCGCCTCGACTTTGGCCCTCCCCACGCCCGACGCATCCGCGCCCAAAACAGGGCTCATGGCATCTCCCGCATCTCGTGGAGCCCGGGCATCATGTTGGCGTTGAGGTGGTACATCACCCAGAGTGAGCCGCTCAGCACGATGACGACGAGGATCACCGTGAAGATGAGAGCCAGCATCGACCATCCGCCTTCCGAGGCGGGGTTCATATGGAGGAAGAAAACCATATGCACCACGATCTGCACCACCGCAAAGGCCATGATGATGATGGCCGTCGCCTGCTTGTTGTCGATGGCGCCGGTCATGACCATCCAGAACGGGATGGCGGTCAGGATGACCGACAGGACGAAGCCGATCAGGTAACCCTTCAGCGACCCGTGCGCGGCGCCGCCATGCGTGTGGTCGTGACCGGCATGATCATGAGCGCTCATCTGAGCATCCCCATCAGATAGACGAAGGTGAAGACGCCGATCCAGACGACGTCGAGGAAGTGCCAGAACATCGAGAGGCACATCAGCCGGCGGCGGTTGGCCTCGATAAGGCCGTGCCTCGCGACCTGCACCATCAGCGTCAGCATCCAGACGATGCCGAAGGTGACGTGCAGGCCGTGCGTGCCGACCAGCGTGAAGAAGGACGACAGGAAGGCACTGCGCTGCGGCGTCGCGCCCTCATGGATCATATGCGCGAACTCGTAGAGCTCGATGGAGAGGAACGCCAGGCCGAACAGCATGGTCACGGCGAGCCAGGCTTGCGTCGCGCCGACGCGACCCTTGTCCATGGTCAGCATGGCGAAGCCATAGGTGATCGAGGACAGCAGCAGCATTGTGGTGTTGACCGCCACCAGGCCGAGATCGAACAGGTCCTTCGGCGCCGGACCCGCCGCGTAATTGCCGCCGAGCACGCCATAGGCAGCAAACAGCATGGCGAAGATCAGGCAGTCGCTCATCAGATAGAGCCAGAAGCCGAGCATGGTGCTGCCGCCTTCGGCATGCGCATGCTCTTCTTCCAGATGGAAGACCGGTTCGGTGCCGGCCGTGATCGCCGTCGATGCCATGCTCAAGCCCTAGCCCCCCGAGCGGTGAGGAGCACCGTCCTCGCCTCTTCCGTTTGCTCGACCTCGGCAGCCGGGATGTCGAAGTCGCGGTGGTAGTTGAAGGTGTGGCCGATCGCGGTGGCGATGAGGCAGACGAAGCTCAGCGCCGCCAGCCACCACATGTACCAGATCAGGCCGAAGCCAAGCGCGACGCTGAAGGCGGCCAGGATGACGCCGGTGCCTGTGTTTTCAGGCATATGGATCGGCTTGAAGCCGGAGAGGGGACGCCGATAGCCGGCCTTCTTCATGTCCCACCAGGCGTCGTTGTCGCGGATGATGGGCGTGAAGGCGAAGTTGTAGGCCGGCGGCGGCGAGGAGGTCGACCATTCGAGCGTGCGCCCGTCCCAGGGATCTCCGGTGACATCGACCAGTTCCGCGCGCTTGCGGATGGAGACGAAGATCTGGACCAGGAAGGCGGCGATGCCGCAGGCGATCAGCACCGCGCCGAAGGCGGCGATGACGAACCATATCTGCAGCGAAGGATCGTCGAAGACGCGCATGCGGCGCGTCACGCCCATCAGGCCGAGGATGTAGAGCGGCATGAAGGCGAACCAGAAGCCGAGCACCCAGCACCAGAACGAGACCTTGCCCCAGAACGGATCGAGCTTGAAGCCGAAGGCCTTGGGCCACCAGTAGGCGATGCCGGCGAACAGGCCGAACAGCACGCCGCCGATGATGACGTTATGGAAATGGGCGATCAGGAACAGGCTGTTGTGCAGCACGAAATCGGCCGGCGGCACGGCAAGCAGCACGCCGGTCATGCCGCCGACGGTGAAGGTGAGCATGAAGGCCACCGTCCACATCATCGGCAGTTCGAAGCGAATGCGACCGCGATACATGGTGAAAAGCCAGTTGAATATCTTCGCACCCGTCGGGATCGAGATGATCATCGTGGTGATGCCGAAGAAGGAATTGACGCTGGCGCCGGAGCCCATGGTGAAGAAGTGGTGCAGCCAGACGAGATAGGACAGGATGGTGATGACCACCGTGGCGTAGACCATCGAGGTGTAGCCGAACAGGCGCTTGCCGGAGAAGGTCGAGGTGACCTCGGAGAAGACGCCGAACAGTGGCAGGATGAGGATGTAGACCTCCGGGTGACCCCATATCCAGATGAGGTTCACATACATCATCGGGTTGCCGCCGAAGTCGTTGGTGAAGAAGTTGGTGCCGACATAGCGGTCGAGCGCCAGAAGCGTCAGCACCGCCGTCAGCACCGGGAAGGACGCCACGATCAGCACGTTGGTGCAAAGCGAGGTCCAGGTGAAGACGGGCATGCGCATCATCGTCATGCCGGGCGCGCGCATCTTGATGATGGTGCAGATCAGGTTGATGCCGGACAAGGTCGTGCCGACGCCGGCAACCTGCAGCGCCCATATGTAATAATCGACGCCGACGTCGGGACTGTAGTTGATGCCCGAGAGCGGCGGATAAGCCAGCCAGCCGGTGCGGGCGAATTCGCCGACGAACAGCGAGGCCATGACCAGTATGGCGCCGCCGACCGTCATCCAGAAGCTGAAATTGTTGAGGAATGGAAAGGAAACGTCGCGTGCGCCGATCTGCAGCGGCACGACGAAGTTCATCAGACCGGTGACGAAAGGCATCGCCACGAAGAAGATCATGATCACGCCATGGGCGGTGAAGATCTGGTCGTAGTGATGGGAGTTGAGATAACCCTCGGAACCGTTGAAGGCGATGGCCTGCTGCAGGCGCATCATGATGGCGTCGGAGAAGCCGCGCAGCAGCATGACGAGACCGAGCGCCATGTACATGATGCCGATCTTCTTGTGGTCGACGCTGGTGAACCACTCGCGCCACAGATAACCCCAAAGCTTGAAGTAAGTGATGGCGCCGAGCACCGCGAGACCGCCGAGCGCCACCACGATGAAGGTGACGACGACGATCGGCTCGTGCAGCGGCAGCGACTCCAGAGTGAGGCGGCCGAAGATGAATTTGGTCAGCGTCTCAGGCATCCGCCATTCCTCACAACTCGAAGCGCAGCAGACCGAGCGACGGCGTCTTGGCGTCGGCGCGACGGCTGCCTGCGCCTGGACTGAGCAACCCCGCCCCGCGCAGCGGGGAAAGATCGCGGACCGGCCAGTATTTCTGATCGGCATCGCGGGCCGCGCGCGAGGCGGCGGCCGCCTCTTCCGCCGTGCAGATGCTGGCGACGTAGGACGGGTCGTTGCCGAACACCGCGCCGCGCCGGGCAAGCTTGTCATATTGCAGCGGCAAGGTGTTGCGCACGCCGGCCAGCCCCAGGCCGCCCTTGGCGTCGATCGACATCATCTCGTTCATGCACATCTTGCCGCGCTCGACGCACAAATTGAGGATGGCGCCGAAGAGGTCCGGATCGACGGAGGCATAGTGGCGGACCGGCTCGTTCTCGCTCGGACGTTCGAGTTCGAGATAGCTGTCTCGGTTGAGCGGGGCCTGCGCGCTCTTGGTCTGCGTCACCCATTCGCCGAACGCCTGGTCCGAGAGGCCATGGAACGCAAAGCGCATGCCGGAGAAGCCGGCGCCGCTGTAGTTGGCCGAGAAGCCGGTATAGGTGCCCGGACGGTTGATGACGGCGTGCAGCTTCGTCTCCATGCCGGGCATGGCGTAGATCTGCCCGGCAAGGGCCGGAATATAGAAGGAATTCATCACCGTGGACGAGGTGATGCGGAAGTCGATCGGCTGGTTGACCGGCGCCGCCAGCTCGTTGACGGAGGCGATGCCGTAATCCGGGTAGATGAAGAGCCATTTCCAGTCGAGCGCAACGACGTCGATCCTGAGCGGCTTGTGGGCCTGCGTGACAGGCTGTCCCGGCTCGATCCGGTCGATGCGCCGGTAGGGATCGAGAAGATGGGTGCCGAGCCAGGTGAGCGCGCCAAGGCATATGATGACGAGCAGGGGAGCGGCCCAAATCACCAGCTCCAGCTTGGTCGAGTGGTCCCAGTCGGGCGTATAGGTCGCCGTGGTGCTGGATTGCCGGTAGCGCCAGGCGAACAGCACGGTCAGCGCCATGACCGGCACGATGATGAGCAGCATCAACAGTGTCGAGACGACGAGCAGGTCGCGCTGCTGCGCCGCCACATCGCCCGCGGGCGCCAGCACGACCAGATCGCAGCCGCTGAGCAGCAAGGCCAGCGGAAAAAGAAGCAAGGCTCCGGATCGTTTCATCAAACGCTGCCCTCGATGGCCCTGCAGCAGTCACTGCAGGTTGCGGTGCGATATGATCAACGGCTACCGCCGCCGGCAGCGCAACGACATTGGACAATTTGTCCAATGCCCAGCCGGGGTGGCTTTGGCGAAACTGCGCACGCATAATGGATGACAAGCGCATCTCGGACCGGGCGCGTCCCGGACCGAGCTCGGTGGCGACGGACAAGATGGCTGAAACTTCGACTGCCGGAACTGACAGCAGGCTGATCGGCTCACATCACGGCCAGGTCAGCGCCGGCGATATCGCGGTCGGCGTGATCATCGGCAGGACGTCGGAATTCTTCGATTTCTTCGTCTATGCGATCGCCTCCGTGATCGTGTTCCCAAAGCTTGTGTTTCCGACGCACGACCCGCTGGTCGGAACGCTCTATTCCTTCGCCATCTTCGCGCTTGCCTTCGTCGCTCGCCCGTTCGGCACCGTGCTGTTCATGGCGCTCGACCGCGCCTATGGCCGCGGCGCCAAGCTGACGATCGCACTGTTTTTGCTCGGCACCTCGACCGTCGCCATGGCGTTCCTGCCCTCCTATGAGGATGTCGGCGCGGTCGCCGCCTGGCTGCTGGGCCTTACCCGGTTCCTGCAGGGCCTTGCGCTCGGCGGGACATGGGACGGACTGCCCTCCCTGCTGGCGCTGAATGCGCCGCAGAACCGGCGCGGCATCTATGCGATGATCCCGCAGCTCGGCGCGCCGATCGGCCTCATCGTGGCAAGCTCGCTGTTTGCCTTCTTCGTCGCGAACCTCTCGGCGGACGACTTTTTCAGCTGGGGCTGGCGCTATCCCTTCTTCGTCGCCTTCGCCATCAATGTCGTGGCGCTGTTTGCCAGGCTGCGCATCGTCGTCACGCCCGAATTCTCGAAACTCTACGAGAGCGGCGATCTGCAGCCGACCCGCATCAGGGACATGGTCAGGACGGAAGGCCGCAACGTCGTGGTCGGCGCCTTCGCGCCGCTGGCGAGCTTTGCCCTGTTCCATATGGTGACGGTGTTTCCGCTGTCCTGGGTGTTCCTGTTCACCAATGAAGGTCCTGAGCGTTTCCTGGTGATCGAGGCGGTGAGCGCGCTGTTCGGCATCGCGGCGATCGTCGCATCGGGCCCGCTCGCCGACCGGGTCGGACGCCGCGCCCTGCTCGGCGGCGGCGCGGTCGCCATCGCCGCCTTCAGCGGCTTTGCCCCGCAGCTTCTCAATGGCGGCACCCTCGGCGAGACGGTGTTCATGGTGCTGGGCTTCATCCTGCTGGGATTAAGCTTCGGACAATCCTCGGGCGTCGTGGCGTCCAGCTTCTCGCGCCAGCACCGCTATACCGGATCGGCGGTGACGTCGGATCTCGCCTGGATGTTCGGCGCCGGCTTCGCGCCACTTGCCGCGCTGCTTCTGGCCGGTAATTTCGGCCTCATCGCCGCCGGCGCGTATCTGCTCTCGGGCGCCGCCTGCACGCTCATCGCGCTCTGGATAGACAGGCAGGCGTCCACGACCGACCGCTAGCAGATTGTCGCAGACGTCAGACCTGGTAGAAATCCCGATACCATTCCACGAAGCGCGGGACGCCGACCTCGATCGGAATCCTGGGCTTGAAGCCGATCACCTCCTCGAGCGAGGTCACGTCGGCGAAAGTCGCCAGGACGTCGCCCGGCTGGAGCGGCATCAGGTTGCGGATTGCCTTGCGCCCAAGCGCGTCTTCCAGCACGTCGATCAGCCTGTTCAACTCGATGGGCGAGCTGTCGCCGATGTTGTGGATCCTGAACGGCGCATTGCTTGTGGCGGGATCGGGCGCGGCGCTTGTCCAATCGGGGTTGGGCGTCGCGGGGTGCCGCATGACGCGGACCACTCCCTCGACGATGTCGTCGATATAGGTGAAATCCCGCTGCATGTTGCCGTGGTTGAAAACGTCGATCGGCTGGCCGGCGAGGATGGCCTTGGTGAAGATGAACAAAGCCATGTCGGGCCGTCCCCACGGACCGTAGACGGTGAAGAAACGCAAGCCCGTCGTCGGCAGCCCGAACAGATGGCTGTAGGTGTGGGCCATCAACTCGTTTGCCTTCTTGCTGGCGGCATAGAGGCTGAGGGGATGGTCGGCGGAATCATGCACCGAGAACGGCATGCGCGTGCTGCCGCCATAGATCGAGCTCGACGACGCATAGACGAGATGGCCGACCGAGGCCTGCCGGCACCCTTCCAGGATGTTAAGGAAGCCGTTGAGATTGCTTTGCGCATAGACGTGCGGATTGACCAGCGAATAGCGGACGCCCGCCTGGGCGGCGAGGTTGACGACGATCTCCGGCGCGACCGACGCAAAGAGCGCCGAGATGCGGTCGCGGTCGGCGAGATCGACATGCTCGAAGCGAAAATTCGGGAACGCCTTCAGCCGCTCGAGCCGCGCCTGCTTCAGCGCGACGTCGTAATACTCATTCATGGAATCGAGGCCGACAACCTGCCAGCCTTCGGCAAGCAGCCTGTGGCAAAGGTGAAAACCTATGAAGCCGGCGGCGCCGGTGATCAGGATCGGCCTGCTCGACGTCAATGCATACCCCTAACGCTGCAGCCTCAGGCCGTTCGAAAACTTGCGCCTTTTATGGCAGGCCGGCGACGAATTCAACGATATGCTTTCTTCCGTCGTTCCAACGCGGGCCCGGTCATCGGGGCGGCTGAGGGGCCAAAGGCTGCAGAGTCTTCAACATGGCGACCAGTTGGCTCTGCTGATGGGCGCCGGTTTTCTGGAAGACGCGTTCGAGATAGGTGCGGGCGGATTTGACGGTGATGCCGCCCCGTGCGGCCGTTTCCGCCAAAGTGAGGCCTGCGGCAAGATCGGCTGCCAGCCGCGCCTCCGCCGGCGTCAGATCGAACAAGGCGTTGAGCAGGCTCGCCGAAGGCACAAGCGCGCTCGGCTTGACGGGCGTGGCCATCACCAGGATATCGGCGTTGCCGAAGATGTCATGCGCCGAGCGCCGCAGCGGCAACAGGTGGACGACGAACGGCGCCTCGCCGCCAATGCCAGGCACGGGGATCGATCCGACCGCATTGTCGGCGCGGCTCATGCCGGTCACGGCCAGCTGGAACAGCCGGTTGGCGTCGCGGTCGGCGATCGCCAGTCCGCCATAGGCCACGGGTAGGAAGGCCGTGTCGAGCCTGTCCAGATGCGTGTTGGTCGCCATGACGCGTCCGTTGGCCGACAGCACGGCGGCCGGCAACCCCAGCAGATCGAGGGCCGAGGTGGCTGCGGCCGCGCGCTCCACCCGCAGCCGTCCGGCGACAAGGCTGGCGCGGGCAAGATGCGGCCGCAGCACATCGAGCCCGTCGACCTCGCCTTGCACGAAGCCGCCATCCCGGATCCATTTCTGGAAGACGAAGGTCGCCAGCTCTCCGGTCGGCATCGGGATCGCCGTGCACAGATGCGCGCCGATGCCGAATTGCCGCAGCATGATGCGGGCCGGATCGCGCTCGATCTCATCGGGGCTCATGAAGTCGTCGACGCGCACGAAGCTCGCCGGCTGCAGGCCGCACATCTTCTGCACACTGTCGCAGAACTTCCAGAAATCGCCCTTGACGAACTCGTCGAACAGCGGCCGCAGATTGTCGAGCGTCGTTCCGCGCGGCGGGCCGTCGTCGCTGAAGAAGAAGACCTGGGCGCTGGCCGAATTCGACAAGTCGCTCGCCTTCCGAAGCACCGAATTCCACCGCTCCGGAACGAAGGCCGCCTCGTATATGGTTTCAATCAGGTCGATCATGGCGGCCTTTAGGAAGGATGCGGGCCGGGCAGGCCCAGGAGGCCACCAGTATCCGACAGCGCAAATGCGATCTCAAGCCAATGCTCATATGCGAGCGCGCTCAGGGAGCGGATCGGCCAACGCGGAATGAGATTTTGCGCATTGGCCCGATTGGGGATCTGCTTTTCTTGGTGAACCGCATTCGGTGGGGCAAACTGCTAACGGGCTGTCAGGAGGAGAAATGAGAGCACGCGCTGCGACGGTCGGAGATCTGGAAGATGTTTTCCGCGGCCTGTCCAAGCGAATGTCGGACGAATATGTGGCGGCCGGCAAGGACAGCAAAAGCGCCTATGACAATCTGATGATGAATTTGAAGGAAGGTCGGGCGCATGCGCTCGTGCAGGACGACAGGACGGTGGCGATCATCGCCTGGCATGAGCATGCGGACGCCGCCGATACGCTGTTTGCCGCGCATGAGGATTTCTTCAACGCCGCGACGGTCCGCTTCTGCAAGCGCCACATCCGCCACGTTCAGGCACTTGCCGGCAACCTTCCTGTCCATTCGCGCAGCTGGCTGGACAGGCCCGATGTCGCGAAATGGTTCCAGGTGATCGGCTATGTCGACTTGGGCCGAGAGAACGGCGCCACCTTGTTCGAGCTGCCGCCGACCGCCAACGGCTGAAGGCGGCGCATGGCCGCCTTCGGATTGTCGGTGAGCGGTCTCTTCCCGACGGCCGTGCCCCGGTCACGCCCGTCGTTCCGCTTGTCGGCGGCTCACGAGCCGAACCAACGCAACCGACGACTCGAGCCGAACTTTTCCTTTTCCGCACGCAGCGCCACCGAAGGCTCATAGTAGTTGCCGGTCGGCGCCGGGCCTGAAAAGAAATCGACCTCGACCTTGCCGATGCGGCCGCCGCCGAATTCGATGTAGCAGGTGCCGAAGCCGTCATAGAGGGCGCCGCTGCCGCTGCTGCGAAGCTTGGCGATGAGTGCGCTGGCGACAGCGCGCGAAGCGCCCTCGGCGAACACCCCGGCCTTGGGCGTGCCGGTGTTGGCGCCGTCACCGACCGCGTAGACATTCTCATATTTGGTTTCGAGCGTGCGCGGGTTGACCGGAATCCAGCCGTTCTCCGACATGCCGCTTTCCAGCACGACCGGCGGCACGCGGTGCTTGGGAACGCCTAGAAAAAGATCGAACGGCATTTCCGTGCCGTCGTCGAGCACAGCCACGTTGCGGGCGTTGTCGACCGATGCGACGCGACGGCTGGGGATGAACCCGATGCCGCGCTCGGCGAAGGCGGCAAGCAGCGCCCTCGACGTGTCGGGTGACGGCGGTACCGGGCTGCCAAGCGGCAGCACCAGCGATATCTCGCAAGCCTCGCGCACGCCCTGTCGCGTCAGATAGTCATGCAGCATCAGCACGCATTCGCTCGGCGCCGGCGGGCATTTATAGGGCGCGCCGCAGACGCCGACCATCGCCCTGCCCTTCTTGAAGGTGGGCAGCACGTCGCGCAGCCGCTCCGCGCCGGCAACCGAATAGAACTCGTTGGTCCCCGACAGCCCTGGCGTGGCATCGAAATCATATTCCGCGCCAAGCGCCACGATCAGGTAGTCGGCATCGGAGACGCCGTCATCGGTGGTGACACGCCGCCTTTCCGGATCGATCGCGGTGACGGTGCGCTTCAGCAGGCGCACGCTGGGCTTGGCGTAGCTCTTGTAGGGCAAGCGCACCGCCTCCGGCGCCTTCAGGCCGAACATCACGTCGAGCTTCGAAAAACCGAATATGAAGGCGTCGCTCTTGTCGATGAGCGTGACCTCGATGCCGTCGCCCATTGCCTCGGACAGCAGCGTCGTCAGTTCCAGGCCGCCAAAGCCCGCTCCCAGAACGACGATGCGTGGTTTTCCTGCAGTGCTCATCTCGGTTCCCCAGATTTTGGCGCCATGCCGTGGCGCCTGATTGAACTCGTTCGTTGCCTTCCGGTGGCGGCGAGAACGCCTATCTCCCACGTCCTCGCCGCCGATGCCCCGCCCCAGGCAGGTCGTCCGGCCTATCAGGTCAGGACAGGCTGCGGCACGATGCGGATGTATGGCTTCGGTTCCTTCCAGCCCTGCGGATACAGCTGCGTGGCTTCATCGTTCGACACCGAACCCGCGATGATGACGTCGTCACCGGGCTTCCAGTTGACCGGTGTCGCCAGACGGTGCTTGGCCATCAGCTGCAGGGAGTCCACCACGCGCAGCACCTCGTCGAAGTTGCGGCCCGTCGTCATCGGGTAGGAAATGACGAGCTTGATCTTCTTGTCCGGACCTATGACGTAGACATTGCGCACCGTCTGGTTGTCGGCGGCGGTGCGGCCGTCGGCGCTGTTGCCGGCCGAGGCCGGCAGCATGTCGTAGAGCTGCGAGACGGCGAGCGTCGGGTCGCCGATCATCGGGAAGTTCGGCGCCATGCCTTGGGTCTCGGCGATGTCCTTGGCCCAGCCCGCATGCTTCTCGACCGGGTCGACGGAGAGGCCGATGACCTTGACGCCACGCTTGTCGAACTCGGGCTTGAGACGCGCCATATAGCCGAGCTCGGTCGTGCAGACCGGCGTGTAGTCCTTGGGATGCGAGAAGAGGATGCCCCAGTCCTTGCCCAGCCATTCGTGGAAGGAGATCGGACCTTGGGTCGTGTCGGCGGTGAAATCGGGGGCGATGTCTGCGATACGGAGTGACATGGTTAGGTTCCTTTCCGGTTGGAATTCGATTGCGAGGGCATATTAGGAAATCTATGTTCCGCCAGCGTTCCCCGGCGTTCCCTGCCTGGAGACGGATCTTGCTGATGGTGCTTCAATGCGCGTTTCGATCCATCTGCTCGGCCGCTTCGCCGTCAGTGTCGACGGCCGGGCGATACCCGGGGCCGACTGGCGACGCGACCGCGCCGCCGCGCTGGTCAAGCTGCTGGCGCTGAAGCCAGCGCATCGCATGCACCGCGAGCAGGCGATGGAGACCTTCTGGCCGGACGCCGACTCGGAGGCGGCAGGAGCCAGCC
>NZ_VFUA01000032.1 GCF_006440735.1 Mesorhizobium sp. B2-7-1 | reverse complement strand
GTGGATCTCGGTGCGGGCGATGCGGTCCTTCTCGGTGTCGGGCAGCACGGCGCCGATCTTGACCAGCGCCTCGTCGGCGGCCCTCGCCATAGCGGCGCCGCCAAAGGCGCGCACCATGCGGGCGCCGGCAACCAGCGCCACGATCTCGTCACGCGTGAACATCAGCGGCGGAAGGTCGAACCCCTCCCTCATCATGTAGCCGACGCCCGCTTCGCCGTCGATCGGCACGCCGGTCGACTGCAGGTCGGCAATGTCGCGGTAAATGGTGCGCTCGGAAACCTCGAGCCACGCGCCGAGCTTCTGCGCGGTGACCAGCCGGCCGCCCCGCAAATGCTGCACGATCTGGAAAAGCCTGTCTGCGCGGCGCATCTGTTTCTCCCCCGGGGTTTATGGCTTCAGCCCTTCGCGCTTGCGCTGCGCGGCGACGAATTTCGCACCGAAGGACAATCTGCCCGTGGTCGGCGTCTCGGCATCCAGCACGCGCCAGAACGGCGCGACGTCGCTCAGCGCCATGCCGCGCTCGATATCCTCGTGGGCGGCCTCGGCAACGGTGCGCAGATGATAGCCGATCGTCACTGGACACGTCACTTCGGCGCCGTGCTCGACGGCTAGGGCGGTGCGCAGCGCGCGCACATCCATCTCCACCCCTTCGGGGATCGAGCGGATGAAGTCGTCGACCTGGCGCGCGGTCGGCACCAGCATCGACTGGCCTTCAACGACATCGCCGACCGTGCGCGGCGACGGCTTGATGCCGTTGATGCCTGGCGTGTTCAGCCTGTCGTTCCAGCTTTTCACCATACGCGGACTACTCCGGATCGTCGGATCATGTTCGTTGTTGTCAGGATCGAAGCTGCTCCAATTACCGCATTCCTCCTGACAACATACTGTCAGGAGGCTACGGCGACGCTACCGGCAAACAAAAGCTTCTTTCCCTGAACTCAACATCACTGGCCATTACATTTGGGCGCCGTGCCGCCATAATCCAAGTCGCGGCGGGAAAATTTCAGTTTTCGCGCACGCGGCCGGTGTAAAGGTCCGGCCAGCCGATGTCCTTGCGGATGTCCGCCGGCAAGGTGTTCAGGAAACGCTGGGTGCGGATCTCGTTGCGCACGGTGCGGATCCTGCCGACATAATGCTGCACGCTGCGCAGAATTGTAAAACCGTTCATTGACCTCACTCCTCTCTTTTGACGAGAAGAGTATCTCACACCCCTCCTGACAGCAGTCTGTCAGGAGGTTGGCAGGGTATCGAAGAAGGCGGTGCGGCGCCCTTCGAAGGGTTCAAATGCCCCCGATTTCTGTCGGGAATGTTGCGCCCCAAGGGTGCCTTAAGAACGGCTTTGACAGTCGCCATCGTTGCTGGTCAAAGGCGGCATGACGAAACTGCTCGCCCTTGTCATCATCGGCATCATGCTGATCCAGGTCATCAAGCCGCTGGGATGGCCGGGGCTGAAGCGGCGCGGCGATTTCTGGAAGCTGGCGCTGCTGGCCATGGCCGCAATCTCGCTTGCCGCCATACTCGGACATTGGACCTAGCTGGGCTGCTTGCTTAATCGCCCAACACGAAATCCAGCAGATGCTCCGCCCAGGCGCGGTAACCTGCTTCCGAGGCGTGGAACCCATCGGAAGCGAAGCCGGCCTCGGGATTGGTGATCGGCAGGCGCGCGGCGGCAATGGCGCCGCGCTCGTTGCAGAGCCGCACGCCCATGCCGTTCATCTCCGCGGCGCGGATTTCGAGGATTTTGCCGAGCAATCTCGGCATGGCCGGCGCACGGGTGAATTCCAGCACCGGCGACCACACCACGCGCGCTTCCGGCCATTTGGCGCGCAGCGCGTAGAGCAGGCCGCCGAACTCCTTCTTGAAGCGCGGCGCGGAATGAAAATTCTTGGTGTCGTTGGTGCCGATGGCGAGCACGATATGCGTCCACGGATCGGCCGACAGGTTTGGCAGGACGAAGTCGCGGATCTGGCCGGAGGTCGCCGAATTGAAGCCGGCGGCGCGCCAGCGCACGGCGCTGCCGGTGCGCTCGGCGATCAGGCCGGCAAGCTGCGCGGCAAGCCCATATTCGGATTGCTCGATGCCGACCGATGCGGCGGAAGAGTCGCCCAGGACCAGCAATGCGATGGCCGGCGCCTGCCCCGGTGTTTCGTGCAGCACCGGGCCTCGCGCCGGCAGCATGCGCGTGGTGCGCCGGCGCACGCCGAGGCCCTGCCAGACATAGACCGGGAAGGCGAACCAGGTGAGAAGAGCAAGCAGGCGCTGCATGGCGGTTCCGTTACCGTGACCCGCAAGCCATTAGCGCATGTTTCGTCCGAGGTGAACGAGGCCGATTACTCGCAGCAGTCCGGTTGCTCTCCACTTTTGTCCTGGTATTCGTCGTGCAGGCGCACCCAGTCCATCAGGTTGTGATATGGACCGGCCTCGTCGCGGCCCTTCGGGGTCATGTCGAGGTAATGATAGGCGCCGATCAGCGCGTCGCCGCCGCGGGCGCGCGACATGAAGGTGAGGAAGATGTCGCCGCACTCGTTGCGATAGAAGATGCTGGTGCCGGGCAGGTCCTTCGAGCGCAACGAACGCTTCTCGAAATTGTAGGTGGTCTCGCCTGCAGCGATCTGCTTGTCGGTGAAGGAAACCTGCAGATCGAAGTTGAAATCGGACGCATAGGACGACACCCAGTCGAACTTCCAGCCCATGCGCTGCCTGTAAGGCAGGATCTCGGCCAGCGGCGCGCGTGCGACGACGACCAGCGATACGTCATGATGCTTCAGATGCTGGTTGGCGCCGTCGATATGGTCGGCGAGGAACGAGCAGCCCTGGCAACGGTGGTCGCAACCCGGAGCCATCATGAAATGATAGACGATGAGCTGGCTCTTGCCTGCGAACAGGTCGCCAAGGCGCGTCGGTCCCGCTTCGCTTTCGAAGACGTAGTCCTTGCGCAGCTTGAACCAGGGCAACTGCCGCCGCTCGGCGGCGATAACTTCGCGGAGCTTTGTCAGCTCCTTCTCGCGCTCGAGGTGCTTTCTGTGCGCCTCGAACCAGTCTTCGCGCGAAACCACGGCATTGCGTTGCATGACCATCTCCTGTCCTCTCCTGCCAAGGACGTTCGACATCGGCTCAACCCGACACAGCAGCCGCTGTTTCGCTGCATCAGGTAGGAATGCGGCGCACAAAAAACAAAACCCGGGCTGGTGGCCCGGGTTTTCGGTACACGAAAGAGAGTAGCGTCAGGCGGCCTTTTCCAGCGCCGGCTGCCATTTTCCAAGCGCCGCCAGATGGTTCATGTGGGCGCGGTGGGTGAAGGCTGCCTGGCCGGCGGCGACGTTCGAGGCCTTGCCGCTCCATGCCTTCTGCGGCGCGGCCTGCAGCGCGCGGCCGTAGGAGAAGGTCAGCTTCCACGGATGCGGGCCGATGGCATTGATGGCGTTGAGGTTGGCCGTCGCCTCCTCGTCCTCCTGGCCGCCGGAGAGGAAGGCGATGCCCGGCACCGCCGCCGGGACCACTTCGCGGAACAGCTTTATCGTCTTCTCGGCGATTTCCTCGGGGCTGTCGGTCCTGCCGGACTTCTTGCCGGAGATGACCATGTTCGGCTTCAGGATCGAGCCTTCCAGCACGACGCGCGCCGCATAGAGCTCGTCATAGAGCTTGACCAGCGTCGCCTTCGAAACGTCGTAGCAGACATCGATGGAATGCGCGCCGTCCATCAGCACTTCCGGCTCGACGATCGGCACGATGCCGGCTTCCTGGCAAAGCGCGGCATAGCGGGCCAACGTATGGGTGTTCGAGGCGATCGAATTGGCCGACGGCACGCCCCTGACGGTGTCGATGTCGATCACCGCGCGCCATTTGGCGAAGCGGGCGCCAAGCTTGTAGTAGTCGGCGAGCCGCTCGCGCAGCCCATCCAGGCCCTCGGTGATGGTGTCGCCGGGAAAGCCCGCGAGAGGCTTGGCGCCGGCGTCGACCTTGATGCCCGGGATGGCGCCGGCCGCCTTGATGATGTCGACCAGCGGCGTGCCGTCGGCGGCGTTCTGGCGGATGGTCTCGTCATAGAGGATGACGCCGGAGATGTATTTTGTCATCGCTTCCTTGGAGCGGAACATCATCTCGCGATAGTCGCGCCGGTTGTCGGCGGTCGATTCGACGCCGATGACGTCGAAGCGTTTCTTGATGGTGCCGGAGCTCTCATCGGCGGCCAGCAGGCCCTTGCCATCGGCCACGATGGCAGCGGCAATGTCTTCGAGACGTTCGCTCATGGGTGCTCTCCTATGGTGCGTTTGTTCCGCGCTAGCAGAACATTACTGCCAAAGGAATGACCCCGGAAAGCGTGAATCGATTGAAAGTCCCGGGCGCTTTTACCGCTCCCGGACTGTTTACCGCTTGAGCACCTCGACGCCGGGCAGCGGCTTGCCTTCCATCCATTCGAGGAAGGCGCCGCCGGCGGTCGAGACATAGGTAAAGTCGTCGGCGACGCCGGCATGGTTGAGCGCCGCCACCGTGTCGCCGCCGCCGGCGACCGACACCAGCTTGCCTGCCTTGGTGCGGGCCGCCGCATGCTTGGCCGCCGCTACCGTGGCGCGGTCGAAGGGCTCGATCTCGAAAGCGCCAAGCGGGCCGTTCCAGACCAAGGTGGCGGCGCGGTCGATCCAGTCGTTGACGCTCTGCACGGTCTTTGCGCCGACATCGAGGATCATGCCATCGGCCGGCACGTCCGAGATGGCGACGGTCTCGCTGGGCGCACCCGCCTTGAATTCCCTGGCTATCACGCCGTCGGCGGGCAGGATGATGGCGCAGCCGGCTTCGGCCGCCTCAATCATGATCTGCTTGGCGGTGCCGGCAAGATCATGCTCGCAGAGCGACTTGCCGACGTCGGTGCCGCGCGCTGCCAGGAACGTGTTGGCCATGCCGCCGCCGATCACCAGCGCGTCGACCTTCTTCACCAGATTCATCAACAGGTCGATTTTGCTCGAGACCTTGGCGCCGCCGACGATGGCGACCACCGGCCGAACCGGATTGCCGAGACCCTTTTCCAGCGCGTCGAGCTCCGCCTGCATGGTGCGGCCCGCATAGGCCGGCAAATGACGCGCCAGGCCCTCGGTCGAGGCATGCGCCCGATGCGCGGCGGAAAAGGCGTCGTTGACATAGATGTCGCCATTGGCGGCGAGCTTTTCGGTGAAGGCCGGTTCGTTCTTCTCCTCGGCCTTGTAGAAGCGGGTGTTTTCGAACAGCAGCACATCGCCGTCCTTCATCGCGGCGACGGCATCCGCGGCCTTGTCGCCGACGCAGTCAGCGGCGAAGCCGACCGGGCGGCCGAGAACTTCAGCCGTGGCCTTGGCGATCGGCTCCAGCGAGAACTCGGTCGATGGGCCGTCCTTGGGGCGGCCGAAATGCGCCAGCAGAATGACCTTGGCGCCCTTTTTCGAGAGCTCGGCGATGGTCGGCGCGACGCGCTCGATGCGGGTGGCGTCAGTCACCTTGCCGTCGGCGACGGGAACGTTGAGGTCGACGCGCACGAGCACGCGCTTGCCGCTGACGGCGCCGATATCATCGAGTGTCTTGAAGCCGGCCATTATCGTTCCTTTTTAGCGAAAACGCGGGGACCATACCCGGCGCGAAAGACGATGCAAGTGCCGCGTTGACGGCGCGCGCGCAAAAATGATGTCGGCGTGAGACATCAGCCTTCGCCGGTTGCCTTCTGCCCGTGCGGTCCGGGAGCCACGGTGTCGATCGGCACGTCTCCTGCCGCCTGTTGTTCCGCCGGCCTGCGCCAGTTGCGGATGAGGGCGGCCAGGCGGTCGCCGATCTCGCCGGCGCTCATGAAGACCGGCACACGCGCCACCGGCGCGGTCGGCTCGAAGGACAGGCCGAGGCCGGTGATCCTGCCTTTTTCGTCGACATCGCGCACGATCAGCTCGATCGGGCCGATCACCACGCGGTCGGCGTATTCGGGGCGGCCGCCGAGCCGATCCGAAACCAGCGCGGCAACACTGAGCTTCTGTTCCGCCTCGGTCAGGCCTGGCCCGTAGGCCGCTTCCAGCTCCGCGGCGGAGCGGGCGGGATCGACGGCGAAGGCGCCGAAGAAGTCGGCATCCTCCGGATCGACCACGGCGCGGCTGGCGAAAAGCTTGTCGAGCAGGCGCGGGTAGCGGTCCGGCACGAAGATGTAGACCTGATCGCCGGCGGCGAGCCGGCCCATGTCCTGGAAGCGCATCGAGCGCCCGTCGCGCAGCACCAGCGAGGGCCGCGCCCAGCGCGGGACGCGCTCGCCGCGCGCCACCGGGCTGCCAGGTGCGACGCGGTAGGCAAGCAGCTCGTGATGGGCCGAGCCCGGCAATTCGAGCTCCACCTTGTCCAGCGGCCCGAGACGGGCTGGCACGATCAGGCCAAGGCGCCGCGCCAGCGGACCGACGGTCCAGCCCTGCACCACCAGCGATACCAGCACGATGATGAAGGCGGCGTTGAAGATCAGGCGGCCATGCTCGAGCCCGCCGAGCAGCGGCGTGATGGCGAGCAGGATCGAGACCGCGCCGCGCAGGCCGACCCAGGAGATGAAGGCGACCTCGGGACGCGGCAGGCGAAACGGGATCAGGCAGAGCCAGACGGCCAGAGGCCGGGCGACGAAGATCAGGAACAGGCCAAGCAGGATCGCCGGCACCAGGATCGCCGGAAATTGCGAGGGCGTGGCGAACAGGCCGAGGATCAGGAACATGATGATCTGCGCCAGCCACGACATGCCGTCCTGGAAGCGCTTCAGGATGGTGACGGCGCGGATGTCGGAATTGCCGGCGATCAGCCCGGCAAGATAGACGGCGAGGAAGCCCGAGCCGCCGATGGCGCCGGCCGCCGCGAACACCATCAGCGACAGCGTCAGCACGAAGATCGGCAACAGGCCGTGGTCGAGATTCAGCCGCTCGACAAGGCGCACGATGCCAAAGCCGCCGAGCACGCCGACGACGGCGCCGAGTCCCATATTGGCGAGGAAGCCGAGCAGAAGGTTGGTTGCCAGCACATTGGCTTCCGGGTTGGCATGCGCGGCGATGATCTCGACCAGGGTGATGGTGAGGAAGATGGCGATCGGGTCGTTGGTGCCGGATTCCACTTCGAGCGTCGCGCGAACGCGCTCGCGCAGATGGATCTCGCCGGCGCGCAGCAGGAAGAACACGGCGGCCGCGTCGGTGGAGGCGACGGCGGCGCCAAGCAGGGAGGACTCCAGCCAGCTGAGCTTGAGGAAATAGGAAGCGGCGACGCTGAAGATGCCGGTGGTCAGGATGACGCCGATCGTGGCCAGCGACAGCGCCGGCCCGGCCGCTTGCCTGAGCGCGTTGAGCGGCGTGCCGAAACCGGAATCGAACAGGATGATGGCCAAGGCCAGCGAGCCGGCAAAATAAGCAAGGCGGGCATTGTCGAATTCGATGCCGAGGCCATCGACGCCGGTGGCAAGCCCGATGCAGAGGAAGAGCAGCAGCAAGGGAGCGCCGAAGCGGAAGGCGATCAAGCTCGAAAACGCGGCGGCGACAATGAGCGTCGTGCCGACCAGCGTCACGAGATAGATCGCATGCTCCATCCGTTATTGCCCCTCCAGAATCCCCACTGTTTCCCGCTTTACCAGAGAGTGGGGCGAAGACATGACCAGTGCAAGGCGACAGCGTGGTTTTTTGGGTTCTGGCGATATCAGAAAAATGGAGGAGCCGCTTTTGCGTCGTCATCCACGGGCTTCACCCTAGAATGATGAAGCGACTGGTGTTGCGGCTAATCTCAATGGTGCACGGCCGAGACTAAACGAAAAACGCCCGGCCGAAGCCGGGCGTTTCACGCGATCAAAAGGAACTGCCGGATCAGGCGATGGTCTTGCCGAAGGCGACGGCGGTGTCGCTCATGCGGTTCGAGAAGCCCCATTCGTTGTCGTACCAGGACAAGACCGAGACGAAATTGCCGTCCATGACCTTGGTCTGGTCGAGGGCGACGATCGAGGAATGCGGATCGTGGTTGAAGTCGATCGACACGTTCGGGTGATGTGTGACCGACAGCACGCCCTTCAGCTTGCCCTTGGAGGCGGCGATGACCGCTTCGTTGATCTCCTGCGCGGTGGTCGAGCGCTTGGCGATGAACTTGAAGTCGACGACCGAGACGTTCGGGGTCGGCACGCGGATCGAAATGCCGTCGAGCTTGCCCTTGAGCTCGGGTAGCACGAGGCCGATCGCCTTGGCGGCACCCGTCGAGGTCGGGATCTGCGACAGCGCCGCGGCGCGGGCGCGGTAGAGATCTTTGTGCATGGTGTCCAGCGTCGGCTGGTCGCCGGTATAGGAGTGGATCGTCGTCATCATGCCCTTCTCGATGCCGACAGTCTCGTGCAGCACGGCCGCCAGCGGCGCCAGGCAGTTGGTGGTGCAGGACGCGTTCGAAATGACGATGTGGTCCTTGGTCAGCTTGTCGTGGTTGATGCCGTAGACGACGGTCAAGTCAGCGCCTTCGGCCGGGGCCGAGACGATGACGCGCTTGGCGCCAGCGGTCAGATGCGCGGCGGCCTTGTCGCGGGCAGTGAAGATGCCGGTGCATTCGAGCGCGATGTCGATGCCCAGCTCCTTCCATGGCAGCTGGGTCGGATCCTTGATCGCGGTGACCTTGAACTTCTCCTTGCCGACGGAGATCTGGTCGCCGTCGACGGCCACCTCATGCGGGAAGCGGCCATGCACGCTGTCGTAGCGCAAGAGGTGCGCGTTGGTCTCGACCGGGCCGAGGTCGTTGACGGCGACGACCTGGATGTCCTTGCGGCCGGATTCGTGGATGGCGCGCAGGATGTTGCGGCCGATGCGGCCAAATCCGTTGATGGCAACTCTGACGGTCATTGTTCTCTCCCTTGGGGGCTGGAAAGCGGATGGGTCCGCAGTTTCATAACGGCGGAAGGCGCAAGAATCCAGCCGCAGAAGGTCGCATCTAAATCGATTAGGTTGGTCCAGCCCGGCAAAACCGTCAATCGGCGTTGCCGGGCCCGAGCCAATCCTATTTGCCGTGCAGACGGGCTTCGACCGCCTTGGCCGCGGCGTCGGCGGTGATGCCGAAATGCGGATAGAGCTGCTCGATCGTGCCCGAGGCGCCGAAGCCGTGCATGCCGACGAAGATGCCGTCGGTGCCGATCAGGTGGTCCCAGCCCTGGCGGATGCCGGCTTCGATCGCGACCTTCACCTTGGCGCTGCCGATCGTCTTCTTGCGGTAATCGTCGCTCTGCTGGTCGAACAGCTCGAAGCAGGGCACCGAGACGACGCGGGTCGGATGGCCGTGCTTTTCCAGCAGGTCGCGCGCGCCGAGCGCGATCTCGACCTCGGAGCCGGTGGCGAAGATCGTCACCACGGCTTCGCCGCTGGCGGCGGCCAGCTCGTAGGCGCCCTGGCTGGAGAGGTTCTTCGCCGAATGCTCGGTGCGCAAGGTCGGCAGGTTCTGGCGGGTCAGCGCCAGCGTCGAGGGCGTCTTTTCGGATTCGAGCGCGATCTGCCAGCATTCGGTAGTTTCGACCGCGTCGGCCGGCCGGAAGACGTTGTGGTTCGGGATGGCGCGAAGCGCGGCCAGATGCTCGACCGGCTGGTGGGTCGGGCCGTCCTCGCCGAGGCCGATCGAATCATGCGTCATGACGAAGATCGAGCGGATGCCCATCAGCGAGGCAAGGCGCATCGAGGGGCGGGCATAGTCGGAGAAGCACAGGAAGGTGCCGCCATAGGCGATCAGGCCGCCATGCAGCGTCAGCCCGTTGATCGCCGCCGCCATGCCGTGCTCGCGAATGCCATAGTGGACATAGCGCTGGCCGTAATCGTCGGGCGTGATGTTCTTGGTCTGGCTGGTCTTGGTGTTGTTGGAGCCGGTCAAGTCGGCCGAGCCACCGATGGTTTCGGGAACCGCGCCGTTGATGACTTCCAACGCCATTTCCGAGGATTTGCGGGTGGCGACCTTCGGCTTGTCGGCCGAGAGCTTCTTCTTGTAGTCGGCGATGACGGCGTCGAAGTTCGACGGCAGCTTGCCCGCAAGGCGGCGCTCGAACTCGGCCTTCAGCTTCGGCTCGGCCTTGGCCAGACGGCCTTCCCAGTCGGCGCGCGGCTTGGCGCCGCCCTTGCCGATGGCACGCCAGGCGTCGAGGATGTCGGCGGGAATCTCGAAGGGCGGCGACTCCCAGTTGAAGAATTTGCGCGCACCGGCGATTTCGTCGGCACCCAATGGCGAGCCATGCGCCTTGTTGGTGCCAGCCTTGGTCGGGGCGCCGAAGCCGATGGTGGTCTTACAGGCGATCATCGTCGGCTTGTCGGAATGGCGCGCCGCCTCGATGGCGTAGGCGATCGCTTCCGGATCGGTGCCGTCGATGTGGCTGGCGTTCCAGCCCGAGGCCTGGAAGCGGGCGACCTGGTCGGTGTTGTCGGCCAGCGAAACGGGGCCGTCGATCGAGATGTTGTTGTTGTCCCAGAAGACGATCAGCTTGTTGAGCTTCAGATGCCCGGCCAGCGCGATGGCTTCCTGGGAAACGCCCTCCATCAGGCAGCCGTCACCGCACAGCACATAGGTGTAGTGGCTGACGAGGTCATTACCGAAGGCGGCGTTCATGATGCGCTCGCCGAGCGCGAAGCCGACCGAATTGGCCAAGCCCTGGCCGAGCGGACCGGTGGTGGTCTCGATGCCGGCGGCATGGCCGTACTCGGGATGGCCGGCGGTCTTGGAGCCGAGCTGGCGGAAATTCTTGATCTGGTCGATCGTCATGTCCTCATAGCCGGTGAGGTAGAGGAGCGAATAGAGCAGCATCGAGCCGTGGCCGGCCGACAGGATGAAGCGGTCGCGGTCGGCCCAGTGCGGCGCCTTGGCGTCGAATTTCAGGAAACGGCTGAACAGCACAGTGGCGATGTCGGCGCAGCCCATCGGCAGGCCTGGATGACCGGAGTTCGCCTTCTCGACGGCATCCATGGAAAGAAAACGGATCGCATTGGCCATCCGGTCATGTTGTTCGCGCGAGCTCATGCTTCCTCCGGGAACGGGTTGGGCTTGGGAGAACCCTAGGGAAAGGGTGCGCGACACATAGCAGGCACGGCCTTTTAGTCAACAAATCGGGACGGATTTTGCCGGGCTTGTGATGGCATCGAGCGCCCTACATTAGCGATAGCGGGGGACAGTCGCGAGAGCTTTGTTGACGCGCCCTTCACCCGGCGCCTAATCTTTCCGAGGTAACGCGTTCTGAATGCGCGCGATTCGGTGATGGGCAGGGCATAGGACGAGGCCATGACCGGGGAAACGACCCTCAAGGAAGTCATCGCCAGGCTGGGCAAGGCCATGGAAGGGCTGGAAAACGCCGTTGCGGCGAAGCTCGAGCATGAGCGCGATTATTCGGAAGCCGAGGCCGAGGTGCAGCGCATGAACGCCGACCGTTCGCGCCTGGCGCAGGAGCTCGACAATTCCGAATCGCGCGCCGAGCGTCTCGAAGACGCCAACAAGGAAGTGTCGCGGCGGCTGGTGACCGCCATGGAAACCATCCGCGCGGTTCTGGACAGGTAAGGCAATGGCACAGGTCACCGTTTCCATCGATGGCAAGCAGTACCGCATGGCCTGCGACGAGGGCCAGGAAGAGCACCTGATCGACCTTGCCGAGCGCTTCGACCGCTATGTCTCGCATCTGAAGGATTCGTTCGGCGAGATCGGCGACCAGAGGCTCACCGTCATGGCCGGCATCATGGTGATGGACGAGCTTTCGGAGCTCACCAAGCGCGTCAAGGGCATGGAGAGCGAGGTGCTGACCTTGCGCAAGACGCGCGACGAGGCGCTGACCAAGGCCGACAAGAGCGACAGCGTGCTCACCACCGCGCTCGGCGCGCTTGCGCAGCGCATGGAAGATCTCACGGCGACGCTGGCGATAAAGAAGGCCTGAGCGTCTCTGCCTCTCGCAAGTGGAAAATCCTGCCGCGGATTGCCGGCGCTCGCGAAAAAAAATCGCCTGCAGCGGCCTCGGCTACGGCTCCCCGCGTTTGACCGATACGGGGATGGTGCTAGCTTAGAACGCGTGCCGGCCGCGCCGGCCACCGTTTCATAAAAAAGGGTAGGGATAGGTCATGAGTCTTCGTATCAACGATGTCGCGCCGGATTTCACGGCCGAGACCACGCAGGGCACCATCAAGTTCCACGACTGGATCGGCGATGGCTGGGCGGTGCTGTTCAGCCATCCGAAGAATTTCACCCCGGTCTGCACCACCGAGCTCGGCACCATGGCCGGCCTGGAAGGCGATTTCAAAAAGCGCAACGTCAAGATCATCGGCATCTCGGTCGATCCGGTGTCGAGCCACGACAAGTGGCAGGCCGATATCAAGACCGCCACCGGCCACACGGTGAACTATCCGCTGATCGGCGACAAAGATCTCCATGTCGCAAAGCTCTATGAGATGCTGCCAGGCGGCGCCGGCGAGAGCTCGGAGGGCCGCACGCCGGCCGACAACGCCACCGTGCGTTCGGTCTATGTCATCGGCCCCGACAAGAAGATCAAGCTGGTGCTGACCTATCCGATGACCACGGGCCGCAACTTCGACGAGATCCTGCGCGTCATCGATTCCATCCAGCTGACCGCCAAGCACCAGGTGGCGACGCCGGCCAACTGGAAGCAAGGCGACGACGTCATCATCACCGCCGCCGTCTCCAACGAGGACGCGATCAAGCGCTTCGGGGCGTACGAGACGGTGCTGCCTTATCTCAGGAAGACCAAGCAGCCCTCGGCCTAGGGCGAGCCGATATTCAGGCGATGCCCGTCTGCAAACTGCGGGTTTCTGCGCTTCCGGTGCTCACGTACTTAAGTACGCTCCGCTCCGGTTCTCGAAACCCACCATTTTCGACTCGGCCTAGCCTGAATCTCAGCACGCCCTAACCGGGAGCCAAATTTGAAGAAAACAACAAAAAAGGCGGCGCCGGAGCGCCGCCTTTTGATTTCTGCCTTGAGCCGGTTAAGCCGCCGGCTGCGCTTCGATGGTGCGCAGCGCCTGCATCTGGCGCTTGGCCGCGGCCTTGACCGCGTCCTGCACCTTCTCGAAGGCGCGCACCTCGATCTGGCGCACGCGCTCGCGGCTGATGTCGAACTCGGCCGACAGCTCTTCCAGCGTCAGCGGCTCTTCGGCCAGACGACGGGCCTCGAAGATGCGCCGTTCGCGATCGTTGAGCACCGACAACGCGCCCGACAGCATGCCGCGCCGATTCTCCAGCTCGTCCTGCTCGATCAGCATCTCTTCCTGGCTCTCGTGGTCGTCGACCAGCCAGTCCTGCCATTCGCCGGACTCGCCTTCGCTCGCCCGGATGGGGGCGTTGAGCGAAGCGTCGCCCGACAGGCGGCGGTTCATCGACACCACTTCGGCCTCGGAAACGTTGA
Source organism: Mesorhizobium sp. B2-7-1 (assembly GCF_006440735.1). GTDB lineage: Bacteria > Pseudomonadota > Alphaproteobacteria > Rhizobiales > Rhizobiaceae > Mesorhizobium. The sequence goes on along the minus strand of NZ_VFUA01000032.1, from coordinate 43,025 downwards.
GGCGCGTGGCAATCTCGGCGATCTGGTCGGGCTTCAAGTCGCCATCGTCGAGCGCCTGGATCTTGCCCTTCACCTTGCGCAGGTTGAAGAACAGACGCTTCTGGTTGGCGGTGGTGCCCATCTTGACCAGGCTCCACGAGCGCAGGATGTATTCCTGGATCGAGGCCTTGATCCACCACATGGCATATGTGGCAAGCCGGAAACCACGCTCCGGTTCGAATTTCTTCACGGCCTGCATGAGGCCGACATTGCCTTCCGAAATCACCTCGCCGATCGGCAGGCCGTAGCCGCGATAGCCCATGGCGATCTTGGCGACGAGCCTCAGGTGGCTGGTGACGAGCTTATGGGCAGCCGTGGTGTCCTGATGCTCGGCGTAACGTTTCGCGAGCATGTACTCTTCCTGCGGCTGAAGCATCGGAAAGCGGCGGATTTCTTCCAGGTAGCGGGCGAGACCGCCTTCACCGGAAACGATACTGGGTAATGATTGGGCCATGATAGCGCCCCTCTCTCTTTGGAGTGGATGCCCCCGAAACGCGGCGGGCATTCGTCGCGGATGCCAAAAGGCTCATCCGCAGACAACCTCAATATATAGGAACAAAACCAGAAAAGACAGGCATTTGTTCAACGCTAAACAGTCTGTCACGTTGAAGTGAACAACGCCGGTCAGGTTTTTTGATGGCTGGTTTGCAGCTTGTTCGTGGCGGGTGGGGTTCAAAGTTTCCGGAAGTCGCCGACGAGTTCCTCCATGTCTCCCGGCATCGGCGCTTCGAACCTCATCGTTAGATGGGTGGTCGGGTGCTCGAATTCAAGGAGCCAGGCGTGCAGGGCTTGCCGGGGGAAGGCTTTGACCTTGCTTTTCAAGGGCTCAGGCAGCCGGTTGGCCTTGGTGCGGAAGGCCAGCCCATAGTCGGGGTCGCCGACCACGGGGTGGCCGATATGGGCCATGTGGACGCGGATCTGGTGGGTGCGGCCGGTCTCCAGCCGGCATTCGACCAGGCTTGCGGCGGCGAAAGCCTGCTGCCCTTCGCCGAAGCGCTCGACGACGCTGAAATGGGTGACGGCGTGGCGCGCGTCGTCGCGGCTTTCCGGCACCACCGCGCGGCGCACGCGGTCGGCGGCGCGGCCCAAGGCGGCGTCGATGGTGCCGTTAGGCCGTTGCGGGATGCCCCAGACCAGCGCCAGATAGGCGCGTTCGAGATTGCCGGTGCGGCCGTGGTCGGCAAAGGCCTCCGACAGAGCCCTGTGCGCGCGGTCGGTCTTGGCCACGACCATGACGCCGCTGGTCTCCTTGTCCAGCCGGTGGACGATGCCCGGCCGCCTGACGCCGCCGATGCCGGACAGGCTGTCGCCGCAATGATGGATCAGCGCATTGACCAGCGTGCCGGTCCAATTGCCGGCGCCGGGATGGACGACCAGTCCCGCAGGCTTGTTGATGACGATCAACTCGTCGTCCTCGTAGAGGATGTCGAGGGGGATGTCCTCGCCTTGCGGCGCGGCGGGCTCCGGCGCGGGCACCAGGATTTCGATCCGGTCACCGGCGACCAGCTTGCGCTTGGCCTCCAGCACCGGCTTGCCGGCTATGGAGACGGCGCCTTGGCGGATCAGCGCCTGCACGCGGTTGCGCGAGAGTTCCGGCCCGAGCCGGGCGGCAAGCCACTGGTCGAGACGCTGGCCGACGGCATCGGCGCCGGCTTCGAGCACGACAGCTTCGCCGGATTCCTCGTCCGCCAATTCGTCCTCTATCAATATCGGGGCCTCTTCGTTATGAGCGCTCATCGAAACCCGTTGCGGATTGCTTAGCCATGGCCCGGCCGATCGCCGAAGAAGACGAGGAAAAGCCGCTCGACCCCGCGGCCGAGAACGTGCGCCGCAAGCTCGTCCGCTTCATGATCGTCAATCTCGGCCTTCTGTTCCTCGCCCTTATGGTGGTGATCGGGGCGCTTGTCTACAAAGCCCGCAACGCGCCGGTGGCCGGCTTAGCGCCCGCCGAAAATGTCCAGGCTCCGGCCGGCGCGCCGCTGTCGGGCGACATCGTGCTTCCCGTGGGCGCCAAGGTGGTCAGCCAGTCGCTCTCCGGCAACCGCCTGTCGATCGATGCCGAGTTGGCGGACGGCAGCCGTTCGATCTTCGTCTACGACATTGCCGAGCGCCGCATCATCGGCCAGTTCGCGATCCGCAACAAATGAGCCCGCACCAATGAACGTCTTTGCCGAACGCCGCAGCGTCGCGACCGTCGCGCTCGTCGTCGGCAATTACGACGAGGCGATCGCCTGGTATGTCGAGCGGCTCGGCTTCTTGCTCACCGAGGATGTCGATCTCGGCGGCGGCAAGCGCTGGGTCACCGTCGCGCCGGCGAAGGGCCAGGGCGCGCGGTTGCTCCTGGCGGAAGCATCCGGCGAAGAGCAGGCAAGCCGCATCGGCAACCAGACGGGCGGCCGGGTCTTCCTGTTCCTCGAGACCGACGATTTTTCCCGCGACCATCAGGCGATGCTCGGCAGGGGTGTCGAGTTCCGCGAAGCGCCTCGCTTCGAGGCCTATGGCACGGTGGCGGTCTTCGCCGATCTCTACGGCAATCTCTGGGACCTGATCGAGCCGAAACGCCAGGGCTGACACACCCAATCCGTAAAGTGGTTCGGGTGCCAGAAACCCCAGTTGCTTTTTCCCGGCCGCCAGCCTATGTAGCCGGTTCTTGAGCGCGCCCATCGTCTAGCGGTCAGGACACCGCCCTCTCACGGCGGGAACAGGGGTTCGATTCCCCTTGGGCGTACCAAGCTTCCAAATTACTTCGCAATGTCCGACGAACGCCAGGCATCATGCAGCGTGCGTTTGGTCGCGAGGCGCGACGGAGAGACGAAGTCCCATGGCGTCGAGGACCGCCGCTACGGTGGAAAGGGAAGGGTTCCCTTTTTCGCTGAGCGCCTTGTAGAGGCTTTCGCGGGACATGCCGGTTTTCTTGGCGATTTCCGTCATTCCTCTGGATCGGGCGACATCGCCAAGCGCCTTGCACAGGAAAGAGAGATCGCCTTCCTCCATGACGGCATCGAGGTAGGCGACGATGTCGTCTTCTGTGTCGAGGAATTTGGCCGCGTCCCACTTGCTGGTCGTGATTGCCATTTTAAACCTCCTTGGCGATTTACAGCGCTCGCTTTATGTCGCGATTCTGACTGCCCTTATCGCCGCCGCACAGAAGGATGACGATGACGTCTGCGCGTTTCAGAAAATAAATCCTGTAGCCTGGCCCCTAGTCGATGCGCAGCTCGCCAATGCCGAAAAAAAGCTTGGCGTCGCCAAGGTTTCCGAACTCGACACGGCTGATGCGCGCCTGAATCCGGGCTTTCGCCCGGCGATCACGAAGGCTCTCGAACCATGCGTCGAATACATTGGTCGTGATGACTTCGATCATGAGCATATGTATCTTATGGGATACGATTTGGCAATATTGTTGTCGGCAAGGCAGGGCCGCCGATCACTCTAAAGCTGCCTACGCCGTATCGTTTCGGCGAGCTCCGCAAAGGCATCGACGATTCCCTCGCCGTTCTTGGCGCTCACGAACGTGACGCTCGATCGCGGCAACTGGCCGATCTCTTCGGCGCTGCCGGGGGCTTCGGCGAGATCGATCTTGTTCACGAGGGCCCTGTATGGCCTGCCTGGAAATCTCGCCTCGAAGCTGCGCACCAGCTCGACCATGCGCGTCACGGTTTGCGGGCGCGTCACGTCCGACACGACGATCGCGGCGGACGCGCCGGTGACGTAGACGGTGTCGAAGATACGGGTCCCGAAATCGCCGTCGGTATCCCACAGAACGAGGCGCGCCGCGTCGCCGCCGCGAACCGGATCGGCCGGAACATCGTAGCTGAGCACCTCGACACCGAGCGTGGATTTGTATTCGCCGTCGAAACGATCATGCACGAGGCGGTACATGATGGACGTCTTGCCCACACCCATATCGCCAAGCAGCATGACCTTTGCGCTGAGCATCATTGAGGGCGCTCGGCGCGGAACACATTTTCGAAGGTGACGCGGCGGTTTCCTTCGCTCGGCACGTCGGAAATCGGCATCGATGACGAGCGCGAAACCACGAACAGCCGCGACGGTTCGATGCCGAGCGAGGTCAATCCTCTCACCACCTGATCGGCCCTCTTGCGGGCGACCGCGCGGTTGGTCGATTCCGTTCCGGTATCGTCCGCGTGCCCGACGACACGGATCCTCAGGTCGTTGCCCGCAAGAAGGCCGGCCAGATCGCGGATCTGTTGCCCGGCCTCGTTGTCGTCGGCAAAGGCATCGGCGTCGCCAAAGAAGATCGCCGTCGCGGCCATGAAGCGTTCGAGCCGCTCGGCGGGGCCGTCGGCGATCGACCGCATGGCATCAAATTGCTGGTTCCTGGATTTTGTTTCCTCGGTGAGCGCCGCGCGTGTTTCGTCGATGCCCGCCCGCAGGCCGGCAAGGGATTGCAGCTCTTCCTGGTTCGGCCCGCGCGTCTCATCGATGCGGGCCTGCAAGCCTGCGAGAGACTGCCGCTGGCCGGCAACCGCTTCGCTGGTTTCGCCGGTGGACTTCCGCAGACCGGCAAGAGATTGCCGCAGCTCGGCGATCGCCTGGCGGTTTTCGTCGATGCCCGCCTGGAGGCCGGTCACCGATTGCCGCAGGGCGTCGATATCGGCGTTGAGCGCCGCCACCTGTTCCGTGCCCGGCACGACTCCGATCCGGCCGACGACCCGATAGGGCGCGGCGGCTTTGGCCAGGGCGTCGATCAGCGGAGCCGTCCGCACCTGGCCTGGCTCCATGCCGGAGACCGAGACGCTGCGGTTGCGGTGGTCAAAATCCAGATGCAGCGGAAATGTTTCCAGCAACGGTTCCTTGCCGGCCAGTTCCACGAGCGCGTCGTTCGTGCGCCGCTCCAGCATCGTGCGGGTCAAATAGACGCTCGCCAGCCATGCCAGCCCGGCGGCGACGAGAGCCGCGAGCACGAATAGGACGACCTTTCCGCCCCGGCGCGATTTGGGCTCCGCGGCCGGACCGGCTTCGATGGAGGCGGCCAGGGACCCCAGCATGGCGGCGTCGCAGTCGAGGCCGCGATCCATATTCTCGATCGTGTCGAAGAAAAGCGAATTGATCCTGGCGTCGTCGACGGGGCGAAGGGGACCGATGCACTCGGCAGCCAGGATGAACCGGGGCGAGGCGCGAAGCACGATCTCGCGTCCGCCGAAATCGAGCTGCTGCAGGTTGCCCTCTCCCGCGAGGGCCTGAACGGAAAACTCCAGGATCGCCGCGACCATCGCGCTCAACAGGTCGGCCCGCTCGTCGGAGGTCGCTTCGCGCTTCCAATCCGCGACGAGGCGTCCGTTGCCGCGCTCGATCATCAGCAGCCGGTCGACGCGCGGCGGACTGGCGTTAGCCAGAACGAACTCGCTGATCGGGCGGCCGGTCGCCAGCGACTTGATGCGCCCGATCCAAAGCTCCGTCGATGTCAGGGCATTGAGGCGCTGTTCCAGCCGCGCCACGAGTTCCTTGAAAGCGTTTGCCACGGCCGCGCTGACCAGCCTGCCCGTGATCGGGTAGAGCGCGTCGACCATGAGGTCGCGTGAGTTCCTGATCTCGCTGCGGATCGCGGAAACCACGGACGGCGCGATGACGTTCGCCAGTTCGCGCGGCCGAACGACTTCGGCGCGCTCCAACGCCGCGACGAGGATGTCGGCCGTTGCCGTTTCCAGACGGTCGGGGTTGCCTATGTATTGCTGAAGCAGGGCGACGTCCGCCCCCAGCGCCTCGAGACGCGCCGCCTCCGTTTGAAAGAGCAGTTTTCTAAGCTGCTCGATCTCGCGGTTCTGGCCGGCGGCGGACGTCATGCTACTTTCCCGCGCGGCCGGACCCTAGCCCGCTGATGGTTGCTCCAAGGTCCGAAATCGCGGCGCCGATGTCCCTTTGCGAGGCGAGCCGCTTCTGTTCGGTCTCCCGCTCGAGTTCCAGGACATGCGCCTGCAGGGTCGCGAGTTCCTTCGCGAAGTCCGCCTGGATCTGCTTGATGGTGGCCTGCATTTCCTCGCGCAGGCCGGCAAGGTTGGTCTCGAGCGATCGCTGCGCGCCTCCGAACAGGAGATTGCGAACCTGATCGATCGTCGCCTCGGGATGGATTGTCGCTTCCGATCCGTTCGCGGATGCGGCTCCATCCGTGGCTTTTGCGGCTTGCTCGGCGGCTTTCATTTTCATTCCCCGTGGTTTCCACGCTCACTGATACTGTGACGGCCGTTATATCAAATCCTAATTCGTGTGACAGGCAATCGACTTGTTGCAGTCGCGGGCTGTCACACGTCGGGCGTGGCATTTGCGCTGTCATGTCCATCGTCACCTATCGCAATGACTGCGCTGACGCCAGTCGTCCTTCGAGCCGCATCGGATCCGGGCCGAGCGGCCCCCCGCTATGCCGCGAAAGACGCGAAGCCGCCTTGCCAGGAGCGATGCCCGGTTTGAATGCGATCGGCCGCTGGCGAATATGACCTTCGTCATTTTCGGTCCTGACCTTCGTCAGGTGTCGCGACCCCACGAAACGGCCTAGACCACCACGTCTGAACGGCAGCGCGACGGCGTGCGCGATTTTCGACGGGAGGTTTCCGGATGGGATTTTTGGACAGTCTGCAAAGCGCGTTGCAGGGCGGGCAGCAGGGCGGAGGCTCGAACCTCCTGGCCGATGCGCTGACCAGCGTCGGCGGTTATCAGGGCGTGCTTGCCATGCTGCAGAAGTCGGGTCTCGGCGACCGCGTCGAATCCTGGCTGAGCACCAACGCCGCAAATCTTCCGATCGCGCCCGACGAGATCAAGGCGGCCCTTGGCGACCAGCGTCTTCAGCAACTGGCGAGCCAGTTCGGGATTCCGCTGGATCAGGTGGCCGGCGCCCTGGCGCAGCATCTTCCGGCCGCCGTCGACCAGGCCAGCCCGGACGGGGCGCTTGCGACGGGCCGCGGCTGACACCGACGAACAGCAAGACAATCCAGACATGGCTTTGCGGCAACCAGGCCGCGCGGCTCGACGGCAGCGTCGCCGTTCAGCCGAAAACGAGAGGACAAGCGTGTGAGCAAGCAAGACGAACTGATCAGCAAATATGCGGCGGACCTGAAGGTGAAGTGCGGCCTCACGGCGGACATGGATCTCCTGACCAAGGTGACGAAGGGCTGCGGCCCGGCGATCTACGACAAGGATGCATCCACCGTCTCGGCCTCAGACAAGGAGGAGCTGGAACGGGTCAAGAAGAACTTTCTCGTCAAAAGACTGGGGCTGGCCGAAGACGCCGGCCTGGACTCGGGGCTCGCCAGGGTCATCGACCAGTACGGCCGGACCAATCGCAACAAACATCGCGCGGTCTTCTACTACCTGCTCGTCAAGCATTTCAGGCGCGAGAGCGTCTTCGCCTGACGGCGCAAAACAGGCAAATGGGCTAGAGCAATTCCAGGAAAAGCGTGTGCGGTTAAGTTCGGCGTCTTCGCCGTAACCTTCCGTCTGGAATTGCGTCAAAACAAGGAGATAGGGCGGTTCGCCGTTTCCGTGAAACGGTGAAACGCCCTAACAGGAGATGGGGATGCTGAAAGAATTCCAGGAATTCATCTCCAAGGGCAATGTGATGGACTTGGCCGTCGGTGTCATCATCGGCGCCGCCTTCTCCAAGATCGTCGATTCCCTGGTCAACGACATCATCATGCCGATCGTCGGCGCGATCTTCGGCGGATTGGACTTCAACAATTACTTCTTCGGACTGTCCTCGAACGTCCACTCGGCCGCGCTGGCCGACGCCAAGAAAGAGGGCGCGGTTTTCGCCTATGGCAGCTTCATCACCGTCGTGCTGAACTTCCTGATCCTTGCTTTCATCATCTTCCTGATGGTCAAGGCGGTGAACAACCTGCGCAAGCGCCTGGAGCGCGAGAAGCCCGCCGCCGCGGCCCCGCCGGCGGCCGACGTGCAGCTTCTGACCGAAATCCGCGACCTGCTCGCGAGGAAATAACGGATTTGTTCGAGGCGGCCGGACCCTGGTCCGGCCGCCTCGATTGCGCTCCACCTGCATCGTTTCTCGATCCGCTAGCCAATCCAGGCCGATCAGCGGAAATTTCCAGCACAGCGTTCCGCTTTCAACAAGGTCGCCCGCGCGAACCATGGGCAAGGCTTCGGACATGACGATCGTTGCGGAATTGCTGACGAAGCTCGACGAGGCCATGCGGACCGTGAAGGGCCATTTGGCCGAAATGGACGCCGAGCAGCTCAACGCGCTCCTACGCCTGCTTGCGCCTCGACCATCGATCGGCAGCGCCGAGATGGTCCTGACCATGCTGGCGTTCCGTGAGATCGAAGCCCGCAATCGGGCAAAGAGCTAGCCGTCGGGAGCCGCAGCGACGCGTCGACCGGCGCCTCCCTCGACCTGCCACCAAGAGCGGGAACTCAGGCAACCAGACTTGCCGTGGCTTTTTCCCCTGAACCCCGAAGCCGCGGGCCTTTTTTTGAGCGTTCGATCGCCGCGCCGTTCCGGTGCGTGACGAAGTCCAGGGGCGCAGATGCGCGTTCATTGCGGAAGGTCGTTCAGCCTATCGTTTTTATGGCGAGCTCGGTCCGGTTCTTGGCCCCGCACTTCTCCAGGATCGTGCTGACGTAGTTCTTGATCGTGCCCTCGGCCAAGTGCAGTTGGGCGCCGATCTCGCCATTGCTCTTGCCTTCGACGATCAGTTTGAGGATTTCATTCTCACGCGCGGTGAGGTCGCCGCGGACCGGCGCGCTCGCCGGAGCGTGGCGCGGACGCAATCGCTTGAATTCTTCGAGAATTTTCGCGGCAACACCGGGTGAAAGCGCGGATTGGCCGTTCGCCACGGTTCGGATCGTCGCCGCGATCTCGTCAATCCTGGAGTCCTTCAACAGATATGCCTTGGCTCCGGCGCTGACGGCCTCGAAAATCAGGTCGTTGGTCTCGAACGTGGTCAGGACGACGATGCCGGTGCCCGGGAATTCGCGCAGGATACGCTGGGTTGCCGTGACGCCGTCGGCGCGCGGCATTTGCAGATCCATCAGAACGACGTCCGGGCGATACCGGCGCGCGAACTCGATCGCCTGCTCGCCATCGGCGGCGGCGCCGACGATTTCGAAATCGTCGTTCTGCTGGGCAAGGAGCGTGGCAAGGCCTTCCCGGATCAATGTCTGATCCTCGGCGATCAACACGCGTATCCTTTCGGGTCGCAGGCGCGGATCGGTCATCTTTCTACACTCCCGCGGCGCCGGACCGGGCGTTCGTCGCCGACATGGTCAGGGGAAGGGATGTCCGAACCAGCGTACCCGCCCCCGGCGTGCTTTCCACCGCGGATTGTCCTCCGGCGAGCTCGGCAAATTCGGCCATTCCAATCAGCCCGAAATGCCCCTGTTTGGGGACGGTCGCGTCAAAGCCGCGTCCGTCGTCGCGGACATCGACAATGAGTCTTGCACCAGTTTCGGTTCTCTCTACGACCGCGTCGAACCGGACCAGCCGCGCCTTCGCGTGCGCCTCGACGTTGCGCAACGCCTCGCCGACGATGCGCCGGATCGTCGTCGCGTGGTCGTGCAACCCGGCTCGGGCTCCGTCATCGATCCGCATGGAGACCTCGGTGCCGGTCCGCCGCGCAAAGTCCGACAGCATCTCTTCGACATCCGAACCCGGTTCGAGGTCGTCGGGCATCCTGAGCCGGGCGATGGCATCGCGTGACCGCGCCAGGCCGTTTATCGCGGCTTCCTCGGCAACCGCGAGCCCGTCCGAAACACGAGCGGGATCGGTCGCCAGGAAATGCCTGGTCAGCCGGATCTGCGTCAGCAATGCGATGATCGAATGCACGAGCGTGTCGTGGAGATCGCGCGCCAGGCGGAGCCGGGTGCGGGCCAGCGAGGCGAAGCGTACCTCGGAGTTGGCGGCTTCGAGCTGCTGCTCCATCAAGCGCCTGGCGCGCCGCTCGCTCTCGAACATGATCTCGGCCTGGCGCGCCGTGAAGTCGGGCATCGCGATCACGACGTAGTGCGATCGGTCGCCATTCCACAGGATGACCGCGGTGACGGGACGGTCCAGCCCCGGCAATTCGGCCCGCACGCCCGACAAGGCGATCAGATCGCGGCGTCCCTCGGACAAGGCCGCCATCTCGGCCTCCATGCCGACCAGCAGCGTGCACAGGCAGCAGTCCGCTCCAAGGGCGGGGAGCCACTCGACCAGACGCCCCACTTTCTGCTGAACCGTCCTGTCGGCCCGCAAAACTGCAAGCCCGATGACTTCCGCCTGCGCGGCCGGCAGTAGTTCCGTGCCGATATCGATCATTCGTTCCCACAAAAACAGCCACGGGGCGCGGCGGTCCACTTTGACGTAAGCCCGGACCGGTCGCAAACGAATATGACTTTCGTCATCATCGCCTCTGACTTTCGACAGATGTCCCGTCCCGGCCAAAGGAGATAGGCCGAAGGTTGCCATGAAGCTAAACGTCCAATTCATCAAGCACCCAGGCTCGAAGGAGCGCATGGTCGTGCTGCCGGAATCCCAGTACCGCGTGCTCAAGCGGACGGCGATGGCCGGCGTGGCCGACCTCGAAGAGCCTGCCCCCAACAGTCCGTTGCCCAAGCGTGTCCTCGACAGGATCGCCGCCGGCGAGAACCCGGTCCGCGCCGTCAGGATCCTGCGCGGCCTGAGCGGAAGGCAACTCGCCGCCCAAGCCGGAATAACCCCGAGCATGCTGTCGCAGATAGAGCGCTCCGGAAAGACGGCCTCCACCAAGACCCTCAAGGCAATCGCGCACATCCTGGAAGTACCCCTGGGCGCCATTTCGCCTCATCTATCCGCCGGAATCGGCGGTGTTCCGGCCGATACGGGCAGGGCCGTGGCTTGGATCCTGACCTAAGCGGTCGGGACGCCCGCAGAGGCGCTTGCGCGTGGACGAGTAAGATGAACGTGACAGACAGATGTTCCCCGCAGTCGCCGAGGAGGTTCTCCGGGCGGCTGGCCGCCCTGATCGGATGCGGCTGCTGCCTGATAGCCATCGCTATCGCTTCGGTGGCAAGCGTTACCTCGTCAGCCGCGCGGGATCCGGGTTCGCTTGCTGTCAATACCGCTGGCAAAGAGCAGCGCATCGCGCCCGGACCGGGGATCGGCTTCGCCTGCAAGGGGCAGAACTGGGGCCATGAATCGAGAGAATGCCTGGCCGCGATCATCAACCGAACCCAAAGCGGACGGCAGCGACCAATCCGCATCATCGCGGATGACGGCGGTGGCTCGCAAGCGCGGTGAAGGGCCGATGCTTCTGGCGCAACGTCCCGGATTGATTTAGCATCCCCTCATCGACGCTCTAGCCGCGATCCGACAGGATGCGGAATGCGGAGCGCAACGAGAACAGGGCGGCGGTCGCGTGCCTAGGGCTGATCCAAGCACGGCCAGGCACCTGGACCCGCCAGCCAGCAAGGCGCAAGCGCAGGCGGGAGGAGCCAATGCGGAAGCTGCAGTCGCAAGGCGTTCATCACATCACGCTGGTCGGCGCCGGGCGCCAGACCTCGATCGACTTCTGGGAGGGCGTGCTCGGCATGCCTTTCATCTTCGAGCAGCCCAATCTCGACAAGGCGAGCGAGAGCCATCTCTATTTCGATCCGGGCGACGGGCGCCTGATCACCGTCTTCACCGACGAGAGTCGGGGCCCGGTCAAGCGGCGGACGCCGACCGATGTCGGCTGCGTCCATCATATCGCCTTCTCGGTGTCGCGGGTCACCTTCCTGCAGGCGGTCGCGCGGCTCGACGAGCGCGGCATCAAGCACAGCGGCGTCAAGGATCGCGGCTTCATGGATTCGATCTATTTCGAGGATCCGCTCGGACTGTTGATCGAGCTTGCCTCCTACCGCTTCGAGCCGCCGGCCGGCTTCACCCATGCCGACGTGCTGATGGAGGCGCACAAGACCCGTGTGGCGCGCGGCGACTACAACATCGCCGAAGTCCATCTCGCGGACGCCATCCAGGCGCTGATCGAGCGGTCGCGTGAAACATTGTCCGAGAGCAGGGCGCCGAAAAATCCATATTAACCAGGTCAGAGGGAGGACCGACATGGCAAAGGCTGCAACCAAAAGTACGAAGAAACCGGCGGCGAAGGTGATGGCAAAAGCCGCGCCCAAGGCGACCGCGAAGGCCGCGCCTAAAGCAAGAGCGAAGCCGGCTAAGAAACCCGGCGTGAAGCTCAGCATGCTGAGGCCGAGCGTCAACAACATGACGGTGCGGGTGTTCGCGCGCGCGGCCGCGCTCGATACCGCGGAAACAGACGCTTGGGGCAGCACGCGCTCGCCGGAATTCCTGGCGCGCAATCCGGCGCATCTGACGCCGATGATCGAGGACAAGGGCCTGCCGCGCGGCGTGCTGTGGGAAAGCTGCGCGATCATGCAGTATCTCGCCAACAAGCACGGGCTGGAGAAGTTCTATCCGAAGGCGCCGGCAAAGCGGGCGATGATCGACAGCGCCATGTTCTACCTGGTCGGCACACTTTATCCTTATGTCGCGCGCGCAACGTATCCGGCGCTCGGCTTCCCGCAATATGCCGGAGAGGTCGGTCACAGCGACGCCCATCCCGACCGGAAGTCGGAAGCGCAGAAGGCGGCGATGGCCGCGATCGCCGAGCCGCTCGAAGTGTTTCACTCCTTCTTCCGCAACGGCAAACCGTTCATCGGCGGCAACAATCCGTCGATCGCCGATATTAGGCTGGCGGCAACGCTCGAATTCCTGGCGGTCATCGACTACGCGCTGCCCAAATGGGCGAAGGAGTACATGGCGGTGCTTGAGAAGAAGCTCGGCAAGGCCTATGCGGAGCCGGCCGGCGACGTGCGCGGCTACATCGCCCATGTGAAATCGCAGGCAAAGGCCTAGCAATCCGCCGGCGTTAAGGTTTCGTTTACCCAAGGCCTGTCTACTGGTCGCAGTCCTCGCCGCGACCACGGATGTACTGGCGCCATGACGAGGCAAGGGAAAGGTCGGCTCCGTGCCGGCCTTTTGCTTTTTCGCGGCCATCGCGCGGCAATCACGACAGTATGATTGCAGCGCCGGCGGGCAGGTTGAAATCCTGTTGTCATCCTCGTCATGGATCGTACGATACCGTCAGGCGGCTGAGCGACGGCAACGAGGGCCTGCGATGGACATGGCAAGACTTTTGATGATGGCGGGCGCGCTGTCGATTGTGTCCTTTCCTTCGGCCGCCGCGTCGCTCAACAGCATGAACGAGGTAGGGGCCGCCTTGCTCGCCTGCTGGACACCGCCGGCCAATTCCGACAATTCCTCGGCCACGCTCAGCTTCAGCTTCAAACGCGACGGAACGCTGATCGGGCCGCCGAGGACAACCGCCATTCATGTCGGCGGCGACGACAAGGCGCGCAAGGCCTATGTCGATGCGGCGACCAAGGCCCTAAACGACTGTCTGCCGCTCAGCCTTTCGCCATCGCTGGCGCAAGGCATAGCCGGCAATGTCTTCACGCTGCAATTCAACTCGCCGAAGAAGTAGAGGACGGCGAAGGCGCAGAGCCCAACCGTCTCACGCTTTTCCTGGAATTGCTTTCAGGTCAAACGGCGTGCGCGCCTGACCTCAGCGTGTTTTTCCAGCTCCGGCATCTCGAAGACATAATCGCTCCAGGCGGAGTCCGGGATCTGCCCGGCCAGGTAACAATCCAAGAGAAGGCTCTGTTCGGGGGTAAGGGGCCTCGGCGCCTGCTCATGATCCAGCCCAAGCGAATGGATCAGGTTCCTGGTCAGGCCAGAGACGGTGAAGTGAATGGACATCTTCGGTCTCCTCTGCGCTGCGCGGTCACATCAACGCCAACAACGTCCGTCAGCGGGCAAAGGTTTCATCAGCGATCCGTGATCGCGCCGCGGCGCGGCCTTGGCCGGCCTGAAAATGGTTTTTCGACTGCTGTCTCAATCTTGAGATGAAAGCGTAATATTTGCTTCACAATATTGAGCATAACACTTATGTCCTATAAGAAAGTTTCTGGCTAACCTTTCTATACATAAGTATCTTCTCAATTAGCCGGCATCGATTAAGTCGAACTCGTTTTTCGAACAGGGGTGGCACCCGATGGCGAGGTTGCGGTTTCTCAAGATACCATGCCTGGTGGTCATGGCGATCTTGGCGATAACGCAGGTTTCCTATGCCGATTCTTGCTCGGCGCTGAGAAGCCAGATGCTGTCCGGCGGCCGCGACGCGGCGAGCCCCGAGCTTGCGCAACTGAGGCGCCAGCTTGCCGCGATCCAGGGGCTGGAAAGGCAGCGCCGATGCACCGCCAGCAGCGCTGCCGGAGGCTTCTTCAATGCCTGCGCGGATCTCATCCGGAACCGGACCGACGTGCAGCGTCGGATCGCCAGCATCGGCAGTTCCGGCCGCGACTCCGCCGGATTGCAGGCGAGATACGTCGCGCTTGGCTGTCAGGCGGCTCCCAAGCGGCAGCAGGCGCAGCAGCAGGCGTCCAACACCGAGGCTTCCGCTCCGGCCTATAGCGGGAATGCGATGCTGTTTTGCGTTCGCCGCTCGGACGGCTATTTCTTCCCTGCGCCGAATTCGCAATTCGCGCGAGCCGGAGACCTCAACGATACGGTCGATCAATGCCGCTACATCTGCGACGATGCGGATGTCGATCTCTATACACTGAGCGATCCGAGCCTTGAGACCGACCAGATGGTCGCGGTCGAGACGCGCAAGCCCTACACCGAACTGCCAGCCGCCTTCCGCTATCGCGATGCCCCCGAGTTCAAGGCCTGCGACGTCAAGCGCTACTCCCAGCGTGTGGCTGAGCTCAGGGCGCGCACGGTGACGCCGAGAAACATGGAAAACGCCATCATTCCCTTGCCGACGACGAGACCGGATCTGGGGTCGGGTCCGGGGACGGTCTCGGACATTCCAGCAAACAGCGCCCAGGACGCGGGAGCGGATGCGACCAGCTCGATCGCGCAGTCCGAGTCGGTTGTGCCGGCCGACGCAAAGCCGGTGCGCGTGGTCGGGCCGGCCTTCTTCCCTGCGAATTGATCCGGTCGTCGTCCCCCGCCTTGCGGGTGTCCGGCAGCGCCGACCAGGCGACAATTACTCGCAGACGACCCGGTAGCGCCTGCCGTTTTCGCCGACATTCCTGCAGGCCAGCGGTCTCTGCTCGCCGGCAGACGCGTCGGGCAGGTCCTGGTTCAGGGATGGCGCCATCGAAACGCGCTTTGGGTAGCGCCGTACAGCTGGGCCCGGCGGCACGCTCGGCGGCAGAGGAAACACGTCCGACTCGACCTGTCGCGGCGCGGCCGTCCCCGGCGGCGTCTGGTCCCAGACACGCCTGACGTCCATACGGCTTGGAACGATCACCGTGCCGTCGTCGCTGCGCACGCAGCCGCCCGCTGCAAGCAGCGCCGGGCACAGGACGAAAGCCGCGATTCGACCAAACATTAGCAACACCTCAGGCACCTTATAATGCGTCATTGCCTCGGCCGCCAACGGGCGGATTACCGCAGCCGGCGCGAAGATCGCAATCTGCCTCAACGGCACCGGGCGGCTGGCGGTTGCAATCATTATGGTTAGCGGATCGTTAATGCTTGTCGGGCACATTCCGCCGACGAACCTGCACGGTTCGGCCTTGGGGGTAGGAATGGCGGATACGGACGGGACTGTCGGGGCGGACAGCGCGCGGAATCTCGACAAGGCGGATATGCGGGGCAACGGGGCCTTTCTCGAGGATGTCCACGATATGGCCGGCACTTCGGAGGCGCTTGCCAATCTCAGGCTGATGGTCGATTCGATGCCGATCGGCGTCATCGTTCTCGATGCCGAATTGCGGGCGGAGGTGGTCAACCGCGCATTCTACGATTTCTGGAAGATCGATCCGCAGCGCGCTCCGGCCGGCAGTCGCTTTCGCGACCTCATGGAAGCCAGCCGTGACGCCGATCCGTTCGGCGGCGAGGACCAGGCCTGGCAAGGCCATGTGGCCGAACGGGAGGCCGAAATCCGGGCTGGAACCGCAGGGTCCAGGCAGCTGCCGCGCAAGGACGGCCGCACGCTGATCGCCTCGCTGGCGCCTCTCCCCGGCGGCAAACGGCTGATCTCCTATGTCGACATCACCGACATGAAACAGCGCGAGACCGAGGCCGAGGACGCGCGCAGGAACCTTGCCACCGTGCTGGAATCCCTGCCGGCCGGCGTCATCATCTACGATCGCGACGACCGCTTCGTCTTCGCCAACCGCAAGCTGCAGGACACGCTGCCGGCGCTGAAGCCGGCCTGGCAACCGGGCCGCACATTCCGCGAGGCGTTGGCTCTCGGCCATTCGGTCGGCTATTTCCGCTCGAGCGGCGACACCGAAATCGACGGCCTGCATGGCGTCGATACCGAGCGCTGGCTTGACGCCATGCTCGAGCGGTACCGCTTGCCAAGCTCCGCCTACGAACGCCTCAATGCCGACGGGCGCTGGTACCAGGTCTATGACATGCGCACCGACGACGGGACGTTCATCGGCGTGCGCGTCGATATCACCGACATCAAGGTCCGCGAGAAGGCGTTGCGCGACTCCATGCGCCAGATCGACCTCTACCGGCACGTGATGGACGAGCTGCCCGTGGCCGCCTTCATCAAGGCCGACGATCTCAGCATAGAATTCGTCAACAAGGCCTGGTGCGCGCTGACCGGCCTCGCCAAGGACGAGGTGCTCGGCAAGACGGATCGCGCGCTTTTCGCGACGGAAGAGGCGGACGGCTTCAGCAATGACGACACCGACGTCGTGGCGACCGGCGCCGGGCGCGAGGTCGAGGAGGCCGTCACCCACCGCGACGGCACCGTGCGGCAGCTGATGACGCGCAAGAGCCGGCTGGTGGCGATCGACGGCTCGGTGCACCTGGTCGGCTCCAGCACCGATATCACCGACGTCAAGGCGCGCGAGCAGGCGCTCCGGCAGAGCATGAGCGAGAACGAGGTGTTCCGCAGCCTCATCGACAATGTGCCGGTGTCGATCTACGCCAAGCGCTCGGACCTCAGGCAATTCTACGTCAACAAGGGCTGGTGCGATCTCACCGGCTTCAGCAAGGAAGAAGCCGTCGGCAAGACCGATGTCGAGATTTTCGGCGAGGATGGCGAAGCCTTCGTCGCCAGCGACCTTGCCGTGCTGCGCACCGGCGAGACGCAGGAGATAGAAGAGACGGTGACGATGCCGGACGGCAGCGTCAGGCACCAGTTCGCGCGCAAGGGCGCGATGATCGCCTCGGATGGCTCGCTCTATCTCATCGGCTCCACCACCGACATCACCGAGCTCAAGCAGCGCGAGGCCGAGCTCAGCGAGGCGCGCCGGCGCGCCGTGCTCGCCGACCGGGCCAAGTCGGAATTCCTCGCCAATATGAGCCACGAGATCCGCACGCCGATGAACGGGGTCCTTGGAATGGCAGAGCTTTTGGCAAAGTCGGACCTCGATCCAAAGCAGAAGACGTTCACCGACATCATCGTCAAATCCGGCAACGCGCTGCTCACCATCATCAACGACATCCTCGACTTCTCCAAGATCGACGCCGGCCAGCTGGTGCTCGACCCGGCACCCTTCAATCTCGCCGAGGCGATCGAGGATGTGGCGACGCTGGTATCGACGCGCGCGAAGGAAAAGGACCTCGAGCTCATCGTGCGCGTCCAGCCGGGGCTCGACGGCCAGTTCGTCGGCGATGTCGGCCGCGTCAGGCAGATCGTCACCAACCTGCTCGGCAACGCCGTGAAATTCACCGACGAGGGCCATGTCCTGGTCGACGTGACGGGTGAGCGGGTTCCCGCGGGGACGAAGCTCACCATTTCCGTGACCGATACCGGCATCGGCATTCCGGAAGAGAAGCTGAAGCTGGTGTTCGAGAAATTCAGCCAGGTCGACACCTCCTCGACCAGGCGGCATGAGGGCACCGGGCTCGGTCTTGCCATCACTTCGCGGCTGGTCGAGATGATGGGCGGCGAGATCGGCGTCGACAGCGCCGAGGGCAAGGGTTCGACCTTCTGGTTCACGGTCACGCTGCCCAGGGCCGAGCAAGGCGGACAGCGCATCACGCCGGTCGACGTCACCGGCGCGCGCGTGCTCGTCGTCGACGACAATGCCGTCAACCGTTCGATCCTGAGCGAGCAGATGGCGTCGTGGACGTTCGATTCCTGCGCGGCCGAAAGCGGCGCCGAGGGACTGAAGGTGCTGATCGCCGCCGCCGCCTATGGCGTGCCGGTCGACTGCGTCGTGCTCGACTACCAGATGCCCGGCATGACCGGCGCCGAGATGGCGCGCATCGTGCGCAACACGGCGGGCCTGGCGCATACGCCCATCATCATGCTGACCTCGGTCGACCAGTCGCTTGCCAACACGACCTATCGCGATCTCGGCATCGATGCGCAGCTGATCAAGCCGGCGCGCTCCTCCGTCCTCCTGGAAACGCTGGTCGCGACCATCCAGCGCCATCGCCATAGCAGCGCCGCGGCGCAACCCGCCGTCGGCACCGGCAGCCCCCCGCAAGCCGGGCCGGCGCGGGCGGCGTCGGACCGCGCCATGCTGCAGCCGCCGCCGGCGCGGGCGCGTCCACGCCCCGCCGATGCGGAGCGCGGGCTCGACATCCTCGTTGCCGAAGACAACGAGGTGAACCAGCTGGTGTTCACCCAGATACTCGGCGAAACCGGCTACCGCTTCGAGATCGTCGGCAACGGCCGCAAGGCGCTCGACGCCTTCGGCAGGCTCAATCCGCGCATGATCCTGATGGATGTGTCGATGCCGGAAATGAACGGCCTGGAGGCGACGGGCGCCATCCGCCGGCTCGAGGAGGACATGGGCACGCATGTACCGATCGTCGGCGTCACCGCGCACGCGCTGAAGGGCGACCGCGAACGCTGCCTGGAAGCCGGCATGGACGATTATCTGCCGAAGCCGATCAGCCCGCGCGCGCTGCTCGAAAAGCTCGAGCGCTGGCTGGGAGCGGACGTGGAGACCCGGCGCAACGCCGGTTAGAGCAATTCCAGGAAACGTGTGAAACGGTCAGGCTCGGCGCCTTCGCCATAGCCGTTCGTGCGGAATTGCGCGAAACCAGGAGACAGGGCGGATTTAGCCGGCAGGCGGGCGCATGACGCTGACGCATGCGTATGGTGCGATCGCACCATACCAAAGCAAACGCCAAGCTCGGACAATCATGACATTGATTCCGCTCCTCGGTTACGGGCGGGAGCAGCGACCGCCAACAAGAAACAGCGTCGACTCTACCCCAACGGACCTGTTTTCGGCGATGGCCAGGCCATGATCTGCTCTGGCGTTCAGGCAACGCGCTCTCGTCCGGATTTTATTTCCCGGCGGCCGTGACCCGGCCGCCGGGATATTTTTTTGATTCAAAAGTCAGACAAGTTGCTGATTCCCACGGCAAACTCCGGCCGGTCCTTCGCGGCCGCCGCGGACCTCTCCAGGCATCCCCCTTCGGGCGTTACCGGGCTGACACGAAACTGTCATGCGACTGTAATAATCGAAGGCTATTGCGCTCACCGGGCGCCGATAGAACGGGTGCCGAAAGACCATCTTCCGAACAGGAGCAGGCCACATGAGACATTTCATCCGCTCGGCGGCCGTTGCGATTGCAATGGCTGCGGCATCAACCCTTAGCATCTCCGCCGCGATGGCAGCCGATATCTCCGGCGCCGGCGCCACCTTCCCCTATCCGATCTACGCGAAGTGGGCCGACGCCTACAAGAAGGAGACCGGCATCGGTCTCAACTACCAGTCGATCGGCTCCGGCGGCGGCATCAAGCAGATCAAGGCCAAGACCGTGACCTTCGGCGCTTCCGACGCGCCGCTGAAAGGTGAGGACCTCGACTCCACCGGGCTCGCGCAGTTCCCGATGGTGATGGGCGGCATCGTTCCGGTCGTCAACCTCGAAGGCATCAAGCCGGGCGAGCTGGTGCTCGACGGCCCGACGCTGGCCGACATCTTCGTCGGCAAGATCACCAACTGGAACGACGAAGCGATCAAGAAGCTCAACCCCGACGCCAAGCTGCCCGACCAGGCGATCGCCGTCGTGCACCGTTCGGACGGCTCGGGCACCACGTTCAACTTCAGCTACTACCTGGCCGACGTCAGCGCCGACTGGAAGTCGAAGGTCGGCGTCAACACCGCGCTCGAATGGCCGGTGGGCATCGGCGCCAAGGGCAATGAGGGCGTCGCCAACAACGTCTCGCAGACCGGCGGCGCGATCGGTTACGTCGAATACGCCTATGCCAAGCAGAACAAGCTCACCTATACCGACCTGATCAACAAGGACGGCAAGAAGGTCGAGCCGACCGCCGCCGCGTTCTCGGCCGCCGCGGCCAATGCCGACTGGAGCTCGCAGCCGGGCTACGGCGTCATCCTGGCCAACCAGACCGGCGCCGAATCCTGGCCGATGACCTCGGCCACCTGGATCCTCGTCTACAAGAAGCCCGATGACGCCGCGGCGACGACCGAAGCGCTCAAGTTCTTCGCCTGGTCCTATGCCAAGGGCGACGAGCTGGCCGCCGGCCTGGACTATGTTCCGATGCCCGACGCCGTCGTGAAGAGCGTCGAGGAGATGTGGGGCAAGGACATCGTCGACGCGAGCGGCAAGCCGCTCTACTCCGGCATGTAATTCCTAGCGAATAAGGAGGGCGTCTTTGGCGCCCTCCTGTCTCTTTCGAAATGCGAGGGGCTAAATGACAGCCGTTTCCGAAGCCGCGACATCGTCCGCCCTGCGGACCAGAGAAGCGACAGTACGCCGCTTCGCCTTCACCGACATGGCCTTCCGGACGGCCACGCGCCTTTCCGCCATCCTCGTGCTGGTACTGCTCGGCGGGGTCGCGATCTCGCTGATCGCCGGCTCGTGGGAGGCGATGTCGAAGTTCGGCTTCTCCTTCCTGACCACCGAATCCTGGAACCCGGTCACCGAGAATTTCGGCGCGCTCGCGCCCATCTACGGCACCATCGTCACCTCGGCCATCGCCATACTGATCGCCGTGCCGATCGGCATCGGCATCGCCGTTTTCCTGACCGAGCTTTGCCCGCGCCCGCTCAGGCGCCCGATCGGCATTGCGGTCGAGCTGCTCGCAGGCATTCCCTCGATCATCTACGGCATCTGGGGCCTGTTCGTCTTCGCGCCGTTCCTCCAGACGACGGTGCAGCCCTTCGTCATCTGGCTCTTCAAAGGCATCCCCGGCCTCAACAGCCTGTTTGCCGGTCCGCCCTACGGCATCGGCCTGCTGACCTCGTCGCTGATCCTCGCCATCATGGTGCTGCCCTTCATCACCTCGATCACCAAGGACGTGTTCGACACGGTGCCGGCGGTGCTGAAGGAATCGGCCTACGGCATCGGCTGCACGACCTGGGAAGTGACCCGGCGCGTGACAATCCCCTATACCCGCGTCGGCATCATGGGCGGCGTCATGCTCGGCCTCGGCCGCGCGCTCGGCGAGACGATGGCCGTCACCTTCGTCATCGGCAACGCACACCGCATCAGCGCCTCGCTGTTTGCGCCGGGCACGACGATCTCGGCGACCATCGCCAACGAATTCACCGAAGCCGACGGCGATCTCTACACATCCTCGCTGGTGTCGCTCGGCCTGATCCTGTTCATCATCACCTTCATCATCCTCGCGCTCGCACGCTACATGCTGTTGCGCATCGATAGCCGCACGGGAGCCTGACCGATGTCGACTGCCCAATCGCTTCACCAAGGCCGCAAACGCAAGAATGCCGTGATGATGGCGCTGTGCGTCGTCGCGGCGGGCATCGGCCTCGCCTGGCTGGCGCTGATCCTCGGCGCCCTGCTCTACAAGGGGCTCGCCGGGGTGAACCCGGCCGTGTTCACTGAAATGACGCCGCCGCCCGGCGATGCCGGCGGCCTGCTCAACGCCATCTACGGCAGCATCGTGATGACCGTCATCGGCATAATCGTCGGCACGCCGATCGGCGTGCTGGCCGGCACCTACATGGCCGAATACGGACGCTTCTCGAAGCTCACCACGGTGGTGCGCTTCATCAACGACATCCTGTTGTCGGCCCCCTCGATCATCATCGGCCTGTTCGTCTATGAGCTGATGGTGCGGCCGATGGGGCATTTCTCGGCGATTGCCGGCGCCGTCTCGCTGTCGATCCTGGTGATTCCCGTCGTGGTGCGCACCACCGAGGACATGCTGAACCTGGTGCCCAACGCGCTGCGCGAAGCAGGTACCGCCATCGGCGCGCCGCGCTGGGTGGTGATCCGCTCGGTCGCCTATCGCGCGGCAATGTCGGGCATCGTCACCGGCATCCTTTTGGCGATCGCCCGCATCTCCGGCGAGACGGCGCCGCTTCTCTTCACCGCGCTCAACAACCAGTTCTGGTCGAGCAATCTCAATGCCCCGATGGCCAGCCTGCCGGTGACCATCTTCCAGTTCGCTCTCAGCCCTTATGAGGAATGGCAGCAACTGGCCTGGACGGGCGCACTCATAATCACCCTGACGGTTCTCGGGCTGAGCATCATCGCCCGCAGCCTAACCGGACGCAGAGAGGACAGATGAAACCGATGTTGTCCACCGACCTGAACGCACCCGACGCGACCGTCGAGAAGGCCAAGATCGAGGTCAAGAACCTCAACTTCTACTATGGCCAGTCGAAGGCGCTGAAGGACATCAACCTGTCCCTGCCGGAGCGCAGCGTGACGGCCTTCATCGGCCCGTCGGGCTGCGGGAAGTCGACGCTGCTGCGGGTGCTCAACCGCATCTACGAGCTCTATCCGAAGCAGAGCGCCGAGGGCCAGGTGCTGCTCGACGGCAAGAACATCCTCGACCGCTCGCAGGACCTCAACCTGCTCAGGACCAAGATCGGCATGGTTTTCCAGAAGCCGACGCCGTTCCCGATGTCGATCTACGAAAACATCGCCTTCGGCGTCAGGCTCTATGAGAAGATCAGCAAGGCCGAGATGGACAGCCGCGTCGAGCAGGCGCTGAAGCGCGCCGCGCTCTGGAGCGAGGTCAAGGACAAGCTCAACGCCAGCGGGCTCAGCCTTTCCGGCGGCCAGCAGCAGCGCCTGTGCATCGCCCGCACCGTGGCGGTGAAGCCCGAGGTCATCCTGCTCGACGAGCCGGCTTCGGCGCTCGATCCTCTGTCGACGGCCAAGATCGAGGAGCTGATCGACGAATTGCAGGCCGACTACACGATCGTCATCGTCACCCACAACATGCAGCAGGCGGCGCGCGTGTCGCGGCAGACGGCGTTCATGTATCTCGGCGAGCTGGTGGAGTTCGACCGGACCGAGAAGATCTTCACCTCGCCCCGCGAGAA
Source organism: Mesorhizobium sp. B2-7-1 (assembly GCF_006440735.1). GTDB lineage: Bacteria > Pseudomonadota > Alphaproteobacteria > Rhizobiales > Rhizobiaceae > Mesorhizobium. The sequence continues at coordinate 19,745 of NZ_VFUA01000032.1, read as the reverse complement.
GCGCACGCAGGACTACATCACCGGCCGCTTCGGCTGAGTACATACGAGGACATCATCATGGCCGAACATACCGTCGCCTCCTTCGACGAGGATTTGAGGCAGATCAGCCGGCTCATCAACGACATGGGCGATCTCGCCGGCTCCATGGTCGGCGGCGCGACCAGGGCCTTGCTCGAAACCGACAATGCGCTGGCGCAGCGCGTCGTCTCCGACGACGCCATCATGGACGCGCGCCAGCGCGAGCTCGACGACCGCGCCATCACGCTGATCGCCAAGCGGCAGCCGATGGCCGACGATCTTCGTCACGTGGTCGGCTCGATCCGCATGGCGGGCGACCTCGAGCGCATCGGCGACCTCGCCAAGAACATCGCCAAGCGCGTCGGTTCGGTCGGCGTCAGCGCCGCGCCGCGCGACCTCACGCATTCGATCGATTCCATGGCGCAGATGGTGCTGATCCAGGTCCAGGCCGTGATCCAGGAATATACGGCGGGCGATGCCACGGCGCTGGCCAAGCTTCGCAACGACGACGAGCGCATCGACGTCAAATACACGTCCGTCTTCCGCGAGCTGTTGACCTACATGATGGAAGACCCGCGCAACATCACCGCTTGCACGCATCTTTTGTTCTGCGCCAAGAATCTCGAGCGCATCGGCGACCATGTGACCAACATCGCCGAGAACGCCTATTATGTGCTGACCGGCACGCAATTGCCCGCCAACCGTCCGAAGCAGGACGAGACGGCAATGGCGGCGCCAGCGGCCTGACGGAAAAGGTTACCCCGATGATCGCGCCACGCATCATGGTGGTGGAGGACGAGGAGCCGCTGGGGGTGCTGCTCCGCTACAACCTCGAATCCGAGGGTTACCAGGTTGAAGTGGTGACCCGCGGCGACGAGGCCGAAATCCGCCTGCAAGAAAACGTTCCCGACCTGCTCGTGCTCGACTGGATGGTGCCGGCGGTTTCCGGCATCGAGCTCTGCCGGCGTCTCAGGATGCGGCCCGAGACCGAGCGGCTGCCGATCATCATGCTGACGGCGCGCGGCGAGGAAAGCGACCGCGTGCGCGGCCTCTCGACCGGCGCCGACGACTATCTGGTCAAGCCGTTCTCGACGCCGGAGTTCATGGCGCGCGTCAAGGCGCTGCTGCGCCGCGCCAAGCCGGAGGTGCTGTCCAGCGTGCTCAAGGTCGGCGACATCGTGCTCGACCGCGAATCGCACCGCGTCTACCGCAAGAAGAGCGAGATCAGGCTCGGCCCGACCGAGTTCCGCCTGCTCGAATTCATGATGCGCCATCCCGGCCGCGTGTTCTCGCGCAGCCAGCTGCTCGACAATGTCTGGGGCGAGACGATCTATATCGACGAGCGCACCGTGGACGTGCATGTCGGGCGCCTGCGCAAGGCGGTCAACAATGGCCGCATGCCCGACGTCATTCGCACCATCCGTGGCGCGGGTTACGCGATCAGGGAAGATTAGTCTCGGGGCGCGCCGAAGTCCTGACAGCTAGGCACTTCCAACATCTACGCTGGTCAGTAGCCGAGACGCTTGTGCTTCGTCATCCACGGGCGGAGCAAGGAGCGCAGCGACGCGGCGCAGACCCGAGGATCCATGCCGTGACGTCGACGCGCCGCGGCGGTGCAGAATTCTGCTCCGCTGCGCATGGATTCCAGGGTCTTCGCGACGGAGCTTCGCTCCTGCTTCGCCCTGGAATGACGAAGCTGCGGGGGGCTTCGCACGGAAACCAACGATCAAGGTTGATCAGGCGACGTGCTTGCCCGCTCGCGCCTGGCCTCCCGGCGCGAAAATCTCCTGGTCGACGAAGGTCAGCGCGCGCATGGCGCAGCCTTCACGGATCAGCGGCAGTTCGTTCGGCTCGGTGTCGAAGGAGATCGATTTGGAGTGCTGGCCGCCGGCGGTCTGGGCGATCGCCTCCCTCAGTGCCGGCTCGATCAGGTCGAAGGCGGCCGCGCTGACGCCGACCATGGCGACGGGCGCCGGGTCGATCAAGGCAAACAGGCTGCCGAGACCGAAGCCAAGCGCTTCGCCGGCCCGGCGATAAGCCTCCCGTTCGGGGCCGTCCTCCTGACGGGCCTTTGCGGCAAGGGCGCGCATGTCGGCGTCGCCGACGTCGGTTGGCGCGGCATCCTCGCTTATTCCCATGGCGCTGCGCCAGATCGCATAATTGCCGGCATAGGCCTCGACGCAGCCGCGCCGGCCGCAGCGGCAAAGCGCGCCGCCCGGACGATGGATCATGTGGCCGAACTCGCCGCCCGAGGAATGCGTGCCGGTGAACAGCGCGCCTTTCAGCACCAGCCCCATGCCGATGCCATGCGAGAGCAGGATGGCGATGAAGTCGTCGCGATAGCGCTCGGGATCGCGCCATTGCAGCGCCACCGCCATCATGTTGCAGTCGTTCTCCGTTGTGGCCGGGATGCCGAATTCCTTTTCGAGGATATCGGCGAAGGGAATGTCGGTCAGCGGCGTGATCGGCGACCACAGCATGGCGCGTGAATGGGAATCGGTGATGCCTTGAATGCCCATGGCGATGCGGGCGACGCTGCCCAGGTCGAGGTCGGGATCCTGCAGCCGGCGCCGGACGATCGCAACGCATTCGCCGATCAGCTCGTCGCGGGGCATGACAAGCGTGTCCAGGCGCTGCTGTTCCTCGGCAATCACCTGGCCGGCGTAGTCGATGACGGCGACCGACAGGAAGTTCAGCGACAGCACCACGGTCAGCACCGCGGCGGCTTCGGGGTTCTGCGCCAGGCCGATCTGCGGCCGGCCGCGTTTCAACGCCGTCGGCTCGCTGGCCTTGCTTTCGGTGAGAATGCCCTCATGGATCAGATCGGCGGAAATCGCCGAAATGGTCGAGTGGCTGAGCCCGGTGGTGGCGGCAATCTCCGTCCGCGAGGGCTGGCCAGCGCGGCGCACGGCCGAAATCACCATGGCGCGGTTGCGCCGGCGCAAATCGTCGTGGCGGATCCCGACCGACATTGTCCTCGCACGTCCTCCCGGTCATCGCGGCCTTGTGATGATGATGCCATGGCCTACCGGTGACACGCCAGCGATACTGGCAGAAGCCAAGGTCCATGTCATTATTTATTGCGGATGTCGAAAAAAATGCTCGGACCCATCAAAACCCATCAGAATCGCAGTTGACAGCGTCGTTTTGCTGGATCACTATTTTTTTGAGGCTCGAAAAAAAGCCTCTGTGCCGGCCTTCGGGCCAGTCTGGGTCGCGCCACACGGGGCGCAGGGAGGATATCATGAAGAAATTCGCAGCCGCCATTCTGGCGGGCGTTGCCATGTCGCTGACGCTGGCCTCGGTCGCCGAGGCGAAGGACAAGGTGATCGGCGTTTCGTGGTCGAATTTCCAGGAAGAGCGCTGGAAGACCGACGAAGCGGCGATGAAGGCCGCCATCGAGGCCGCCGGCGACAAATATATCTCGGCCGACGCGCAGTCCAATCCGGGCAAGCAGCTGACCGACGTCGAAAGCCTGATCTCGCAGGGCGCCAATTCGCTGATCATCCTGGCGCAGGATGCCTCGGCGATCGGCCCGGCGGTGCAGAAGGCGCTCGACGAGGGCATCCCGGTCGTCGGCTACGACCGCCTGATCGAGAACAAGGACGTGTTCTATCTGACGTTCGACAACAAGGAAGTCGGCCGCATGCAGGCCCGCGAGGTGTTCAAGGCCAAGCCCGAGGGCAACTACGTCTTCATCAAGGGCTCGGGTTCGGATCCGAATGCCGACTTCCTGTTCTCGGGCTCCATGGAAGTGCTGAAGGAAGCCATCGACAGCGGCAAGATCAAGAATGTCGGCGAGGCCTATACCGACGGCTGGCTGCCCGCCAACGCGCAGAAGAACATGGAGCAGTTCCTGACCGCCAACGACAACAAGGTCGACGCGGTCGTGGCCGCCAATGACGGCACCGCCGGCGGCGTCGTCGCGGCGCTGACGGCGCAGGGTCTCGCCGGCACCGTTCCGGTCTCCGGCCAGGACGGCGACCACGCGGCGCTCAACCGCATCGCGCTCGGCACGCAGACCGTGTCGGTGTGGAAAGACGCGCGCGAGCTCGGCAAGAACGCCGCCGAGATCGCCTCGCAGCTCGCCGGTGGCAAGAAGATGGGCGATATCGCCGGCGCCAAGGACTTCACGACGCCTGGCGGCAACACCGTCAAGTCGCTGTTCCTGACCCCGATCGCGATCACCAAGGACAATCTCAACGTCGTCATCGACGCCGGCTGGATCAAGAAGGACGAAGTCTGCGCGGGCGTGCCCGCCGGCAGCGTCAAGGTCTGCAACTAAGCTTTGCCGACGATCGTTCAAAGCCCTTGCGCCGCGGCCTGAAGGCCGCGGCGTTTTCTCAAAAAGATTTGCGGTTCCGCCTCAGGCGGGTAGCTTCTAGGCTGAGTTCCGGCATCCGCGCCAGACGGCAGGCCGGCGGGAGGATATCATGACCGACACGACGTCTACGCAACCGGCGGACACCGCGCGCGCGTCGGAACTCGGCGCTGTCGCCCGGTTCCTGAAGGCGACCGAGCTCGACACCCGCATGCTCGGCATGATCGGCGCGCTGCTGCTGATCTGGATCGGGCTGCATGTGATTTCCAGCCTGCGGCTTGGCGTCAATCCGCTCGACTTCGACAGCCGCACCTTCCTCACGCCGCGCAACCTCTGGAACCTGTCGGTTCAGACGTCGGCCGTGGCCATCATGGCCTCCGGCATGGTGCTGGTCATCGTCATGCGCAACATCGACCTGTCGGTCGGATCGGCCGAGGGGGTGATCGGCATGGTCATGGGCTTTGCCCAGGTGCATTTCCTGGTTCGCTTCGTCGGGCTTGAACTGGGCAATCCCTGGATCTGGGTTCTGGCATTGCTGATCGGCCTGGCGCTCGGCCTCATCATCGGCGCCTTCCAGGGCTTCATCATCGCCTATCTCGAAGTGCCGGCCTTCATCGTCACGCTGGGCGGATTGCTGGTGTGGCGGGGCGCTGCGTGGTGGGTCACCAGCGGTCAGACGGTGGCGCCGCTCGACGCCACGTTCCAGCTGATGGGCGGCGGCCCGGCGGGCTCGATCGGCGCCAAATGGAGCTGGATGGTCGGCATCGTCGCCTGCCTGGCGGTTATCTTCATGCATTTCAACGGCCGTGTGCAGCGCAAGCGCTTCCGCTTCCCGCTGCGTCCGGTCTGGGCCGAGACGCTGCTCGCCACGGTCACCTGCGCGGTCATCCTGGGCGCGGTGTGGCTCGCCAATTCCTATCCGTGGCCGATCGGTATCGTGAACCGCTACGCCGCCGCCAACAACATCACCGTGCCCGAAGGCGGGCTGTTCATCGCGCATGGCATCGCCATACCTGTGCTGATGGCTGTCGCCGTCGGCCTGATCATGACCTTCGTCACCAAGCGCACGCGCTTCGGCCGCTATGTCTTTGCCATCGGCGGCAATCCGGAAGCGGCCAATCTTGCCGGCATCAACACGCGCTGGATCACCATGAAGGTGTTCATGATCATGGGCGTGCTGGCGACGATCGCGGCGGCGATCTCGTCGGCCAGGCAGAACTCCTCGACAAACGTGCTGGGGACGCTGGACGAACTTCTGGTCATCGCCGCGGCCGTCATCGGCGGCACCTCGCTCGCCGGCGGTTCCGGCACCGTGCTCGGCGCCATGCTCGGCGCGCTGCTGATGCAGTCGCTGCAGTCCGGCATGGTGCTGCTCGGCGTCGATTCGCCGCTGCAGAGCATCGTCGTCGGCGCCGTGCTGGTCGTCGCGGTGTGGCTCGACACCATCTATCGCAAGCGGGTCTGAGGAGAACGATCGTGGCAGAAAAATCCGCTCCCGCCGGCGTCCCGCTGGTCGATATGCGCAGCATCTCGATCGCCTTCGGCGGCATCCGCGCCGTCGATGACGCCTCCGTCGATCTTTTCCCCGGCGAAGTGATGGCGCTGCTCGGCCACAACGGCGCCGGCAAGTCGACGCTGATCAAGATCCTGTCGGGGGCCTACAAGCGCGACGGCGGGCAGATCTTCATCAATGGCGAGGAGGCTTCGATCTCCAACCCGCGCGACGCCAAGAAATACGGCGTCGAGACGATCTACCAGACGCTGGCGCTGGCCGACAATGTCGATGCCGCCGCCAATCTCTTCCTCGGCCGCGAGCTGATGACCGGCTGGGGCACGCTGGACGACGTCGCCATGGAAGCCGAGGCGCGCAAGGTGATGGGCCGGCTCAATCCACGTTTCCAGCGCTTCAAGGAGCCGGTGATCAAGCTGTCGGGCGGACAGCGGCAGTCGGTGGCGATCGCCCGCGCGATCCTGTTCAATGCCCGCATCCTGATCATGGACGAGCCGACGGCGGCGCTCGGCCCGCAGGAGACGGCGCAGGTCGGCGAACTGGTCAAGCAGCTCAAGGCCGATGGCATCGGCATCTTCCTGATCAGCCACGACATCCACGACGTTTTCGAGCTCGCCGACCGGGTCTGCGTGATGAAGAACGGCCAGGTGGTCGGCACCGCGCGCACGACCGACGTCACCCAGGACGAGGTGCTTGGCATGATCATCCTGGGCAAATGCCCGCCCGGCGCCATTCCGGGTCCAGGCGCGCTGAAGATCGCGGCCTGAGCCAGAAAGATAGCCGGCTAATTGACGACTGCGTGATGTACCAGCCCCGGTGATGATTTGGCCGCGCCATTGTGTTGACGCGGAGACTTGCCCATAAAGGTCGCGACCGTCCACGGGCCGCATCTTAGATTTGAAGAAGCTCTTTCCGATCGTTGCCTTTGTCGCCGTTGCGCTGATCAGCCTGACGATGGCAGGGTTCGCCTATTTCGCGACGCAGGAGGCGGCTCGGATCAAGTTCGAGGGCACCGCCGACGATGCGCTCGGTCGCATCGAGAGCCGAATCGACCTGCATCTGTCGCTGCTGCGTTCGACGCAGGCGCTGTTCGACGCCCGCAACGGCGACATCACCCGTGGCGAATTCAAGGCCTTCTTCACCGCGCTCGACATCGACGACAATTTCGCGGGGCTGCGCGGCATCGGCTTCCTGAGGCTCGCCAAGACCGGCGACGAGGCGGCGGTCGAACGCGATATCCTGCACGACCTTGGGTCGGCGCACCCGATCTATCCCGCGACGACCGAGCAGTGGCGCACGCCGATCGTGCTGTTCGAGCCGCTCGATACGTCCAACCAATCGATCATCGGCTTCGACATGTTCACCGAGCCGGTACGGCGCGCAGCGATCGAAAAGGCGATGGCCGACGACCGGCAGCATGCGAGCGGCATGGTCCAGCTCGGTCAGGGCGCCGGCGTGGCGCAGACCTTCACCGGGTTCCTGGTTTTCGTGCGGCTGAACGTCGAAACGGCGCCCGAGGTGATCAACGCAAGCCGCTCCACCACGGCCGGCTTTCTTTATGCCGCCTTCCGCGCTCAGGACCTGTTCCAGGTCGCGCTCAGCCATTCGCCGCTGCTGCCGGTCAACATCGAGGTCTATGACGGCAAGCCCGAGGCCGGCAATCTGCTTTTCCGCTCGGAGGCTCCGCCGGAGGAACGTATCGGCGCGAAGCTTCTGGCACGCCGCGATATTGTCGTGGCGGGCCGCCCATGGACCTTGCTGCTCAGGCCGACAAGCGCCTTCGAGCCGCCGTCCTCGCGCGCCATTCCGGTGATGCTCGGGCTGTTCGGCCTGCTGCTCGCCGGCGCCATCGCCTTGGTGGCGCGCTACCAGGAGCGTGCCTATGACGCGAAATCGGCGCTGCACGAGGCGACCGAAAAGAGCCTGCTGGAAAAGGACCTGATCCTGCAGGAGATGAAGCACCGGATCAAGAATTCGATCACACGCGTGCTGGCGATCGCGCGGCAGACGGCCTCGCAAGCCACCGACGTCAAGGAGTTTTCGGCTTCATTCTCGGCGCGCCTCCAGGCCATGGCCGCATCCCAGGACATGCTGACGCGCTCGCGCTGGCAGAAGGCCGATCTCGGCGACCTGCTGCGCATCGAGCTCGGGCAAGTGTTCGGCAAGGACCTTCCCGAAGGCGTGTTGTCAGGGCCGGAAGTGCTGCTCGACGAGACGACGACGCAGGCGCTCGGGTTGACCTTTCACGAGCTCGCCACCAACGCGCTCAAATATGGCGAGGCCGGCAATTCGGTGGGCGCCCTCAAGGTCGACTGGAGCGTCGAAGGCCGCGACCGCGAGCGGACGCTGGTGCTGAACTGGCGCGAAGCGGGTCAGAAGGAACTGGAAGCGCCGGTCAAGACCGGCTTCGGCACCAAATTGATAGATATCAATGTCACACGCGAATTGCGCGGCACGATCGCGCGCGACTACCACGCCGACGGATTGAAGGTGGAAATCAGAATCCCGCTGGCCGTGTGAGCGGCGCAAGACTCGCTGGTGGCGGGGAACAGCGATCTGACTCAAAGAACCGGAGGCCGGCTGCCGGCCTCCGGTTTCGGTACTGAACTAGTTGCAGCGGGCCCGGTAGGTCGTGCCGTCACGGTGGCGATACACGCAATAGCCGTTGCGCAGGTTGCGAACCAGGAGGCCCGACCCGGCACCGACGGCCGCGCCGATCAGCGCACCCTTGCCGCCGCCGACCAGGCCGCCCACACCGGCGCCGATCAGGCCGCCGCCGACGACGTCCTGCTCGGTCGTTGTGCAACCGCTGACAGCGACCACGGCAACCATGGCAATGATTATCTTCCGCATAGAATTGCTCCTCAATTTGTCCTCACTTTTGGCAATGCCAGCAATCATTTAGCATGAAAAAACCTGCTTTGCCTGCTCGATTTTACTGTTGCCTAACATAGTCTTTTTCGGGGTGCTCGCGGTTTGACGCGAGAAGTGTGCGGGAAACCTCAAGGGATGCGGCCAGCGTGCCGTCGGACTTCACGTTCCAGACGATCTGGTCGTAATCGTCCTCCAGCGCCGGATCGACGGCGAGGCACTTGCCGATGATGCGGGGCGCCTGGCCCTGCAGGTCGCCGAGGGCGAACGGCCTTTCGGCAACACATGCCTGTGCGGTTTCAAAGACGCTGACCGGCACCTCGAGTTCCCGGCAGTCGGTCATCGTGCTCGAACAGCCGACGACGAAGAGCAATGCGACGATGTGTTCCATGGCTCCAAACCTCTCGCCGCAAACAACGATTCTCGGCGAACAAAAGTTCCGGGGCCCGAGCCTGAGGCGCTCGGCGCGAAATGGCGGCGCTAAAGTCTTGGCGTCAAAGCCGCATGCGGGGTCAGAACAATTGCCAGGCCGCGGTCAAGGCCACTGCCGCCAGAAGCGCGATCGCGCCCAGCCGGAGCGAAAGATGGGATGACCGCGGCGCCGGCGCCGGCTCGGCATCCTGGAACCCGCTCATCGAGACGCGGGCGGCCTGCTCCAGCCTGTTCATGTCGGCAACCATCGTTCAGTCTCCCAGGTCGCGCGCCGGGCGCGGATGGGTTTCCGGCGCATTGTCAGCCGGGAGCACAGGATCGGACTTTATGGTGAACAGCCGGTTAAAACCTTTGCCGGCAAGGCTCCGTTCCGACCCGAATCCGGCGAACGAAGCCGCCGAGCCTGGCTATGGCGAAGCCGCCAAGCCTGACTGTTTCACATTTGTCCTGCAATTGCTCTCGCGCCATCGGCGGTGCTATCAATCCGTCTCGAAATTCCCGTGCGGGACGGTGAGGCGGTATTCCATGCGGTCCTTGCCGATCTCCAGCGTCGCGGAGCCGTTCAGCGACATCGGCACGACACGTTCCAGCGCCACGCTGCCGAAGCGCTTCTCGTTGCGCGGCGCGTCGCCGACCGCCTCCGTCCAGATCAATAAAAGGTTGGGCGCGCTTGCGTCTTCGGCCTCGAGCCTGGCGCGCACCTCGACATGGCCGTCGGGCCGGGACAGCGCGCCATAGCTCACGGAATTCACGGCCAGCTCATGCATCGCCAGGCCGATATGCAGGGCGGCGTTGGGGTTGAGATAGGGATTCTCACCCACGAACCGCAGGCTGTTGGCCAGATCGCTGCTGTAGCGGCCGACCTGGCCGGATACGAGCTCCTGCAATGCCGCTCCTCGCCAGTTGGAGGATGTGACCAGGTCCTGCGAGGACGCAAGCGATTGCAGCCGGCCACGAAACCGCGCCAGGAACTCGCCGAGCGTCTCCGTATAGCGCCCGGTCTGGGTGGCGATGCTCTGGATGATGGCCAGGAGATTTTTCGATCGATGGCTGACTTCGCGCAGCAATGTCTTCAGCGTCTGCTCGCGGCGTTTCTGCTCCGTCGTCTCCACCATGGTGGTGACGACGCCGAGGACGTCGCCGGCGTCGCCGCGGTCGGCATCGATCCAAAGCTGGAACCAGCGGACACCCTGGCTTCCCGGAATGCTGAGCTCGAGCTGATCGGCGCTGCCGGATTCGACCACCTTGAGCTTGGCGGCTTGTATGCGTTCGGCCTGCGCCCGCGAAAGCAAATCCTTGCCGTCGGCGGTTTCGGACGCCCACGGCGCTCTCATGTTGCGCGCCCAGACCGTCTTCATCTGCCGATCCTGGTAAAGCACCGAAATCCCGGCATTGTGCAGAGCATGAAGCAGGGCCCGCCCCAGCTGCATTCCATTTTCCGCGGGATGCATCGCGATCACTTCGCCGTCCTGCTTTTCAGCCCTGTCTTTCGTGGGACCCTCGGAAGGCATTGGAAATATTCCCGCACTTCGTCTTTGAACGGCTCAATCCGCAACTGGTTCCGCGCGAGCCAACGTCCTGAAATCGCGGGGCTCTCCAAAAACGACCCGCCAAAAACGGTCCGCCGGACGGTGCTCTTTCAAGGCGCCGCCCGGCGGTGGCTGGAAACCGTTTGAGGGGTGCGGCTTCCAGTGTTGCGGTCAGGCTCTCCTGAAGAGACCCGCGATGAGCGAAATCACCAGGAAGGCGAGGAAGATGAAGAACAGTATCTGCGCGATGCCTGCCGATGTGCCGGCGATGCCGCCGAACCCAAGCGCGCCGGCGATGATCGCAACTACGAGAAATACGAGCGCCCAGTACAGCATGATGCGTCTCCTTCTTGCGTCGGGAAAAGAACGTGGCTCGGTGTCGTTTGTTCCACCATTTGCCGAAAAAGACGATCCCCTTGAAGGGGCTTTTCAGACCGCAAGCAGCCAAGCGTCACGCGCGGCGCAAAGGCCTCGCATGACGCTCGACGGGCTAAACTTCGACAGGGATCAGGCGGCGGCTTTGGCCTGACGGTCGAAGAACAGGGCCTGGCTGATCAGGGCCTTGACCATGTCGGGATTGAAAGGCTTGGTGACCAGGAAGGCCGGCTCGGGGCGTTCGCCGGTCAGCAGGCGTTCCGGAAAGGCGGTGATGAAGATCACCGGCACCGGCGTCGAGGACAAAATCTCGTTCACGGCCTCGATGCCCGAGCTGCCGTCGGCGAGCTGGATGTCGGCCAGGACCATTTTCGGCCGCGTCTTGCCGAACAAGGCCACCGCCTCGGCATGCGTGCGCGCCGTGCCGACCACGCGGTGGCCGAGACTTTCGACCATCTCCTCGATGTCCATGGCGATCAGCGGCTCGTCCTCGATGATCAGCACGTCGGTGGCGACCTGGCGGGAAATTTCGTTGCTCGCCTGGGCAAGCAGCTCCGAAAACTCATCCTCGTCGACGTCGAGGATTTCCGCCGCCTCGTCCTCGCTGAAGCCTTCGACGGCAACCAGAAGGAAAGCCTGCCTCGGCAGGGGGGCGAGCGCGTTCAGATTGGCTGCTGCCCGCTGCTCCCAGGCGGTCTGCGCCTGTTCCTGCGGCACGCGGATGGCCACGGACGTGAACAATCTGGCGAAAACCTTGTAGAGCGCGATGCGGTCGCTCGAGGCTTCGGGGAAAATATTGGTGTCGGCGATGATGGCTTCCAGCATCGCGGCGACCAGCGCGTCACCGCTCTCCTGCGATCCCGATACCGCCCGCGAGAAGCGGCGCAGGAACGGAAGATGCGGAGCGATGGTAGCGGACAAACTCATTATTGACGTCTCCCTCAGATGACGTTGCACGTTTGAGGCCCACGCTGATTGCACGCCCCGGAAAATCAACGCCGGCTTTCGGAAAAAGTTCCGCCGGCTGTGGAACTAAATTAGCAGGCGGGCGTTTCGCGTCTCGGGATGGGCAACCAGACGACGGTTCCGCTTGCGTTGTGGTGTGAAGTCGAAGAGCGGTTCAGGCGCTGGAAACTAGGGCGATTATGAAAGAAATGACGAAAAAACAGATGGCTGATGCCGCAGGCCGGCATCGGAACGGGGATGGCAATCCGCTTGGGGCAAACTCCGAGATAGCGCGCAAGCTAAAGCAATATTATGACGAGCTGGTCTCGGACCATGTGCCGGACCGTTTCGCTCAGTTGCTCAGCCAGCTGGAACAAACCGAACCTGCCCAGAAAAAGGACTGAGGCATGGCGGCGGTATCCCAGAACTTCAAGACCGAGCTGCTCGGCGCGATCCCGAGCCTGCGGGCTTTTGCCGTGTCGCTGACGCAGAATGCCGACCGGGCCGACGACCTTGTCCAGGAAACGCTGGTCAAGGCGTGGGACAAGCATGAAAGCTTCCAGCCGGGCACCAATCTGAAGGCCTGGCTGTTCACCATCCTGCGCAACGAATTCTATTCGCAGATGCGCAAGCGCGGCCGTGAAGTGCAGGACAGCGACGGCATCATGACGGCAAGGCTTGCCGTTCATCCGGCCCAGCACGGCCAGCTCGACCTCAAGGATTTCCGCGGCGCGCTCGAGCAACTGCCCGAGGACCAGCGCGAAGCCATCATCCTGATCGGCGCTTCGGGCTTCTCGTATGAAGAAGCCGCCGAGATCTGCGGCTGCGCGGTCGGCACGATCAAGAGCCGGGTCAGCCGGGCGCGCGCCAGGCTGCAGGAGATCCTCAAGATTTCCGGAGAGGACGAGTTCGGGCCCGACGCGATCTCGGCGCAGGTCACAGGGTCGAACGCGGCGTAAGCCGATCGGTTATGATTCCGATTGCAAGGATGGTGTCAGGCCGGGGCGACCCGGCCGCAGGCCATGGCCACGGCTTCGATCAGATCGTCGCCTGAGTAGGGCTTGGCGACCAGCCGGATATCCGGGAACGAGTCCTTGACCTCGTCCGAATCCGAATAGCCGGAGGCAAATACGAAGGGCACGCCCTCGCTGCGCAGCCGCGAGGCGAAATCCAGGGTCGAGACGCCGCCGAGCATGAGATCGACGACCGCCGCGTCGAAGCGCGAAGGCAGCGCTTCTCCCTCGACCTCGGCGATCTTCCGGACGATCGTCACATCCGCGGCGCCGTGGTCGCGGCAAAGCTGCTCGACATCCATCGCGATCAGGAATTCGTCTTCCAGGACGAGAATACGCAGTCCGTCAAGCAGTGCTGGCACTTATCAGTGTCTCCTCGGCTGGCCGCACTCATGCGCGGAATTGGACCCGATGTCATTTAAAAAAGACATGGGATACAGGCCTCGCGGAACCCCTGCCGGTCTCAAGCGTTTCCTTGCGCCCCATAAGGGCAGGAATTTCGAAGAGGGGTCGAAATGTCCGGCCAAAACGCACGTCCGGCTGCCAGCCGCCAATATCCTTGCGAAAAGTGCCCGTTGCGGCCCTTGCCGGCATTCCGTGAGTTCGACAAGCAGGAATTGTCATTCATCAGCACCTTCAAGCGCGGTGAACTTGCGGTCGACAAGGGAGCGACAGTCCTGGTCGAAGGCAGCCACAGCGCGCATCTCTACACCGTGCTGTCCGGCTGGGCGTTCCGCTACAAGCTTCTGCCCGACGGACGTCGGCAGATCCTCAATTTTTCCATGCCCGGCGACCTCATCGGCCTGCAAGGCAGCCTGATGGGCGAGATGCAGCATTCCATCGAGGCCTTGTCGCCGATGCTGCTGTGCGTTTTCGAACGCGACCAGTTGCAGGAACTCTATCGCAACCATCCCGGCCTTGCCTATGACATTACCTGGATCGCGTCGCGCGAGGAACGCATGCTGGACGAGAACCTGCTCAGCATCGGCCGCCGCACCGCGCTCGAACGAGCGGCCTACCTCATCGCCTTCATCGCCAGTCGGGCGCGCAGCGCCGGACTCAACGGCAAGACACCGGTGCAGATTCCGATCACGCAACAGCACATCGCCGACACGCTCGGCCTCTCGCTGGTCCATACCAACAAGACGATCCGCAAGCTGATGGACCGCAAGCTCGTTATGTGGCGAGATGGCGGCTGTGAAGTGATCGACTATGACGGGTTGAAGAAGCTTGCCCGCTGGGAAGGGCTCGGCGAGGACCGCAGGCCGCTGATCTAGGACGTTTAGGCTCGCGACGACCGGAACTATGGCGCTGAACGGGCGTTGAAATCAACGCAAACGCAAGGAGTTAGAGAATGGCAACCGCCGCAGGCAAATCCGCAACGGATCAAGCGACCACCGCCGACCTCGAGGCTGATATCGAGCAGCTGAAGGCGGATATCCAGAAACTGACGGAGCAGCTCGCCAAGACCGGCCAACACGGCTATGGCGCGGCCCGGCGCGCCGCCGCGGGCGGCGTCGAGCAATTGCGCGCCCAGGGCGAAGCCGCGTTCGAGAGCATGCGGGGAAGTGCCGAGGATATCGAAGCACAGCTGATCGCCAAAGTGCGCGAGAAGCCGGTGACGTCGCTGGCGATCGCGGCAGGCGTCGGCTTTCTCTTCGCCCTGCTTTCCCGCCGCTAGCCCCAGATGGGGACGCTTGTCTCGCTGATCTCGGCCCTCGCCTCGGGCGAGGCCATGGCCGCTGTGCACAGGGCGCGGACGACGGCAATCCTTTACGGACTTGCCGCCGTTTTTGCCCTGTGCGGCGTCGGCTTCCTCATCGGCGCCGCCTATATCTGGCTGGCGGCGCGCTACGGACCGCTGGCGACCAGCCTCGGCTTCGGCATCGGCTTCCTGGTGCTTGCCGGGCTCGTCCTCGTCATCCACAAGCTGACGACGAGCATGCGCAGCAGGCGGCGCGCAAAACGGCGGCAGGCCGACATGACGGCGCTGGGCGTTACCGCGGCACTCGCCCTGCTTCCGGCGCTTGCGAAGAGCAAGGGCGGGCTGGGAGCCGTCATCGCGCCCGCCCTGGCGGTCGTTGCCTACGCCATCTATCGCGAGAACGCCAAGCCCACGCCACCGACGCATGACCCGAAGGACATGCCGTAGACCGTTCGGCTGCTCACGCCACGACACCGCTTACTTCAAGAACGGCTCGAGCGGCATCGATATCCCGGCAAAGACGCCGCCGGGGCGAAATTCGTGGTTGACGTCGCTGTCGATGACCTTGGCAAGGCTGCGGCGGATCAGGATCGAGCCAAAGCCCTGGCGATCGGGAGCTCGACCTCGGGCCCGCCGCTTTCACGCCAGGTCAGCACCAGGCGCCGCGCGCCCTTGCGACCCTGCGCCTTCCAGTCGAGGTTTACCTTGCCCGACGGCACCGAGAGCGAACCGTATTTCAGCGCGTTGCTGGCGAGTTCGTGCAGGATCAAGCCCAGCCCCACCGCCTGGTCCGGCGAGAGCAGAAGCTCGGGACCTGAGATCGCGATGCGCGGCTGGTCGCCGGTATCGAAAGCCCCGACCTCGATGCGCGCCAACTCGCCGATGCCGATGCCGCGCCACTCGCGGTCGGACAGCAGGCTATGAGCGGCGCCGAGCGCCTGCAGCCTGGCGCCGAAGGCTTCCAGGAATTCACTCGGCTGCGTGACGAACCGTCTGCGTCGCCAGGGCCTGCACGGTCGCCAACGTGTTCTTGACGCGATGGTTGAGCTCGCGCAGCGGGAGGCGTTGCCGCTCGTCGCCCAGCTTGCGCTCGGTGATGTCGTAGTTGACGCCGAAGATCAGCGTCGGCTTGCCCTCGCCGTCGCGTTCGACCACGCGTCCGCGCGTGGCGATCCAGCGGGGTGGATGGAGACCCTTAACCCGGTATTCGCCAAAATAGTCGTCGCTGCCGCTCAGCGCGTCGCGGAAACGCGTCTCGGTCTGGTAGAACGTCGCGCGGGTCGATGGCGCGCAGGATGTCGCGCGCCTTCAGCCGTTTCGACGGCGGCAGGTTGAAGAGCTCGGCCAGATGCGTGTCGCAGTCGATCATGTCGGTGCGTACGTCCCACGCCCAGCTAGCCAGCGAGGCAGCGTCGAGTGCGATGGCGCGACGCTTTTCCTCGCGCGCCAGTTCCGCCTTGGCGATGGCGCCGTTGCGGGTGGCGTCCTTCAGCGCGAACAGGCTCGCAGCCAGGGCGGCAAGCGTCTTCAATGTCCTCAGGGCGTTTTCGGTCGGAAACGGTCTCGACTCGTGATCGAGCACGCAGAGCGTACCGATCCGGGCGCCGGCCACCGCCATTGGCACCCCGGCATAGAAGCGGATGTGCTGCTTGCCCGTGACCAGGGGATTGGCGGCGAAACGCGGATCGAGCGTGGCGTCGGTCACCACCATGGGATCGTCGCCGGCAGCGATGGCATGGGCAAGAGACGCTGGTTGGCGTCTCCGTCTCGTCGAGACCGATGCGCGACTTGAACCACTGGCGATCACTGTCGACCAGGCTCACCAGCGCGACAGGCGCTTCGGCGATTGCCGCCGCAAGACCGGTGATACGGTCGAAGTCCGGATCGGTCGCCGTGTCCATGGCGTCCAAGCCCTGAAGCACGGCGAGCCGTTCCGCATCGATGACGACGCGGCTGACGTCCGTCGGCAAACTTTCAGCCTTGTTGGTCACCTTTCCCTCAAAGCCTCACGCAATCGGCCGCGGCGGGCACGTCTCCCGATGCGGAACTTTCCCGAACAGCCTCCGTTACCCGAACGTATCGTTTCCGAAGCGCCCGCCGCCGCGCAGTATGGAGGCCAAGAGTGACCAAGATCGTACCCGAAGACAAAGCACGCCAGGGGCATTGGGGCTGGCACGCGCTCAGAATTCTCATCGCAGGGCTGTTGCTGGCCTTCATCGCGTGGGGGGCGGTCGAGATCTATGGCGAGCTGATCAAATCGCCGACGACGCAGCAGACCGTGCCGGAAGCACCGCCCGCGGCCCAGAAATCCGTCCAGGGCGGCTGATCCCCCATCACGCGGCCTTTGCCTGTGCATGGCTTGCCGGAACGAGCACTTTCAGCGCGCCCGGGTGAATCTCGATCGTTGTTTCGCGCTCGAGCCTGATCAGTTCGCCATCCAGCACCGCGCTGAACTTGCGGGTGGGCGAGTGGATCTTCAGCACAGCCCTGCCTGCCTGATGCACTTCGACATGCGCGCTCTGGCGCAGCCTGCCGCGCAGCGTATCGAGCAAAAGCTTTGCCAGATGATGGCGCCGGCGCGCGACGCTGACATAGATGCCAAGCACGCCGCCGGCCGGGTTGTCGGCATAGGGAAGATGGCCTTCGCCAAACAGATTGTTGGAGATGCCGATGCCGGTGGTGCGGGTGACGATCTCCGCCTTGCCGACGCTCAGGCTCACTTTCAGGGCGGGCGGGTTCTTGATCGCCACCCATGCCGCGCGCACGGATGCCTGCATCTTCCCAAGGCGCGAGCCGAAATCCATCTTCTCGCGCAGCTGAACCATCTTGGCATGCATGCCGACCGAGAACTGATGCACGAAAGGCTGGCCGTTGGCGCTCGCCATATCGACCGCGATCACCTCGCCCTCGGCGAAGGATAGCAGTGCCGCCTCGAGTGTCTGCGGAATGCCCAAGCCCCGTGCGAAGAGGTTCATCGTGCCGGCGGGCAAGATGGCCAAGGCCTTCTTCTTGTTCATGAGGAGGGACGCCGCCGTGGAAATCGTGCCGTCGCCGCCTCCGGCAAGAACAATGTCGATGTTGCGCCTGGCGATAACCTTTTCCAGCGCCGAAGCAACATCGCGGCCGGCAACGATTTCGACCTCGACCGAATGTCCCGCCGCTTCGAGTGTCTGACGCAGCTGTTTGGAAAATGCTTCCATGTCGATGGTGCGCAAGGTGCCGCCGTCCTGGTTCAGCACTGCAGCAAACCGCATACCCCGCTCCGTGTCTTCAAGTCGCTTCGAGCCGACAGACCCCTCAGCCACTGGCTGAAACGGGGATGCGCCGGCAAAGGTTCCACCGCAGGTTTTAGGAATCGGCTGCCCGGAAGCGCGCGCTGTTGGAACAAGACCCCGGTCACGACGTTGTGAACCTGTCGACAATGCCGCTCCCCGACCCGCCGTTCAGAGGCTGGCCGAGCGAGCGCCATGCACAGATCAGGCACGAGGAGAGACTATGATGATCCGCACTCTTTTTGCGACGACCGCGATCGCGACGCTGCTCGCGACCGGCGCTTTTGCACAGACGACGCCCGCTCCGGCGCAACAGGCCCCGGCAGCCGACAATCCGGCTCCGGTCGTGCGCTCGGACGGCGCGCTCATGACCAATATCATCGGCGAGTCGGTCTATAACGGCACCGGCGACGACGCCCAGAACATAGGCAAGGTCGACGACATCGTCTTTGATTCCGCCGGCAAGGCCAAGTCGGCCATAATCGGGGTCGGCGGTTTTCTCGGCGTCGGCTCGAAGGATGTCGCCTTCGACTACGGCAAGCTGGAATGGGCCGAGAAGAATGGCGACCGCTGGCTGGTGGCCAAGACCAGCAAGGACGAGCTGAACGCCCAGCCGGCGTTCGACCGCAAGCCTTATGATCCGGCGCCGGCGCAGCCGGCCGACGCGACGCAGCCCGCCAACAACACGACCACGGCGCAGGCCCCGGCGGCCGCACCCGCCGAACCGGTGAAGAAGGCGGACGGCAATCTCGCCACCAACATCATGGGCGCCTCGGTCTATAACGGCACCGCGGACGATGCCCAGAAGATCGGCGACGTGAAGGACATCGTGCTTGCCAAGGACGGCAAGGCCGAGTGGCTGGTGATCGGCGTCGGCGGCTTCCTCGGCATCGGCACGAAGAATGTCACCTATGACTTCGCCAAGGCAAAATGGGCGGAGAAGGACGGCAACCGCTGGCTGGTGGCCGAGACCACCAAGGAGGAGCTGCAGGCCCAGCCCGACTTCAACCGCAAGGCCTATGATCCGGCGCCCGGCACGACAACGGCCGCGAACAACGCTCCTGCGGCGACCACGCCCGCGGTGGTGTCTTCGGATACGACCTCCGACAAGGGCGCCAAGCCGGCAGAGCCTGCCAAGTCGACGGCCGAGGCAAAGCCTGCGACGCCGCCGGCTTCGAGCGCGGCCGAGAACAAGCCTGCCGACAACGACGCTGCCGCCGCCGACCAGACCAAGACGGCGTCCATCGACAAGTCGACGCTGACCGAGATGCCGATGGGCGACATCCGTGGCGACGATCTCAAGGGCGCCACCGTCTATGGCGCCAACGATGCCGAGATCGGCTCGATCGGCGATGTCGTGCTGACGCCGGACAAGAAGCCGGACGCGGTGGTCATCGACGTCGGCGGCTTCCTCGGCATAGGCGCCAAGGAAGTGGCGGTCGGCATGGACAAACTCAAATTCATGACCGACAAGAACGGCAAGAAATATCTCTACACCAACTTCACCAAGGAAGAGCTGCAGGCGCAGACGGCCTATGACAAGAGCAGCTATGCCGCGAACCGCGACCAGCAGCGGATGATGCTGAAGTAGGGAATAGGGGAGTAAGGGAATAGGGGAGTAGGAAAAAGGCGGCTGGCCGGGACACGGCCATTGCATTGACCCTACTCCCCTACTCCTGGAGTGCACCCCAAAACTGAGACAAGGATATAAGGGACAGTCCTGAGAGAGGGACTGATGCCTCAAAGACGGAAAT
>NZ_VFUA01000031.1 GCF_006440735.1 Mesorhizobium sp. B2-7-1 | reverse complement strand
CCGAACACTCGCTGAAGCAGGCCATGGCCATGCTCGACAGGGATCACGGGCTTGCGGTCAGCCTCGCACTCTGCAGCCGGATACGAACCGGCCAAGCGAGAGCGAAGGCAGCGAAGCGTCGGCTGCTCAAAATCGTGCCGCCGACCGCGCTTTGAGGAGGGCCAACATGCCGTTGCTGTTCGAACCCTTCGACATGCAATACGAGAAGCGCGCCGACCTGCACCGGGCCGCGCGGCTGGTGATGCTTCATGATCGTCTTGCCAAGCGCCTGGATCGCGTGGAATGCGCCGCCGATGAGGTTGAGCGAGCCGCGGCGGTTCTGGTCGAAGTCACGCATGACAGTGCGGTCGGGACCTTCCAGGATGCAATGCGAAGCAATTCGTCGGCAGCTTTCCTTCACCTGGAGGCTGGCCAGACGCTGGGGCTGTGACTTTAGCGCGAGCATGCCGCGTGCCTCGCCTAATCGAGCAAGTTCCGTTCGCTCGTTTCGGCCTCCCTTCCGCCCCAGAATGGTCGCCGGATAGTTTTTCAGGCGGTGATCGATTGGCGGTTTCTGTTAGCGAACTTCAGCTGCGGTGGCAATCAGCCTAAATCTTGTCCGCTACTATGACGCCGCTTATCCCATAAGCGCGGCGCGTCTGTTCAATAGCCTCAGGCGTGACATCGATCAGCAGCGCAATGATGTCGCCATCCGGATGCTCGAGAGGGTTGCCGAGTTCGAAAACCGTCCATCCCAGGGCACGCAGGCGTTTCGGCCAGAATGTTTCGCACACCACGCTGATCTGTCGAATCCCTAGATTTTGCGCCGTCTCGAGAAGACCGCAGAGAACCAAGCCGGCGATCGGCGACGACGCTCCATGTGTGCGAAGCGATGGGATGACGAAGAAACGCGTCCATTCGAAAATTTCGGCCGATCTCGGCGGCGTGCCGCCGGCGAGAATCGGGAACACCTCGCTCATGAGATGCGGCTCCAGCGTCGGGACAAGACGGGAGCCGCCGACGATCTTGCCGTTGGTATCGAGCGCCAGAACATAAAGCGCGTGCTCGTTGTCGAAGCCGTCGATCTCGATGTTTATGGGCCGGGCGACGGCGCGCCATCGTCTCTGCTTGACGTAAATTTCGTATCGTATCCGAAAGTACCGCTCCAGAACTTTCCTGTAGTGCTTCCTATTGTCCCAAGTGACCAAATGTATACGAACCATGACGCCTCCATGTGGAGGGTCGTAGGAAAACGGACTTGCCGCACGTATGACGGTATTCAGGTATTGCTAAACCTGAATTTCCTGCCTTCGCAGCGCCTTGACGATGGCATGCGACACATTGATGGCGTCGAGCTTTCCCCGAATGTTGCGCTGATGGCTTTCGACCGTGTTCCGGCTGACGCCGAGGATACAAGCGATGTCGTCGGTGGATTTGCCTTGCGCGCTCCACTCCAGGAGTTCCCGCTCACGCGCCGTCAACGGCGCGGGCTCATCGCCATCCCCGGGTGTTCCCAGGCCTGCGAGGCGGCGAAAGGTATGCACGCAAAGCGTTTCGATAAAGGGCATTGCGCTTGGCGGAACTTCCATGCGGTCGCTTGCGGCGGTGACGACGCTCGGACCCGCCAGCGGAACGTGAATCGGGACACAGATACCTTCTTTCATCCCGAACTCAGCCGCCTCGTCCATCACCAGCTTCGCGCGTGCAGAGAGCTTCGCGGCCGGAAGCTCGCGCCACAGGAAAGGCTGTGGCGAGTGCCGGCACTGCGCAACGCAAGGATCGTGCAAAAAGTGATCCTCGGAGACGTAGCGACGATACCAATCGGGAGGCCAGCCATCGCCCAGGATTTCGCGCTGCCAGTCCATGTCATGCGGCACCGGCAGGCCGGTAATCAGAAAATTGCGCAATCCGTAGCACGCCAGGGCTGAGCGGAACTCTTGAAGGATTGCCTCAGCAGACCCCGCAGTGTCGATCTTCGACATCGCCGTCAAGAGGTCAATGATTTCGTTCTCCATTGGCAGACCTCGACCACAGAAAAGGCCCTACCCGCGGAACAACCTATGCGTGTCTAGACGCCATCTTCAATGGGACCGACGCCGAATGTATACTGAAGGAGTCAACTACACGGCTAAAGTCAAGAAAAGTTGAATTGCACTCAATGTCTCGACGAAAACAGGAGCCTTCATTCCGTCGACTTCGCGGCATCTTGTTTCGTCACCCGAATAGCTCGCCTATTTGCCGGGTTTGCCGAAACCAACTCTTGCGGCTCGACATTCAAGGCTTTGGCCAAAATCTCGACTGTATCCAGGGTGGCGTTGCGGCGTCCGGCTTCGACACTGCTGATATAGGCTCGCGTGCGCCCCGAGATGAAAGACAACTGCTCCTGGGAGAGCTTTCTTTCTCTGCGAAGCCGCTGCACGTTCAGACCGAAAACGCCGCGAAGTTTCATCAACCAACGGATGCTACGACGCGCACTATGGTGCGACACACTATAGTGCACATTCCGCATTGACAGCGGTGCCGTTGGCTGTTTGAAACGACGAGCGAATTCATCGTTTCCCGGACAAGGAATAGCCATGGCGAGCCGGCCGTTTCGCGATCTCGCGGACAACATGACCGCGCATTCCACAGGCGAGATCAGCCGACCCGGGACGGTCGAAAGCCGGGTCCTGGAATTCGCCTGCATCCGATGCGGCGCCGTCTATCCCGCCGATGTCACCATCGACTCCAAAGGGTGCTCGCGGTGCCGAGACAGCGCGCCGGCAAATCTTCGGCCGCTCTATGCGGTGCCGCAGCGTGATGCGTTAAACGGTGCGACCAACCCGCGCTCGCTTTGGCGTTTTGAGCATATGCTGCCCTGCACGGCCGCAGACGCCGTAACCCTAGGCGAAGGCCTGACACCTTTGCTTGCCGCGCCGCGCGTCGGCGCGTTTCTCGGCGTGCCCAACCTCGCAATCAAGGACGAGGGCCGAAACCCGACCTGGTCGCATAAGGACCGCTTCTCGACGGTAGCCGTCAGCGTGGCGCGCGCACGTGGCGCGAAGATCGTCGCGACCGCCTCATCGGGAAACGCCGGCGCGTCGCTGGCGGCTTACGCCGCCAGAGCGGGGCTCAAATGCGTCGTCACCACTTTCGCGGGCT
Organism: Mesorhizobium sp. B2-7-1; assembly: GCF_006440735.1. Lineage (GTDB taxonomy): Bacteria > Pseudomonadota > Alphaproteobacteria > Rhizobiales > Rhizobiaceae > Mesorhizobium. The sequence continues at coordinate 53,825 of NZ_VFUA01000031.1, read as the reverse complement.
CATCCGGCGCGATGCTGGCGCAAATCCGCAAATACGGCGCGACGGTGCTGCCCCTGGTCAGCAAGATGGACCGATGGTCGCTGCTGGAACAGGCCGCCGCCCGCTACGACTGGTTCATCGCCTCGCCCTATCACGGTCCCGTCGTCGGCAGCCATCCCCTCGGCATCGAAGGCTATAAGACGATCGCCTACGAGATCGTCGAGCAGTCGGATGGAACGGCGCCAGACTGGTGCGTCCTGCCGGTCTGCTATGGCGATGCGTTGTCGGGCGTGTGGGCTGGCTTTTGCGAGTTGTACGCGCAAGGGTCGATCTCGCGCCTGCCTCGCCTCGTCGCGGCGGAGGTTCACGGCTCGCTGGCGGACGCGCTTGCAAGCGGTGCCGACGCCCTGAGCGAACGCGAGATGCTCTTCGACAGCCTTGCCGTGTCGATCGGAACCCCGCGCAGCACCTTTCAGGCCCTGAAGGCTCTGCGCGACTCCGGCGGGCACGCCGTCCCCGTCAACAATCACGCCCTGATCGCGATGCAGGAGAGACTTGCGCGCGACGAAGGGATTTTTGCCGAACTGGCGTCGGTAACGCCGCTGATCGCGATATCGACGTTGAAGGATCAAGGCGTCATCGCAGCAACAGACCGTGTCGTGGCGGTGGTGACAGCCAGTGGGCTCAAGGACCTCGATCGGTCCGCTGGATCGAACGAACACGGCCAGATCTTCCAGACGACGGACGACGCCTGGCGCTGGCTCGACAAGAACGGCCCGGATCTCGCTTCATAGATTCTCCGCGGCACCAACAGCCGGCGGCATATCCCCTGCTGCCTGCGCTTTCAGGACATCGTCGAGACTGCGGCGCAGCCAAAGGAAGCGCGTCCACTGTGTCTCCGCGGCCGGCGCGATGGTCGTCAGCGTTCTCGGCTCGGACGGCGTCTTGCAGGGCCAGCCGGGCAGCGCGCCGAGCCAGTCGTCATTGTAGACAGTCTCGGCATGGCGATGGCCTTCATCGGGCATGATGACCGCGACCTGCGCGTCTGGAAGGGTCGTTGCGACCCATTGCGCCACCAACGCGGCGGCGCCGCTTGTCGGCCCCTGGAAGATACCGTGCTTACGCAGCAAACGGTGCGCGGTCGTATAGGCCGGATAGGCGCCAACCCAATGGACCTCGTCGACAAGCTCATGCCTGACATTTTTTGGCAGAACGCTATTGCCAAGGCCCCGTAGCATGCGTTTGCCAACGGGCTGCCCGAACAGGATGCTGCGATGGGTATCGACGGCAAATACCGTCAGATGAGGAAAGACAGTTCGCAGGAAGGACGCGGTGCCGCATAGCGAGCCGCCTGTACCGATGCAGCCGACCAGGCAGTCGACCCTGCCCATCGCCCTGATGAAGAGTTCGGCTAGGCGCGCATAGGCGAGCCAATTGCCCGGACTGTCGTATTGGCGGGTCCAGAAGCCGTCCGCCTCCCTAGCCAGGATTTCCTGGAGGCGCTCGAGGCGGCCAGGCTGATTGCCGTCGCCGCGCGGATCGTCAAGTGCGATGACCGTGGCGCCGATGCGCTCCAGGCGGGCCTTGTACTTGGCATCGATCAGCGTTGAAGCGGTGACAAGCGTGAGACGGTAGCCACGCGCCGCCGCGAGCAGCGCCACCGCCATGCCGAAGGTGCCGGACGTCGTCTCGACAATGTGGGAGCCTGGCTTCAGTTCGCCATTCGATGCCGCCCGATCCAGAATGTAGCGGGCGGGCATCAGCTTCATCAGCGGAAAAGCAGCGGCGACGAGATTTGGCGCCAGGAGCGCAAGGCGCGGGGTTTCGAGGTCCCTGAAATAGTCCACGTTGAAGCTCACCATGTCCAGCCCTCCGCGTTGACCAGATGGACCTCGACATCCTTGAAGCCGGCGCGTCTTATCTGCTCCGCGACCAGAGCTGCCCGTCGCTTCAGGTTCGATGCGAAAAGATCGAAAATCAGACCGAACAGCGAGCCGCTATGGGCGACTTGCACCCCGCACGCCCCGGCTCGCCTGGCGATTTCGGCTATCTCGTCAAAGCCCTGTTTCGGCAAGTGCCTTTGGCCGATCAAGGCGCTGGCCGAGGCGGCGCGTCCGAGAAGATACGGGTCCTGCAGGCGGACCGCCCGCGCCACCAGCGCCCGAAGGACACCGAATTCCTGGATTTCGGCGCTGTCATAGCGAGCGGGCGGCAGTTGCAGCGTGTCGACCGGGACGCCGCCATTGGCCTTGAACCCTAGCAGGAGCAGCGGCGGCAGGGAGCCGCCGAAATTCTCGATCACCGTGCCTTCGCGTTGCGCGAACAGGACCGCATGATAATCAAAGGCGATCGCGTCGCTGGCGCGCTCGGCCGCAACGGCGAGACGCCCGATGGTGGAAGGCCGCAACTGGACCGTGAGGGCCGCGGCGACGGCGCGAATGGAAGCGACGACGTCCGCCGTCGATGAGCCGTAGCCGTGCCCCACGGGAATCGAGCTTCGAAGTGTCAGCACGCCGCCGCCACCGGCGTTCAAGGAATCGAGCGTCAGCCGCGCCGCGGCCGCCGCCTTGATCTTGTGATCGGGGTGGACGACGATCGCATCGTCATCACTCCTGGCGAAGCTCGCCTCCGATCGCAAGCCGGCGACCGGCAGCGTTACGAGCCCGCGGTGCAGGCGCCCGCCATCATCCTTGAACACGCCCTGGATGAGTTCGCCGTGATGCGCAATTGCCGATGCCGTCCCAACCAACAGCCTCGGCGTTTCATGACTCATAGAGTCGCTGGCGCCAGCCATTTCCACCTCCCCCACGTTTACTCGCAGCGGAGGAAGATCGCGCCGACGACTGACAGCTGCCCTCAAGGAATTCCGGTATTGACAGCTTCTATCGCGCGCTTCGGCCGGGAGCCGATGCTGGCGCCGTCAGGCGGCGAAGCCAAGGTGCCTCAGCGGCCGGCCGGCCGAAACCGATCGCGCCGCGGCCATGATACCTTGCGCATCGATCCCGTAGTGCCGGTAGAGATCGGCGATCGTACCCGTCTAGCCGAAATGCTCGACCCCCAGCGCGCGCGTGCGGTGGCCATAAACCGACCCGAGCCAGGCGAGCGTCGCCGGATGCCCGTCCAAGAATGACGCCCAGACGAGGGAAACATGCCAAATCCGGCACTCGACGCAATCGACCTGAAGAGCATCGCCGCGCTGCAGAAAAAAGCCAAGGCGACGGCGAACGACCTCGCCGAGGCCGTCGGTCTTTCGCCTTCGCCTTGCGCCCGCCGCGTGAGGCTGCTGGAGAGCGCTGGGATCATCAAAGGTTACACCGTCGTCGTCGACCAGAAGAAGGTCGGCCTGCCAATCAGCGCTTTCGCATCGATCAAGCTCGAACGCCAACGCGAGGACGACCTCGACCGCTTCTCGCAAGCCGTGCTGGGCTGGCCCGAGGTGGCCGATTGTTATCTGATGACTGGCCAGCGGGATTACCTGATGCGCATCGTGGTGCGACCTCGAGGCCTATGAGCGGTTCATCAAGGACAAGCTGACGCGTCTGGACAACGTCGCTTCGATCGAAAGCACCTTCGCGCTGGGCCAGGTCAAGCGCTCGGACGTCCTGCCTATCTGATCGGCTGCATTCTGCAGCAGTCATTTGCGGCGCCAGCCGGGTGAGTTGGAGCCCCGCCTGACTTCGCCCGCAAGTTTGATTCCCTCGCGCCGGAAGCGACGGCGATTGCCATTCTCTTTGTTGCAATCTTTCGTACATATGTTGTACATATAGATTGACGGCTCCGGTCTCAGCAACGTAGCGTTGAATGGCCAGAGCGAACGCCTGCGCGAAAACCAAATCTCATGGGAGGACTGCATGATGAAATTTCGAGCCCGATCGGCCGTCATTGGCCTGGCCTGCATCGCCTACGCCGCGATTGTAGGATCTGTGCTGCCGGCCTCGGCGGAAACAACGAAAGAACGCATCCTGAAGGAGGGACGGATCGTCATCGGTATCCATAATCGCGCGCCATGGGGCTACAAGAAGGAGGGAACCGGCGAGTTGCTCGGCTGGCACCCGGATCTCCTCAGAGCTGCGTTCGCCGATCTCGGCGTCAAGCAGGTCGACTTCGAGGTGACCGAGTTCGGCGCCCTGATACCGGGCCTGATGGCTGGGCGTTTCGACGCGGTCGCGTCCGGTCTGTCAATCACACCGCAGCGCTGCCAGCAGGTCGCCTTCGGCGCGCCGGACCTGAGATCGGACGACGCGGCGATCGTGCTGGCCGGCAACCCCAAGGCCATCCACAGCTATGCCGATCTTGCCAGGAAACCCGACACGATCATGGGCGGCGGCCGCGGCAGCAACGTGATCGGGAACGCCATTGCCGAGGGCGTGCCGGAGAACCGCATCCTGCAGTTCCCGGACGTCGAGACCAACCTCGCGGCACTGCGCGCCGGCCGCATCGACGCCGCCGTGTTCTCTTCCCCGACAGTGATCGGACTGCTCGCCGGCAACAAGAGCCCCGATCTGGAGCGCGCCAGCCCGTTCACCACCAGCGAGAAGTCTATCAGCTATATCGCGATCGCCTTCCGGAAGGACGATGGCGATCTCCGCGACCTTTACAATCAGGGTCTGGCGAAGGTCATGTCGAACGGCACGATCGCCACCATCATGGCGAAGTATGGATTCGGTCCCACGGAAAACGTGCCGCCAGGATTGACGACCTCGCAGCTATGCGGTGCCACCAACTGACCAGCGCTCGCCAGCCGAAGGCGCTGGCGTCAAAAGATCGGCTGGCGCCTCACGAGCTCGGGCGGCGCCCCTCCGCCGACATGTCCTTAAATCCCGATCGTTCAGGATCGCTCGACGGCGCGACGTCTTCGGGGATTTCCTGCCGCAAGGTCGGTCCCTTGGCCAGGCGCCTGCCGAGCGCGGAGACGAAGGCCTCATAACGCTCGCTCGCCTTGGTGCGCGCTGCCTGGGCCATCGGCTCGGGCAAAGCAGGGGTGGTCGCCAGCCAGAACCGGATGAAAACCGCCAGCGTTTCAATCGAGATGCCGCCATCGCGCTCGAGCCGCGCGATCCGGCGGTCGATCCGATCGAGACGCTTGGAAATCGCTCCCTCGCGTTGCGCGTCGGCATCTGGAGAGAGGAAAGAGGCTATCGCCGCTTCGGCGATGAGCGACTGAGAACGGTCCCGCCTGGCAGCATATTCGATCAGCGCCGCCATCACGGCGGGATCGAGATAGACGGAAATCTGCACCTTTTTCTTGGCTGCCGTCACGGCCGTCACAACTCCATGCCGTCGTCCGGATCGAGCGCGATCTGCCGCGCCACGCCCCGCGTAAGCCTAGCCATCCGACTGCTGCTCGCGACGAGACCATCCGTCTCGTCGGCCGCGTCGGGCTCGAATTCGTTGACGAGCGGCGGCTCCGCCGCAGCCGGGAGAAAGGGATCGAGCTCGGGCTGGCGCCGCCATTCGGAGTCGCTCGATTCCTCGTGGACTTCCGGCGCGACAGATGTGGCCGGTGCACCCGACGGAGACGGCGGCAGCGGACGGTTCGTCCAATCGTCAGGCTTCATCTCGAATCGAGGCGCAAGCGCCGGTGGCGGCAGAATGCGCTCGCGCAATCGCGGGTCCTCGAAATAGCGCGCCTTCTTCGCCCGGATCGGCGGCGTGCCCGCCAGCATGACGATCTCATCGGCGGTCGGCAGCTGCATGATCTCGCCGGGTGTCAGCAAAGGCCGCGCCGTCTCCGAGCGCGAAACCATGAGATGGCCAAGCCATGGCGAGAGCCGGTGACCGGCATAGTTCTTCATCGCCTTCAGCTCGGTTGCCGTGCCGAGGGCATCGGAGACACGCTTGGCGGTGCGTTCGTCATTGGTCGCGAAGCTGACGCGCACATGGCAATTGTCCAGAATGGAATTGTTCGGCCCGTAGGCCTTCTCGATCTGATTGAGGGATTGCGCGATCAGGAAGCTCTTCAGCCCATAGCCGGCCATGAAAGCGAGCGCGGACTCGAAGAAGTCGAGCCGTCCGAGCGCAGGAAATTCGTCCAGCATCAGAAGCAGCCGATGGCGATCCGTCCTGGCCTCCAGATCCTCGGTGAGGCGCCGGCCGATCTGGTTGAGGATGAGACGGATCAGCGGCTTCGTGCGACTTATGTCGGAGGGCGGCACGACGAGATAAAGCGTCGCGGGACGAGGATCCCCTACCAGGTCGGCGATGCGCCAGCCGCAGGCGCGGGTCACCTCGGCCACGACCGGGTCGCGATAGAGCCCAAGAAAGGACATGGCGGTCGAAAGCACGCCGGAGCGTTCGTTGTCGGACTTATTCAGCAACTCACGGGCCGCGCTGGCGATGACGGGATGCGGACCGCCCTCCCCCAGATGCGGCGTCGTCATCATGGCTGCCAGGGTCGATTCAATCGGCCGCTTCGGATCGGACAGGAACGCCGCGACGCCGGCCAACGTCTTGTCCGGCCCTGCATAGAGCACATGCAGGATCGCCCCCACCAGAAGCGCGTGGCTCGTCTTTTCCCAATGGTTGCGCCTTTCCAGCGAGCCTTCGGGATCGACGAGGATGTCGGCGATGTTTTGCACGTCGCGCACCTCCCACTCCCCGCGGCGAACCTCGAGCAAGGGGTTGTAAGCGTCGGATCTGGCATTGGTCGGATCAAACAGCAGCACCCGGCCATGTCGGGCGCGGAATCCTGCGGTGAGGCGCCAGTTCTCGCCCTTGATGTCATGGACGATCGCCGAGCCAGGCCAGGTCAGCAACGAAGGGACCACAAGGCCGACGCCCTTTCCCGAACGCGTCGGCGCAAAGCAAAGCACATGCTCAGGCCCCTCGTGGCGCAGGTAGTGAGACCCGTACCGCCCCAGCACCACGCCGTCGGGGGCGAGCAGGCCTGCCGCCTGCACCTCGCTCTTTTCGGCCCAGCGCGCTGAGCCGTAGGTCGCGACCTTCGTCGCCTCGCGGGCACGCCAGAGCGACATGCCGATCGCCACGATGATCGCGATGAAGCCGCCAGACGCGGCAATGAGACCGCCGCGCAGGAAGATGCCAGGCGCGTAGGCATCGTAGAAGTACCACCACCAGAAGATGGCGGGTGGATAATAGACCGGTATGCCGCCGATGACGAACCACCGCGTCCCCAACCTCGCTTGGTAACCCAGTTGCCACGCCGACCATTGCGTCGATCCCCATATCGTGAAGAGCACGATCAGGAAGACGACGACGATCTGCCCCCAGAGGACTTTCGTTCCCGACATTGGTTTCTCCTCGTGCGAGAGGCCGGCAGGTCGATGCGAGATTCAACAGGCGGCGCACACCGATCGCGTCGCGGCGCGCTGCGGGTAAGGAAAACAGGTGATCGGCAACCCAAGATTCCAGGTCGATGTGAGAGCGCCCTCACAAGCCGAGAACCGGCTTGCGCCCGAAGCTCCAATCGGCGCCGCCGTCGCCGCGGATGACGCCGGAGACGTGCTTGCCAAGATGGCGCTCCAGCGACGGCGTCCAAGGCACGAGCTGGAAGCCGAGCCCGTCATCGATCATCGCGAAACGGCCCGATGCGAGCGCGAAGCGCTGGCTGTAGGTACCGGACACGAACTCGCCCTTACCCGCACGGTTGAATGGCTGGCCGGTTTGGACGGCGAGCCTTTGTCCCAGCGCGTCGAGTTCCCTGCGGCGCAGCGTGTCGATCAAGCTGCCGGCAAAGACGGTCCTGCCCGGCTGCCGCTCAGCCAGCCCCAGTCCGACTAGGTGCTGGGCGCGCCGATCGAGCGCCTGGCGCACCTCGGCGCCGAAGCCGCCATCGGAAAGAGCCGTTGCAGGACGGGCGAGCGCCTGCCTGTCGAGCCAGGTCGCTCCGTCAGCATGGACCTGACGTTCGATCGAGAGATCGGAGCGGACCGCAAGCGCCTGCCGCCGGCGCCCTTGAGCGTCCTCAAATCTGCGCAGTTCGACGATCGAGCCCGGCGCGCCGTCGCCTGCCGCCTCGATGTCGGCGAGCCGGACGTGATGACAACGGCCGTCGACGCCATCGATGACGGCGTAGGCGGTGCCCAAGAGTTCGTCATCCAATCCGCGCTCGATCAGGCGACCGACGATCGTCTCGCCGACGTTTTCGGCGGCCAGCACATAGCTGGCGCTCGCGCGTTCGATGCCGCCGGCCGAGAATGCGCGATGCATGCGTTTGATGATATCGGCGCGCTCGCTCATCGCACGCAACGTTGCCTCGGCGCCGTCGCTGACGATCCATTGGCCTGGACCAAGCTGTTCGGCGAGGCCCAGCGTTTCCAGCCTGCGCAGCCGACCCACCTTGAGCGCGATGAATTCGTCAGGCTGGCGATCGGCATGCGGCGCGAGATCGATGACGCCGTTGTCGCGCGCATCCCGCTGCAACTGGCGATCGAGCCCGGTCCACCGCTCGGCCTCGACCTGGCGCTCGACATGCCGGCGGATCTCGAGATCGGACCGGGGGCCGAGCTCCTGCGTGACGAGCTCGCTGGCGCGATCGCGCATGCCACGGCTGATATAGTCGCGCGAGATCACCAGGTCCTGGCCGTCATCGGCCCGGCCGCGCAGGATGACGTGGACGTGCGGATTGTCGGTGTTCCAGTGATCGACCGCGACCCAGTCGAGCGCCGTGCCGAGATCCTTCTGCATGCGTCCCATGAGGTCGCGGGTGAAGGATTTCAGGTCGGCCATCTCGACGGCGTCCTCTGGCGAGACGATGAAGCGGAAATGATGCCGGTCGTCCTTGCAGCGCGCGACGAAATCCGTGGCCGGGACATCGTCGCCCTCCGGTCCAAACAAGCGGGCCTTCGCGTCGTCGCGCGTGACGCCCTCGCGTCGCAGATAGTTGAGATGGGTCGCCAGCGGAGCGCCATGCTTGGAATGGCGAACGACGCGGGTTTTGATCGTGGTAACGCGCGAGCGGCCCGTCAGCAGCCGATTGGCCTGAACGCTCGCTGCCCGGCCGCGTCCGAACCGCGAGCTGTTACCCGACCCGATCCGGCCGGACCGCGACACGCTGCAGCCAGTCTTTTGCGCCGCCGCAAGCGCCTGGGCGATGAAGGGCCGCGACGATTGGGCTCGAGTCGAGCGAATGCGACCCGGACGGACGCGGAAATCGCTTTCATCGGACACGACACACGTCCACACACTGGCAAAAGCTGACAAAACACAATGTTTTAGGTGGTCTCAGCACATTGCGCAGCACTGCTGCAATGTGCGGAAAGCGGCAAAAAACGCAGCAAATCCAATCAACCGACCGCCGCACAATGTGCGGCCTTTTATCTTGCCATCCCTCGGTTGATGTTGATGCCTCGTGGCCTCGTCCGTTCGTACGCCCCGGCAACCAGGAAGCCACGATTTGCAAAACTCGCGTCATTGCGCCGATGCCCCGGCTTCGGACGCGGCGAACAGGCCGCGAGCCTGCGAACCGGGCGCGAAAAGATTGCGGATGGGAGCTGCCGCCGAAGGCTTGACGGATGCGCCTTTGCGGGGTGCGGGATCGGGCCCCACCTCGGAGGCCGATTGCGCTGTAAACAGAGGCGCGATCCGCCAACTCACGGTCTTCGCATGGGCGGCGATGAGCACGCCGGGCGCATCACCGCCGCCCCAGAAAGGGCGAAGCTTCGCAACATAGGCCCGGGTCTCAGCCGGCAGCGGGCGGCCCTTCAAGGACGCTTCGTAACGCGCGGGCCCGGCATTATAGGCGGCCAGAAATCCGGGTGAACCGTATCGATCAAAGAGCTCGCGAAGATAGGCGGTGCCGGCAAGGATGTTGTCGCGCGGATCATAGGGGTCGCGGCCGAGCTGGTGACGAAGGCGCAGCTCGGACCAGGTTCCAGGCATGATCTGCATCAAACCGACCGCCCCCTTCCGCGAGATCGCGCGCGGGTCGCGGGCGCTTTCGAGATGCATGATTGCACGTATCCAGCGCTCAGGAACGCGGAAGCGGTGCGATGCCTCGGCGATATGCGCGGCAAAAGGATCGTCCGCAAATTTGCGCGAGACCGGCGCGGTCTCTGCTATGGCCCCCGTCATCGCATGACAGTAGATCAGCATGCCCGCGATAAGGAGACGTGCTTCACGCCGCGTGGGCAGCCAACTGACGGGCCGGCAATCGTGCGCATAATTCGGCGCCGACGGCCCTCTCATCGGACGCGCTCCGGCTTTGCTTTCGGCCGGATCCAGCGCAGCGACCAGGAGCCGTCATCGGATCGGAAGAGACCGGCGCGGAAGCGCCGGCCGAATAGCGGATCCTCCAATCGGCAGGACAGATAGTCGCCAGCCGTCTGCCCGATTTCCTTCCAGGCGGCGCCGACTTCTGGACCGCCGGGGGCGCCGATGTGGATCCTGAAATCCGGCGACTTGCCGTCGGATGTCGTCGTCGGGACGAGCACCAGCTCGGCGTCCACGAGCAGCGTTCGAATGCGCCCTGAGTAACCGGATTGTGTTTTCTGGAAGACGCCGATCTCGGCCATGGACTATCTCCTTCCTTTGTTGGCTGGGCTGGATTTCAGTTTGCGGGAGCGAGCCAGGCGAAATGCCATCGCCCCTCCCGTCGGTCCAAAGCGGCAGCGCGCGTCCGACGATCGAGCTCGCCGGAAAAGGGCCGAAATAGCGGCCGTCGAAACTGTCCTGGACTTGTCGGTTCATGACGAAGATTTCGTCGGCTGCGATGATGCGGCAGCCCTGCCAGTCAGGCAGGGCGCGTCCCTTGCGGTCGCGCTCGAGCGCGGCACCCACCGCAACCCCGTTCACCGTGATGACACGGCCGACGCGGCAGACTTCTTCTCCGGGAAGCGCCTCGATGTGCTTCAGCATCGGCACGCCGAGTGGAAGGTAACCACGCGTGGCCGCGAACCGGGCGATCGTCTCTGGCGGGTCGATGACAGCGAGCGCGCCAGCCCTTGGAATGGCCATTTTCTGGATCGCATAGAGCCCGATCGGTGCGCTGGCGGACGCGTTCCACAGCAGCAGCGGCGGCATCTCAACCAGAGTCGGCGCGACGGTCGTGACGACGGCCGCAAGCGCCGCGGCCATGCAAGCGCGGCGGCTCACGTTGTCGCTCGCTTGCGCAACAGAAAGGCCCGGTGCTGCTCGAGCGAATAGACACGCGGCGTTCCGCCGGCGACCAGCCGGTTGTGGGTCTGACGCCAATAGTCGGGTGCCGCCTCGGCCGGATCGAGGCCGATCGCCTCGATCGCGTCGATCAGTTGGAGAACGCGCTGAACCTTGTCCCAGCTCGCGATCTTGAGCAGAATCTCGCCGCCTGGCCGGATGTAAGGCAGCCTCTGATAAGGCTCATCGGGCAAGACGGTGCGCACGATGTCGATGCGCGAAACGACGGTGCCAAAGTCGTTCGCCGCCCATCGCACGAACGCAAAAACACTGCCCGGCGCGAATCCGACGACACGGCGCCGCTTGTCGATGATCGTCTGATGGGCGGGACGTCCGAAGCGGATGCGGTTCTCGATCCGCTTCTCGATCCAGACCAGCTCGACCGTCGTGAGGCCGTCGCGCGGCGCAGACTGGGTGGACGACGTCATGAGTCGTCTCCCTCGCGCTCGCCGATCCACCGCCGCTTCGACACCCCAGTTCGGGGCTTGCTCGCAAGAATGTTAGATCGAGAGTTAGACTCTAAGTTAGGAGCCGGATTTTCGGTTTCGAGTCCGCCCCTTAAGACCGATTGCGGTTCCCGAAAGCACGACGATGCGGTTCCCGACGGCACGATAGTTCGGGTTCCCGATGGCACGAGCCTATCAACAGGCGTCGGCGCCGGTTCGAAAGCCAACAGCACACGGCCGCTGGCTTCGACTTCCGTGAACAGAAGGTACCCGGGCAGAGGTTGGCGGTGCACGATGTCACGCAGGTCGAACGCGAACCGCTTCAGCGGGGAAAGGCTGCCAGACTTGCGATGCAGGTGGCTGATATCGAAACGCCAGCCGGCGCGCTGGCGGCCACCATGCTTGCGCACCAGCCGATAGAGCCAACGCTCCAGGCCGCCCGTCAGCCCGAAATACGCACGGTCAATGGTAAGGATCAAAGCGTTGTCGAGGACGGCGCGATAGAACCAATCTGGCAAAATCAGTTCGACGCCAAGCGGTCGGCCGTCTCGGCCGGCGCGCTCCTGCCACTCGTTGATCCAAGAGAAGCGGTGGCGCCTGCCTTCCGCCGGCTGGCGAATGGAGGTGACGACGCTTGTCGACTGCAGGCGATCAAGCGCGGCCTTGAGGCGCTGATAGTCTCGCTTCGAGACGCCGCGGCCGATGAAGGTAAGCATTTCGTACGGCGTCGCGGCCATGAGGCGCGACGTGCGCAAGCCGGCGTCCCGCGCGTTGACGATCTGGCTCGCGGCCCAGATCAGGATGTCGGCATCCCAGATCGTCGCCATGCCGTGATCGGGCATCGCTTCGACGCGGATTGCCACATCGCCGGCGCGAAAGTCGATCGGCGCGATGCGCCTCGATTTGGCGAGGGAAAAGAAGGGATAGGCCATGAGATCCTGCGCATCGCGTGGCGTGACGACACCTGGCAGCGCCTGGAACAGGTCGAGCTGTTCGCGCTCCAATGGTGGGCATGGTCGTGCCGACATGGGGGAGATCAGCGGGCTCAGCGCCTTTCGCGCCCGGCATAAGCAATAAGGCGCGCCGCCTGGGGCTTGGCGGGCAGCACCGTGCCATGGGGATCGGATGTCGACGTCATCGCACCGCGCTGGACCCAGGCCTGGAGGTCGTCGACGGCGTAGACGACCCGGCCGCCGAGCTTGCGATAGGCAGGCCCGGTTCCGTAGGTGCGGTGTTTTTCCAAAGTACGCGCCGAAAGGCTGAGGAAATGCGCAGCTTCCGAAGTGCGAAGGTAGCGCGGCGGCAAGGGCGCGGCGTCGGCGTTCATGAGGTGTCTCCTTCCGGCCGTTGCGGTTGAACGGCGATCGACGGCCAGGATGGAGGAGCGTGGGGACGGCGATCAGGTGCGCAATTGAGGAGCGCTATTTCGCACCGCTGAAGAGCGCCTCCAGGAGGCAACGGGCGCGCAGTATTGGCGGTCGCCATGGTCAACCATTCGCGCCGCCGCGCAGCAACCAATGCATCCGAAGCCGTCCTGGCGGATGACGGCGCGGAAAGCTTTCGCGGTTAACAGGAGAAGACGCCTCGCCCGGTACCGGGCGAGGCGTCTGCCAAGTCACTCGCCATTGCGGCGGTTGGGGCGGGACCAGATGAGGCTGTGGCCCTCGCCTTCCTCGTCGGCGAAGAGGTTGGCGTAGATCGGAGCGGTGAAGCTCGGATCGTCGAGCTTGAGCCCGAGATAATCGCGGCCCTCGTTGGAGCGCTTGGACCAGGCCGCGCCGATCTCGGCCTTGCCGACCACCACGCGGTGGCTTGGCGCGTTCTCGCCGCTGGCGCGGGTGTCGAGGATGATGCGCACGTTCTTGGCCTGGACGCTGAGGGTGACGATCTCGCCGGCGAACTCGTTCGCACTGGTCTTCTTGAAAGTGCCGATGGTAGCCATTTTCAGTCTCCGTTTCTTCGTTTCCGAGCCCGCACCATGCGACCTCGATGGCGATCGTTGGGCCGGAGGCGACCGCCGCCGCATCGCTTGCGACCGCAGCAAAGCGCAGGATGGCAAAAGGCGCGCGTTTCTTGGTTCCGCGAGGAATGGGCTTGCCCAGGGGAAGAAACTCACGACGCGCCATTGCGGCGTAGGCGGTCGAGGCTTCAGCCGTCCTTCGGCCAGATCAGCCCGTTCGAGAGGTCGTTGGTGCGCTCTGTAAGATGAAGGAGAGAGGCAATGGCGGCATAGGGGACTGAAAAGACCAGGCGGGCTTTCTCGCCGCTCTACCGAGCTCAACGGAGCCGCCTTATCATACGGTCGGATAAGCGCTTCCGGCTTGACTTGCGCGTGATGCGAGCGGCTTTGCACCAGCTGCCTGGAGACGGTGGTGGCGCAGATTCAGCGAGCTGGTGCTTGCTTGCTGCCGTTGCAGAGAGCGGAGATACAGCGTTCCAATCGCTCCAACCGCGATTTATGCGACCGCAATTGATGCCCTATATCATGGAATTTCGTTCGCCTGCGGTGGTCGCCACCCCCGGCAAGCAACTCTTGTTCCAGCTTGGCGATCTGGTCTCTGACCTGCGTCGCCTCGGCAATACGCCGTTCTCTGATCCATCCGCGACCCTTCACCTGACCAGCCCGTGATCTACCCTGTTGTATGCTTCGGATGCCTTCGAAGTGTCGGTCGATCGGGGTCGTGCCAGGGAAGATCGCAAGTCAGAGTTCATCGCAGGCAATGTCATGAGTATCGTGATTGGTGGGGGTGGCCCGGAACGGGATATGTGGCCGCAATTATCGGCGGCAACCCCGAGGTCAAAATCTTCTTACCGAGCTAAAGGGACAGCTGGGGCACTAGCCTCTCATGGGGAGCATGGAAGACGCGGCCAAACCTGCCTGACAGGTCCGATTTATGTGCACACCCACTCACGGACTGTGCAATTCCCTCCGCCGCTCTCGCACGCTTTGAGCGCCGTCTCCTCGGCGGCACGCGCGGACTGCGCGGTCTTTGCGCTCCAATTCCCCACTTGCCCTGGCGCTTTCCTTTCCACAGCGAGCGCACCGCAATGATCGTAGGGGAAGGCAGTGCTGTCATCGTCGTCCCAATGGCGGTGGTTGCGGAAGACCGCAACGGGCATGCAGCTTTTGCCGCCGGCATTTGCACAGTGCTTCAGCGCGGTCTGCGTGGCTTCCTGGCGCGTGTCGGCTCCCCAGAAGAAGCCGTGCTTCCCGTCGGCTCTCGAATAGGCGATCGCCGCCCAGATTCCCCTCTCCTCACGCGCAGGCGGACCGGCCGCCAGGTCCGCCGAAACGGCCGGCCCGCCCCACATAAGAAACATGCATAAAGCTGTCACGAGCGGTTTGCGCGTCACGTTGGATTTCCCAGAAGTGGCACCCATTGCATTCGCGCCGCGCCCGCCTACTGTGCAGCCGATGCCACGGAGATGACGATGCAGCTTTGCGCTGACGGCAACAGCAAGGCTTGGCCGTTGTTACCGCCAAGCTCATAGACGGCGACCTGGCCCAGATTGTCGGAGATCTTGCTGTTGGGCGGGAACATGGCAGGCACGCTCGTGCAGGGCTTGGCAAAAGGCACGACCCTGACCATGCCCTCGCAGGCTGAGCCGGTCGGGGCGGCGAAGATAACGCCGGCGGCCGGCCCGTTATACTGGGTTGTCGCATAGTCCATGCCGACCAGCGCCTGCATGGGATGCTTGAAATAGCCAGGAGCGCTCGCCGGCTGCGACTTGCTTCGGCTGGGCTGAGGCTTCTGGCAATTGCCTTCCGAAACCCGGATTTCTCAGACCGAGGCAGCATTGAAATAGACGCCAAACTGATGGCCCGTAACCCGGCCCGCCAACTCTCTTGAAGTGGAAATGTACCCTTCCAATATTTTCTCTGTAACCGAGAGCGCTTGCCCGCGGGGACCTGGTGCCCTGTTCGCTTGGGCGTGTCGAAGGCATATCCTGCTCGGGTGGTAAGAAGGGAGGTTGCTATGGAAAGTGGAGCGTTCAAGCAGCCGATTTTCGTGAGGGACGACGGCTTCGTTCTTCGAAAGATCGAATGTCTCATGGATGCGATAGAGTTTTTGGAGGAATGGCCTGTCGAAAGGCGCGGCCTTCTGCACGCAGCTGCGTGTGAAACCTGCTACTCCGCGTATGATGGCCGGAAGTCTGTCGAGGCGGCGCACAAGACATTTACGACTTGGGCACGCAGGGTCAGGGTCATCGAGGATGTCCCGTTGGCGCCATCGTGGATGACAGGACCGAAGATCGGCCCTGTAGATCGCCTTACAGAAGTTGACCGCTGAATTCGCTGCGAGGGTTCTCGGGCCGCCGGCCCGCCGAAGATTGCATCGAAGACCAGCTGCGAGCCTGACCTTTCAACCACTGCTTTTGCGCTCGGACGGCTCCAGTGCAAAGGCCCATGGGCGTCCGCACGCGCGTGCCACATTGCCGGCCAGCCGGCTGAAGGTCTTTTCCAGCTGTTCCCCGGTCTGGTCTGCCATGGACGTCACTGAGCGGGGCTGGCCAGCTTCTTCCTGGTGCGGCTTTGTCGACTTGCCCTCAATCGCAAGGCCCTGACGAACGCAATCGCGCCCATGTCACAGCCATGGCGGGAAGGACCGTTTGAGCTGATGATGATTTTGGCTTGTTGGACGGTGAGCCCATATTTGCGGGCGAAGGTCTCGACGTCGTAGGCGTCGACCCAGTTCTCGATATCTTTGCTCATTCTGTCCCATGGATGGCCGAAGGTTTGTCACAACGCCGCAGCGGGTGCGAGGTTGCAAAGCCTCCGAACAGAAAATCGCGGCCCGGTGTAGCGGAGCCCTGCCTGGCACCCGGCGCTGCGCACAGGGTCTAGCTTCCTGATCTGGTTTGACCCGCCGTGGGCCATCCTCACGACCGAAGCTGAGTGCATTGCTTAACTGGCTTTATCGAGCACGTCGCGGATCTTGGCCACGAGTTCTTCAAACGAGAAGGGCTTGGAAAGAAGCTGGACGCCCTTGTCGAGCCGTCCGTGGTGGACGATGGCGTTGCGCGAATAACCCGTGGTGAACAGGGCCTTGAGGCCGGGCCGGAGTTCGGCAGCCCGTTTGACAATATCGGCGCCGGTCATGCCGCTAGGCAGGACCACGTCGGTGAAGATCATATCGATGCGGACATTGTCCTCCAGGAACGCCAAGGCGGAAGGTCCGTCGCGGGCTTCCAGAACGAGGTAGCCGAGCTCCTTCAAAGATTCCACCGTGTAGGTGCGGACATCGAAGTCGTCCTCCACCACCAGGATCGTCTCGCCGGTGGCAGCTTCGGGGACGGGCAGGACCTCCGGGGCATCCTCAATCGACACCTCCGAAAGGAGCCGCGGGAGGTATATCTTGACGGTCGTGCCCTCCCCGACTTCGGAGTACAGTTTGACGTGGCCTTTGGACTGTTTGACGAAGCCATAGACTTGGCTCAACCCAAGGCCCGTCCCGCGCCCCTGCGCCTTCGTCGTGAAGAACGGCTCAAAGGCGCGTGCGAGGGTTTCACCGTCCATGCCGGAACCCGTATCGGAGACGCTGATGGCGGTATATTGCCCAGCCAGCACCTCAGCGTGAAGCGCCGCATAGGCCTCGTCGAGATGGGCGTTGAAGGTTTCGATCGTCAGCTTGCCACCGTTGGGCATGGCATCACGAGCGTTGATTGCCAGATTGAGCAAGGCGCTTTCAAGCTCGTTGGGGTCGGCCTCCGTTTTCCAAAGGCCGCCTGCGAGCACGATCTCGATCTCGTAGATTTCACCCAAGGTCCGATGCAGCATTTCGGACATGCCGCGGATCAGGGCATTGGCGTCGACCGGCTTGGGATCCAAGGGTTGACGGCGGGCGAAGGCGAGGAGGCGTTGCGTCAGTGCCGCCGCGCGTTGGGCACCGGTCATCGCCTGGGCGGTCGCGCGCCGCAGCCTGCCCATCTCCTGCGGCAGATTGCGGTTGAGCGTATCAAGGTTTCCGACGATCACCTGCAGCAAATTGTTGAAGTCATGCGCCACTCCCCCTGTGAGTTGGCCGATGGCCTCCATTTTTTGGGCCTGCCGCAAGGCCTCTGCATTCTGTTGCAGTTCCTGCGTTTTCTGAGCAACCAGTGTCTCAAGATCGGCATTGAGTTGCCTTAGCGCATCCTCGGCGCGCCGACGCTCCTGCAGCTCGCGCTCAGCCGCCTCGAACAGCCTTGCGTTGTCTATGGCGATCGCCGCTTCGCCGGCGAGACCCACAAGGATTTGCTCTGATCGCTCGCCGAAGACGCCCGTTTCGGCATGACCGAAAAACAGGCCTCCAATCACCTCCCCCGACCGTGAGACGACTGGCACCGCGAGGTAGCTTCTGACCGGAAGATGCCCTTCGGGCATGCCCTTGCGCGGCGCGTTTTGGCCGTAGCGGGGATCCTTTGTGATGTCGTCGGATCTCACTATCCCTGTGCCCTCGAACGTGGGCGCAAAGACCTGGGTGTTGCGCGGCATCGGGAATCCCGAGAAGGCTTCGCGAGGAACACCGGAAAGGCTGTAGAGCATATAGCTCTGGCCGGCGGCGTTGACGACGTTGTAGAAGAACGCGCCGAACTGTGCGCCAGTGAGCTCCACGCCGGCATCGGTGACGATCTGGACCAGCTTTTCCAGATTGTTCTCTCGAGCAAGCGCGGCCCCGGCGCGGTTGAGGATCTCAAGCGCCCTGGTCTGCTCCTGGAGGCGCAACTCGGTGTTGCGCTGTTCGCTGCGATCCCGCAGAATTTTGACGAAACCGACAAGGCTGGCGTTGCCATCGAACAGAGGAGTGGTTTCGCCAACCGCCCAGAACCGGCTTCCATCCTTTCTTTGGCGCCAGCCCTCGCTGCCGCCGCGACCGTGAAGGCGGGCGTCGGACAGCTCTTCGGCGAGCAGCGCATCACCGCTTTCCGGGGGAAAGATCCGCGCTAAAGTCTGGCCGAGCATTTCGGCCTCGCTCCAGCCGAGAATGCGTCGCGCGCCTTCGCTCCAAGCTGTGACGACCCCTTCAGCATTCAGTATGATGATGCCGGTGTCGACGGCGCTGTCCAGAATCTGCCGAACTTCTGCGGAGGCGTTTCGAAGCGTATCATTCATCGGAGATCCGGCAGCAAAGGATGTCAGGATGGTCGAGCCCGGGAGAGGTTCGGCCACTAGCAGAGCAAGGCTACTCTGGCGCAGTCAAGCCCAGCAGATGCCTAACGTGAGCCGCAAGAGTCTCCGTCAAAAACGGCTTGGCGACGACAAACGTCCGATCGTCGACAACATCCTCCGCCGCGGGGGCATAGCCGGTGATCAACAACACCTTTAAGTCCTTCCTCGTTCGTCGGGCAAGGTGGACCAGTTGATGTCCGTTGACACCGCCCGGCAAATTCAGATCGGTCACCAGTAGGTCGACTGGTTGATCCGAATCGAGCACCGTGGTGGCCTCAACAGCGTTGCCGGCTTCCATGGCGGCGAGACCAAGCTCCTCCAAAGTGTCGACGACGAGCATACGGATCAGCGGCTCATCATCCACGACCAGAACCCTTCGGATGGGCTCCATGCCTGACTGGAACTCACTCATGGGGGCCTCCTGAATTTGCTCCTACGAGAAATCGCCCTGCATTCTAAACCCCGAAACCGATCAACGCCGTCCTGACGGGAGAACAGAACGCTCCCACAAAGGGAAGGTTGCCACCGCGGTCGGGACGGTTACCCTGGGATGGCCGTGCTCGTGCGCTGGTGCTGCCCCAACCAAGCATTAGCGGCGCAAATGAAACCTCCGTGCCGGTCGCTGGTTGATACAGCTGCCGGAGGTTTTCATCTATGGGTAGAGTTCGAGACAGCGATAGCCGGCGTGCAAAGACGCCCCGCAGCCGCCCGCTCAAGGGGGAGGACACGGAGGTCAAGCACGTCGTAGACACTCACTCGGTGTCGGAGAGCCAAGCTCGCGAACTTGTCAGGCGCCACGGCAACGATTGGCGTAAGATCGACGAGGCTGCGAAGTCCTACAAGGACGAAAACTGACGCTGTCGTCGATGTGTCAACGCCATTTTTCCCCCTCCTGGGGAAAACCGATGGAGCAATTTAGTCTCCACCCTCAGCCGGCTCTTCCCCTTTTTCTCAGCACACGTTGCCACATTCACCTGTTGCACAACACGCAACCCCATGTCGGGGATGGCTGCTGCCGACTCCTGCGGTAGGCCGTGCCCTGAAGTTCGAAGCTGATTGGAGTCATTGTGCTGAAGTAGACCTTGATCGAGGAGTGACGCTTCTCCTCGCCCTTAAGCGTTTCGACCTCGCCGACAGGCCTAGGCTTCAGCCACCGCGCTGTTCATTCTTTAGTCCTTCGGAGGCGGCGCAGCGTCGCTTGCAAAGGCGAGATGAAGGACGAAATCCAACGTATGACTGAAATTGTTTCCAAAGGGCCGAGTTCCATTAGCGATGCCTAATTGAATGATGGAACAATTTCGAAGGGACCGGCATTGTTGGTGGAATTCAACGGAGGGCCACCCAATGTCCATCATTGAGAGCATCACCGGCATTTTCTCATCAAAGGAAGAGCCGAAAAAGGCGCGTGCAAGAAAGGCTGCGCCAAAGAGCGCCACACCAAAGAAAGCCTCTGCCAAGTCGTCAGCTGCCAAGAAGACTGGTGCGGCTCCGGCGATGTCGGCTCACTCGAAAGACGCCGCCTCCAAGGGTAAGTCAGGACGGCAGAAGGCGCCGGCCAAAGAAGGCAGCTCACTGACCGAAGACAACCTCGCGGAAGCGGGTTCTCCTTAGCGGACGGCTTTGATACCGCGTCGACGCTGCGTCGGCCACTAAGGAACATTCGTTATCGGCCACTGTTCTTCTCTGACCAGGAGGAACAACTATGGCAGACGATAAGACCCAACGAGACTTTCGCGACCGTGATCGCGTATCGGCCGACGAGGATTATGAGGTCCGCCATTTCGCCAAGCAGTACCGGATCAGCCCCGAGCAGGTGCGCGAGCTGATCAAAGAACACGGCAACGACCGTAAGACGTTGGAGCGAGAAGCCAGAAAGCTTCGCGGATGACGAGGCTTGCAGAGCTCGGCCCTCCGAAACGGGTGACGGTGCACTCCCCGCCCGGCTCGAGGGAGGATTCCGACTTCTATCGGTGCGAAACGTGCGGCCAGTTCGTCGACTGCAAAGACATCAGACAGGTAATGTGGCACCGGTTCCAGGACGAGCATGAGCCGCTGGAGTTGGATGCATGAAGCCCGAAAATCGATCATCCACAGTCCGGCCAGAACGAAGCCGGAAATCTACCTCTGAAGGAACCTTCGACCGCGCGCTGAAGAAGGCCATCAAGGGGACCAAGCCCATTGATGACGAGGCGCCGCCGGTTCCAACCAGGACCGTGAAGGGGGCGTCGCCGCGCCGAGCGGATAGAGAGCACTCTAAGATGGCCGCGAACGATCCCCACTGCCGTGCGGCGCTGCAGCTGGTAAGGGCCACGATTGAGGAATATTGCCCGCCGGCCGTGCTTCCCAGCGAAGAGTATATCAATGGCAGGACGGACCATCGCTGCTGGCCGAAGCCGAGGCCCTATCGGCGGCGATCGTTGCCACCGTCAAACGGCTGAGCTCCGACCCGCCACACATGCCACCCACGGCAAGCATGAAGTCGTAAGTGGCCTCAAACGGTAACCGCCTGTTCCCCTTGGCTTTCCGCGCGCTCCCGCCTCGAGCCGGAACAAGGGCTTCGCCCTGGTCGTTGGGTCGGTGACGCATTGCATGAAAACCTAACTGGTTGAAGAGCCGGCGACACGCCGGTTTCCCATCACACTGTAATCGCCAACACGCCGTGGGAGGCTGCCACGGTCGGCACCAAGAAGGACGTCCAGCCGCACAGAGATGAACGAGCATGGGTTCGCGTCACCGAGGAAAGCAGCCGCGCCGTGTATAAGTACGCCTTCAAATAGGCTCCAGAAACAACGGCCTGTTCAAATCGCTGGCTATCCTGGCGGGCGGAACGAGCGACGGATAGGGGCGTTCCTGTTCATGGCTCTAGAAGATGACATTGAAATGGTGAAAGGCCATGTGAGGTTGGGCGAATGGCATTTGGTTCGTCAACACGAACTGATTGCCCAGCTCACGCGCGACGATCTGCCGGCAGCCCAAGCCATCGATTTCCTCCATCAATTGGAGGACATGCAGGAGCTGCATCGAAAGCATTTGGCGCGGCTCCAATGCAAGGCTGCGGACAATGAACTGTTCACCTCGCAACGGGCCGCTCTTGACCCCGAGGCAGCGGGGCACAGCGCGGACGCGTCGAACTAGATCCGATAACCCGCATGCCAGGGATGATTCATGCGACGCCAAGACTTGAGGCAAGAGCATCAGCCGGTTGGAGCAGGTAGCTAGTCAGGAATGGGGCGATACCGGAAATGGTCGCGAATATGCTCGTTGAAGAAGCGACCTTTGACAAACGCAGAACGGAACGCGACGTAGGTCTCAGGGGGTACCTCCTCAAAATCGTAGCGCTTGCCGCTGCTCACGAACCAGACTGACAGTGTCCTGCTCGCCGGATCGTACTCGGTCTTCTTGATCGAGGTGGACGGCATTGGCATACCCATCGTTTGCATATCGCCAACGATCGGAACCAGTTTTTGTTTCAACAACACGAACTGTAACGCCACCCATGAAGACGACAGCCACTTACGACTCGGCGGCGGGCACATTCACGCTAGAGAAAGGCATCTGGCGAGGGACGTTTCCGATTGTCGACCTGCAGAAGTGGGTCCACTTCTATCGCCAGCAAATGGAGCGTTATCCCGCACATGCGGGATCGTATGCAGAGGATGTGAAAGCCCTTGAGGCGCTGGCGGCTGAGTTGCGTGGGCGACAATAGAAGAGCCCGCACCGCGGGGAACGGTGCGGGCTGATGTCGGGGGAATACCGACCCGACACGACGCGTGCGGGGTTTTGGGAGGGGATTGCGTCGCGGCTACCAAACCTCGGTCTGACTGGAATGTTCCGCCGAAACTGAGGCTCGCGCGCCTCGTGCCCACAGGTAGTGATGCGAAATCCGAGCCCGGCTCGCAGATCGAGGGTGACACAGGATTGTGCGAGCCGGGCCTAGCCGCCGACAAGCGGTTTCAAAAGCCGGCGGTGAGCAAAGTTGGTCGATAACCCCTCATACTGCAATGAGGACTGAGGTCCGATTTCGCTCCTTGCGATAGTCTATCTTTAACGTCGTGAAAGAGCCCGCCTGCCATTGGGCGCCAGACGGGCTCTTTATCGGGCCTCCCTGCGGGCAACCGCAGTTTCCAGTCTGGGGCTGGTTGCGGCTACACCCCACCCGACGCGGTGCGCGGATGGAAAGCAGCCCAGCCGGCGCGCCACCTGTTTGTTCAACCGCACACCGCGCCCGATGTTCCATTAGCAATTGCTTGACTGAGCCGCCCGTCGCTCCAGACTCTTTTTATGGCGAAGGGCTTATTCAAGATCGGCGATGAAGTCGAAATCCCCGCGACTGTGCGCCGGCGTGTCACGGAGGACCGTGTAAGCGTTTCGATCCCGACCTATAACCAACCCCATTCGATCATCGAGACAGCCAAGGTGACGAAGGGCCAGCCAATAGAACTGGTCGGCGACGTCACGCGCGCGATGGGAACCAGGTCACCGTCAATCTCGGAGTGCCTGTGACGGTGAACGCCGGCACCCTCAGGCTGGTGACACGTTATGTCCCTCCGAAGCGGAAGAATCCGCTGGTTGACGAGGCGAGCTGAGGGAACGGTGATCTATCGCCCGAGCGGCAGCTTAGACATCGACAGCAGCTCGGCCTCGTCTCTGATCCCCGCCAGGTAATTTGCCAGGAGGCGAGATGCGAGGGCTTCGCGTCGCTCAGGTGATTGATGTTCGTCCTTCAATTTATCGAACATGCGACCGAGCAGCGCGACTTCTGGAGGACTGAAGACGCCCGCCTCTCTGACTTTCTGGTAAATTGGCATGAGGTCCTCCCAACACCGGCCGAGCCCTCAAACGCCATTAACTGATCTCTGACATGGTCAGTTGTCAATCAGGGAAACCCGCCGATGCAAGCCAGCAGGGGAAGGTGTCCCGCACCGAGCGCCACGGAGTCAGATGCCATGGCGGACTCCTGGGGACTGCGGGTCTGGCGGGCTGCTCGCTACCCATCCTGTCGTGAGCCTTCGTTCCATTTCGTTACAAAAGAGACAAATCAAGTGCCGCGGGCCTTGTAGACTCCGCAGCCGAGGGAGAGCGCTCCGGGTTCCGGAGCCCGACACGACGCTTACACCTAGCGAAAGGCTATCGTCGCGTCCGAGCATCCGCTTGGCATGTTCCCGCCGGAATCAATGTCGATCTTTCAGAAAGCGCGCCTCGCGAAGCAGGGACGGCCAGTCTGTGCCGATCAGGTCAACTAACTCCCGCGCCTGCTCTTCTGAAATTTCGGCCTCTTTGACGAGGCGAGGGATTAGCAATTCGGCTTGGTTCGGAAAGTCTTCGCCGTTTTCATCGTCACGCATCATCCATCGCCGTCGCTTCAGCAGAAATGGAGCGGCGTGAAGAAGGTTTCGGGCGTCTTGCTCAATGTAACAGATTGTGAAAAAGCCCGCCGGCCGAAGCCGACGGGCAGGTGCTGGAGTAGCCTGGGTGCGCAAGGTGGCAACGTACGCGGCAGGCCGATCAGGGAACTACAAAACGCGTGCGTTGTTCCCCGAGGACTCGAGCCTCGACCCTCAGTCGCATTGGTCCTGAGACAAAGGTCTTGCCTGGCAATTCATAAGTCCGGAGCCGGAAACATCTTCCGGAGATGGTCATTGGAGTGTGCCGGCGAGCATAGTCCCTTCATCGCCGGTTCAGGGGCGCCCCGCCGTACCTGCGAAACGGCGGGGCCCCATTAGCCCAAAGCGCCGGATTGAGTCCAATTAGGCTCAGGCCGAAATGAATTCGTACGCGCCCCCAAATTGTTCGTATGCAAAGTATCTTTTTGGGCGCTATGATGCAGCTTGCCGTAGGGGAAGAGTATGGCTGCGCACGAACATCATTCTGTCGAGATCATCCGAGAAGCCAAATGGGCGGTACGGGTCACCGTCTATGGCAGCACCTTGACCTTCCCATTCGAGGCGGAGGATTACGCTCGCTCCTATGCTGACGGTCAAGCATTCCGTCTTGGCGTTCAGGTGACGGAGCTCAAGAAGTCGGCCTAAGGGCCGCTCTGAAGCGGCCGACATCTGGCGCAAAGCCGTCGGCGGTAATGGAACGCGTTCCCGTACTCACTCGCCAGCGGCGTTCTTCGC
The DNA here is from genome assembly GCF_006440735.1 of Mesorhizobium sp. B2-7-1. Lineage (GTDB taxonomy): Bacteria > Pseudomonadota > Alphaproteobacteria > Rhizobiales > Rhizobiaceae > Mesorhizobium. Next base: position 29,019 of record NZ_VFUA01000031.1, on the reverse strand, counting down.
TCCAATCTATGAGGCTGCTTCTGATGCACCGCTCCCAGAAGGTGGACTGACTGGAATGTCCCGAAGCCAGTTATTCCTGAGCGGCCACTTGCCCGGATGAACGAACGGCCGCTTCTGAGATCGATCCGGTCAGGCTGAACGACCGACATGAGGGCGCAAAGCGGATGTCGCAAGGCGTTGATCGTGATTCCGCCAATGACCGTCTTCGGAAGTCTCATCGCTACGAAATCGTCGAATAAAGAAGAGCCTGCATGTGCTCTGGCAGGTCGAGCTCGCCGCGCGCCTCGATCTCCAAAAGATACCGGGCTTTGGCCGCGCTATCGTCCGGGCTGACCGCAGGATAGGCGCAGATAGCCAGCAGCGCCCCCTCCTCGTCTCGACTGGCTCGGTCGTAACTGCTGCTTGCAGCCTTCTCGTGGACAGCCCTGCCGAGCGCGGCATATGCCGTCATGTGAGCTTCGATTAGCGCCCGTAACTTGCTGGGCGGCGGCTCTGCGGCGCATGCTGTTTTCGCCACTGCCGAAGCAAGGACAACGGCGCTGGAGTGCACGAGCAAGGCGCGGCGATTGATCCTGGTCGTGGTGATCTCTCCTCTTAATTTGATGCCAAGCTTCCGCGAAGTCGAGGAAGTTGCAGGCCAATGTAACACGACGGCTCGCGCCGTTATGTCAGGATGGATATGAGTGCCCCTCGGCCAACCCAATGCGAGCCGTCACGGATGCCCGATCAGGTGCAGGAATTGATTCAAGGGCTTGGCGCGAGGCGCAAAGAACCGCTCTCTCAAGGACGAAAGCGCGCGCCGGACAGCGCAAAGAGGTGACCGGTCCGCGGGCGGAAGTCCTTCAGGAACGGCGTCGTCGCGCGCGCAACAATTGGCGGTAGCCGCGCTCGACCATTCTCAGGCCATCGCGCACTAGGCGATGAGTCTGGTATCGAAAAGCCGAGTCATGCCAGTCGGCGGCGCTGACCAGCCGCCGGCCGAACAAAGTGGTCGCGACTTCGAAGTGGGATGCCTTCTGGTCGCGGCCATCCAGGCATCGAAGCATGTGGCTGAGCCGGCGACGCTGGGCCGCCGTCAAGCGGGCGTCGGGAAGGTGTTGCCTATGGATTGAGCGAATGAACCGCTCGATCGCCTTGAGACGTTCGTGCGCCATGTCATCGAGTGGAATTACGGCGGCAAGCGGCTCACCTGGCCGCGCATCCTCGAGAAGCGCCAGTTGCGTGCGGCCCAGCAAAGAACGTGCGTGAAGTCCGATCTCGTCATGCCGGCCCCCGGCAAGCGGAAGGTCATAGGCGCCGCCCTGCCCTGCGCGCAGATCGCGCGGAACCTCGATAAGATTGACGATCCCAGGGTCGATCTCAGGCGCCCAATAGACGGGCTGCTCGACCGCGGACTGATCAGGCCGGGCGGCGAAACTGCAAACCCCAGCGTTTGCGCAACGCGCGCATGGCCTTGGCAGAGCGGGAGGCGGCGAAGTCCTGCTGATACTGCGGATTGCGTCGCAGGAACTCCCAGGCGATCACATCGGCTGCGGCGCCGTTGAGGAACGCATATGCCTGTGGGTCACGCCACTGCGATGTATCCGGCTTCATCCGCATCCTTCCCTTCTCAAGGATCTGATAAGGGGATGCGGCGTTGAGCGAAATCCTTGGATTCCGTCATTGACGAATGGACGGGGAGAGGCCTCAGCGCCGAGCGGTCAGGCTAGGACTTCCGCGAGCCTATTGGCTAGTGCCTTGCAGTGTCCTGAATGTCTGCGTCCAGGTGCGATAGGCCTCATCATCGCCTTGGCTCCACGCAGTGAAGGCGCGCCAGGCGGCGAAAGACGAGGCGGGCTGCTCGAACAGAGCCCCAATCGACTGATCGCCGGCGGCCCAGCCCGCGGGGCGATCGCCTATCGGTTCATGCGCGAGACGCCGCAGATCGGCCAATGCCGAGCGGATGTGCTGCAGCGGAAATTCGCAGAGGTCGGTGTTGTCAGTCGCTTCCCGACGACGAGGAAGCAAGCCATCTGGAACATAACTTCAGGCGCATTCTGAAGGCAAAGTGCATGCACCTGGGCACGCCTCTGCAATTGATCCGGGAGAAAACCATGCTGGTAACCAAACAGGTGGGAGACCAGCAGGACGCAGCTACCAAGGCCTGGAATTTCTGTACCGCCCTCTACTATAAAGGTAATCGCACTATCCCCTGGCGGCTCGTCGAAGACACCGCGAAGCTCCGCTCCTGCTACATTGGCATCGGCTTTTACAAGAGCAGGGATGGCGAGACCGTTTCATCCAGCCTTGCCCAAGTCTTCGACGAATTCGGCCATGGGATCATTCTCCGCGGTACCCCGGTATCCATTGACAAGCAAAACCGCCACCCATACCTCACCGCCGAACAGGCCTATCGTCTTCTGACCGACGCACTCGAAGAATACGACAAGGCGCTCGCGCATATGCCGGCCCGTATCGTGATCCATAAGTCCAGCCACTTCCGTGATAGCGAAAGGGAAGGGTTCCTGCGCGCGTTGGAGGAGAAGGGCGTCGGAAGCAAGGATTTCGTCTCGATAACCGACACCGACATCCGCCTATTTGGCGATAACAACTACCCGCCTAAACGGGGGCACGCTCCTAGGCCTTTCGGAAGACGAAGGTATCCTCTACATGCGCGGAATGGTCGATTTCTACAAGACCTACCCTGGGATGTACGTCCCTGCCCCGCTTAGGATCACGGCCTGCGAACAGGACTCGTCACTGGAAAGCCTGTGCGAGGAGATCCTCGGCCTCACGAAGATGAACTGGAACAATACCCAGATGGATGGTCGGCTGCCCATTACCCTCGAATGCGCGAAAAAGATCGGCGACATAATGAAGTATGTCGGTCCGACCGAGAAGCCGCAGGTCAGTTACAGCTTCTACATGTAGCTAACGGTGATGCTGGCAGGCAGGTGATCGAAACTGGCTTCGCCCCTCAAGTTGTCCCGGCCTGAGGCAGGAACACAGGCCAAGCATCGTCACCGCGACTGAAAACGGCGGCTGTTGGGAAATTTCAGAATGTGTCCGGATGACCGGAATTGGCGCATTGATGCCGTCAAATCTTGCCTTGATCGACGTCTGCTTTCGGGAAAACGCCGCCGTACGCCCTACGGCAGATATGCGGCGCAAAGCTGCCGTTCGCTTTCGCCAGAAGACGGGTTCCCGGTATAAACGGTCATGGGAAACAGCCGCGCCGTACCCACTTGACTCTCGCTGCTCAATCGTAGAACAAATAGAGAACATGCTTATATACGCTTTCCTGGAGGTCAACGACCATCTTGCGGCCGGAGCCCGCCATAGAGTCATTGCGTGCGCGGATCGAGAAGATCCAGGGCCGGAGCCGACGCGCCAGATCAGTGCTTCCATTCGGCATCGCCGAATTGGATACGCGGCTCCCGGGCGGCGGGCTGGCGCTCGGTGCGTTGCATGAAATCGCGGGCGGCGGCAACGGCGCCATCGACGGCGCGGCCGCGGCGCTGTTCGCCGGCGGCGTGGCGGCGCGCACGCGCGGCAAGGTCTTGTGGTGCATCACTCGACCAGACCTGTTCGCCCCGGCGCTGGCGCAGGCCGGCCTGAAACCGGACCGCGTGATCTATGTCGAGGCCGGCGACGACAAGACAATCCTCGCCTGCATGGAAGAAGGCATCCGGCATGGCGGCCTGGGTGCGGTCGTCGGTGAGGTCGCGCGCCTGACCATGACGGCTTCGCGGCGACTGCAGCTCGCCGCCGAGGAAGCCCACACGATCGGTATCGCGCTGCGGCGGTGGCGACGGCAGACGGAGGCAGCCGATTTCGGCCAGCCGACGGCCGCCATGACGCGGTGGCGCATCTCCGTCCTGCCCTCGACGCCGCTGCCGGTACCAGGCGTCGGCCGTCACCGATGGCTGGTCGAATTGATCCGCGCCCGCGCCGGCGAAAGTGCCGATTTCGAATTGGAGGCGTGCGATGGCACGGGTCGTCTCTCTGTTCCTGCCGACCTGGCCCACCGATCGGGTGCGGCGGAAGGCCGGCGACGCAGCGCCGCCGGCTGAGGCCCCGCTGGTTCTGATCGGCCGCGACAAAAACCGGCGCGTGGTGCTTGCGGCCGACGCCGCGGCGCTCGCAGCCGGCTTGCGCCCGGGCATGCCCGTGACGAAGGCGCAGGTGCTGGTGCCGAGCCTTGCGGTCCAGGACGCCGAGCCGCAAGCCGATGCCGAGGCGCTCGAGCGCCTCGCTGTCTGGATGCTTCGATTTGCGCCGATCGTGGCGTCCGATCCTCCCGACGGGATTGTCATCGATACGACAGGGGCCGACCATCTCCATGGCGGCGAGGCCGCGATGCTGGAGGGCATGGTCGGGCGTCTGGCGATGTCCGGCATCGTCGCCCGCGCCGCGATCGCCGACAGCTGGGGCGCGGCGCATGCGCTGGCCCGCTATGGCGGCCAAGCCATCCGCATCGCGCCAGCTGGCCACGGCCAAGCGATCCTCGAGCCGCTTACGCTCGAGGCGCTGCGGATCGCGCCTTCGACGGCGGCAGAGCTGCGCAGGCTCGGCTTCCAACGGATCGGCGATCTCCTGAAACAGCCCCGCGCTTCGCTTGCCTTGCGTTTTGGCCCGGAGATCGGCCGTCGCATCGATCAGGCCCTCGGCAACACAGCCGAGCCGATCGACCCGGTTCGCCCGCCGGACATCGTTGAAGTCCGCCGTGCCTTCGCCGAGCCGATCGGCGCGGCCGAGACAATTGCGCGCTACATCGGCAAGCTCGTCGACAAGCTCTGCAGCCTGATGGATCAGCGCGGCGTTGGCGCGCGCCGTCTCGATCTCATCTGCCAGCGAGTCGACAGCCAGGCGCAGGCGGTCCGTGTCGGCATGGCGATGCCCGTCCGCGATGCCAAGCGGCTGACCAGGCTGCTTTGCGACAAGGTCGAGACCATATCACCGGGCTTCGGCATCGAGACGATGATCCTGGCTACGACAGCGGCCGAGCCCCTGGAGCGCGGCCAGGTCGTGAGCTTCCTTGTCGAAGAAACCGTGCCCGACGTCTCCGACCTCATCGATACGCTGATGAACCGCGTCGGCGAGCGCGCCATCTACCGCCTGGCGTCCGTCGCTAGCGATGTGCCGGAGCGTTCGGTTGCCAAGATCTCCGCGATCGCCCCCGATACAGGCGCGAGCTGGCCCGGCCATTGGCCACGGCCATCGCGCCTGCTGCCGCAGCCGGATCCGGTCGAGACGGTGGCGCTGCTGCCCGATCATCCGCCGGTGTCCTTCACCTGGCGCGGGGTGCGCCGGCGCGTGAAGCGCGCGGACGGGCCGGAGCGGGTCTTCGGCGAATGGTGGAAGCGCGATGCCGAGCTTGCGGCGGTGCGCGATTATTTCCGGGTCGAGGACGACGCCGGCGAGCGGTACTGGCTCTATCGCGCCGGCGACGGCGAGGACGCGGCGACGGGCTCGCACCGCTGGTTCTTGCACGGGGTGTTCGGATGAGCGACGTCCGTTACGCCGAGCTGCAGGTCACCTCGCATTTCAGCTTCCTGCGCGGCGCCTCCTCCGCCGAGGAGTTGTCCTCGCAGGCGGCCCTTATGGGTATCGAGGCGCTCGCCGTCGCCGATCGCAACAGCTTGGCCGGCATCGTGCGCGCCCATGAGGCGGCGAGGACGACAGGTGTCCGCCTCATCGTCGGCTGCCGGCTGGATCTCACCGATGGCATGTCGCTGCTCGTCTATCCGACGGACCGCGACGCCTATTCCCGGCTATGCCGGCTGCTCTCGCTCGGCAAGGGACGTGCCGGAAAGGCGAAATGCCGGCTGGAGTGGAGCGACGTTGTCGCCTATGGCGAAGGCCTTATCGCCGTGCTCCTTCCCGATCTGGCCGACGAGACCTTGGCGCTGCGCCTCAGGCATCTGCGCGAGGCATTCGGCGATCGCGCCTATATGGCGCTGTCGGTCAGACGCCGGCCCAACGATCAGCTTCGCATTCACGAGCTGGCGGCGCTTGCCTTTCAGATGAGGATGCCGACGGTCGTCACCAACGACGTGCTCTTTCACGAGCCAGGCCGCCGCATGTTGCAGGACGTCGTCACTGCTATCCGGCACAACGTCACCATCGATGCGCTGGGCGACCGCCGCGAGCGGCATGCCGACCGTTACCTCAAGCCGCCGCAGGAAATGCATCGACTTTTCGCGCGCTATCCCGAAGCGCTGGCGCGCACGATCGAGATCGCCGACCGTTGCCGGTTCTCGCTCGACGAGCTTGCCTATCAATATCCGGAGGAGCGCGACGATCCTTCACTGACGCCGCAGCAGGCGCTCGAAAAGCTGACCTGGCAGGGCGCCGCCACGCGCTACCCCGAGGGGATACCGGACAGCGTCGTCGCGTCGCTGCGTCACGAATTGCGGCTGATCGAGAAGCTCGACTATGCGCCCTACTTCCTGACTGTGAATTCGATCGTGCGCTTCGCCCGGTCGAAGGATATCCTTTGTCAGGGCCGCGGCTCGGCCGCCAACTCGGCGGTCTGCTATGTGCTCGGCATCACCTCGATCGACCCCGGCCGCAACGACCTTCTCTTCGAGCGTTTTGTCTCCGAAGAACGCCGCGAGCCTCCCGACATTGACGTCGATTTCGAGCATGAGCGACGCGAGATCGTCATGCAATGGGTGTTCGACACCTATGGCCGCGACCACGCGGCGCTGTGCTCGACGGTCGTGCGCTACCGCACCAAGGGCGCGCTGCGCGACGTCGGCAAGGCGCTCGGCCTGCCGGAGGATCTCATCCGCACGCTATCCGGCCAAGTCTGGGGCTGGTCGGAAGAAGGCGTCGAGGAGCGGCACGTCGCGGAACTCAATCTCAACCTCGCCGATCGCCGCCTGCGGCTGACGCTCGACCTTGCCCGCCAGTTGATGGGCGCGCCGCGCCATCTCAGCCAGCATCCGGGTGGCTTCGTGCTCACCCATGACCGTCTCGACGATCTTGTGCCGATCGAACCGGCGAGCATGAAGGACCGCCAGGTGATCGAGTGGGACAAGGACGATATCGATGCGCTGAAATTCATGAAGGTCGACGTGCTGGCGCTCGGCATGCTGACCTGCATGAAGAAAGGCCTCGATCTGCTCGCCGAGCACAAGGACATCCGGCTCGACCTTGCCACCATCCCCGCGGAGGATCCGCGCACCTACGCCATGATCAGGAAAGCCGATACGCTCGGCACCTTCCAGATCGAGAGCCGGGCGCAGATGTCGATGCTGCCGCGGCTGAAGCCGAGGACCTTTTACGATCTGGTGGTGCAGGTCGCGATCGTGCGCCCCGGGCCGATCCAGGGCGACATGGTCCATCCCTATCTGCGCCGGCGGGAAGGGCTGGAGCCGGTGCATTACCCGAAGCCCGAGCTCGAAAAAGTGCTCGGCAAGACGCTCGGCGTGCCGCTGTTCCAGGAGCAGGCGATGCGGGTGGCGATCGAATGCGCAGGCTTCACACCGGGCGAAGCGGACATGCTGCGCAAATCGATGGCCACCTTCAAGTTCACCGGCGGGGTTTCGTCGTTCAAGACGAAGCTGATCGACGGCATGGTGGACAATGGCTACGAACGCGCCTTCGCCGAGCAGACCTTCAAGCAGCTCGAAGGCTTCGGCTCCTACGGTTTTCCGGAGAGTCACGCCGCGTCCTTCGCGCTGATCGCGTATGCCTCGGCCTGGCTCAAATGCTGGCACCCGGACGTGTTCTGCGCGGCGCTCTTGAACAGCCAGCCGATGGGCTTCTACGCGCCGGCGCAGATCGTGCGCGACGCTGCCGCGCACGGGGTGGAGATCCGGCCGGCCTGCGTCAACGCCTCGCGTTGGGACTGTACGCTCGAGCCTGTCGCCGAAGACGGACGCTTCGCCGTGCGGCTCGGGTTGCGCATGGTGCGCGGCCTGGGAAACGTCCATGCGAGCACGATCGTCGCCACGCGCGCCGACCAGCCTTTCGCCTCTGTCGACGATCTCTGGCGCCGCGCCGGCGTGCCGCAGACAGCGCTCATCCAGCTCGCCGAGGCCGACGCGTTCCGGCCGGCGTTTGGCCTCGCAAGACGCGAGGCTCTCTGGGCAATCAAGGCGCTGCGCGACGAGCCGCTGCCCCTGTTCGCGGCCGCGTCGGCCCGTGAGGCAGAGCTGCTGCCAGAGGTCAGCGAACCGGCGGTAGCGCTCCGGCCCATGACGGCCGGCGGTGAGGTCGTCGAAGACTACCGCCATATCGGCCTGACGCTGCGCAGCCATCCGATCTCCTTCCTGCGCGAAGACCTACGCCGCCGCCGCATCGTCTCCTGCGCCGAAGCGATGGAGGCGCGCGACGGCCGATGGCTGGAAGCGGCAGGCCTGGTGCTCGTCCGGCAGCGCCCCGGCTCGGCCAAGGGGGTGATGTTCATCACCCTCGAGGACGAGACCGGCATCGCGAATCTCGTCGTCTGGCCGAAAGTGTTCGAGCATCACCGGCGCACGGTTCTGTCGGCAGGCATGGTCGCGGTGCAAGGGCGCATCCAGCGTGAGGGCGAAGTCGTTCACCTTGTCGCCAGACGCATCGTCGATCTCTCGGGCGAGCTGGCCAGCGTCGGCGAGCGCGAGGGAAGCTTTCCCGTGCCGCACGCCCGCGGCGACCAGGTACGCAATGGCGGCTCCGGACCCGACCCGCGCGAGCTGCCACCCAAGGGGCTGCGCAGCCGCGACATCTACATTCCCGACCTTCACATCGACAACATCAAGGTCAAGACGCGCGACTTCAGGTGAAACGCGGAATTTCTTGCCCGGCTCAGGATCGCATGCCGCGCCAAAGCGTTACAGGTCGAACATCGAGACGACGCGGCCGTCTAAAACAGGGAGAGGACAATGGCAGACGACAAATCCAAGCGAGGCGGCGCCGACCGTCGGCAGGTCTCCGGCGGTGAAGGCTACGAGGTCAATTATTTTGCCCGCAAGCACGGCATCAGCAGAGAGCAGGCCGGGGCCCTCATCAAGCGGGTCGGCAATGATCGAGACAAGCTCAATGCCGCCGCGGAGAAACTGAAGAAATAGGCCGCGGATTGCGAATGACGCATCGGGCAATTGAGTTTCGTCAGAGCGAGGTCAGGTGAGTAAGTCAGCGTCGCGTCGGCCCACAATCGAAGTGTCTTCCACTCGCCCTGCCAAGCCAGCCCCGCGCCGCGCGACCAATCTCACGCCACCTGCGTTCCGGCCGGTCCAGCTCGCAAAGCTGGTGGACACCGTCCCCGCCGGCGATCGCTGGATCCACGAAATGAAATACGACGGCTACCGCATTCTCGTCGCCGTGGGCGGCGGAGAGGCGCGCGCCTATACGCGCTCCGGCCTGAACTGGTCCGGCCGCTTCCCCTCTATCCTCTCGGAGGCTCGCAAGCTCAAGGTGCGCTCCGCGCTCATCGACGGAGAGGCCGTTGTCATGGACGCCGAGGGGCGATCGAGTTTCCAGGCTCTCCAGAACGCTTTGAAGGGCGACCCCGCGAGCATCGATTTTTATGCCTTCGACCTGCTCCAGCTCGACGGCGACGACCTGACGAAACGTCCGCTCCTGGAGCGAAAGGAGAAACTGAAGGAAATCCTGCCGGCGAAGAGTCCCATCCTTCGCTACTCCGATCATATCCAGGGCCGCGGCGAAGAATTGCTGAACCGCTTCTGCGACGCCGGCCTCGAGGGGGTTATCTCGAAGTTGGCGGATTCGGACTATGTCGGCGCCCGCGATGGAAGCTGGCTGAAGATCAAGTGCATCAAACGCCAGGAATTCGTGCTCGTCGGCTGGACGCCGTCGGACAAGGATCGCGCGTTTCGATCGCTGATCCTTGGCGTCCATGACGGCGGAAAGCTACGCTTTGCCGGCAAGGTCGGAACCGGTTTCGATACCGCCGAGATGGCGCGGCTCATGAGGATTATGGCGCCGCTGGAGCAGAAGGCCGCCACGGTCGCAGCACCGCGCGCGGAGATTCGCGGCGCGCACTGGCTGCGTCCGAAGCTCGTCGCCGAGATAGCCTACACCGAGATGACCAATGAAGGGACGCTGCGCCATCCAAGCTATCTCGGGCTGCGCGAGGACAAGAAGCCGGAAGCCGTCGTGCTTGAGACGGAACACCGCACAGCGACGCTGCCACCGCCGGCGACAAGCACGGTCGCGATCAGCAACCGCGGCCGCGTCATCTACCCCGAATCCAACATCACCAAGGGACAACTTGCCGATTATTACGCCGACGTCGCCTCTATCATGCTTCCCTGGGCCGGCGGCAGGCCGATCAGCCTTGTTCGTTGCCCGCAGGGCCGAGCGAAGAAGTGTTTCTTCCAGAAGCATGACGCCGGCAGCTTCGGCGACAACGTCCATCATGTCGGGATCACTGAAAAGGACGGTCATGAGGAACCCTACCTTTACGTCGACGATGCCGAGGGGCTGATGACCTGTGTCCAGATGGGAACCATCGAATTCCATGGCTGGGGAGCGCGCATCGAAGACGTCGAGAAGGCCGACCGCCTGGTGTTTGATCTCGACCCAGACGAGGGGCTGGATTTCGAGGCTGTGCGTGCCGCCGCGTTCCAGTTCCGGGATATCCTCAAATCACTGGGGCTGACGACCTTTCCGATGCTGACGGGCGGCAAGGGCGTGCATGTTATCGCGCCGCTCACGCCCAGGGCCGAATGGCCTCAGGTGAAGGATTTCGCCTCCAGACTGGCTCAGGCGGTCGCACAGAGCGATCCAAGCCACTTCACCGCCGTGTTGTCGAAGGCGAAACGGAAGGGACGGATCTTCGTCGATTATCTGCGCAACCAGCGTGGCGCGACGGCAATCATGCCGTACAGCGCCAGGTCGCGGCCGGGCGCCCCGGTCGCGGCGCCCATCACCTGGGCGGAAATGAAGACGATCGATGCCCCCTCCCATTTCCATGTCGCCAATGCGACCGAGTTGAAGAAGCGCGCCGCGTCGAAGGCTCTTTCGGGATGGGGACGGGCCGACCAGGTCCTGCCGGATCTGTGATCCATGAGAATTGCGACCGATAACGTCAACGGCGTGAACGGCCGCCTGCCAGTGTCACTGCGCTGGCGCTACCTCGCATCACCCGACCTGCTCGACCACCAGCGTCCCGGCCTGAAGCGGCTTTATCAGGGATTTAGCGGACACCGACGGATCAAGCCAGCTCGCCCAATCCTTGCGCTCAAGGACTACGATCTGCCGATCGTGATACGGGGCGATGTCCGGACCGGGTTCCATCGTAAGCATGGTGAACGCCTCGCCGACATCGTTTGTCTCGCGCCAGATCCCGGCGATGCAGAAGATTGGCTCGTCGCGCTTGGTGAAGAGCCACTTGTCCTTGCGCTTCTTGCCCTTCTCCGTCGGGTCGGTGAATTCATAAAAGCCATCGGCCGGGATCAGGCAGCGGTTCGAGGCGAACTCGCGGCCGTCCGAGCGGAAGTTGTAAACCGGCCGCTTGTTTTGTCCGGGCCAGCTCCACCGGCGCTGAACCAGATCGGCCTCGCCGCTCGCTCCGTCGACAGGGCGAACAATCGGCCCTGGATCCGTTATCTTGATATCCTCGCGCGGCCCAACGTTCGGCGCGCCTTCGCTGAAGCGGATCTTGATCTTGAGATCGGCGAAATCCTCGACGATCGAGGCGACATCCACCATCAGCCGATAATCATTGCACATGTGTCACCTGCCTCTGCGGCGTTGCGCGGCAATAGTGTTCCTGTTATGTTCTTTCGGTCATGAGCGCAAGAGCTTTCGATTCCGACGTGCCGCTCGACGAATGCCGTATCATCATAAGGCGCTACGGCGGCGATGTTGAGATGCTGGAGCTGCCGTGGGGACTTCAACCCAAGGAATCCGGCGGGCGACCTTTCACGATGGTGCGCGCCGAAGGCCGAACGTTCCCAAGCCATCGCTGCCTCGTGCCGGCATCCGAATTCCGGCACCGCAGCCAGGGGAAGAACTACAGCTTTCGGCTCGCAAACGGTGATTGGTTCTACTTCGCCGGCATCTGGCGGCCAGCGACGCGTAATTGGCCGGAAGCCTACGCAATCCTTACGATCCAGGCCAACGATGACATCGCACCCTACCATGACCGGCAGCTGGCGGTGCTGCGCCGGGAGGAGCGCGCGGCGTGGCTCGAGATGACGTATCCGGAACACGAAGTGCTTCGTCCCCTTCCCGCGGCAAGTTTTTTGGTTCGCGCCTCCCCCAGGGTCGCGCACAGGCTGAATTCGCGATCTGAAGAATGTAGAATCCTGCGGCACGAAGCTCAGACCCTGGCGAAATGACATTGCAGGCAAATGGACCCTGACAGCGCCGCCGACCCGCGCAAGATCATCCACGTCGACATGGATGCGTTCTACGCCTCGGTCGAACAACGCGACAACCCGGAGCTGCGCGGCAAGCCGCTTGCCGTCGGTGGAGCGGCTGCCCGAGGAGTGGTAGCGGCCGCGAGCTACGAGGCCCGCGCCTTCGGCGTTCGCTCCGCAATGCCTTCGGTCACGGCAAAGCGCAAATGCCCCGAACTGATCTTCGTGCCGCCCCGCTTCGACGTCTACCGGGCCGTCTCGGCCCAGATTCGCGAAGTGTTTGCCGAACATACCGACCTCATCGAGCCCTTGTCGCTTGACGAGGCCTATCTCGACGTCACCCAGAACCGGCTGAACATTTCGTCTGCGACGACGATTGCCGGGATGATCAGGGCGAAGATTCTGCTGGTGACCGGTCTCACTGCTTCCGCGGGCATCTCGTACAACAAATTTCTCGCCAAGATGGCGTCCGACCAGAACAAGCCGAACGGTCAGTTTGTCATCACGCCGCGCCACGGGCCCGCCTTCGTGGAGAGTTTGCCAGTCAAGAAATTTCACGGCATCGGCCCCGCGACAGCCGCGAAGATGGAAGCGCTTGGCATCAAGACCGGCGCCGATCTCAAGGACAGGTCGCTTCCGTTCCTGCAGCAGCACTTCGGCAAGTCGGGGCGCTGGTACTATCAGATCGCCCGCGGCATCGACGAACGCGCGGTCGAACCGGATCGGCCGCGCAAATCGATTGGGGCCGAAGACACGTTCGCAGCCGACATCGTCGATCTCGATGCGTCAATCGCCGAAATCAAGCCGTTGGTCGCCAAAGTCTGGGGATACTGCGAAGGCAAAGGCATCCGGGGCAGGACCGTGACGCTGAAAATCAAATTCGCCGACTTCCAGCAGATCACCCGAAGCCGTACGGTGGCGGTGCCGGTCGAACGCGTTGATCTCGAGCATCTCGCGGCCGATCTCCTGAGATCGGTCTTTCCGGTACGGAAGGGGATCCGCCTTCTGGGCGTCACGGTTTCGTCGCTAGGCGATGTCTCGCCGCCGGAACAACGGCAACTTCGGTTCCAACTTTAGGATTGTGGGGAGGAACCTGTCCGCCGGCTCGCCAGATCGGCGCGTGGATGGATCGATTCGCGACTATCGTGGAGGCTTTCTCGGTCATGCTCGTCGAACGGCATGGCCGCCGAAACAGAAGGGGAAGGCGAATGCCCTCCCCTCCGAAGTTTGATGCGTGAAATATCAGGCGGCCTCGCGTTGTTCTGCGGCCTCCGGCTGAAGGCCATGCAGGAAGGCGACGGCGCGTTGCGCATGGGCAGCGGCCGAGAAGATCGCGCGCTTGTCGTCGGCGAGGACTTTCAACCACGAGCGGAGGTAGCTCGCATGGTCCGGCCGCGGCTCGAGCTCCGGCGCTATACCAAGATCGGCGCATAGGAAGCAGCTTCCGAGCTCGGCAATCAGTTCCTCGCGTGCTCGCTCGCTGCGATCCTTAGCGTAGCGGCTAAGGTCGCGGTTCACACGATGGGGCGCCGAAGTCCAATGGGTGGCCTCGTGACTGAGCGTTGCCACATATGATGCAGCGTCCCGAAAAGTCTGAAACGGCGGCATCTGGATGTGGTCGGTCGCCGGGGCAAAATAGGCGCGGTCACCGCCATGGCGGATCACTGCGCCCGTGTTGGCAAAGAACCGGTCGGCATGCGCGATGCGAGCGATCGGATCGCATACCAGCTCCGCCTGCCGGCCATAAAAGTCGTCCGGCAGTCCATCGATTTGCGCCACATTGAAGACGGAATAGGCCTTGAGGAACGGGATCTCGCGGTCGATTTCCTCGCCGCCGGAGTCGGTCTCGGTTCTGGTAAAGCGGCTGGCGAAGACCACCATCGAGCCAGTCTCACCCTTGCGGACGGCCCCGCCGAGTTCCAGCGCCTGCTTGAACGTCATCCAAACCGGGCTGGAAAAGCCGCGTGCGATGGCCTCCGACCAAAGCAATAGGACGTTCATGCCGTTATAAGGAAGACCATTATGCCTCAGCGGCCGGCTGACGCGGCCGTTGGCATTGCTCGAATGCCATGGCTGCATCCAGGGGCGAACGCCCTTCTCCAGCTCGGCCACGATGCGGTCGGTGATGCGCGCATAGATGTCGATGCGCGGTGCTTTTTCCTTCCTGCTCATTTTCAATCAACCTCCAGTTCTGGAGGCCGCGCCGATCGCGGCCCCGTCACGGGGTCCGCCGGGCGGAGCAGGAAGGCGGGCCGCGCACCCGACCGGGGGCCCCGTCGAGCTCGCGCGATGGGTGGTGGGCCGCAGCGGCAGCGGAGGACGGCGGAGCCGTTGCGCCGACAGCCTGGCTCCGCCAGCGCCTCGGGCAGGACGGGGCGTGAGCGGCCGCCAGAAAGGAGAAAGGCGGCGCTGGAGTCGCCTCAATGCAGTCGGGAGAAGGTCGGGTCAATGAACCGATCGGCCGCCACTATACGGATCGTATTCGAAGAGGATTTCGATCTCGGCATCGTCGAGCTCGTCGGCCGGCATGACGCCAAATTCGTTGCCGACCTGGAAGAGGATGACCGGAACCATGAGGGTGCGTGCGAGGGACCAGGCGGCCTTCTGGGCGAGAGTGAGATCGCGGGACATCCGAGGGCTCCATCTTGGAGCGGGCCAATTCCCGCTCGATGGCTCCGTCAGTGTGCGGCGGCGGGCGCGATCACCCGAAGGCGTCAGCCGAGCGGCCGCAGCATGCTAGCGGACCCCTTGCGGGTTGATCGTGGAAGATCCGCCGCCGCACCAGGAAAGCCATCACACGAGAGCGGGATTGGGTCGTGAAGGAACCCAACCTGTCCAACGGCCGATGCTGGCGAAAGGAACTGGCGCTGCGCGTGCCGTCCCGAAGGTCGTTCGCCGGAAATGACGTATCGAACCCTGGCGCCAAGGCACGCACAGGAAATCGCTGGAACAAGAATGTCCCCTTGTGGAGGTGGTCGCCACGGGCGAAGATTGGCAGACGATAGGCCATATTTGCTCGGCGCACCGCATGGTAGCAGGTCGTCTCCCTTCGTCAGCCAGGAGACGGCACTCGCGATGAAAGGGGCAGGCCCGCACAGTTGATGCGACTGGTGAATGAGGCTGGCTGCGCGACAGGGAAAAAAGGGCGGGACCGGAGCCCCGCCCTTCCGCGGCTCATCCGAGAGCCGCCATCTGCAGTTCGGCAGCCCTGCGGTCGACAGATTGGCCGGGGTTCTCGACAGGGCGTTCGAAGGGCTTCCAGACCTCGCCTACAACCTGCTCGTAGGCGGCAACGGCCCCCTCGGCGGCCATGCGTAGTGCATGGGCCTGGAGCGCCATATCGGCGGCGAACTCACGCTTGCGCTGGGCGGCGCTGTCGAAGCCGACCGGTCCGCCGACGTCTTCGTTCCGATCGTCGCAGGCCGACTTGGCCGTCGCATCCCGGGCTTCGGTCACCGCACGGCTGTAGAACTGGCCGGCCCCGTAGGCGGAACCGACGAAGGCACCGACGACGCGTTGCAAGTGGATCTGCATGGCGCGTTCCCCAAGCCCTTCATCGAGCGCTGCGGCGGTCTCCATAATGAGCTTTTCGTGCAGGTCGCGGATGCCGTCGCTATCCAGCACCTGGAGGCCAAAGCTCTCGGAGACCAGCGAGCACTGCGCGGCATCGGGACAGGCGAGCCGGACCATTTGCAGGGTAGTGCCCTTGCGGATCGGAACGATGCGGCCGGCTGCGCCGGAATTTACGGCTTTCTTGGTCATGACATGTCCTTTCTTCTGGTTCCCGAAGCTCGAACCGGCTCCATGCCGGGCCTCCCTCGGGCGCGGACCAACAAAAACGGCGGGATGACGGGGCGCTTCAGGGTCCGGGCGGACCGAGGTGAGCATGGAAGGTTTGCGGCCAAGCAGGGCTCTTCAGCCCTCGCGCGGGACGCGGGCCTGCCATGGCGAGACCGGACCGATCCGGCCGCCTCGCGGCGCGGAACGCGGCCTTGAAGCGGACGGCCGCCGGTTTAGGACCGCAATAAGCCCGAGGGAAGACCGGCAGGGAGGCCTCGATTTCGAAGTGGGAACCTGATGAGAGCTGATCATGACCACCTGCCGATTTCATCGACCGGAGGTGCTGGGCCTTTGGTCTTATGCTGGCGCGCATTGGTCCTACTCGATATCGCCGGTGAAACAATCAAGCCGAGAACGTCATTGCTTTGGCGGATCGCCGAAATCGCTCCCCTATCGGCGTTTCTGCCGGTTTCGCGCCGGCGTTGGGCAAGGGGCGCATAAGGAGAATACGGAAATGAAGACGATGATCACCAATTCTGTTGCCGGCCTGTTGCTGCTGTCCGGCATCAGCGTCGCTATCGCGGATACGGTGGTTCTGGCACCTGAACAGGAAACGACCATCCGCGAGTACGTCAAGAAGGAACCCCTGGCATCGATCAAGTTGCCGGGCGTGGAGTTGAAGATCGGCAGCAAGGTGCCCGAAAAGGTGGAGCTTCATAAAGTCCCCAAGGTGAAATACGAATACACCGTGATCGACAATCGGACCGTGGTCGTTGATCCCGAAACCCATACGATCATCAAGGTTCTCGACTGACGGTCATATCCTGGCGGGAGCGCAATCGGCGCCCCCGCCCCTGGTCGGATCGCGGCCTATCGGGTGGTCAGGGTTTGTGAACTCTTTGAAACGCTCGGGGGATTGCGTGCGAGATATCGCATGCGGACATAGTGTCCTCCGTTTGCTGCAGGTGAAAACGAAACCGCCGCCGGGCGGCCCGGCGGCGGAAGGATCGAAAGGGAGAGGCGAGGCTATTCGGCGGCCTCGCGATAGCCCTCCTCGAACTCGCCTTTCCCGGAAGACTGGTTCTCATCATCGAGGCCTTCGGGGTCGACACTATCGTCGTCATCGACCTCGGCGACCGCGCTCTTCGCCAGCCATTCCGTCAGGCTGGTCGCATCGGGAGCGAACAGCGCGGCCGGATGGACGAAGCGCCCCTCCTTGAAGTGCTCGACGAGCGCGGCCCGCGTGTCCTTGACCCGCGCCCGCGGCAGCACAGGTGTGTTGGCGCACGAGCTTTCGAGTGCGGGACGCGACAGGCAGGAGAGGAAGTCCTCAGTGCCCATGTTGGCGAGAAAGCCTCCCGCGCCGATCGCTTCGCCGGCGACGAGCGCCACCAGGCCCGACTTGCTCATGCCCTCGCGGCAGGAGAGCGCGTCGATGAGGACGCCCCGGGCCGCGATGCGCAAAGTCTCAGCGTCGAAGGCGAACTTGCCCTCGGCATCGAAGAGGGTGGCGGCATGCCGGGGCATGCGGCGGCCGAACGCGTGATCGCCCCCGGCACCGGAGTCGACGCGTACGTTCTGGCCAGCGAAGGCGAGAACGAGCAACGCCAGCAGCATGTCGTCCTCGATCGGCGCCCGCGACAGCGCCTCGTGAAGAGCATCGGTGCGGATGTCGCCGATCATCTCGATGCCCTTGCGGGTCACATCGGGACGCGACTTCGGCATGACGATCGCCGCGTCGTCAGCGGTGTCCGCCGCCTTGCCCTTCTTTCTCACCTCGGGCATGCGGAAGTGGACCGTCTTCACCTTGCCCTCGCGATCGAGATACATCGCGGTGTGGTCCGACTTCTTGGGCGTGCCATAGACGCGCTCGGCCTTCGGCGGCAGCTTCACCTCGCCATAGGTGGTCGACTCGGTGATGACGCCCTTCTTAGGCAGGTTCTGCGTCATCCATTCCTGCTGCGCGCCAAGGAACGCCTCGACGTCGGTCGTGTACCGGCTGTCCTGGTCGGCCGGGGCGAACAGGTCCTCGACCCAGGCGATGCCGTAGGCCTGCGCAAGCTCGTCGCCGAAGCTTGCGTCGCGTGCGTACATGCGCCGCTTGGTCAAGCCGTTGGCAACGCTCCACCATGAGACCTGCGGGTCGCCCTTGGAGGGTTTGTTTGCCTTCCAGACTTCCTTCTGCTCGTCGAGCGATGCCGCCGCGATGGTGCGGAGCTGCTGCTCGTTCGGCATGTCGCCCTTGGCCATGGCGTCGAGCATCGCCGGCAGCACGTTGGCGAGCAGGCGCAGCTTCTTGATCTGGCGCACCGACTGCGCCAGGGCGATCGCGATGGACTCTTCGGTCCAGTTCAGCGCGACAAGACGCTCGATGGCGCGCCACAGATCGACCGGGTTAAGCTGTTCGTGCGTGATCGACGTGGCCAACGAGCGCATCGCACCACCGTCCTCAGCGCGAGGTACGACCAGAACCGCGATCTCGTCCAGACCGGCGACGATTGCCTGCTTGGCACGGCGATGGCCCTGATCGATGACGAAGCCATTGCCGCCATCGGCTTCAGCGAAGACAATCAGTGGCTCGACAACGCCGATGGCCTTGATCGTCGCCAGCAGCAGGGCGTCGGCCTGCGGGCTGGACTTGGAGCGGCGCGCCTTGTCAGGATTGTCCTTGAGCGAGCGCGGATCGACAAACTTCAGTTCCATGGGAATGCTCCTGGGAGGTTGCGGACGCGGCCTTTTCACCCGTCCTTTTCCGTCTTCTTTCCGAAGACCTCCTCCGAGCCGCGGAGCGGGCGGGCCGGTGCAATTGCGGCCGAGCATCCCTGCCCGGCTGGACAAGCGGGGCTTCTTCAGCCCTGCGCAGGATGACGGGCCGGGATCGCGACGGGCGCGATTGAGCGCCAGCGTCGGCGGGCCACCCGCTCTGCGAGCAGTTCTTTCTCTCTTTCCTTTATCCTAACTTCCCCTCTGGAATGTTGCTCCACGGGGCGACGCCGTCAGCCGACTTGTGACAGCAGGCGAGCTCGGTCGATCCCGCAGAGGCCATCGATATGGTTTCACGCACGCTTGCGCGGTCGCCCACGGAGCGATCGAGGTTAGGCCGCTCGAACAGCCATCGTAGCGCCGAAACGCCTGCCAGACCTTGTGTGCCAGTGTTGCTGACGCTATATTGCGTCATAACTGTTGGCAAATGCACGGAGGTGCTGCGATGGGCCTGGCACAATATGCGGATGACGGGTTGTTCGCGCCCAAGAAGATTGCGGACGCTTTCCGCACGACGAGCGAGGAGATCGCGCGTACCGCTGGTCTGGGGAAAGACGCGGTTCAGCGCCGGGAGCGGGTGCGTTCAGACAAGACGCAGCGCCGCCTGCGCGAGATGGTGGAGATCGTGAACAAGGTCGAGCCGCGATTTGGCTCCGCGCTCATGGCCTATGCCTGGTACCGCTCCGAGCCGCTGCCCGGATTTTCGGGGCGGACGGCCATGCAGCTGGTTCGGGAGGGGCGGGCCGATGAGGTCCTCGACTTCATCGACGCGGTCGACGCGGGGGTTTACGCCTGAGCGTCGTCGCCGTCACCTATTCGGGCCGGCTCTACCGCGCCCTCAATCCAGTATATGCCCGCGAGCCTATGTCGGGACGCGGCGCCGAGCTCTATGGAGGACGTTTCAACCCCAAAGGGATGCCTGCGCTCTATGCGTCGACTTCGGTCCTGACGGCTTTGCGCGAAGGCAACCAGGTGGGCGATCTGCAGCCAACGACGCTGGTCGCCTATCGCGCCGAGATCGAGGCCGTATTCGATGCGGGCGACGCCACTGCCCTTGCCGCAATGGGCCTCGATTCGGCGGCCCTCGCCGACCCGACATGGCGCGATCAGATGAGAGACCATGGCGAGGCGCATACACAGCGATTTGCCCGTGAGCTCGTCGCGCAAGGCTATAATGGCCTGCTCGTGCCGAGCTTTGCCAAGGGCGCCGTAGTCGGCGACTTGAATCTCGTTCTGTGGCGATGGGGCGACGCTGCCCCATCCAGGCTCGAGCTGATCGACGACGAGCATCGGCTCGGTTGATCTAGGCGGCCGCTGCCCGCGTTCCCTCGCGCGTTGCACCAAAGTCAGCGGCAAAGGACCTTTCGATCTCGGCAAGCTGCCGGCGCTTGTCGGCTAGCTCGCCCGAGAAGGCGAACATGCCGCCCTCGCGCGAACGATAGGACGCCAGGCGCTGCTCGGCGTCGGATAGGCGATGCCGATAGCGTTCCCGTTCATCCTCGAAGGCGCCGAGCAGGTGTTCCAACCGGGCAATCGCGCCAAGCGGGGTCGTGGTAACCGGCAATTCGATCTCGGTCTCGGCGCCGGCGCGCAGGAGCATTGTGGAATAGCGATAGCCGTCCTGACCGAAGCGCTGCCCGGAATATTCGAGGCCGAAGCCGCCGATCGTCGCGATGACGCTGTCGCCGGCATGCTGGAGCTGGACCAGCGCCAGGATCTCCTTCATCAGCGCCCGGCCGGCGAGCTTGCGCTCGGTGAAGGCCTCCACCCCAACAGTCATGCGGAACGCCTCGCCCGCGGTCGGAACAAGTCGTTCGAGGTCCCGGCCGATCTCGCCGATCCGACGCGTCGAATATTCGATGTCGCGTTCGGCGTCGCGGATCTGACGGCGGATGGCCAACTGATCGTCCTGATGCGCGGCGCGCAGGCGTTCAAGCCGGGCGATCTCCGCTTCGAGGCCGGCCTTCTGCATCAGGCTCGGATCGCCCGAGGCAATCGCCTTGGCCATGGCGAACTGATTGGCCTGCCCTTCGCCGAGGTCCTCGAGCCGGCGGATCGAGGTATCGCCCGAAAGTGCTGCGGCGATGAAGCGGGCTTTGCGCTCGTTGTTCTGCCACATCTGGGCGTCCATCGATCCCTCGGTGGCATAGGCGAAGATGTCGACCACATCGTGCTGGTTGCCCTGCCGCAGGATGCGTCCCTCGCGCTGCTCGATCTGCGACGGGAGCCAGGGCACGTCGAGATGGTGGAGCGCCTTCAGGCGGAGCTGCGCATTGACGCCCGTGCCCATCGTGTCAGACGAGCCGATCAGAAAACGGACCTTACCGGCGCGAACATCACCGAACAGGCGCTGCTTGGCCTCCGACTTCTTGAAATCCTGCATGAAGGCGATCTCGGAAGCCGGGACGCCCATGCGAACGAGCTCGTCGCGTATCCAGCGATAGGCCGAGAAGCCCCGCGTCTTCTCAACATTGATCGTGCCTAGGTCGGAGAAAATCATCTGTGCGGCGCCGGTCAGCTCGAACGGCTTGCCGTCAGGCCGGACATAGGCGCTGCCAGCCGTCTCCTGCCAGATCCGAACAGCATTGGCGACGAGGTCGTTGAGCTTGTTGTCCGGCTCATTGTCGTTATCGGGATCGACAAGGCGCAGATCGATCGCGGCATGGCGGCCGTCGGTGATGACCGAAAGCAGGATGTCGTCGCCGGGCTCGGGCGGACCTTCGCGCTGCTCGATGGCCCTGATGCGCTGATCGAGCAGGGCCTGATAGCGCTGGAAGGCGGCCGAGGGTTTGGATGTCCTGATCTGCCGCGTGCCGGTCGAGAGCGCCGGCACCCTCACGTATTCGCGCAAATCCTCGGGCATGACCACGTCCGCGAAGGACCGGAACATGGCGATGAGCTCGGGCACGTTGACGAAGGTGGCGAAGCGCGTCACGGGTCTGTACTTGCCGTTGGGCTGCAGCTCAAGCTCGGTGGAGACGTCGCCGAAGGTCGAAGCCCAGGCATCGAATTCGTGCAGGCCGCGCTCGGACAAGGCCGCGTAGCCCAAGTAGCGCTGCACCGAGAACATCTCGCCCAGCGTGTTGGTGATCGGCGTGCCCGAGGCGAGAACGAGTGCGCGGCCCGGGTTCTTCGTCTCAATGAAGCGGCACTTCACATAGAGATCCCAGGCGCGCTGCGAGCCGTTCGGGTCGATGCCCTTCAAGGTCGACATGTTGGTGGCAAAGGAGAGTTTCCTGAACTCCTGCGCCTCGTCGACGATGATCTGGTCGATGCCGATCTCGGAGATCGTCAGCAGGTCGTCCTTGCGCGTGGCGAGCGCCTCCAGCCGTTCCTTGAGACCCTCCTTCAACCGTTCGAGGCGCTTGCGGGAAACACGATCGCCGTTTTCGACCTTGGTGAGCAGACGCTCGTAGAGCTCGAGCTCGTCCTGGATCATCTGCTGCTCGAAAGCTGAGGGCACGCCGATGAAGCGGAAGGCCGAGTGCGTGATGATGATTGCGTCCCAGGTCGCGGTCGCCGCACGGGACAGGAAGCGTTGCCGCTTGTCCTTGGTAAAATTGGTCTCGTCGGCGACAAGAATGCGAGCCGTCGGATAGAGCGCCAGGAACTCGCGCGCCGCCTGCGCCAGGCAATGGCCGGGCACGACCAGCATGGCCTTGGCGATCAGGCCGAGCCGCTTCTGCTCCATCACGGCTGCGGCCATGGTCATGGTCTTGCCGGCGCCAACAGCGTGCGCGAGGTAGGTTGAGCCGGCCGAGATGATGCGCCAGATGCCGCGCTTCTGGTGCCGATAAAGAGAAAAGGCGCCTGAGGCGCCGGGAAGAACGAGATGGTCCCCGTTGAATTTTCGCGGGGCGATGTTGTTGAAGCGGTCGTTGTAAACCCGGGCCAGCCGGTCGGCGCGATCAGGATCGCTCCAGATCCAGGCCTGGAACGCGGTTTTGATCTTGGTCAGCTTCTCCTTGGCTGCCTCGGTATCGACGACATTGAGGACCCGGCGCTCGCTGCCTCCATCCTTGATGAAGTCGAAGATCTGCGGCACGCGGCTGTTGAGCGCATCGGCGATGAGGTCGCCGGCATGCCGGCGGTCGGTGCCCCATTCCGATGTGCCGGTCGCCATGTAGCCGAGCTGCCGAGCGTCGACCGTCCACGATGCCAGTTCCGGCATGTGATGAATGCGGATTTCGGCGCCAATCCTCTCCTTGACGAAGGCTGCGATATCGGCGGCGGGGATCCACGGCGCGCCAAGACGCGCTGTGATGTCGGACGGACCGAGATCGGCGGGCTGGACCTCGATGAGCGCGCGGACATTGCGCTCGAAAGCCGGATCGAGCGCCGCTGCGGCCTCGGCGACCTTGAGCTTGTCGCGGATCTGGCCGGAGAGATAGGCGTCATCGGTCTGCCATGACCCGCTCTCCGGATCGCGGAAGATAGCGTCACCAAGATTGGCGATGACGGTCTCGGGGTCGACATGCAACAGCTCGGCGATGTGATCGACATCGACATGGCCGCGCTCGTTCAGCACCACCGCGAGGGCGTCAGCCGCCGAATTGATGATCGGGGCCGAGGGCGGCGCGATTACCCGCTCGGTGAAGATCGGACCCGGGCGGGCGGTGTCGGTCTCGAGGTCGTAGTGCTCGATCGAGGCGACCAGCCAGCAATCGGGATCGTCAAGGAAGGGAACGAGGTTCGGGCGGCGATGCGTCTCTCGCACTTCACCGGTCTCCGGATCCTCGCTGGTCGACACAACAGTGCTGTTGATCGGGCCGAAGGTGCGCACGAAATTCGACCAGGCGATGCGCAGCTTGACCTGCGCTGGCTTCCACGGCCGGTCAAGCTCTTGGCACCTCAGCACCTCGCGCAGCGCATCGCGGATCGGAATCAGCTTGCGGATGATGTGGGCATGCTTCGAAGGCACGCCATCGACGCTGCGCCCCTCGCGCACTGTTATGATCACCGGCTCCCCATCGACGATCTGCGTCAGCGCGGTGTTCGAGGCAATGAAGTAGCTGCCCTCACGAATTCCAACCACGGCGGCATCAGGGTCATCACCGGGATCGTTGACGACGGCGGCGGCGTCCGGATCGATCGCTTCGGGCTCGCCGTCATAGATGGCTTCTGGAAGGAGAGAGAGGGCATCCGACAGCGCCTGCGGGAGATCGACGCCGGGGTGGGGCAAGCAGGTGTAGGCATCGCCGAATGGTCCCGACGTGGTGGCGTGGCTTCCCAAGACGAATTCCGGATGCCGGGCGAGCCAGCGATTGATGCGGATGGAGCTGTCGTCGCCATCGGCGGGGCGGACATCGTCGGTTTCGAGCCAGGAGGCGTCGCCCTCAGCCTCCTCGCGTCGGCGCTTGCGGAAGAAGAGGATGTCGACGACGACATCGGCCCCCGCGTCAGCGCGAAAGCTGCCTTCGGGCAGCCGGATCGCAGCGACAAGGTCGGCCGATTTGGCGATGTGCTCACGCGCCGAGCAATCGGCCTTGTCCATGGTGCCCGAGCTGGTGACGAACGCCGCGAGGCCGCCCGGCTTCAAGAGGTCGATCGAGCGAGCGATGAAGTAGTCGTGGAGGCGTAGCCCCATCGACCGATAGGCGCGATCGGAGCGCACGGTCCGGTCCGAGAACGGCGGATTCCCGATGACGAGATCGAAGCCTGCCGGCAGGTCGGCGCGCGCAAAGTCAGCGTTGAGGATGCGGGCCCGCGGCTGCAGCAGGCGCGCGATACGCGCGGTCACCGGATCGATCTCGACGCCGGTGACATGCACCTGGTCGCGCAGCGCCGTCGGTATGAGCGCGGGAAACAATCCCGTGCCGATGCCAGGCTCGAGAACCCTGCCCCCGCGCCAGCCGAGCCGCATGAGGCCTGCCCAAATCGCCCGGACGATGAACTCGGGCGTGAAGTGCGCATATTGCGTGCACCGGGCAAGCGAGGCGTAATCCGCGCTCGACACCGCCTCCTCGAGCTCGGCGCCCATCTTCTCCCAGCCGGCGCGAAAGCCATCTTGGCCGGGCCGGCGGAACATGGCATTGGCGAGCTCGGAGGCGCCAAAGCCGGTAAAGCGGATGAGCCGTGCCTGTTCCTCTGGCGTCGCCTGCCGATCGGCGGTCTCGATCTCGGCGGCGAGACGGATCGCCCCGAGATTATCCTGCGCGCGGATCTTCCAGCCCTTGGCGAGGCCGCGATCGGTCTCAAGGACGAAGTTGTCGCCACCCCATCCGGCGCTGCCCGCGCGCTTCGGTGACTGCACAGGCTGGGCGACCGGCTGTGGCTCCGGCAGGGCGGTCGTCGAGGCCTGCTCGGCGTCGTGCTCGCCGGCGCCGAAGTCGCTGCCGAAGGCGGTGACGCCCAAATCGAGGCCGGACGAGAGCGTGTTGGTGTTGAACAGGTCGAGGGGGAAGGGATCGTTGTTGGACATGCGAGAATTCCTTGTGTCAGGGCCCACGCGATCTCCCCGGCCGAGCGGGTCGGCCAGTCGATCGATGTCGGGGTTTCGGGGAAGTCAGCGGGTGATCAGCGAGAGCGCGATTTCTGTCTCGGTGAGCGCGATGTTGAGGTGCGTCGCCCGCAGGTTGCGGTCGAAGAGCGGGAGGAGGCGGTCGGCCTCGATGAACTCGATGCCGTCATCTGCGCCGAAATGGCGGTGCTTGTAGTCCCACCAGTCGAAGTCGCCCTTGGGATGGCACTGCTCGGCATAGATGACTAGCGCGCGTGTCCCTTCGGCTAGCCTGCCGTTGGACATGATGTAGACGCCCTCATCGCCGACGACCCATAGGCCGGGCTTCTCGCCCTCGCCGGGGCGGGCGCCATAATAGGGATTGCGGAAACCGCCATTGGCGGCGGCGTCTTCGATGCCGCGCTCGATGATCCTGCGCACCGCCGCGATCGGGAATGTGAACATGATCGCCTCCCTCACGCAGCCGCGCGGATGAGGAGGTGCCTCAGATGCATCATCGGCCAACACTTGCGCTCGATGATGGCATCGCGCGTCTCGACCGGCGAGCGGGTCCCCGGGAGATCGCAATAGGCGTGGAAGTAGCGCGTCCTGCCGCCGATGCGCAGCATATAGAACACGCCTGTGACGGTCTCGGTGAGGAATTCGCTGAGCGCGAACATTTCGCCGCTCATCCAGAGCGGCGGCAGCAGATCGGGCATGTAGTCGTGCTCGGCTCGAGTGATCTCGAACCACTCGCCGGCAAACAGCGCACAGTCGTTATTCTCCCAGCGATTGGGCCGTTGGGCGTGCCGGTCGAACAGGCGGAACATCTGCCGGCGATCGGCGACGTCGAAGTAGATCTTGCGGATAGAAGACTGTGTCATGGGAAGGCTCCTGGCCATTTCTCGGGCCGGAGCGCGGTTCATCCCCTATGGATCACCATCTTCTTCGGCCCTTCCGGACCGGACCCCCGCGGCCGCCTCTGCGTCCGGGCGGGTCAAGGGCCGGCGAAGCCGGGCGAAGCTTCACCTTGAGGCGGCCGGCGGGCATGCGGCACTCGGTTTGCCTCCTCTTCTCCTTCCCCATTCCTCGTCTTCAGATCGGCGTTCCAGTCGTCAGCGACCGGGCGCAGACGCTGGCCAACGCAGCCCGTCTCGCCCGCGAGAGCGATCAGCCGATCGGCATAGACGTCGCCTTGCTTGTTATTGTCGGTGGCGGGCACGAGTTGGATCCCAGTTCTTGCCACCAGTGCGCGGATTGCCGCATCGGTTGCCGGCGACCAGCCGCCGCCGGTGCTGAGATAGAGCGTGTCGGCGCGAAGGTCTTCGAGTACGGCAAGGCTCATGGCGTCGATCGCCGCTTCGGTCACACAGAGGCGCGGCGCATCGGGTCGCCCCAGCCGGAACAACACCTTGGCGCCGGTGGCAAAGCCGCGCCAGTCCGGTCCGTGTTCTTCCCAGCCGGTGACCGCGCCATCCTCATCAAGATGCGCCGCCCACATGCTGCCATGCGGGCCTTCGCGCAGAACGCCGGCGCTGATTGCGGCCCGGACGACACGGTCGGGAAGATGGCGGGCCCCGGTGAGATATCGCCAGGTCGCCGATCCGCGCCACGGCCTGCGCCGTCCCTGCCAGCGCTCCGGGATCGAGCGGTCAGGTTCCCGCTCACGGCACTCACGCTGCCAGACCGGCTCGGACGGCACGAAGCCAACTAGGCTGGCGATGTCCTTTATGGCTTCGACGAAGGGCACACCCTTGAGATGTTCGATCAGGCGGAAGACATCGCCCTTGTCGTCGCCGAGCGGATCAAACCAGCCCTTGCCATCGTGGATGACGATGACGATCTCGGCCGCGCGGCGATACTTCATCGCCCTGCGGGTGCTCTCCTTGCGATCAAGCGCGAATCCCAGGTGCTCTAGCACCGCGGTGCAGGGCACTTTCTCTTTCAGTTCTTCCAGTTCTGCTTTTTCCATCTTTCGCCAGCGCCTTTGCGCTCCTCTCTTTCGTTCCCGCCCGGTCATCGGGACAGGTACCGAACGCCGCGAAGAGCAAGCCGGGCAAGGGCGCGGCCGGCAGCCCGTCATTTGTGCCAGGTTGCATGTGCGTAACAGGCCGCGGCGCAGCTCCCCTTGCCCGGACGCAGCGCGCAAGCGGCACGGCGTGCCACCGTCAATTTCGGCGACGCTCCTCGTCCACCACCACTACACGCTCCGTGTCCATCTCCATTTTCCATGAAACGGAGGCGACCTCGCAACCAACTTGGGCCAGTGATAGAAACTCGGCCCTGCCGCCGCGCACATGGGCACGGCATCGTGGTGCTGCGCGAACGTCCCTTGTCCTAAACTTTTAGCATTCTTCGGACATTCGTACTGGCTCTTCGGCAGACAGGGCGAGACCTTTACCGCAGAGCTGCCCCAAGGCCACACCCATGGAATGCGACGGGCTTCAGCTCGGCATCACCCTGGCAGTGGTTTCGGCATCGAGGTTCGATCGGTCGGCAACGGCATAGGTCGATTGAGCCTTATGCCGACATGTGATTCTGCGCGACGGGCACTGAATGCCTCTCGTTCCGTTTTCAAAGCTGAAAACCCGACGCTTCTCTGTGCCCCAGGAGAGCCACGGCTCTCCTGGCCAATGTCAAAAGGGCGTACAGGGCGGAAGCACCGAAATGTCCATAAGCGGGACCAAGTCAGTTCGGTGCTGGAGAAAGTTCGTGGCCCTGAGACCGGTTCAACAGGGGCGGCCGAAGGAGCATCAGCATAGCGCCGCCCCAAGGCGGGATGCGGGACCGACAGGCCCCGGCGAAGGGCGCCATATGACGGCGACCAGTCCGATCGATGCGAACGAAGTCTGCTCGGTAAGAAATCCTGCGGAGTAGGCGCCGCGAAGCCAATTTCTGATGCTGATGGCATCGAAAAGCAAATGCGCTGGCCCAAACCGCTCAGCCATTGCGGCGAAGCCAGAACTGGCAACTGGATGAGTGCGCAAAGGCGGTCTCGCTCTTCCGCTACGATCTTTTCCCACACTCCTTCGTCGCGGCTGGAAAAGGCCCTGCGCGGACTCGATTGCTGTGACTAGACATCGCGGTTCTCCACAATGGGCATGGCATCGGAAGGTTCTCTTCCGGCTCTCAACCTTCCCCGGAAAATCCCGCTCTGCAGTCTCGCACTTCCGTGGGGCTCCGGCCGCATCGCGGATCGACCTATGCGCGAAATGACACGCCAGACTACGCGTGTCGGATTTCGCCTTTGCCAACGTTGGAACTCGCGCCTCAATCTCATTCCCGCAAGGACACTTGGAACGTGTGGACAGATGTGGTTGCGAGAAGGGTGAAATCGTGAGGTCGTACTCGCCGGCATCTCGGCCCGTTACGGCAGAGCGCATCGAGCGGGTGCTCGATCGCGTTGCTGAGATAATCGTGTCGCGAGGCGACAAGGGTGAGGCATGGCTTCCCCTGTACGACCACCTGGAACGCGCGCTACATGATCACCGGGCGAGGAAAGAACGGATCGCCATGGTGCACGAGCGTGTCAAACGATGTCAGGATCGAACGGCAGCGCGATCTTCATAAGTTCTTCCTGCCACATCTTCATCTCACCGCCTTCGCCGTATTTGGGGCGGTCGATCGTATGGCCCATCAGCATACGTCGCAGTTCCTCATCGAGCCTCGCGTTCTTCATCCGGTCCTCGAAGGAGTGGCGGAGCGAGTAGAAGGTGTGGTTCTCGGTGGGGAAGAGAT
>NZ_VFUA01000030.1 GCF_006440735.1 Mesorhizobium sp. B2-7-1 | reverse complement strand
CCTTCAAGCTGACGATCGACGGCGTGACCGTCGACATCGATCCCGGCGAGGATGTCGAGGTGACCTTGCCCGGCGGCAAGACCAGCAAGGTGCGGATCGAGCACAATGATTTCGCGACCTTCTCGGGCGGCACATTCTCTTTCGTCCATCCGAGCACCAATTCGGTCACCAAGACCGATCTCGGCGACGGCATCGCCCAGTATCTGATGGCATCGGCGCTCGGCACCCTGGTCGTGGTGCAGAAGTACGACAAGATGAACCCCGTCTCGCTCAACCAACTGATGCTGCAGGAGATGACCAAGGAAACGATCCAGGCGGGCGGGCAGCTGACGCAGCAGCCGACGAGCCGCAAGTTAGCCGACGGCAAGGCGTTAACGGGGCTCAAGGCGACCGTGAAGACGCGTACCGACAGCGCGGATTTCGAGATCGTAGGCTTCGGCACCGCCGATCAGGGACTGCTCTTCATCACGCGCATCGGCGATCAGGACAACGCCACGGAACAGCCGCTGATCGACAAGTTTTGGGAGACCTTGAAGATCAAGCTGTAAGGCGGACGATATTCAGGTGAGGCCGGCCTGACTTGAATCTGACGCGCCTTGAATTGCTTACAGACCCGTCAACCCGGCCAGCCAGCTTGCCGAGCGCTTCGCCGCGTCGACCGTTGCGCCGGCGGCGCGGCTGAGATCGGTCTTGACCACGGCATAGCCGGTTTTGGTACGGTAAATCACGGCGCGACCGCCATGCACCGATCCGTCGAAGGCGACGGGCTTCGCGGCTTCCGTCTCGCTGGCGGTCACCGTTCCTCCGACCGGAGCGCTCGGGCGATGGTCGAGCTCGGGCGGCAGCGGGGCGATGGTTTCGACAACGCGGTTTTTTGGCTTCAGATCCGGCCTGGAGGCTTTCGCGGCAAGCTCGGAGGAAGAGGCCGAGCCCTTGAGGCGGCAGATGCCCGAAACCAGCGGATAGTTGAAGTTGCGCTGGAGCAGCATCTGGCTCTTCATCGCCGCCTCGCAACCGGCGATCGTCGCCCATTTGGCCGGCGTCTCGCCGATATATTCGCACAGCTTGGCATCGCAGTCGCAGCCGACAATGGTCATGGCGACAAGGGCGGTCTTGATCACGGTCTTGTCCCTTCGAAATTTCTCCCCACCCCGCTCGCATCAATCCATGCCGAACAAGGCGGGATTTGGCCGCCATTGTGAAATGTGGATGACGGCACGTTTCCGAAGGTTGCTCAGCCGGCGACTGTGACCGAAATGCCTCAGTCGTCGGCGTAGACATATTCCAATTTGGCACCGGCCTTGGCCAGAGCCGGCAGGACCAAGTGCAGCTTGCGCACGGCGACGGCCAGCGCGGTGCGGCGCGTGTCGGGTGG
This sequence comes from Mesorhizobium sp. B2-7-1, assembly GCF_006440735.1. Classification (GTDB taxonomy): domain Bacteria; phylum Pseudomonadota; class Alphaproteobacteria; order Rhizobiales; family Rhizobiaceae; genus Mesorhizobium. The sequence continues at coordinate 56,895 of NZ_VFUA01000030.1, read as the reverse complement.
TATCGGGATGGGCTGGCTGAACAGGATGCGCGCGCCTTCGGGGGCGGCGATCTCCGCGCCCGAGGTCACCGTGATCATGATCTCGTCCTTGCCGCCGATCTCGACGAAGGAGATTCCCTTGTCGATGAGGCGCGGGACCATCCCGGTAAAGGCCTGCGAGCGGCTGGTGACGAAGATGGTGCCGTCGCCGCCGAGATCGCGTTCGAGAAGCGTGTCCGGCTCGTTGCGCGCCGCCTCGCCGACCGGGCCCTTGGCCCAGACATGGATGTCGGGCGGGCTCGGATCGCCGGCGCTGGCCAACACCGATCTGCCGAGATCGGCGCACCATTGCTTGATTGTGTCGGCCAGGCCGAAGGCGAGCTTGCGTTCGCTGGTGCGGAAGGAGTCGTCGCCGGTGGCGGGCTCGAGGGCAAATAGCCCAGCGCGCTTTTCGGCATAGGGAAATTCATACCACCGCGTCTTGTCGAGAAAGGCAGCATAGTCGCTGGCGACCTTCGCCTGGTAGATGTCGGCAGCAATGCGCTTGCCGGCGGTCGCCTCGGTGATGCGGCCGACGGTGTTCTCGTAGGCCCATTGGAGGGCGTAGTCGATCGTAAGGCCGATGCCGGTGAGTGTCGGCATGACGTAATCGGCGGTGTTGAAGCCGTGGACGGAGCTTGCGCGGATGATCGCCGCATAGTCCTGCCAGTAACGGCCTATGTAGGACAGGTAAGGAAAGCCGCTCGGCTGGTCCTCGTCGACGAAGGCGGCATAGTCGCGCGCGGCGTGGAAGGCCGCCATTTCGGGTAGGCGAGCCAGGTCGACGACTCGGGCGATTGATAGCCCGGTATCGCCTGCCGGACCTTCGCAGCCAGCTCTGCTGGCGGAGCGCCGTCCGCGATGCCTGGCAGGGGCGCTTTATCGAGGGCAGGGATGGTGAGAAAGCCGTAGGCCAATCCGACGATCGGGATCAGCACGACGAGGACGATCAGCCAGAGGATTGTCTTGAAGAGTCGCCTCAGCCAGCGCAGCACGAACATGTCAGGCTGCGCCCGGATCGATCGGACGGCAAAGGCCAGCACGGTCGGCCGAGATGCCGGCGAGAGTAAGCTTGCGGATCAGCGGCATGAAGCATCCCCCTTCACGTCACGCTGAACGTTAGCCGATTTTGACGCGGGGAACAGGCCGGCTCCGCAACAAGGCGCGAAAGAGGTTACCGGCGGTGGGTCTATCCCTCGGGTGCCGCTCGCCCGTCTGGCGACACAACGCAACGGACTGCCCGGAAAGCAGATCTCAAAAAGACAGTCGGCGCTGGGATTTCTCCCAGCGCCTCCCTGTCAGATCAGGAACCGGTTAAGGCAGCAACTTCCGTAAAGTCGTCGCGCCAGGCCAGCCTTGATTTTGACGGTCCTGCCAGTCGCCACCCGAGGGCAGCTCCCGTTCCAGACCACGCCGATCTCCACCCTTGCGGGCTTCGCCCAGCGTGCCATCGAAGGTTTTTCCCGGCCTTCATGGCAGCATCGGTCCGCCGTCGGCGTTAGCACGCTTTCCGCGGCACCCGTAGGTCTCGGCATCCGTCCCTGAAACAGGCAAGCCTGCTCTCGTTCCGGGCCGTACGGGCCTCAGGAAATCCGCCTTGCGCTTTTGCCTTTCGGCTGGGGCGTTCAGTGGCCGCCTGAGATGGGTTTAACGTACGCCGGGTAAGGGGTTTGGGGAATGCCGGCAGCCCTGTGGATAGCGGGATTATCGGGGACCAATGGCAAAAGCCTCGGAATCTTTCGGCCGAGCCCCTTAGACAGCCTGCCCGCTTTTTTAGCGACCCTGGACGTTGGAGCCTTGCCCCGCCGCCCCGTCCGCGTTTCAATGCCGGCAAAAGACTTTGGTCGCAGCGCGGGTGCCGCCGCATATTTGCGACGTGCCTCGGGGGAGGTCGGCTTGAAGGTCGGGGTGGTTCTCAATCCGGTTGCCGGAGGCGGCAGGCTCAAGCGGCATTGGGCGGAGGCAGCGGCGTCGCTCAAGGCGAATTTCGGCGATTTCGACCTGCGCGAGACGCAAACCGGCGGCGATGCCGAGCGGCTGGCGATCGACCTCGCAGCCAGCGGGTGCGAACTGGTGATCGCTGCCGGCGGCGACGGCACCGCCAGCGAGGTGGCCGACGGGCTGCTGCAGGCGCGGCAGGAAAGTGGCCGCGAAAGCGCGCTTGGGCTCCTGCCTTGTGGCACCGGCATCGACTTCGCGCGCGGGCTTGGCCTGCCGCGCGGCATAGGCGCCTCGGTCAAGAAAATCGCCGACGCCGAGGGCCGCAAGATCGATGCCGGCCGCATCTGCTACATCGACGACCATGGCGCGCTGGCCAGCCGGCATTTCATCAATATCGCCAGCCTCGGCCTGTCCGGCGCGACGGATCGCGCCGTCAATACCGACAAGCGCATGGGCAGGGTCTCGGCCAAGGCGCTGTTCTTCTGGCGCACCGTGCTGGAGTTCGTCCGCTATCGCTTCCAGGACGTCCGGATCACCATCGACGACGGCGAGCCGGTCGAGGCGCGCATGGCGCTGGTGGCGGTGGCGAACGGCAAATTCTTCGGTGGTGGCATGATGATCGCCCCGGACGCCGAGCTCGCCGACGGCCAGTTCGACATCGTCATCCTGCGCGCCGCCGGCAAGCTCGGCCTGATAAGGGACATCCGCCTGCTCTATGGCGGCCGGCATCGCAACCATCCGGCGATCACCATCCTGCGCGGCCGCAAAGTGCTGGTCGAGCCATTGGGCGATGCGGAGAAGAACGGCGCGCTGGTCGACATAGACGGCGAGTCGCCGGGCCGGATTCCGGCGACGTTCGAGATCCTGCCCGGCGCGCTGACGCTGAGAGGTTGACGCGTTGCGGTCGATCTAGTCTTTGGTATTGGCCTTCAGCAACTCGACAACTCGCTGATCGGCCTGTGTCCCAACGGCTATATCGACAGGCTTTTGTCCGGCGCTGTCTGGAATGTTGGGATTCGCGCCCTTCTCAAGCAGCCATTTTATGTAGGCGAACTGCTGGTCGCCGGCCGGCTGCCCCGGGCCATTGTAGGAAGCATTGGCGAGCAGGGTCTTTCCCTTTTCAACTTTGTTGATATCCATTCCACGATCAAGCATGAGCTGGGTGATTTCTATATACCGCCTGTATCCAGCGCCCGATACCGGCCCCCATCTTTGCTCATCATTCAATTCGAAATCCGCACCTTGGATCAGAGCCTGTTTGACGCCCTCCACATTGCCCCAAAAGGCATAGGTTCCAAGCATGGCTTTGGCATTTGCCCACTGAGGGGCGATACCGTGCGCCTTGGCAGCTTTCACCCTCTGATAATCCGTGACGGCTTTTTGATATTGAGGGGAGTTTGTCAGCGTGGCCATATAGGTGATTTTCTTCCGGTGCTTCGGCGAGAATTTCTCGTAGCCGTAACACCTCTAGCACCGCAACTCATTGCCCGGCACTGGCCTGTCGGGTCGTTCAAAGTCACGCTCGTCGGCGTCGGGACGACATGCAGCACGCACCCGTTTCCATAGGTCGTATCATAGTAGGTAAACTGTCCCTGATCCCGTTCAGCTATTCCGGAAATCGAGCAGGAATGACCGTTGGAAAATTGCAGCGACGCCCGAAAATACATTGAGTCCTTGTCGTATGGAACCAATTCCAGGACGTCAGTAGCGTCGTGCTTTTCCGTCTTCCCGTTGTCAAAAAAGTCGGTCTGGAAATTATACCAGTACATCCCCTCCAGCTTGCTCAAATCCTTTGGAAGGACGGATGAGGCTGTGTGCGTTTCCGCAGCCGTAGAAGCGTTGTCAAATCCACACAACGCCAGACATACGAGCAAAGTCAGTCTCTTCATATCTGGCTCCGCCAACGCGATGAGTTGCTGACTAAGCTGACTTGAAAATCGTCGCGGCAAGATAGAGGAGCAGAACCAGGAAAATGAACAGGTCCGAGACCATGGCGATGTTTCGTTGGTGTTGCGATCGGCTTTGCGCAGGTGCAGCGCTCCCGCCAGACCATAGAACAGCCCCCGGCGATGGCCGCCGGCACCACCCATTCGCGGTTCAGCAGCGACAGGGCGCCGAGCGTGCCGATGGCGAAGTTGCCGAAGCCGAGTTCGCGCACGACGGTCTCCGCCGCCTTGTCCTTGATGCCGAAGGTGCTGTCGGCGGTGAAGGCGGGATTGGCCATCTGCCTTATGCCGGCGAGAAGCATCGAATGCCAACGCCCCAGAAGACGAACCATTTTCCGATGAGAAACCAGAGGCCGGCATCGCTGTGAAGCCCAAAGGCTTCGATCAGGATGGAGGCGACGGGAAAGACGCCCATCAAGAGCACAACAACCGCCAGATACATCAGCTACCCCCCGAGCTTCGATCCAAAGATATCTGACGGGAACTGAGATTTTGAATCAAGCGGCTGAGAGGTTGATTCGAGGATTTGCGCTAAGCGGCTGAGAAAGCTGGCTAAATATTTGCCGGTTATAGTTCGAGCCTGGCCGGAAAACCCGGCGCGCGAAGCTCAGTGCCGGCCGTATCCTCGAGCAATTTGACGATTTGCGTCGACCAGGCATCGCCGCCATAGGCGCGCTTGCCCTCCTCGAAGATTGCGTTGACGCGCGATGCCAGATCGAGCGGCGCGCCGAAATCCCTGCCCATTGCGAGCGCGAAGCCGAGGTCCTTCAGCGCCAGGTCCATGGTGAAGCCGATGTTGTAGGAGCCGTTGAGCACGAGCTGGCTTTCGGTCTCATGGACGAAGCTGTTGCCGGAAGAGGCGACGATGGCGTGATAGGCCTGGGCGAGGTCGAGGCCGCCCTGCTTGGCCAGCATCAGCGCCTCGCCGGCGGCGACAAGATGGATGAAGGCCAGCATGTTGGTGATGACCTTGATCACCGCCGCCGAGCCGACCGGCCCCATCAGGAAGGATTTTGCGCACATCGCCTCGATCGCCGGCCGATGGTGTTCGTAGAGGGCGGCGTCGCCGCCGACGAGCGCGGTGATCCTGCCCACCGCCGCCAGATGCACGCCGCCGGTGACCGGGCATTCGAGCGTCTCGATGCCCTGGGCCGAGGCGAGGGCCGCCAGCCGCAGGATCTCGTCGCGGCCATTGGTCGACATCTCGATCCAGGTGCCGCCCTTGGGCAGACCCTGAAGCAGTCCGTCGGGGCCGACGAGCACCGCTTCGCTGACCTTCGGCGAAGGCAGGCAGGTGATGGCGTTGCCGGCGCGAGAAGCGGCTTCGGCCGGGCTCGCCGCCGCAATGGCGCCGAGCGCGACGAGGCGCTCGACCGCCGCCGGGTCGCGGTCGAAGACGGTGACAGCGAAGCCGTTGCGCAGCAGGCTGGCGGCAAGGTTGCCGCCAAGATGGCCAAGGCCGATGAAGGCGTAAGCGAGGGTCACGGCATCAACGGCGTCTGCATCATCTGCAGATGCAGGTCCTTGCCGCTATAGGGATGCGCATCGCAGACCGCCTCGTCGAGCTCGACGCCGAGGCCCGGCTCCTTCGACGGGATGACGTTGCCGTCCTGCCACTCGATCTTCTTCTTGAGCAGTTTTTCGTGGAAACCGTCCCACTGCTTGAGCGATTCCAGGATGAGGAAGTTGGGCAATGTGGCGGCGAGCTGGATGTTGGCCGCACCCACGATCGGGCCGCAATAGCAGTGCGGCGCGACCTGGATATGGTAGGCCTCGGCCATGGCTGCGATCTTCTTGGTTTCAAGAATGCCGCCGGAACGGCCGAGATCCGGCTGCAGGATGGTCGCGGCGCGGTTCTCGATGACGCGGGCGAACTCGAACTTCGTCGTCAGCCGCTCGCCGGTGGCGATCGGGATCGAGGTGCCGCGAGCGACCTGTGCCATCACCTCGGGCATATCCGGCGGCACCGGCTCCTCGAACCACAGCGGATCGTAAGGCTCGATGGCGCGCGCCATGCGCAGCGCGCCCGACGCGGTGAACTGGCCGTGGGTGCCGAACAGAATGTCGGCGCGCGTTCCCACCGCCTCGCGGATCGCCTTGATCATGCGCGCCGACAGATCGATGTCGATGAGGCGCGGCTGGTGGCCGTCATAGGCGGTGTAGGGTCCGGCCGGGTCGAGTTTCACGGCGTTGAAGCCCTGTTCGACATATTCCAGCGCGCAGGCGGCGGCCATGTCGGGGTCGTTGTAGACGTTCTTGCCGCGCGCATCTTCCGAATGGACGCTGCCGGTGTGCGGATAGAGATAGGTGTAGGAGCGCAGCGTCTCATGCACCTGGCCGCCGAGCAGCTTGTAGACCGGCTTACCGGCCTCCTTGCCGACGATGTCCCAGCAGGCCATTTCCAGCGCCGAGAAGCAGCCCATGCCGGAGACGTCGGGGCGCTGGGTGAAGCCGGAGGAATAGGCGCGGCGGAAGAAATTCTCGATGTCGTGCGGATCGCGGCCGACGAGATAGCGTTCGGCCATGTCCTCGATCATCCTCGCGGTGACATGCGCCGAGAAGGTGGCGTTATAGGCCTCGCCATAGCCGACCACGCCGCCATCGGTGGTGAGCTTGACGAAGATGAAATACTTGCCCCCGATACCGGGCGGCGGGTTGCCGACAACCCAGGTCTTCACGTCGGTGATTTTCATTTGTGATCCTCCAGAACCAGCTCGGCGCCCTTCCATCCGGTCAGGATCGAGGCGGCATTGGTGTTGCCCGTGATGTTGTCGGGGAAAATCGAAGCGTCGATGACGCGCAAGCCGTCCAGCCCGTGCACCTTGAGCCGCGGATCGACGACGGCGCGCGACGCATCAGGCCCCATGCGGCAGGTCGAGACCGGGTGGTAGACGGTGCCCGAGCGCTTCCTGAAATCCTGGATCAGGTCGGCGTCCGATTGGATCGAGGGGCCGGGCAGCACCTCTTCCTCGATGATCTCGGCCATCGCCGGCATCGCGGCGATCCTGCGCACGAACTTCACCGCCGCCAGCATCTCGTCGACATCGGCATTGGTCGAATAGGCGTTGGGCGTGATCCTCGGATAGTCGCGCGGATTGTTCGAGCGGATCATGATCTCGCCGCGGCTCGAGGGCCGGCAGTTGGACAGGCCGATCGAGAAGCCCGGCCAGGGGTCGGGCGTCAGGATCGGACGCTCGCCGCTCTTCGGGATGACGGTCGAGAAGGCCTGGAAATAGAGCTGCATGTTCGGCCGCGTCATCGAGGAGTCGGTGCGGAAGAAGCCGCCGGCATTGTTCATCGACAGCGACAGCGGACCGGAGCGCAAGAGGATGTATTGCATGCCGACGAGCAGCTTGCCCCACCAAGGCCTAAGGATCTGGTTCAGCGTCGGCAGCTTGCCCTTGAAGGTGTAGTTGATGCCGACATGGTCCTGCAGATTGGCGCCGACATTGTCGTTTACGTGGACGACCAGGATGCCGAGATCGCCGAGCAAGGTCGAGGGACCGACGCCGGACAGCTGCAGCAGTTGTGGCGAGTTGATCGAGCCGCCCGACAGGATCACCTCGCGGCCGGCGCGCGCCGTCTTCCTCTCGCCACTCTGCTCATATTCGACGCCGACGGCACGCTTGCCCTCGAACAGGATTTTTGTCGCCAGGGCGTTGGTTTCGACGCGGACGTTGGCGCGTTTCATCGCCGGCCGCAGGAAGGCACGGGCGGCCGACATGCGGCGGCCGTTCTTGGTCGTGATCTGGTAGACGCCGACGCCTTCCTGGGAGGCGCCGTTGAAATCCGGATTGAACGGCAGACCGGCCTGCTGCCCGGCTGCCAGATAGCGCTTGGTCAGCGGGTGAACCGCGTTGGTGCAGTCGGTGACGTGCAGCGGTCCGCCGACGCCGCGCCACCGGTCGGCGCCGGCTGCATTGTCTTCCATCGCCTTGAAGGAGGGCAGGAGATCGTCATAGCTCCAGCCGGGATTGCCGGCGGCGGCCCAGGCGTCGAAATCCTCGGGCGCGCCGCGGATGAAGACCATGGCGTTGATCGAGCTCGATCCGCCGAGCAACTTGCCGCGCGGCCAGTGGTCGGTGTTACCGGCGAGGCCGGGATCCGGTTCCGTCTTGTAGTTCCAGTTGACGGCCGGGTCGAAGAAGGTCTTACCGTAGCCGAGCGGCATCTGGACGTAGAACCGCTGGTCGGTTCCGCCGGCCTCTAGCACCAGCACGGAGAAACGGCCGGAAGCCGACAGCCTGTCGGCAACGACCGAGCCGGCCGAGCCGGAGCCGACGATAATGAAATCATAAGTCTGCATGGTGGGCGGGCGCGCTCCGAAATTCGCGGCCTAGCCTAGACATTGCCGGCTCGCGGCGTCGCCGTGGCTTCCGGCATGGCTTGTGAAAAAAGCGACCGGCGTCTTTGCGCTCAACCGACGGTACTGTCGTTTTTGCGAAAGGCGCGGCTCGAGATCGATATCGGGTTGTCGCTTGGATCGCGGGCGTTGGCGAAGACATAGCCGTCGGCCCGGTGCAGGGCGCCGAATTCCAGCCCTTCCTTTGCGCTGCCAGCGGCAAAGGTTTCGATGTCCTCGACATCGAAGACCAATTTGACGGTCGATTGTCCTCTTTTCTGCCCCTTCGCCGCGAGATGAAGCATGAGACTTGCACAGCCGGCTGGATTGACCAGTTCGACGATCCTGTCACCTTCCTCACGATGCGCTTTGAAGCCGAAGTGCCTTTCGTAAAAAGTCACCGCCGTTTCGATGTTTCTGACGTAAAGGATGATGCGATTGAGCGGCAAAGCCAATTCCTTCCCCCAGGCCGTTCTGCGGACATAGCCTAGGATCGAAAGCTCCAGCTGTCAGCAGTGCGCGCGTTGACGGGTGAAGGGAGCGACGCTACGGGGATGAGGTGATCGCTTCAGGAGAGGATTTCGCCATGGTGCACTACGCGGACGGAAGACCTCTCGGCGATCTCACTTTGAGGACGCTCGCCATGCCCTCCGACGCCAATGCTGCCGGCGACATCTTCGGCGGCTGGGTGATGGCGCAGATGGACCTTGCCTGCGGCATCCGCGCCGCCGAGCGCGCCAAGGGCCGCGTCGTGACGGCGGCCGTGAAGGAGATGTCCTTCGCCAAGGCGATGAAGATCGGCGACACGCTCTGCATCTACACCCATGTCGAGCGCGTCGGCCGCACCTCGATGGTGCTCAAGGTCGAGGCCTGGGCGCAGCGCTACCTTTCCGACCTGATGGAAAAGGTCACTCATGCCGATTTCGTCATGGTGGCGCTCGACGGCGAAGGCAAGCCGAAGCCGGTTCCGGCCGAGAGCTGACGGGTCCCTGATTCTCCCAGGCTTGCGGTTTTGTAACAACAGCCGCGCGGGAGATGCGCTTCGCGACATCCAATGGTTGCCTTCGCGCCCCAGTTTGAGGGCGCGGGGGGAAAACAATGCGTCAACACATGCTGAACGGCTGGCTCGTGGCAGCCCTAATCGCGCTGGTCTGCCTGCTCGGTATAACGGCCTATATGGAGGTCAGGAAAGACCTTCCGCGCGTCGCCTGCATGCGGGATCAGGCAGTGGCCGGCAAGAGAGCCGCGCAATCGGAAAGCTGCTCGACGGCGTGCTGCGCCAGCACCGCTCCAAGCGCCTGATCGGCAGTCGGCTAAAGACAGTCGTCCTTGTCGAGACGGTTGCGCGGTGACGCCGGCGAGGCTGGCGGCGAGGCCGCAGCGGAGCTGATCAAAACCGGAAGGTGCGACAGGGCCGGCGCTGTGATGCACGGTTCATCCAATGGTTCATAAACCTTTGAACTACAAGGGTTTCAGGCCTGCTGGCCGTCGAATTTCGCGCGCGCTTCGCGGACCCGATTGGTGTTCTTGCGCGCCCATTCGCCGAGCGCGCCGACCGGCACGAGCAGCTCGTGGCCGAGCTCGGTCAGCTCGTAATCGACACGTGGCGGAATGGTCGGAAACACTTTGCGCGTGACGAAGCCGTCGCGCTCCAGGCCGCGCAAGGTGGTGGTCAGCATCTTCTGCGAAATGCCGCCGACGGCGGCGCGCAATTCGTTGAAGCGCATCGCCCCGTCGCCCAGCTTGCCGACGACGAGCACGGTCCATTTGTCGCCGACCCGTTGCAGGATTTCCGACACTGCACGGCAGTCCTCGGTGATGTGCGGGTGCCTCAGTAACAAAAACGTGCCTCCTTGCGCGCTGGTTTGTCAGTATCACATATAGCGCCGGTATCCAAACGATACCAGAAATTCCCGCAAGGAGAGCCCCTTATGTCCAAACCCAAAATCGCCATTGTCGTCGGTTCGACGCGCGCCGCCCGCTTCGCCGACGTGCCGACCCAGTGGATCGCCAAGATCGCCAAGTCGCACGCCGATATCGACGTCGAGATCGTCGATCTGCGCGACTGGCCGCTGCCCTTCTTCGACGAGGTCGCTTCCTCCGCCTGGGCGCCGTCGCAGAACGAAGTGGCGCAGCGCTGGCAAAAGAAGGTCGCCGAGTTCGACGGCTTCATCTTCACCGCCGCCGAATACAATCACGCTCCGACCGGTGTCCTGAAGAACGCCATCGATTACGCCGCCAATGAATGGAACAAGAAGCCGGCCGGCTTTGTCGGCTATGGCTCGGTCGGCGGCGCGCGCGCGGTCGAACAGCTCCGCCTGATCGCCGTCGAGTTGCAGATGGCGCCGGTCAAGTCGGCCGTCCATATCGCCTGGGGTGATTTCCTTGCGGTGCGCCAGGGCGAGAAGAAGCTCGATGATCTCGAACATCTGAACCAGGCCGCCGCGGCGCTGGTCAATGACGTCGCCTGGTGGGCCAAGGTGCTGAAGGCGGCGCGTGCCGCCGACGCGATCGCCGGCGAAGCCCAGGCCGCTTAAAGAGCCCGACTGTAGTCATCCTCCCGAAGGGCGGCGCTTGCGCCGCCCTTTTTAGTTTGCGGAAGCCTCGATGGCCTGCCTTGGCCTGATGATGCAATCGGCAAGATGTGCCTGCTCGTCCAGCGCGTCGGCGTGGTGCTGTCCCCACTGGCAAAGCGCCAGCAGGATGGGCTCGAGGCTGAGGCCGAGCGCCGTCGCGGAATATTCGACCCGCGCCGGGATCTCGGCGAAGATCTCGCGGTCGACCAGCCCGTGCTCCTCCATCTCGCGCAGCTGGTCGATCAGCACCTTCTGGGTGATGTCGGGCATCTGAGCCTTGAGCGCCGAAAGCCGGCGCGGACCGTCGAAGAGATAATAGAGGATCACCGCCTTCCAGCGGCCGGAGATCACCTTCAGCGCGCGTTCCGCCGGCAGCATCGGCAGGCGCTTGATCACGCGTCGTTTGGCGATGTGGGCCATGGTCACCTCCTGGTGTGCAGCGGACAAATCCGTGTGTAGCGGCGACAGCGCAGATAGTGGCAAAGGGCGGCCGACGCCATAGCGATCGGAGCCTGCCATGAAAGCCATCCAGTTCAGCCGTTTCGGCGGTCCCGACGTGCTGGAGGTCGTCGACGCGCCAACGCCCGTCGCGGGACCCGGCGAGGTCCTAGTCAAGGTTGGGGCCGCCGGCGTCAACTTCTTCGAAGTGCTGATGCGTGCGGATCGCTACGCCGTCACGCCGAGCCTGCCGGTGTTCCCCGGCGTCGAAGTCGCCGGCACGGTCGAGGCGGTCGGCGAGGGCGTTAACCGGCGACTTTTAGGAAGCCGCGTGGCGGCACCGCTGTTCGTCTCGGCCAGGCCATTCGGCGGCTATGCCCAATATGTGACGATCGACGCCGGCCTCGTCGTGCCGCTGCCGGGCGCGCTTTCCTTCGAAGATGCGACCGCCTTGATGGTGCAGGGGCTGACCGCCTTGCATCTTTTGCGGCAAAGCCCGCCGGCCGGCAGGACGGTGCTGGTTCCCGCTGCCGCCGGTGGCGTCGGTTCGCTGCTTGTCCAACTGGCCAAGGGGCAGGGCGCTCGTCGCGTCATCGCGCTGGCCGGCGGTACTTCCAGGCGCGATTTTGCCCTCGCGCTCGGTGCCGATCTGGCGATCGATACCAGCGAAGCGGATTGGCCGGCGCGGGGCCGCGAGGCGAGCGACGGCCTGGGCGTCGGAACCGTCTACGACACCGTCGGCGGCGCATTGACCAAGCAATTTCTCGACCTCCTGGCGCCCGGTGGCGAGCTGCTGTTCGCGGCGCTCGGCCGCTTTCGACTGTCGGCCTCGGACCTCGAAGCGATGATCGGCCGCAATCAGTCGCTCAAGGGCTTTGCCCTGTTGCCGCTCTTGTTTCCCGATAGCCTCAGGACGGACCTGTTGCAGCTGTTCGACCTCGCAGCGAGCGGCCGACTGAAGGTGACGATCGGCGGCCGCTTTCCGCTGCATCAGGCAGGCGAGGCGCATCGATTGCTGGAAGAGCGCCGCGCTACCGGCAAGGTCGTGCTGCTGCCCTGATCGATGACTTCGTCCGCGGCTTTCCCGACTCGCCTGCCGTGCGCCCTCACGACTTTGTGTCGGCCTGTCCCAGAACCTTGCCGCTTAGTGACTTGCATTATGCAATTGACTCGGCTATTTGTAACTTTCATCTTGATAGTGAGTCACGAAGATGGTTGCGAAGACGAGCTTCGAAACGCGTCCATGCCCTATCGCCCGCAGCCTCGACGAGGTCGGCGAGTGGTGGAGCATCCTTTTGCTGCGCGACGCATTCCAGGGCCTCACACGCTTCGACCAGTTCCAGAAGAGCCTGGATATCGCCCCGAACATCCTGACGCGGCGGCTGAACAGCCTGGTCGAGCGTGGGCTGTTCGAGAAGCGCGCCTACTGCGAGCGGCCGCTTCGGCATGAATATGTGCTGACCGCTAAGGGCCGCGATTTCCGGCCGGTGCTTCTTTCGCTGCTCGCCTGGGGCAACAAGCATCTGGCGCCCGAGGGGCCGAGCCTGGTCGTGGTGGACAAGGCGGACGGGCGCTGGGCCGAGCCGGTCCTGGTCGACCGGGAGACCGGCAGGGATCTGGACGGCGGCGGCTTCGCCATGGCGACCGCCCCGATGGCCACCGACCGAATGCGGCAGCGCTATCGTTTCAGCACCGAAGGTTCGGGCTTTCCGCTGGTCGAGAACGCTGATGGCGGCCAGGAGGAGGCGAAAAGCAGATGAACAAGGCCCTTTCCCCGGCCGAATTGCAGACCACGGTCGTTGATATCCCGAAGCCGGCCAGGAAGCGGCGCAAGCCGTTGCTGCTCGGTGCTGCGCTGATCGCGATCGCTGCCGCCGGATGGTATGGCGTCGGGTGGTGGCAGGCCAACCGCTTCCTGGTGACGACGGACGACGCCTATGTCGGCGGCAACGTCACGCCGCTGGCGCCGCGTGTCGCCGGCCATATCGATCAGGTCCTGGTCGAAGATAACCAGCATGTCACCGCCGGCCAGCCTGTCATCCGCATCGACGACAGGCCTTTCAAGGCCGCGCTGGAACGCGCGCAGGCATCGGTGCAGCAGAAGCAGTCGGCGCTCGACAATCTGCGCGCCCAGGTCTCGCTGCAGAACTCACTGATCGAACAGGCCAGCGCCGATCTCGATGCCAAGAGCGCCGCCGCCGCTTTCACCGCGCAGGACGCCAAGCGCTACGCGGTGCTTGCCAGCGCCAGGACCGGCTCGCAACAGGACGCCCAAAAGAGCGCCGCGGCCGATGGCCAGGCACAGGCATCCGTCGCCGCCGCGCGGGCGGCGCTTGCCGCGTCGAGGCAGCAGCTCGACGTCCTCAACACCCAGATTTCGGAAGCGACTGCGGAAGTCGCGGCCGCCAAGGCGGATCTCGATACGGCGCAGCTCGACCTCGGCTTCACCGAAATCCGCTCGCCGATCGACGGCATCGTCGGCAACAGGCTGGCGCAGGTGGGCACCTATGTCTCGCCGGGCAGCTACCTTTTGACCATCGTTCCTGCTTCGGGCCTGTGGGTCGACGCCAATTTCAAGGAGGACCAGCTGCGCGCCATGGCCGACGGACAGGCCGCGACCGTCTATGCCGATGTCGCTCCCGACCAGCCGCTCAAGGGCCATGTCACCAGCCTGGGGCCGGCCACCGGAGCGATCTTCAGCGTGATCCCACCGCAGAACGCGACCGGCAATTTCACCAAGATCGTGCAGCGGGTGCCGGTCAGGATCACCATCGACGCCGACCAGGCCGGCAAGGTCGCGCTCAGGCCAGGCTTGTCGACGGTGGTCACGGTCGACACAGGATCGCACTGAGAGCGCCATGTCAGCGCCGGCAGCACCTCAATCCTTCATCGCCAGCATCCTGCCGTTCATGGTGATGTGCGTGGGGATGTTCATCGCGCTGCTCGACATCCAGATCGTCGCCTCCTCGCTGCAGGATATCGGCGGCGGCCTGTCGGCGGCGCAGGACCAGATCGGCTGGGTCCAGACCTCCTATCTGGTGGCGGAGATCATCGTCATACCGCTATCGGGCTGGCTCACCCGCGTCTTCTCGACCCGGTGGCTTTTCACCATCTCGGCAGCTGGTTTCACTTTGGCCAGCATGTTGTGCGGCTTTGCCTGGAACATCGAAAGCATGATCGTGTTCCGGGCGCTGCAGGGACTGCTCGGCGCCTCGATGATCCCGACGGTTTTCACCTCGTCCTTCCATTATTTCCAGGGCCCAAGGCGGGTCTATGCGGCCGCGGTCGTCGGCAGCATCGCCTCGATCGCGCCGACGCTCGGGCCGGTCATCGGCGGCTGGATCACCGACACCTTGAACTGGCACTGGCTGTTCTACGTCAATGTCATCCCCGGCGTCGTCATCACCGTCCTCGTTGCGCTGCTGGTCAAAATCGACAAAGCCGATCCGTCTTTGCTCAAGGGCGCGGACTATATCGGCATGGCGCTGATGGCGGTCAGTCTCGGCACGGCGGAATATGTGCTCGAGGAAGGCTCGCGCTGGAACTGGTTCGACGACGCGACGATCCGCAACGGCGCCGTCGTCGCCGTGGTCACGCTCATCCTGTTCGTCGTCCGCAGCCTGACCTATGCGCAGCCAGTGGTCGACTTCCGCGCCTTCGGCAACCGCAACTTCGCCATTGGCTGCTTCCTGTCCTTCATCACCGGCATCGGCATCTTCGCGACGATCTACCTGACGCCGCTGTTTCTGGGTTACGTGCGCGGCTACAACGCGCTCGAAACCGGACTGGCGGTGTTTTCCACCGGCGTCGCATCGATGGTGGGCGTTCCCGTCTACATCTTCCTCGCCAAGCGCTTCGATACGCGCTGGCTGATGATGTTCGGCCTGGCGTCCTTCGGCGCATCGATGTGGAGTTTTTCCGCCATCACCAGCCAGTGGGGCCCGGCCGAACTCCTCATCCCGCAACTGTTCCGCGGCTTCCCGCAGGTCTTCGCCGTTGCGCCCAGCGTCAATCTCGGGCTCGGCAGCCTGCCGCCGGACCGGCTGAAATATGCCAGCGGCCTGTTCAACACCATGCGCAACCTCGGCGGCGCGGTGGGCATCGCCATCTGCGGCGCGATCCTCAACAACCGCACCAACTTCCATTTTCTGACGATCGCCTCGCACCTGACGCCGCAGAACGAGACGGCGATGCGCCTGGTCGACAATGTGGCGCAACGCTATGGTCAGCTGCCTGGCGCCATCGACGACGGTCACGCCGCCGCGCTGAAGCAACTCTGGCAGCTCGCCTATCGCGAGGCTTCCACCATGGCCTACGCAGATGCGTTCCTGGTCATCATGGCGGCTTTCGTCATCGCCACGGCGCTGGTCCCGTTCCTGCGCAACGTGACGCCGAAGGCACCGCCGCCGGATGCGCATTGAGCGCCGCCGAGTTGAAGCGGTCTATCAGCGCGCCACTGGGCGATGGCCGTCGGGCAGGCGGGTGGCGATCAGCTTGTCGATACGGCGGCCGTCGAGGTCGACCACCTCGAAACGCCAGCCTTGCGCGTCGACGCATTCGCCGGTAGTCGGCAGATGATGCAGATGCGACAGCACATAGCCTGCGACGGTCTCGTAGTCGCGGTTTTCGGGCAAGTCTATGCCAAGCACCTCGGCCATCTCGTCGGCCTGCATGTAACCGGCAAGCAGCCATGAGCCGTCATCGCGCTTGACGGCGTTCTCTTCCTCGCCGGCCTCGAGGTCGGAGCGGAACACGCCGGTGATCGCTTCGAGGATGTCGGCCGGCGTGACGATGCCTTCGAAATGGCCGTATTCGTCATGGACCAGCGCCATCGGCACGTCCGATTCCCTCAGCTTCTGCAAGACGTCGAGCGCGTCGGCCTGGTCATGCACGATGGGGGCGGCGCGCACGTGCTGGCGCGGATCCAGTACCCTGCCGGCCAGCAGGGCGGCCAGCACGTCGCGCGTCTGGATGACACCGACCATGGCGTCGACATTGCCGTCGCCGGCAGGCAGGCGCGAATGCTGGGTATCCATCAAAAGCTTTCGAACCACCGGTTCGTCGGATTGCAGGTTGAGCCAGTCGACCTCGGTGCGCGGCGTCATCACGGCGCGCACGGCGCGGTCGCCGAGGCGCATGACGCCGGCAATCATGCGGCGCTCGTCGGATTCGATGGTGCCGTGATGCTCGGCCTCGGCGACCAGCATCTTGATCTCCTCGTCGGTGACCTTCTCTTCCGCCTCGCCGCTCTGGCCCAGCAGCCAGAGAATGGCGCGGCCGGAAATATCGAGCAGGAAGACAAGCGGCGCCGAGATCGTGGCAACGACGGTCATTGCGGGCGCCGCGCGGGCGGCGACGCGCTCGGGATCGCGCAAGGCGATCTGCTTCGGCACCAGCTCGCCGACGATAAGCGAGGCATAGGTGATCAAAGCGACGACTATGCCGACGCCGACGGGGTCGGCGATGTTTTCGTGGATACCGGTCGAGGCCAGATATTGCGCCAGCCGTTCGCCGAGCGTGGCGCCCGAGAACGCGCCCGAGAGAACGCCGACCAGGGTGATGCCGATCTGCACCGATGACAGGAACTTGCCGGGATTGGAGCCGAGCGCCAGCGCGCGGCCGGCGCCCTTGACGTTGCGGTCGATCATCGCCTTGAGGCGGGCCGGCCGCGACGAGACGATGGCGAGCTCCGACATCGACAAGAGGCCGTTCACCAGAATGAGGACGGCCACGACGGCGATTTCAACATAAAGCATGGGCGGTCAATAGCATTGCTGCAGTGCATTCGAAAATAGCCTGCCGGTATTTTTGGAAGATGACAATCTGGAGCATAACGGAGCGGCCTGGAGCACGGCGTGGAGCGCCATCACATGTTGCAGGCATTTGGAGAAAGAGAAGGGTCGTTCGGCGATGTGGTCATTTTCGACGATTGCACTCGCGGCCAGATCAGCCGGCTCTTTGCGAAGGAGTGTCGTTGCCGGCGCTCTCCTCGACCATCGCCTTGACGATTGCAATCGTCGCGTCGTCGGCCGGGAAAAGCATCTCCATCGTCAACTCCGACAGGGTGATGTCGGTCGGTGTGCCGAAGATCACGTTGGTGTTGAGGAACGAGACCGTTCCCAGGCGCGTCGCGATGCGAAGCGGCGTCGCGTAATGCCGCGACGCATCCGCGGGCACCGGCTCGGCGCCTGCCAGAGGCACCGGATAGGCCATAATTTCGGCGAGCAGGGCATGAATGGCCGGGTCATGCGTGGCATCGATCTGTTGCCGCAACACCGCGACCGAATGCGCGCGCCATTCGGCGAAGTTGACGATCCGCAGCCCCATGCCGAGCGGATGCAGGATCAGGCGGATGGCGTTGATCGGCGGGCGAAGCAGCTCGGGCGAGCATCCCTCATAGAGCTGCGGCAGGGCGCCGTTCGAAAGCACGACATTCCAATGCCGGTCGATCGCGAAGGCAGGATAGGGCTTGTGCGCCTGGAGAACCTGGTCGATCGCCTGGCGCGCCGACGCAAGCTCGGCCAGCGATCGCTCCTCGAACGATGGCGCGAAGCCGCCGCGAGCAGCAACGCGTTTTGCTCCCGCAACGGGACATCGAGATGCTGCGCGAGCAGAAGCACCATCTCCCGGCTCGGCTGCGATCGCCCGGTCTCCAGGCAGGAGAGGTGGCGCGTCGAACTGCCGGCGCTGAGCGCGAGGTCCGCCTGGGTCATGCGGCGCCTCTCGCGCCAACGGCGAAGGAGCACCCCAAATGGCGGCTGTCGAACGGTCATGCCGGCCATCCTAGGGCAGCCGGAAAGCATGGGCCATGACCTCGTAGGTCAAATGACGCTTTGCGCGGCGGTCGCTTTTTGACCCGAGGGGTCATCGATCCCGGCTGTGGCCCGGCCGCATAGTCGGCGGGCAATCAAATCGAAGAAGGCCTCAAGCCGAAGGAGAATGTCATGGACGATGCACAGCAACTTGCCGATCGTCATGTGGCCGTTTGGAACGAAACCGATGACGAGCGCCGCCGCCAGGCAATCGCCGAGCTCTGGGTGCCCGAAGGCGAGCACTATGTCGAGTTGCGGGAGGTGCGCGGCTACGCGGGGCTCGAGAAGCGCATTATCGAATCGCATGTGAAATGGGTGCGGGACGGAGGTTTTCGCTTCCGGGCGGCGAAGGACGCTCGGGGGCTGCACGATGTCGTCACCTTCCACTGGGAAATGGTGCCGAAAGACGGCGGCGAGGTTGCCGCCAGCGGGCTCGAATTTCTGGCTGTCGACAAGCAGGACCGTATCCTCGTCGACTACCAGTTCCCGCTCTAGAACCAGGACAGGCGTGAAGCATGGCCGTCACCTATACAATTCAGTTCCAGGTCGTGCCCGGGCGGCGCGCCGATTTTCTTGCCCTCCTCGGCGATGTGCTCGATGCCATGCGCGGCGAGCCGATGTTCCACGAGGCGGTGCTTCATCGGGATCCGGCGTCGGACCACCGTTTCATGCTCTACGAGACCTGGGAGAGCCATGAGGACGTGCTGAACGTCCAGTTGCACAGGCCCTATCGCCGCGACTGGCATGAAGCTTTGGCCAGCGTGCTGGAGAAAGACAGGGAAATAGCCATCTGGGAACCCATGCGTGCGGACCGCAGCGCTGGTCCGACGAATGGTCAAGGGCAAGACTAGCCGTCACTGCTGCGTCTTCAGCACGCCGATCACGGCCATGCCGTCGGTGAAATAGGGATCGCCGCCGCCGTTGTGTCCGGCCTTGGTGGCGCCGATGCCCGGTATCTGGCTGGTCGACGCCAGCAGGCCGGCGGCTTTCAGGTCGCCGATCAGGAAGTCGCGCTCGGCGTCGATGTCGGGGCCGATATGGTGGGTGACGGCGCCGGTGTCGTGGCTGAGGCCTACGCCGCGATCGAAGCTCGCGGCGCCCAGCCAGAGCGGGCGGCCGTCGTCGCCGACCGTATCCGTCTGCCAGAAGCGGACGTGATGGCGCCGGTCGGCGCTGTCGCCGACCGGTTTCTCGAAGGCGAGATCCTGGGCGCGGCCCTCGAACAAGAGGCGGCTCATCGGCGCATCGGGGTAGGGGCGGGAAAACAACACGCTTTCGCCGATGTCGATCGCGGTCCTGAGCGTGACGGCATCGGCCGTGTCCCAGCCGGCGACGGCGAAGGCGTGGACGACTTCCTTTTCGGTGCCGACCAGGCCAACATTGATCGGATCGCCGGGAATGCCCTGCGGCGTATGCGTCACCATCTCGAAGGGCCGGGTACGAAAACCGCGCTCCCGCCATGTCCAGAATTCCGGCGCGGCGACATAGGCGAGCGCCAGATAGAAGGCGCAAACCGTCGCGAGCCACATCCCCGCACGTCGTCTCAAGCTGCGTTGGCTCATGAATGCCGCCCGATACCGTATGGCATCTGTTGCGCTACGATCATGGGAAATCAATGGCCAGCGATAAGGACAACATTTATCATCCGGTTGTCGTTCGAGCGGGGTGCGGCGAATGAAGCGGACCAAGGCTGGCCACGGGGCAATGGCGCTGACTGGCAGCCTTGTTGCCAGAGTTGAGCGCACCGAGCCAGACCCTGGGACTACCGAGCACAGCGATGCGGAATATGACGGCGTGGTCGAAAGGCTGCTGTCGCAATATCGACCCGAAACGCTTTGGGTCTTTGCCTATGGCTCGCTGATCTGGAATCCGGAATTCGACCACATCGAGCAGCGCGCAGCAACGGCGGTCGGATGGCACCGCTCGTTTTGCCTGAAGTTGACCCGCTGGCGTGGAACGCGCGAATTGCCGGCGCTTATGCTTGCCCTCGATAGGGGAGGCAGCTGCAACGGCATCGTCTACCGCCTACCAGGACATGACCATTTCGGACAGCTCGGCCAGCTGATGCGCCGGGAAATCGACGCTAACCCGCCTACCAACATGCCCCGCTGGATAAAGGTCCGCACCAGCCAAGGGCCACTTCGTGCCCTGGCCTTTGTCGCTGCCACTGAAGGCCGGGCATACGCCGGACGGCTGCCTCCGGAGCAGGTCGCGGATACGCTGGCGCGCGCCGCGGGGCATTGGGGTTCATCGGCGCAGTATCTGTTCCGAACCGTCAGCAAGCTCGAGGAAAGCGGTATACGGGACAGGAATCTGTGGCGCATCCAGGAACTGGTCGCACGGCAGATTCTGGCGGCCACCAGTTCCGAGCCCGGCGCCTGATTTTAAGTCAGCGGCAGGCGCGGTAACCGCTTTTGCGGTTCTTGATGTCGAAATGGAAATGGTTGCGGTGGTCGTAATTGTAGCCCGGGCCGAGCACCGTGGTGAAATATTCGCAGCCGTCGGCGCGCACATTGTTGAGGAAGCCGCGGGTGCGGAAGGCGAACAAGCCGGGCTTGCGGACGTCGATGTCGTCGCCGTTGTTGAGCTCGATGCTCATGACGTCGAGAGCGTTGCCCTTGCCGTGCTCGGACAACACACCTTCCCCGGCGATGTTGCGGCAGGAATAGCTGGAGCCCTGGTGGATCGCCTTGACGCCGGAGAAATAGCGCCAGCGGGCGGCCGGCTGCAGCTCGTTCTTGGTCCAGGCGGCGAAGGTGGCGGCCATGCCGCAGGTCAGCGTCGCCGCCGGCTTCATGGCGACGCTGCCGATGGCCGAGACTTTTACCGGGAAATCGATGCCGCACTGTCCCTCGTGGATCGGCTGGACGTCCTGGTAGACGACGCCCATCCGCTTCAGCTCGCTGCGGCAGTCGATCTCGCTGGCAGGCATTTGCTCGGCCGGCGACATCGGCTCGTCCATGCGCGGATAGGCGGCCTGGGTCATATAGGGGTTGGAGGGAACGAGGCGCTGCATGCCGGAATATTGCGGCGCGTCGGGCTGCGGCACCGCTGCCGTCTGGCTGCCGACATCGACGGCCGGCTGCAGCGCAAAGACGTCACCGGTCGTGCAGGCCGATATCGTCGCGATGGCAACGCCTGCGGCCAGCCCGACGAGCGTGATGCGCGCATGCTTGTTCCGTCGCGCCGCTGCCAGCACAGCGCCAAGTCTTCGAGCCATTGAAAGGCATCCTTGTCTCCGAATGGCACAAGGTTAACCCTCAACAGTAAAGGAAAGATCAGCACCGGCATTCATGCATAGGGCGGAATTGCGGCGCTGTTCTTGCCGTGACGTGGCCCGAAACTTTCGAGATCGTGCCTACTGGCAAAAAGTGCCGCCATGGCGGCGCGGTTCCAGGTCGAGGTGGAAATGCAAGGCGTGGTCGGGGTCGGCGCCTGGACCGAGCACCGTCTTGAACGGCCCGCAAGCAGCCTTGCGCACCGCGTTGAGGAACTTCGCGTCCTTCTCCGGCGGCGCCGGCCCGATTTCTATCTTCCTCCCATCCGACAAGGTGAAGCTGGCGATGTCGAGCGCATTGCCGAAAGCGTGTTCCGACAGTTTGCGCGTGCCGTGGCGCGGCCGGCAGACAAAGGCAGAGGTCTGGTTGATCGACTTCAGATCGGCGCCGAGTTCGGCCTTCGCCGTGGGCTGCACGACATCGGCCATGAAGCGCGCCGCCGCCTCGGCCATTGGGCAATTGAGCTCGGTGCCAGAGCTGATGCCGATGGATTTGCCGAGTGTCCTTATGACGACGGGGTAGGGGATCGAGCAGCCGATTTGCGCGTCGTGCTCGGCCTTGTGCTCCTCGAATTCGACGCCGAGCGCCTTCAGCCGCTCGCGGCATGCGGTTTCTTCCGGCGGCATCTTGTCGGCCGGCATGTCGGCGGAACGTGGATCGGAGAGCATCTTTTCCTCCGCCGGCTGAGCGGGTTTTTCCGGCGGTTGTGGCGCGGTTTCCGGCGGCTCCGGCTCCAGCTCGGTGGGCTTCTGCGGCGGGGTGGGCACGACATCCGGCGTCTCAGCCTCGGATTCCGTCCGCGGCTCGGATCGAGCGCCCTTCGAACGCGGCGGGTGGGCGTCCCATTTCGGATGCGACTTCTCCTGGTTGAGGAAGTCGTCATTGCTGTCGAGGCGGCTTTTGTCCTGCCCGGACTTGTCGGCGCCGTTCTCCATATCCTGCGGACGGGACCCTGGAACCGGTGTCGCCACCGGCATTTCCGGCGCCGGAGCGGCGCTCTGGCTGGCCGGCGGCAGGTGTCTTTTCTGCCGATGATGATGCTTGGCCACGGCCGGCGTAACCAGCAGCATCGCAGCCGCCACAGGCAGTGCCAGTCTGCAAAGTCGTGAAAGGCTGAGCGTTGCCATCGCCCGGAAACGGCGGTCGCGTTGCGAAGTTGCCTGCGCAGGCCCGCCTTGCCGATCACAATCGGTTACCGGCGCGTTACGCGCCGATGGCTTCAAGGCCTTCCTCCAGCCAGTCGGCGAGCATCGGCAGGCCGAGCAGGTATTTGGCCGTGCGCTTCCTGGGACGCTCCCTGGCGGCGGCCACCGCGTCCGCCCATTCGGATGCGTCGTAGTCGCCGCGCCCAACCCAGGCGAGCGCGATCAGCTCGGCCGCCTCGTCGATGTTGAGATCGTTGATCAACTCGCGGAATTCTTCTTCGGTGAGGTCTTCCGAGGCTTCCTCGACAAGGCCGTCATGGTGATGGCTGGCATGCGTGTCGCCGTCGAACTCGACCTCATGCTCGGCGCCGTCGTCATAGTCCTCGTTGACGGCGGCGCTCAATGCCTTCGCCTTGAGGATGAACAGGCGCACGGTGTCCGGATCGATCGAAAGTTCCCACTCCTTCTCGAGGCGCTGCTGCACGGTCCTTCTCCACGTGATGCGCTTGGTCCCGATGATAGCGGAATTAAAGCGCGCGTCACGTCCGCAGGTAACGGCTTCTTTCCGGCCGTTCAAAATAGTTCGGCAGCCGCCCGCATTTCGGGATGAAACCGCGCCAGAGCGGCGTTAATCTGCCATTGTCACGCTCATGGAGGCTTCGATGCGCAGACGTTTGCTTGTTCAGGTCATGGCTATCGCGGCGCTGCCGCTGTTCGTAGCGCCGGCTTATACGGCCGGTGAAGGTGGAAGTAGCGGTGGCCAGACGACCACCACCTGCAAGAAGGGTGAGGTCTGGGACAAGAAGAAGAACAAATGCGTAAAGCCGCAATATGGCATGCTGGACGACGACAGTATCTATGAGGCCGGCCATGACCTGGCGATGGCCGGGCGCTATGACGAGGCGATCTCGGTGCTGACGCTCGCCGCCAACAAGCAGGATCCGCGCATCCTCAACTATCTCGGCTACTCGCACCGCCATTCCGGCCGCGTCACGGTCGGCCTCGGCTATTACGAGGAAGCGCTTCGCATCGACCCGAACTACACGCTGGTGCGCGAATATCTCGGCGAGGCGCATCTGCAGATCGGCGATCTTGCCGGCGCCCAGCAGCAGCTCCAGGAAATCGAGAAGCGGACCGGCAAGGGCTCGCGCGAATACGGCATGCTGTCCGAGCAGATCGACCATTTCCTGAGGAGCTGAACAGGGCTTCGACGCTCCTCAAACCGGCTGTGAGCGATCACGGCCGGTTTTTTTGCTGTCCGCCGCTGGTCAACGGCCCGCGAAAGCGGTGATCATTTTGCCGAATTTCATTTTTGGGCGTGAAAATCGCGCCAAGATCGCTATATTCAGGGAAATTGTGGTGAGACGGTTCCGTTAGCCCGAGGCTGCCGGACCGTTTTCTTTTTGTACCCATTTGACAAGGCCGCTCCCGAAACCGGGGGTGGCGGCAGGAAAGGTCAGGCATATGATCAAGGTCCCGATGACAGGCGAGGGGTTCGCGTCATTGAAGGAAGAACTGCGTTGGCGCCAGCAAGAGGAGCGTCCGCGGATCATCGAGGCGATTTCCGAAGCGCGCTCGCATGGCGACCTGTCCGAAAATGCCGAATATCACGCGGCGAAAGAGTCGCAGAGCCACAATGAAGGCCGCATCAACGAACTCGAGGACCTGATCGCGCGGGCCGAAGTCATCGACGTCTCCAAGCTTTCCGGCGACAAGGTGAAGTTCGGCGCGACCGTGGTGCTCGTCGACGAGGACACCGAGGAAAAGAAGACCTATCAGATTGTCGGCGACCAGGAAGCGGACGTGAAGTCCGGCCGCATCTCGATCTCATCGCCGATCGCGCGTGCACTGATCGGCAAGGAAGTCGGCGACGCGATCGAGGTCAACGCACCGGGCGGCGCCCGCGGGTACGAGATCGTCCAGGTGCAGTTTATTTAGCTCCCAATCTCCCCCTTGTGGGGGAGAAAGCGGTTTCAAGATCTTAGCCGAAGGCTAAGTGTTAGAAATCGCAAGTGAGGGGATAGCGCCGCCTTATGAGGACGTGACGCCTGCGCCCTACGAAATCCCCTCTCTTGGATTTTCTACGACTTAGCCTCCGCGAAGTGCTCCGGCTAAGGCCGTGAAAATCCATTCTCCCCCACAAGGGGGGAGATAGCGCGCTGCGCCAGCAGGCGCTCAGCCTCCGCCATCACCTCAGCAGGCGTTACCTTGCTGTCGGCCGGCGCAAGCAGCGTCGACGCAAACGGCCCGCGCGGGCCCGTGAGGCCCGGCTCCGTCGCCAAGAAGATGGCGACCGTAGGCAGGCCGAAGGCGCTGGCGAGGTGAGTGAGGCCGGTGTCGGCGCCGATGACCAGCGTCGAGCGGCCAAGGATCGCGGCGATGTCCGCCAGCGGCGATTTCGCAACCAGCACCGTCTCGGGCACGGCCGCGGCAACGGCTTGCGCCACCTTCCTTTCCGTCTCGTTCGACCAGGTGACCACCGGCGTGAATTGCCGGTCGGCCAGTCGGCGCGCGGTTTCGATCCAGTTCTCGACCGACCATTTCTTGTCTTCGCGGCTGGTGCCGTGCAGCAGGAAGGCGGTTCTGCCTTCAACGCCAGGCAGGCCGCCCGCCGGTGGCACGATGCCTGACTCGAGCGCCGACAGGTCGGGCTGATAGCCAAGCGCCAGGCCGAACAGCCGTCTGGTTCGCTCGATGGCGTGCAGGTCGCGCGGCACGGCGTATTTGTGTTGGTAAAACAGCGTTGCCGAAGGCTCGCGGGCGCCGGCCCGATCGAAGCCGGCTATCGGCGCGCCGGCCTGGATGGCGACCAGGGCCGACTTCAACAAGCCTTGGGCGTCGATGACAAGATCGTAGCGGGAGGCGCGGAGCGCTTTGCGCAACCCGGCCATCTCGCGCCACGTGCCGCCGTCAAGCGGTCGCTTGCGCCAGCGCCGGACCGCCACCCTGTGGATGGTGCCGATCGCCGGATGCAGCGCCACGATGCCGGCAAACGGCTCCTCCACGCACCAGTCGAAATCTATGTCGGGGCGGTTGCGCACCGCGTCCTCGACGGCGGGAAAAGTGTGGATGACATCGCCCATCGACGATGTCTTGACGATCAGCACTTTCATGCGGCCGCCGGAACCTCGAGCAAGCGGTCGGCCGCGGCCGTGACGCGGGCGACATCGAGCGTCTTCAGGCAGTTGAGATGGCCGAGCGGGCAGACCTTCTTGTGGCAGGGCGAGCAGGACAGATGCAGCCAGATCAGTTCGGAGCGCTCGCTGAGCGGCGGCGTGTTTTCCGGCGAGGTCGAACCGTAGACGGCGACGATCGGCGTGCCGACGGCGGCCGCGACATGCATCAGCCCGCTGTCGTTCGAGACCGCCAGCTTCGCCGCGGCGATCAGGTCGATGGCGTCCTCGAGCCGCGTCTTGCCGGCGAGGTCGACCGCGCCCGGCGCAAGTGCGGCGATCTCAGCCGTCACGTCGGCATCGTTCTTCGAGCCGAGCAGCGCGACTCCCAGGCCCTTTGCCATCATGTCCCGGGCAAGCCCGGCATAGTGGTCGCTCGGCCAGCGTTTTGCGGGACCGAATTCGGCGCCGGGCATGAGCGCGACGAATTTCTTCCCGGTCAGCCCGAAGCGCGCCAGCAGATCGGCCTGGTTAGCCAAGTCGACGGTTAGCTTCGGCGCGCGAAAGGTGCCGCCGCGCGCGAGGCCGAAATAGGCGCGCGCCGTGCGCCGCTTCAGCGCTTCGGGCAGCGGCACGACATCCGTCAGCAGGCCGTAGCGCATCTCGCGCAGATTGCCAACGCGGTGCGGGATGCGGGCAAAGAACGGGATCAAGGCCGACTTCCAGCTTCCCGGTAGCACATAGGCCATGTCGTAGCGGCCGCGCAGCAGGCGGCCGAAGCGCCTGCGGCTGCGGAATTCCAGCGCCCCCGGCATCAGCGGAAAGTCGATCTGGCTGCGTATCTCGGGCATGCGCCTGACCAAAGGTGCTGCCCAGGCCGGCGCCAGCACGTCGATCGCCGCATTCGGATGTTTTTCCTTCAGTGCCGCAAACAGGCACTGCGCCATGACCATATCGCCCACCCAGCGTGGGCCGATCACGAGGATCGTTGGGCCTTCAGCCATTCGACATAGTCCCTGACGCCGGTTTCGACTGTGCGGAATTGGCCATTGTAGCCGGCCGCGCGCAAGCGGGACATATCAGCCTGCGTGAAACTCTGGTAGCTGCCCTTGAGATGGTCGGGGAAGGGGATGAACTCGATCTCGCCCTTGCCCAGCGTGTCGATCACCGTCTCGGCGATGGCGCGGAACGGCTGGGCGCGGCCGGTTCCGCAGTTGAAGATGCCGCTCAAGCCGCGTTTCCACAGCCACAGATTGACCTCCGCGACGTCGCCGACATGGATGAAGTCGCGGCTCTGCTCGCCGGGTCCGAAGTCGCCATAGGCGCCGAACAGCTTCGGGTTTTCGCCGCGCTCGACCTGGTTGAACAGATGGAAGGCGACGGAAGCCATGGCGCCCTTATGCGCCTCGCGCGGCCCGTAGACGTTGAAATAGCGCAGGCCGGCGACCTGCGAATGATCGGTATCGAAGACGGTGCGGCGGACGTAATCGTCGAACAGCTTTTTCGAATAGGCATAGACGTTGAGCGGGCGCTCGAAGTCGGGCTCCTCGCGAAATTCGCTGCCGCCGCCATAGACCGAAGCCGACGAGGCATAGAGGAAGGGCACCCGCAGCTTCAGGCAGGCATGCAGGAGCCGCTTCGAATAGGCGTAGTTCACCTCCATCATGAACTTGCCGTTCCATTCGGTGGTGGTCGAGCAGGCGCCCTGATGGAAGACGGCTTCGATGCGGCCGAGCCCGCCGTCCTCGAGCCGGGCGAGAAATTCGTCCTTGTCGAGATAGTCGGCGATGCGAAGGTCAGCCAGGTTGGCGATCTTGTGACCGTCGGTGAGGTCGTCGACGACGACGATGTCGTCATGGCCCCCGGCGTTGAGCGCGGCGACGATGTTGGAGCCGATCATGCCGGCGCCGCCCGTGACGATGATCATGAAGGCCTCTGCTGCTTACGATTCCGGCTCTTATAGGGGAGGTGGGCTGGGCTGTCGATAAAGCAGGCGCTGCCCGTCTCATGGTCCCTCGTTCTTGTCTATTTTGTCTTTTTTGTCTATTATGTACAAAACGGAGCGCCCATGAAACACTATCCGTCGACCGATCTGAAACAAAATCTCGGAGATGTGCTTGCGGCGGCGAGCCAGCAGCCTGTCTCCATCACTCGTCACAACAAGCCGAGATACGTCCTGATGAGCATCGAAACTTACGAGGCTCGCTTCGCCAACGATGGCCGCCGCGTCTACGCGGCGAAGGACGCTCCGGCCGAACATGTCGAGATGCTCGAGCAATACACTGCCGAGCTGGACCGTGATTAGGCCATAGCCGCCGACGTCTGGCGATATCCGGATCATGAGGGTCCAAGATGCCGTCGACCGAATTGCTGATCGCGTTTTTCGCCACCACCGCGATCTTCGCCTACATTCCCGGTCCCGCCATGCTCTACGCCGCTGCGCAGACGATAGCGCGCGGCCGTTGGTCGGGGCTGACGGCGGCACTCGGCATTCACCTTGGCGGTTATTTCCATGTCTTCGCGGCCGCCGCCGGCCTGTCGGTGCTGTTTCACGCCGTGCCGCCGCTCTATCTGGCGGTCAAGCTCGGCGGCGCGCTCTACCTGATTTGGCTCGGCGTCTCCATGTTCCGCAAACGGACGGATGGCGATACAGCTCTGCCCGCGATCGAGCGTAAATCGGCCCGTCGCGCATTTTTCGAGAGCATCACGGTCGAAGTGCTCAATCCCAAGACGGCGATCTTCTTCATGGCGTTCCTGCCGCAATTCATCGACGCCTCGGCCGCGTTTCCGGTCTGGCTGCAGTTCGTCGTGCTTGGAACCATCGTCAACCTGATGTTCTCCTCCGCCGACATCGTTTGCGTCTTCCTTGCCGGCGCGATGATTGCGCGGCTGCGGCGTTCGGGACGCGCGCAGCGGCTGATGCAGCGCGCGGGCGGCGCCGTGCTGGTCGGCCTCGGTGTCCATGTCGCCCTGCAGAGGAGCTGATCGCCCGGCTGCCTCCGGCTGGGTTCCGCGCCGGGCCTGCCGTTGCGCTCGCCCGAATTGCGGTATATCGGCATCGCCTTGAGTAGCCCACGCCACAATTCCGGCGCTGAATTCTAATCAAGTCCGGCCGTCTTCAGGCATAGCTCGAGTGAGATGATCCAGCACAATCCGCCTTCTCCGGAACCTTTGCATCGCACCATCGCCCGGTTCGGCGACGTCACCGTGCTGGTGGTGGGCGATTTCATCCTCGACCGCTTCGTCAGCGGGGTGATCGAGCGCATCTCGCCGGAAGCCCCGATCCCCGTTCTGCATGGCAAGGGCGAGACGCTGAACATGGGCGGCGCCGGCAATGTCGTCTCCAACATCGTTGCGCTCGGCGCGGCCGCGATCCCCGTGTCGGTGATCGGCACCGACCAGGCGGGCAACAATCTGATGCGCATGCTGGGCGAGATCGGCGTCGACACCGACGGGCTCCTGCAGCGCCGGGACCGCATGACATCGTCGAAAAGCCGCTTCAGCGCGCTCAACCAGCAGGTGCTGCGTTTCGACGAGGAAGAGATCAAGTCGCTCACTTCCACCGAGCGGGCGAAGCTCATCGACCATTTCCAGGCGGCGCTTGGCCGCGCCGACATCGTCATCCTCTCCGACTACGGCAAGGGCATTCTGCTCGAGGGCGTCGCGGGCGAGCTGATCGCGATCTGCCGCGATGCCGGCAAGCCGGTGCTGGTCGACCCGAAGGGGCGCGACTACGCGCGCTATGCCGGTGCCACCGCGGTGACGCCGAACCGCAAGGAGCTCGGCGAGGCGGTCGGGTGCAAGGTGTTCGGCGACGACGAGATCGTCGCCGCGGCGCGCGACCTGATCGCCGCGCATGATTTCGAGTTCATCGTCGCCACGCGCAGCGAGAAGGGCATGAGCGTGGTCTCGGCCGAGGATGCCCGCCACATCTCCACCCAGGCGCGCGAAGTGTTCGACGTTTCCGGCGCCGGCGACACGGTCATCGCCAGTTTCGCCCTGTCGCTCGCCGCCGGCGCCGATCGGGTGCATGCGGCTGTCATCGCCAATGCGGCCGGCGGCGTCGTGGTCGGAAAACGCGGCACGGCGCGGCTCAATGTCGAGGAACTGTCGGGCGCGCTGTTCCGCTCGCACGGGCCGACGGCTCATACGGATGCCATTCTCGACGCCAACGCCGCGGCCAGGATGGTCGCGGCCTGGAAGCAAGAGGGGCTGACCGTCGGTTTCACCAATGGCTGTTTCGACATCCTGCACGCCGGGCATGTCAGCCTGCTGCATGCCGCGCGCAGCCAGTGCGACCGGCTGGTGCTCGGCCTCAACAGCGATGCCTCGGTGCGCCGGCTGAAGGGGGCGGGGCGCCCGGTCAACAACCAGCACGACCGCGCCTGCGTGCTGGCCGCGCTTGCCTCGGTCGATGCTGTCGTCGTCTTCGAGGAAGACACGCCGCTGAAGCTCATCGAGGCGCTGCTGCCCGACATCCTGGTCAAGGGCGCGGACTACACGGTCGAGACCGTTGTCGGCGCCGATGTGGTGCAGAAGGCGGGCGGGCGCGTGGTGCTGGTCGATCTCGTCGCCGGCAAGAGCACGACCAACACGATCGGTAAGATGCGCGCCGCAAACTGAGGGATTTCATGTCCGAACTGAACGACTATCTGGTCCGCTCCGCGGCCGCGATCACAGCAACGGTCGAGCGCGATCTGACCAGCGAGATGGGGCGCGCCGTGGACAAGACGGTGACGGCGCTGTCGTCCGGCAAGGCCTTGCTGATCTGCGGCAATGGCGGCTCGGCCAGCGATGCCATCCACATCGCCGGCGAGCTGGTCGGCCGCTTTCTGAAGGAGCGCAAGGCCTACAACGTCATCGCGCTGCCGGCCAACGCCGCGGTGCTGACGGCCTGGGGTAACGATTACGGCTTCGATACCGTTTTCTCGCGCCAGGTCGAGGCGCATGGGTCGGAAGGGGCGGTGCTGCTTGCCATCTCGACCAGCGGCAATTCGCCGAGCATCCTTGCCGCGGCCGAGCAGGCGAGGGCGATGGGCATGACGGTGATCAGCCTGACCGGCGAGACCGGCGGCAAGCTCAAGCCGCTGACCGACATCCTGCTCAACGTGCCGTCGACCTCGACGCCGATCATCCAGCAGGGGCATCTGTGCCTCTACCATTATCTCTGCGAAGCGGTCGAAGCGCGTCTCAGCAATGGCTGAGAGCAAGCGCTTTCCGCTTGTCGAGCCCGGCCTGTGGATCGAGCGAACCAGCGCCGCGAACTTGTCTGCCGGCCGGCCGGCGCTGTTCCTCGACCGTGACGGCACGATCAATGTCGATACCGGCTATCCCGACGATCCGGCGGCCATGGTGCTGCGCGACGGCATCGCGCCGGTGATCGAGGCCGCGAACCAGCGCGGCATTCCGGTCGTTGTCGTCACCAACCAGTCCGGCATCGCGCGCGGCTATTTCGGCTGGGATGCGTTCGCCAGGGTCAACGGGCGCGTGCTCGACCTCTTGGCTGAACAAAACGCGTTTGTCGACATGGTGCTTGCCTGCGCCTACCACGAGGCCGGCAAGGGTCCGCTAGCGGCTGCCGACCATCCGATGCGCAAGCCCAATCCGGGCATGCTGCTGGAGGCGGATCGCCGCCTCGGCCTTGATCTCGAGCGATCGCTGATCGTCGGCGACAAGCCGGCCGATATCGAAGCCGGCCAGCGCGCCGGGCTCAAGCGCGGCTGGCTGGTCGATGGCGAAGGCTCGACGATGGGCGGGCTTTCGGTGTCGCCTCTGCGCGACGCGGCGGACCTCAAGGGGCTGCTTGCCGCGATAGGGTCGCTCTGATCGCGGATTGATTCAAAAGCTGGCGCTAAGCCCTTTGTTTGTGCGGGGGAATTTCCGGAAGCCGGCACATTAAGTTGGAAAGGCCACCAGCCCTTCGTCCTTGATGCGGCGGATGGTCAGGGCGGTGCGCACGGTGTCGACATTCGGGGCCGAGGCCAGTTCCTCGATGACGAAGGTCTGGAAGGTGCCGAGGTCGCTCGCCACGCAATGCAAGAGGAAATCGGATTCGCCTGAAACCATCCAGGCGTCGCGGACGATCGGCCAGCCGCGCGTGCGCTCGGCGAAGGTTTTCAGTTCGGCGTCGGCCTGATGATGCAGGCCGATCAGGCAGAAGGCGACGACATCCATGCCGAGCGCCGGCGCATTCAGGAGCGCGCGGTAGCCACGGATGATGCCGGCCTCTTCCAGCCGCCTGACACGGCGCAGGCAAGGCGGCGCCGAGATGCCGACCCGGTTGGATAGCTCGACATTGGTCATGCGGCCGTCACCCTGCAACTCGCGCAGGATCTTCCAGTCGATGGCGTCGAGATCGGCTTTCAGCGGCATGAACGGCTTTCGCGCAAGAATCTTTCGCAATTTTGTAATTTGGTTTCGCGCCGGAGGCCATAGCTTTGCGATGATTTTCTCCTTGTTTCGATGCATGCAGTGATCCCGGGGTCGGGCGCACCTCTGCGCGACATGCATTGATGACGGTCGGCCATATGGCCCGATATGCAGCGGACGAAGCTTTCCGGGGACGAAGGCCAACTTGCCTTGCTGGTCCCACGGGCAACACTTACATTATGCGCAACAAACCACGGCCGTGCGCCGCAGGGGACTTTTCAATGAACACCAAACATGCGCCCGTTCTTATCATCGGTTCCGGCCCGGCCGGCTACACGGCGGCGATCTACGCCGCCCGCGCCATGCTGAAGCCGATGCTGGTCGCCGGCCTGCAGCAGGGCGGCCAATTGATGATCACCACCGATGTCGAAAACTATCCGGGCTTCGCCGATCCGATCCAGGGCCCGTGGCTGATGAGCCAGATGCTGGCACAGGCCGAGCATGTCGGCACCGACATCGTCAACGACATCATCACCGAGGTCGATCTCAATGTGCGGCCGTTCCGCGCCACCGGCGATTCCGGCACCGTCTACACGGCGGATGCGCTGATCATCGCCACCGGCGCGCAGGCCAAGTGGCTGGGCATCCCGTCGGAACAGACTTTCATGGGCTTCGGCGTTTCGGCCTGCGCCACCTGCGACGGCTTCTTCTATCGCGGCAAGGATGTCGCGGTGGTGGGCGGCGGCAATTCCGCGGTCGAGGAAGCGCTCTATCTGTCGAACCTCGCCAAGAGCGTCACCGTCATCCACCGGCGCAGCGATTTCCGCGCCGAGCGCATCCTGCGCGAGCGGCTGCTCAAGAAGGACAATGTCCGCGTGATCTGGGACACGGTCGTGGACGAGATCACCGGACGCCCAGGCAAGGCGCCGCTGCCGCCTTCCGTCGAAGGCCTGACGCTGCGCAACGTCGTGACCGGCCAGGAATCGAAGCTGCCGGTCGACGGCGTGTTCGTCGCGATCGGTCATGCGCCGGCGGTCGAGCTTTTCGCCGGCAAGCTGAAGCAGAAGCCGAACGGCTATCTGTGGACGGCGCCCGATTCCACCCGCACCGACGTGCCCGGCGTGTTCGCCGCCGGCGATGTCACCGACGACGTCTACCGCCAGGCGGTGACGGCGGCGGGGCTTGGCTGCATGGCGGCGCTCGAGGCGGAAAAATATCTGGCGGGCATCGAGGTTCACCGCGAAGCGGCGGAATGACAGATCGGCTGAGAAAAGCCGTTTAAAAGCCTGATTTTTCATTCAGACGCCAAAGGCAATGCGAGGGGAATCATGGCGCTGGACTGGGACAAATTACGCGTATTTCACGCAGCGGCGGAGGCTGGGTCGTTCACCCATGCCGCCGAGACTCTGCACCTGTCGCAATCGGCTATTTCGCGGCAGGTCAGCGCGCTGGAGCATGACGTCGGCGTCGCGCTGTTCCACCGCCATGCGCGCGGCCTGGTGTTGACCGAGCAGGGCGAGATGCTGTTCCGCACGGCGCATGACGTGCTGATGAAGCTGGAAACCATCAAGACGCGGCTGACCGAAACCAAGGACCGGCCGTCAGGCGTGCTCAGGGTAACGACGACAGTGGGCCTCGGCGCCGGCTGGCTGACCGAACGGGTGCAGGAGTTCATCGAGCTCTATCCCGAGATCAGCCTGCAGCTGATCCTCGCCAATGAGGAGCTCGACCTCACCATGCGCCAGGCCGACTGCGCCATCCGGCTGCGCCAGCCGCAACAGCCGGATTTGATCCAGCGCCGGCTGTTCACGGTGCATTTCCACCTCTACGCGGCGCCGTCCTATATCGCCAAGTTCGGCAAGCCGGCCTCGATCGCCGAGCTCAGGAACCACCGCATCGTCACCTTCGGCGTGCCGGTGCCTTCGCATCTGTCGGAGCTGAACTGGCTGGAGACGGTCGGCGATTTCGAGGGCGCGCAACGGGTGCCGACGCTGCAGATCAACGACATCCTTTCGATCAAGCGGGCGGTGCAGGGCGGCGCCGGCATCGCCATGCTGCCCGACTACGTCATCAGCAAGGACACGAACCTGGTCCAGTTGCTGCCTGAGACCGAGGTGCCGTCCTTCGACACCTATTTCGCCTATCCCGACGCGATGAAGAACCAGGCGAAGCTGCATGTGTTTCGCGATTTCATCATCGCCAAGGCGCGCAGCTGGTCTTATTGAAACGCCCGGCCGGGAAACTACTGCCCACGCCACGGCGTCAGCCGCGGCAGCCATCCGGGGACGGCGCGGCGGTAGGTTTCGTATTCCGCGCCGTAGCGGCTGGCGAGCGTCGGCTCCTCGTAGACTTTGACGAAGGAGATCATCACGGTCGCGGCGATGAGGCCGTAGACCAGCACCGCCCAGCTCGAAAAGATCAGCACCTGGCCAAGGATGATCGCCAGCACCGCGACATACATAGGGTTGCGCACATGGCGGTAGATGCCGCCTACGACCAGTTTCTCGGTCGGCGCCACGGGAGCGGGCGTGCCCAGGCCCTCAAGGGCAAAGCGGGCGAAGGCATGAAGCAGGATGGCAGCCGCCCCGACCACAAGGATCGCGCCCGCAGGCACGAAGCCCGGCAGAGCCGACAGGGGCTTGCGATAGTGGTCGGTCAACAGCCACGGCGCCAGGCCGGCGACAATGCCGGGCGCCGCGACAAGGAACAGCGCGCTGCCGGTGATTGCTGAAAAAGTTCGCATCATCGGTCTCCTGCCGTAAAAATAAACTCGGCTTGCCGAAATCGGCATCATTTCTCCGGCTCGCATATTTCCGAGCAAAATCGGCTCGATTTCGCATTTAAGCAGTCGCTTTAGGGTCGAAAACGCACCGGAATTGGCGATTTTTCTGGTCCTATGGGTTCCAGGAATAGGTTGGACCACAGCCTGCGTCTTTTTGCATGCGTGTGTTGCAAAATAGATGCTTGTTTCTTGGGCATGATGAGCACATATATAGTCACATCTCCAGGGCGCGTTCTCCTCCCATTAGCGCCCTCGAGTGTTCCCCTCTGGAGGTTAGCCTTAATCGGCACTTCCAATCAAACTCAGCCGGATCTTTATTGATCCGGCTTTTTTGTTGCCCGCGTGCCTACAGGCCGGGAAAAAACGACTGGATCCACCACGTAACAGTGACATGTAACATCGGGTAACATGTCGCAGACGCAGTCTATGGTTTAAGTAGACCATAGGACGCGGTTGGTCGGTTCGGGAGATGGGGGCATCACTCGGAAGACCGGGCTCAGGCAAGCACCGCGTCCGAACCATTTTTCCGGATGCGGCGGACCAGCCGTTGCCTCCCAGGAAAACGGTCCGCAATAGGAACGGCGTCCGGATCATCCGGACGCCGTTTTCATTTCGCCCGCAAGTCTCAAAGCGCGATGCGCCTTAGTCCCTGCTTCGATGTATGCCGCCGAAAACCGCTGCGCGCTTTTCGGCGACATGCATCAGGCAGCGGTGCGTGTCGTTTTCCCAAAACCGCATACACTTTTGGGCGACATGCATCAGGCAGCCTTGCCGTTGGCGTTCATCGCCTCGTCGGCGAGCCGGCCGGTGAGTTCGGCCATGTGGTCGAAAGCGGCCTTGTAGCTGGCGACGCCGGCGGTGGCCGAGCGCAGCTCGATGATCAGGTCGCCGATTTCCGCCAGCGGCATGGTCGCCTCGACCACGTCCCAGCCCGGCCAGTCGGGCCGCGCGTCATAGCCGAGGATCTGGCCGCGGCGCTGCGGGATCAGGGCGATGATCTTCGAGGTCGCGTCGGAGGGCGTGACGATCTCGACTTTCATGACAGGCTCCAGCAGGACCGGCGAACAGGCCGCCATGCCTTCCTTCATGGCGAGCTTGGCCGCCATCTGGAAGGCCATGTCGGAGGAATCGACCGCATGGTAGGAGCCGTCCGACAGGTTGACGGCGACATCGACGACCGGGAAGCCGAGCGGGCCGGTCTTGAGATAGTCGCGGATGCCCGTCTCGACCGACTGGATATAGGTCTTCGGCACCACGCCGCCGGTGATGGTGTCGGAGAACTGGAAGCCGGAGCCGCGCGGCAACGGCTTGATCTCGATCACCACGTCGCCGAACTGGCCGTGGCCGCCCGACTGCTTCTTATGGCGGCCGCGTTGTTGCGCCGATTTGCGGATCGTCTCGCGGTAAGGCACCGCCGGGGCATGGCCTTCGATCGGAATCTGGTTCTTGCCCTCGAGGCGCTCGCGCACGACGCGCAGATGCATCTCGCCGTGGCCCGACAGGACGGTTTCGGCGGAGTCCTGGTTGTGACGCAGGCTGAGCGACGGATCTTCCTCGGCCAGCCGTTGGATCGCCGCCGACATCTTGACCTCGTCCTTGCGCTCCTTGGGGCGAAGCGCGAAGGCAAAGACGGGCTGGGGCGGCTCAAGCGTGGCCAATGGCCGGATGCCGCCCTTGGCCGAGCTTAGCGTCTGGCCGGTCTGGACGTTGTCGAGCTTGCCGAGCGCAACCGTGTCGCCCGCCTTGGCGGATGTCAGCTTCGACTGGTCCTTGCCGAGCATCCTGTAGATGCCGGAGACCTTCGCGGTATCGCCGTTGGAAAGGTAGAGCTCGGCCGCGTCGGCCAACTGGCCGGACAGCACGCGCGATACCGAGAGCTTGCCGCCATGCGCGGTGTGGACGGTTTTCATCACCTGCACCACCGTCTGGCCGTCCGGCGCGCCGAGACGCTTCCTCGTTGCCTCGACATCGGGCGCGTCGTGGCGAATGGCCTTCAGCAGGCGCAGCACGCCATTGCCCTTCTCGGCCGTGCCGATCAGCACCGGCGTCACCGCGCCGGCGCGCAGGTCGGCCGAGAGATCGTCGAAGATCGCATCCTTCGGCGGCTCGATCTCCTCCAGCAACTGCTCCATCAGGTGATCATCATGGTCGGCGAGCGTCTCCAGCATGGAGAACCGTGCCTCCAGCTCGCGCGCCTTGTCGTCGTTTGCGATCTCGGCGACCTGGCTTTCGGCATATTCGCGGTAGATGTAGGCGCGCTCCAGCGCCAGATCGATCGAGCCGACGACCACGCCATCCTTGCGGACCGGAATCTGGCGCAGCAGCAGTGGCACCGAACTTGCGGGCTGCAGCATCTTCAGCGTCTCGCGCACGCCCGCGATCGCCTTGTCTACCTTGTTGAGGAACAGGATGCGCGGAATGGCGAGATCGTCGAGCTTGCGCATGATCAGCTGAAGCGCCGGGATCTTCTTCTCGTCGGCCTCGGCCACGACGACCGCGAGGTCGCAGGCGGCAAGCACGGGTTCGGCCTCGAAGGCGAATTCGATGGAACCGGGGCAGTCGACGAAGGTGATCTGCTCGCCCATGAAATCGGTGGTGGCGAAGGTCGCCTCGACGCTCATGGCGTGGGCGCGGGCCTCTGGCGAATGGTCGGAAACGGTGTTGCCCGATGAAACGGGTGACTGGCGGGGAATGGCGCCCGTGCGGGCGAGGATTGCTTCGAGAAGTGTCGTCTTACCGCTTGCGAAGGGACCGATTATGGCGATGCATTTCGGTCCCGTGCGTCGTCCTCCGGCGCGAGTACCCATGGCTGACCTCCACTCAGGCGTTTCCCAAGAGAGCGATCAGCAAAAGTGAAAACCGGTTTTGCGTCCGATCGCACCCTATGCAGAGCGGCGGCCGGCCTGTTCGGCCGTCGCGGGCGGGGTTTATCCACCCCTACCCAAAGCCATCGTCACACGGGTTCGCTGGAAGGGCAAGAAAAATAGGACGTTCGCCGGCTTGGGTTCGTCAGGCCGGCATTTCCTGTTTGTCAGGCTGTGAGGGCAAGCGGTTCGCGAGCGGCGACGCACAACGCGCTTGCCTTGTCGCGCGGTGCCGGCTTGCCGAAGAAATAGCCCTGGAAGCGACTGCAGCCGGCGGTCCTGGCGAGGGCGAATTCCTCCGCCGTTTCGACGCCTTCCGCGACGATGGCGATGTCCTGGATGCGGGCGATCTGGGCAAGCGCCGAAACGAAGATCTGCGCCACCTGG
The DNA here is from genome assembly GCF_006440735.1 of Mesorhizobium sp. B2-7-1. Classification (GTDB taxonomy): domain Bacteria; phylum Pseudomonadota; class Alphaproteobacteria; order Rhizobiales; family Rhizobiaceae; genus Mesorhizobium. The sequence goes on along the minus strand of NZ_VFUA01000030.1, from coordinate 18,884 downwards.
TCATGGGCGAGGCTGCGGATGTAGGAGCGGTCGATCTTGACGCTGTCGATGGGCAGCGACTTCAGATAGTTGAAGCCGCAATGGCCGGTGCCGAAGTCGTCGAGGGCGATGTGGAAGCCGAGACCGCGCAGCGCCTCCAGGCGCCTCAGCACCTCGGGCGTCGCGGCCGTCGCCACTGTCTCGGTGATCTCGATGATGAATTGCGATGCGGACCGGCCGGCTTCGCGCAGGACCCGGTCGCACATCGTCACGATCTCGTCGCGCTTCAGCTGCTCGCCGGAGACGTTGATCGAGATGCGCCGCCCGGGAAAATGCCCGACATCGGCGCAGGCGCGCTTGAAGACCCATTCGCCGATCATGTCGATCAGCGTCGAGCGCTCGGCGATCGGGATGAATTCCGCCGGCGAGATCAAACCGCGCACGGGATGGCGCCAGCGGATCAATCCTTCCAGCGCGTCGACCGAGCCGTCGGGATCGACGATCGGCTGGTAGTGCAATTCCGGCTCGCCGAGATAGACCGCGGCGCGCAGCTCGCGTTCCACCAGCCGGCGATAGCGTTTGTCCGACAGCATCTCCTCGTCGAAAACGGTGATGCGGCCGCGGCCGCCCGCCTTGCTCTCGTAGAGCGCGAGATCGGCCAGCAGCATCAATTCATTCGCATTCGAAGCATGCAGCGGCGCGAGCGCGACGCCCACCGAGATCGACAGCGGAATGATCTTGCCTTCGTGCCTTTTGCCGGCCCGCATGGCATCCAGCAGCCGGCGCGCGTCCTTGTTGATGACAGCCATGTCGCCATGCGGAACCATGACGCCGAACTCGTCGCCGCCGAGCCGTCCGACGATGCCATCCTCGAAAATGCGCTGCGCTTCCGCAACCAGATGGGCCAGCGCCAGATCGCCGAACTGGTGGCCGAACGTGTCGTTGAGCTGCTTGAAATGATCGAGGTCGATCAGAAGCAGGCTTGCCTGGCGACGGTTGCGCAAGCCGCCCAGCCAGTCGCCCAGCGCTTCGATGAAATAGCGCCGGGTCATGGCGCCGGTCATGGCATCGACAGTGAGAAAGCGATGCTTCTCGGCCTCGGCATCCGCCGCCGATTGCAGCCGCTGGACGATGGTCGAGCGCATGTACATCAAGACCAGAAGCGCCATCGAGGTCGATGTCGCCGACATCGCCAGCGCGCCGGCGCGGGAGGCGTTCTCCGTCAACGCGAAAGCGGCAAGCCCGGTGGCGGCGATGCTCGCCACGAGCAAGGCCTGGATGCCGCGATAGATACGGCCGCTGTGATCCTTGATTGTCGCCAAGATACTCATGTCCGCGCCCCCACAGCACGCGACATGGCTAGGACCTCAGCCGTTAACAAACGCTGAGCTTGGCTGCTGTCCCGCTCCATTCTTTCGCGGCCGGGTGGTGGTTGCGATTTTATGGTTAAAAAGCAACGATTTATGACAGTTCTTAGACACTCTAATGCTGCAATTCGCTCGATGCCCGAACGCGGAATCGAGGCTGTCGCCCAGCAACAGTTCGAAGGCGGTTGCAACGACCTCCTTGCGGGGCGAAACTGTGGCCCGAGACGCCGTGCGCGGCGCTTTGTTCGACAATGCTTTCGAGGATCTGAACCATGAAGATCATTGCGTGCGGCAGTGTGCCGACGATCGTCGCGCCGGAGACCTATTTCACCGGGCGGGTGCTGCAGACGCCGATCATCGAGAAGGAAACGCCGGCGCGTCTGAGAGCCACGCTGGTCAGCTTCGAGCCCGGCGCACGCACCCATTGGCACACGCATCCGCTCGGGCAGACGCTCTATGTCACCGCCGGCGCCGGTCTGGCGCAGAGCTGGGGCGGCGCTGTGCAGGAGATCAGGGCAGGGGATGTCATTTCCTTCGCACCCGGCGAAAAACACTGGCATGGCGCCGGAGGGAAAACCGCCATGACCCATATCGCCATGCAGGAGGCGCTGGACGGCGTCCACGCCGACTGGCTGGAGCAGGTTTCCGACGAGCAATATGGCGGCTGAACGGGACGCTGTAAGCCAACTTCCAGCATCTCGACAGTCCGGTCTGTTGCGTCTGCCGCACTCAATCGTATCGCCCCTCCATGCAGCCCTCCGGGCGGTTACGCATCTGGAATTCATAATGCCTAAAAGCCGATTGCCGCTTGTCGCCGCCATTTATCTCGGCTCGTTCGTGGCGCTTCTCGATGTCAGCATCGTCAATGTCGCCCTGCCGACCATCCAGCAGGCCTTGCAGACCGATTTTGGCGGGCTGCAATGGGTGGTCGATGCTTACACGCTCTGCCTTTCAGCCTTCATGCTGTCGTCCGGGCTGATCGGCGACCGTTATGGCCGCAAGCGTTCCTGGCTCTGGGGCGTCGGCATCTTCGTGGCCGGCTCGCTGATCTGCGCGGTGACGCCGAATCTGACGGCATTGCTTGCCGGTCGGGTGGTGCAAGGGATCGCGGGCTCGCTGCTCATCCCGGGCGCGTTGTCGATCCTGACGCAGGCTTTTCCGGATCCCCGCGAGCGCGCCGGCGTCATCGGCGGCTGGGCCTCGTTCGCCGCCGTCTCACTGCTGGTCGGCCCGGTGCTGGGCGGCATCCTGGTGCAGACTGTCGGCTGGCAGAGCATCTTCCTGATCAACCTGCCGCTCGGCCTGGTTACGGTCGTGCTCGGCGCCGTCTCCATCAGCGAGACAGCGCATCCGGAACATGCGCATCTCGATCTCGTCGGCCTTGCGCTCAGCATCCTGTGGCTCGGCGCCTTGACCTTCGGCCTGATTTCCGCGGGCGAGAACGGCTGGAGCGATCCCTGGACCGTCGCTGCGCTCGTCGTCGGCATCGCCGGGCTGGCGATCTTCCTTGGCTTTGAGGCGCGCACGCCGCGGCCGATGCTCCCGCTCGGCCTGTTCCGCGACGTGCGCTTTGCCGTCGCCAATGTCGCCTCGTTCGCGCTCGGCTTCACCTCCTACACCAGCGTCTTCTTCTTCTCGATGTTCCTGCAGCAGGTGCAAGGCTGGTCGCCGACTCAGACCGGCCTGCGCATGGCCCCGGCCTTCATCGTCCAGATCGTCGTGTCGCCGTGGATCGGCAGGCTCAGCGCGCGCTACGGCCATTCGCTTTTGATGACGGCGGGCTACGCGCTGATCGGCCTTTCCATGCTCGGCATGTGCTGGGCCGAGCGGTCGACGCCCTACGCGATGCTCTGCCTGCTGTTCGCGATCAATGGCCTCGGCAACTCGCTGGCGATCCCGACGGGAAGTGCGGCGGCCATGTCCTACGCGCCGCGCGAGCGTTCGGGCATGGTGTCGGCGGTGATCAACGCCACCCGCCAGAGCGGCCTTGCCATCGGCATCGCGCTGCTCGGCGCGCTGATGAGCATGCGGGCGACCAATCTGCTCGCCGGCTATCTCGGCGACGCCGGCGTCGCCAATGCCGAAGCGGTGGCCCGTGCCGCCATCTCGCGGCATGATTTCACCACCGACGCGGCGATGGGCGCGAGCGGCGTGCACGCGCTTTTCACGGTTGCTTATGCAGGTGGCTTCCACGCCGCGATGCTGACCGCGGCGATCGGCGCGTTCCTCACCGCCGCCCTGCTGATTGCCGTGCTCACGCCGGCCGAGGCGCGATCGGCCAGGCAAGCCAAGCAGCAGGCATGACATCGAACGCCGCTCAATAAAAAACCCGGCCGCAGCCGGGTTTTCTCGTTCGGCTGCTTTGCGCCGATCAGGTCAGCGACGCGGTGAAGCGCTGGATGCGCGTGCAGGCTTCCTCCAGCAGCGCGTCCGACGTGGCGTAGGAGATGCGGAAGTTCGGTCCGAGGCCGAAGGCCGAGCCAAACACCACCGCAACACCCTGCGCCTCGAGCAGTTCGGAGCAGAAGGCTTCGTCATTGTCGATCACCTTGCCCGCCTTCGTCTTCTTGCCGATCAGCTGGGCGCAGGACGGATAGACGTAGAAGGCGCCTTCGGGCGAGGGGCAGGAGATGCCGCGCGCCTGGTTGAGCATCGAGACCACGAGGTCGCGCCGGCCCTGGAAGATCGCCTTGTTCTTCGCGATGAAATCCTGCGGCCCGTTGAGCGCTTCGACGGAAGCCCATTGCGCGATGGTGCAGGCGCCGGAAGTCTGCTGGCCCTGGATCATGTCCATCGCCTTGATCAGCGGCACCGGGCCGGCGGCATAGCCGATGCGCCAGCCGGTCATGGCATAGGCTTTCGACACGCCGTTCATGGTCAGCGTGCGCTCGTAGAGGTTCGGCTCGACCTCGGCGATGGTCTTGAAGACGAAGTCGCCATAGGTCAGGTGCTCATACATGTCGTCGGTCAGCGTCCAGACATGCGGATGCTTGAGCAGCACATCGGCCAGCGCCCGCAGCTCGGCCTCCGTGTAGGCGGCGCCCGACGGGTTCGACGGCGAGTTCATCAGCAGCCATTTGGTTTTCGGCGTGATCGCCTTTTCCAGCACTTGCGGCGTCAGCTTGAAGCCGTTGTCGATCGAGGTGTCGGCGAAGACCGACGTGCCGCCGCAGATCGCCACCATCTCGGGATAGCTCACCCAGTAGGGGCGCGGGATGACGACCTCGTCGCCGGGGTTCAGCGTCGCCATGAAGGCGTTGAACAGGATCTGCTTGCCGCCGGTGCCGACGATGGTCTGCTCCGGCCGGTAGTCGAGATTGTTCTCGCGCTTGAATTTCTTCGCGATCGCCTCGCGCAGCGGCACGATGCCCGAAACCGGCGGATATTTGGTCTCGCCGCGGCGGATCGCCTCGATCGCCGCGTTCTTGATGTTGTCGGGCGTATCGAAGTCCGGCTCGCCGGCGCCGAGGCCGATCACGTCACGGCCGGCATTTTTCAGCTCGCGCGCTTTCTGCGTCACCGCGATGGTCGCGGAAGGCTTAACGCGGGAAAGGGCGTCGGCGAGAAAGGCCATGACAAAATGTCTCCTAGGAAAGGCGGCCAGGAGCGGCCGCGGCGCCTCTCATGTCGCATCATCGCGCGGAGCGCAAGCATTGTGCGATGAGCCAGAGGTCAAGGAGGCGTGACCAAAGTCAGCCTGCGTGAGCGGCAACGCTAAATTCATCAACGGCCGGTAAACCCTTGGCTGGCAGGATCGCAGATCGGATTGCGCCTATTCGCGGAGCGAGAGACCTTGTCGCGCAGCATCGGGCTTGCCCACATCGTCCGTCATGACGACGGCACCTCGACGGGTGTCTGGGGCATCTATACGCTGCAGAGCGCGTTCCAGCCGATCTTCGCCTTCAAGGAGGGCAAGCTCTCGGTCGCCGCTTTCGAGGGGCTGATCCGGCCGTTTCGCGACGGCGAGCCGCAGTCGCCGGGGGCATTTTTCGGTACCTGCCCGGCGGCCGACCGGCTGCATATCGAGGCGCTGACGCGCACGCTGCATCTCCTGAACGCCGGCGCCTGCCTGCCGGAAGAGGCATCCATCTTCGTCAATTTCGATCCGTCGGTCTTCACCGATCGCAGCATCGTCGACAAGGCGTTGCGCGACATGCGGCTGGTGCTGCACGAAGTCGGCATCGATCCGCGCCGCATCGTCTGCGAGGTCACCGAGCAGAAATCCGCTTCGCAGGAAACGCTCTACGGCTTCGTCGAGGCGCTGAGGGCCAATGGCTTCCGCATCGCGGTGGACGACTATGGCGCCGATGATTCCGACATCAACCGGATCAAGGAACTCAAGCCCGACATCGTCAAATTCGATGCGCATTGGATCACCCACCTGATGGAGTCCGGCGCCGGCTTCGCGTTGCTGACGGCGATGGTGCAGAGTTTCGAGAACCAAGGCATCCGCACCGTCTTCGAAGGTATCGAGGAAGGCTGGCAGCTGGAGCTTGCCGAGAGGTCCGGCGCCTCGATGGTGCAGGGCTATGTGCTTGCCCGGCCGGAACTTGCCCCCACCAGCTTTCGCGTTTTCAGCAAGATCGCGCCACAGGCCGCGACCGAAGCGAGCAAGCCACAGGCCGCCGCAAGCCCGGCGGCACCGATCCGGCAGCCGCGGCCGGCAAGAGTGTTCGGGCGCAAGGTCGCGCCATGAGCCAACAACCGGACAGGCGGCGCAACGTCGCCGAGGCGATCTTCGTCGACGAGATCGGCCTTCAGTTCGGCGTCTATGGCGAGTTCCGGCTGTGGAGCGGCTATCAGCCGATCTTCGCGCCGGAGGGCAAAGCACTCAGGGCGGTTGCCGTCGAGGGGCTGATCGAGCCGCGGCGCATCGCGGAGCCTATGGCCCCGTCGATGTTCTTCGACGGCGTTCCCGCGTCCGACCGGCTATTTGTCGAAACGATGTGCCGGATGCTGCATCTGGGCAACTACCGCAACATCGGCGTCGAGGGACTGACGCTGTTCTTCAACTATAATCCGAACGTCAACGACCATCTCGGACGGGCGCTTGCCGAGATCCGGCTGATGACCAGGCATCTCGGCGATTTCGAACTCGAGCCCGGCCTGCTGGTTTGCGAGATCACCGAACAGGCTGCCGACGACCGCGTTCTTGCCAGCCTGGTGCGCGAAATGCGGCGCGACGGGATCCGCATCGCCATCGACGATTTCGGCACGGGGCATTCGACCTAGGCGCGCATCAATCTGCTTGCGCCCGACATCGTCAAGATCGATGGCGCCTGGTTTGGCGAGCTCTGCCGCCATGCCGCCGCCGAGCGTTTCTTCCGGCCATTGGTGGCTACGCTGCACGAACGCGGCGCCAAAGTGCTGGTCGAGGGCATCGAGAACGCACAGCACCTGCGCGTCGCGCTCGAGGGCGGCGTCGACCTGCTGCAAGGTTTCCATCTCGCCCGCCCCGCGACCGCCGGCACGATCTTCAGGGAAGGCCCGCTTTCCGTCGACGCTCTGCTCGACGCCGGCAACAAGGTCGTGCCCCTGCATCAGCGTCGCTGATGCCCGACCTCCAGGAACGCATCAGCGCCGCTGATGGTTCTTCGCAAAAACAAATCACTGGATGGGACCTAGCCGTGCGCGTTAGAGCGTTCCCAGGAGACCGTGAGAGGGCAAGAGCATGATCCTTTACGACATGGCCGACAGCGGCAATTGCTACAAGCCGCGGCTGTTGATGGCCAAGCTCGGCATCCCCTTCGACCGCATAGAGGTGAGCTCGCACACCGGCGAGACGCGCAGGCCCGACTACGTCGCCAAGAATCCGAACGCGATGGTGCCGATGCTGGAGCTCGACGACGGCAGGTGCATCGCCGAGAGCAACGCCATCCTGCTCTACCTCGCCGAAGGCACGCGCTTCCTGCCGGCCGAGAAATACGAACGCGCCTTGGCGTACCAATGGCTGTTCTTCGAGCAATACAGCCATGAGCCCTATATCGCGGTGCGCAAGGCGCTGCTGACCTTCCCGGAACGGGCGAAGGACGCGACGCCGGAACGCTTGGCGCAGACCTTGGAGCGCGGCAACAAGGCGCTTGGCGTGATGAACAGACACCTGGAACAGAACGCATTCTTCGCGGGCAATTCCTACAGCGTCGCCGACATCGCTCTATACGCTTACACCCACACCGCTGGGATGGGCGGCTTTCAGCTCGACGCTTATCCGGCCGTCGCCGCCTGGCTGAAGCGGGTCGAGGCCGACAAGGGGCATGTGCCGATCGGGCGGAAAGAATGATCTAGCCGTCTGCTAGCCGCTTTCGCTGGAGCATCAGCGCGAGGGGCTATTTGATAAGTCGATCGTATTCGGCATGGGTGCCGATCCAGATCCAGTCAAAGCCATCACCGCTTTCGAGGGCCAAGGCCCGATAATTGTCGTCTATCCTCGCCGACCAAAGCTCTCCCACTTTTTTGAAATGCAGGGACGGGTGCCGGGGATTGGTCTTCATTAACGTGAAGCTCTTGTCGGTCGCGCGACGAACAGCCTTCGGCAAGGAGTTATATTTTTCCAAAGCTCGCTGTAGCGCGATGCCTCACAGGTCGCGCAACTTGCCGGCAGCTATTTCGGCGCGGGCTTCGGCCACCAATTTGTCCAGCCGGCCCGCCTTCGCATCGGCTTCGATTTGTCTATCCCATAAATCAGCCTGCAGGGCCTCGAACCAAGCGGCAAAGGCCTTCAGCTCTTCGGGGCTCAGTTCGGCGACGGATTTCTCGATCTGTTCAAGCTTGGTCATAGGTTAATAGTAGCACACGCAGGGCCAAAAGTATCGCCAAGTGATACTGTTGGACCCTGGCGGCAAATTACCGGAAATCAGGCAACAAAAAAGGCGGGCAATGCCCGCCTTCCTCTGTCGGTAGCCTGATCGGGAGCGTCCGGTCCGGGCTGGCAGCTATCTGCTGTTCCAGCTTGTCGGGTCTTTCCGCTCCGGCGCGCTTCTCGCGCGACCGTCAGTACATCCGTGACTTGCCGCGTGCCCCGAACCTTCGTCCGGCGCGCGCCTTTACTTAGTTGCACTCTGCTACGCCAAGCGGTTACGCTTGGCTGCAAAATGCTTAAGCCAAATCAGGCTGCCTTGCTCAGAGACCCAGCGGCGGACTTGCCGGTGCGGCGGTCCTGCTCGATCTCGAAGTTGATTTTCTGGCCTTCAGCCAGGCTCGTCATGCCAGCGCGCTCGACAGCGGAGATGTGGACGAAAACGTCCGCGCCGCCATTGTCAGGCTGGATGAAGCCGTAGCCCTTGGTGGCGTTGAACCACTTGACCGTACCAGTTGCCATTTAGAATGCCCTTCACATTTGCTTTTGTTTGACCTGACCAATGTCCGGCCGGCGGTATCGAAATTTTGGAGATAGACGTCAGCAAACGCGAAGATCGCGGCCCGATCGATCGGCCAAATTCAATGGAGCGGATATAGGATAGTTTGAGCGAGAAAACAAGACGGGTCGCTTGAGGCGCCGACGGCATGTCGTCCCCGTCGAAGGCGATGGAAGTTTTGACAGCAGCCGCGCGTTGTGGAGGGATGAGATGCTTGCCGTACGAGAGCGCCTGGGTTGCTTTGGGAGAGGAACCATGAAGACCATTGTGCTTGCCGCTTCTTTCTTGCTGCTGGCCGCAGAAGCCCATGCGGTGTCGCGTTACGATCCGACACGCATGAGCTGCGACCGGGTGCAGGCAACGATCGCCAGACAGGGCGCCGTCATCCTGCGCTACCAGTCGACGCGCGTGCCAGGTCTGCCGCTCTACGACCGCTATGTGCGCGATGAGCGCTTCTGCAATGCGGGTGAGGTGCGATCACGGGCCTATGTGCCGAGCGCCGACACCAGGTCCTGCATGGTCTATGTCTGCAAGCGTCCGGATTTCGACCGGCGCTTCCGCCGCCGGTTCTTGCACGACTGATACGCAGCGTCCCTCAGAACCCGAACGAGGCCTGCGCGGCTGGCGGCGGGCCGACGCGAACGCCTTCCATGGCCAGCATCTTTTCCTTGGTGGCCGAACCGCCCGGCGCGGAGAAGCCGCCGATCTTGCCGCCGGCCGCCAGGATACGGTGGCACGGAATGACCAGCGGCACCGGATTGGCGCCAAGCGCCGCGCCCGTTTCGCGTGGAAGACCCGCATGACCGGCGCGCTTGGCCAGCTCGCCATAGGTGGCGGTCTCACCGAAGCCGAGCTTGCGCGCCGCATCGTAGATGGCGAGGCGGAAATCGTCGACGCCGTCGAGATCGACCGGCACGTCGGAGAAGTCGACATCCTCGCCGGCGGCGTATGCCTTGATCGAGGCGATCAGCTCGACCACCCATCGCGGCTGGTCGGTCGAGGTCGAGACGCCGGGGTGGCGGAGCAGCCGGCGCTCGACCGCTTCGGGGCTGCGCTCGGGCAGGCAAAGCCGGATCAGGCCCTTCTCGCTCCAGGCGATGCCCATGAAGCCGATCACTGTTTCTAACACTGCGTGGCCGGCCGTGATCTCAGATGTGGGTTTCATGACGTATTCCTTCCGCAAAACGGCGAAAAACGAGTACATATCCAGAACAATATGGCACTTCCGCCCTGTTGTCGCCACCCGAAAACCGCCGGGTGGCCCCGATTGCCGGGGGGGAATCGCTGGTGTAAGGACTTCTTAACAACCGACAAACCGGACCCGCACGGCTTGCCAGCTAAAATCATCATCACCGCGGTCGGCGTGCTCATCGCGGCAGCCGGTCTCAGCGGGTGCACATCGACCTCGCAGATGAAGGCCGCGCCCGCGCTTGCGGCGGCTTCGACGCCTGTTGTCGCGGACGATACGCCGACGCTTGCGCTGCCCCAAACGGTGGCCGTATTGCCGGAGCCTTCCGGCCTCGCGCAGGTGCAGACCGCGGCGCTGACCGGCGATGCGGTTGCCATGGCGACCACGCCCGGCGCCCCCGCGACGCAAAGCGCGCTTTTGCCGCCACCTGTCCAGCCCGGCGCACCCCAGTCCGACGCAGCGCTGGCGCAGCCGGCAGCTTTCGCCGGCTCGACGCCGGTCGCCGGTCAGTTTCCGCCGCCCCCGGTGCTGACCGCCGGTGGCTCGCCGACCGGTCCTGGATCCATCAGCCGTGCGGCGGCGTATACGACCGCGGGCGTCGCCATGCCGGTCACCGGCAAGTCGGCGAAAATTGCCCCGATGCCCGGCGTCCAGCAGGTCGCCTATGTGGTGCCGGGGAATCCGGCACTGTTGGCAGCACCCGGCCAGCCCGAGCAGCACGCCAGCGGACCGCGTGGCGAGATCGAAAGGCTGATCGAGAAATATTCGGCGATCTATGAAGTGCCGATCGACCTTGTGCGCCATGTCGTCAACCGCGAGAGCACCTTCAACCCGAAAGCTTATAATCACGGCCATTGGGGCCTGATGCAGATCAAGCACGCGACGGCGCGGGGCATGGGCTATGACGGGCCGGCGACCGGCCTGTTCGACGCCGAGACCAATCTCAAATACGCGGTGAAATATCTGCGCGGCGCCTGGCTGGTTTCGGGCGGCAACGCCAAGCGTGCCGACATGCTCTACCAGACCGGCTATTACTACGACGCCAAGCGCAAAGGCCTGCTCGAGGCGACGGGCCTTGGCATCGACCGCAAGCGGCGCCGCTTGCAACCCGACGCCTGAGCGGACGGTCCCGCGCGGCGTTTCGAGACAGCGCCATGCATGAAAACACGACGCCCCGCCCGCCAGCTCCCAACGATATCCGCCTGCGTAAGGTCCTCGACGATACGCTGACCGCGCCGCATTGGCCGGAGGGCTTCGTCATGCGCGCGTTCGAACATCGGGACGCGCAAGCCCTGCACGCGCTGCTGCAAGAGGTGTTCGACGACGGCGCCGACGGGCCGTTCGACGAATGGTGGCCGCGTATTGCCGGCGATGCGGAGTTCGATCCCGCTCTCTGTTTCCTGGCGATCGACGGCAAGGGCCTGCTGGCGGGGGCGGCGCTCTGCTGGACGTCGGGTTTCGTCAAGGACCTCGCCGTCCATCCGGAGTCGAGACGGCAAGGCATCGGCGAGGCGCTGATGCGGCACGCGTTCCTGACGTTTCGCGAGCGCGGAGCGGCCCATATCGATCTCAAGACCAACACGGTCAAGAACACCGCGGCCTTCAGGCTCTACGAGCGGCTCGGCATGACCCCGGTCGACTGGGAAGGCTGATGCGTAAAGGGCCGCGTCGTCATGCGTTGGAGGGCTTCCGGTACGGCGCTGCAACCACCTGCGCGCATTCATTGTGAACTCCTTCACATAGGCTGACGTTAGGGCATGCTAATGCGTCGTCGTGCCGGGCGGCCGATCGGCGGATCGACGCGGGCAAGGCGTCGGAGGAGGCTGTGCCGGCATGCGTCAGCCACTCCCAGGCGGGCTCCGGGGCGGGGGTTTCGGAGCCCGTCCGCTTTGCGTGAAGCAAGGCGGACGGAACGAGACACCGACGCGGTCGATCCGACCGAGATCGGCTTCATCGCCCCGCCGGGCCGGTCAGCGCGCACAAGCGCGGGGAACCCTAAGCGACGTCGCGCATTCAACGCAGGGGCCTTGATGAGCCGCGACCTATGCGTCGCCGGTCGCGCAGGAGGTCCGCAGCCCCGTGAAACTTGCTTCCGCAGTCCTGGCCGCCGGCATTCTGCTGGGCGCCACGCAAGCGCGGGCCGTGGAGCTGTCGATCGTGTCGGGTGACACCGGCAACGGCATCAAGGTGCTGCGCGAGATACTCGATCGTTACCAGAAGAAGAGCGGCAACAAGGTCGACATCGTCGTCATTCCGCCTTCGACCACCGACCAGTTCGGCCAATACCGGCTGTGGCTCGCCGCCGGCAGCAGCGATATCGACGTCTACCAGACCGACGTCATCTGGGCGCCACAGCTAGCCAGTCAACTGGTCGACCTCACGCAGGCGACGAAGGACGTCGTCGGCGCGCATTTCCCGTCGATCATCAAGTCGCAGACGGTCAACGGCAGGCTGGTCGCCCTGCCGATCTTCACCGACGCGCCGGCGCTCTACTACCGCAAGGATCTGCTGGCCACATATGGCGCCAAGGTGCCGACCACCTGGAAGGAACTGCAGGACACCGCCAGGCTGGTCATGGACAAGGAGCGGGCGGGCGGCAACCAGGACATCTGGGGCTATGTCTTCCAGGGCAACGCCTATGAGGGGCTGACCTGCAACGCGCTCGAATGGGTGATGTCGAGTGGCGGCGGCGGGATCATCGAGCCGGACGGCCGCATCTCCATCGACAATCCAAAGGCGGCTGCGGCGCTCGATAGGGTCAAGGGTTGGATCGGCACCATCGCGCCGCCGGGCGTGCTTGCCTATCAGGAGGAAGAAGCGCGTGGCGTCTGGCAAACCGGCAATGCCGTCTTCATGCGCAACTGGCCCTATGCCTATGCGCTCGGCAACAGCGAGAGCTCGCCGATCAAGGGCAAGTTCGACGTGGCGCCGCTGCCGGCCGGCGACGGCGGGCGGCCGGTCGCCACGCTTGGCGGCTGGAACCTTGCCGTCTCCAAATATTCGAAGCACCCGAATGCTGCGATCGATCTGGTCAAGTTCATCGCGTCGCCGGAAATGCAGAAATACCGGACGCTGAAGACGGCTAACCTGCCGACCATCGCGGCGCTCTATGACGACCCCGACATCGCCAGGCAGCAGCCGATCGTGCCGCGCTGGAAAGAGATATTCCTTAACGCGCAGCCGCGTCCCTCGGCAACCGCCCGGATCAAATACAACGAGGCATCGAGCCAGTTCTGGACGGCCGTGCACGACACGATCTCCGGCCAGGGCGGCGCCGCCGACAATTTGGCCGATCTCGCGGCGAGGCTGACCAGGCTGAAAGGCAAGGGCTGGTGACCGCGGCAAGGCGATCGCCGCTGGCGCGCCGGCGCGTGCGCACGGCCTGGCTGTTTCTGGCGCCGATGCTTTTCGTGCTCGCCGCCGTCGCCGGCTGGCCGTTCCTGCGCACGGTCTATTACAGCTTCACCGACGCTTCGCTTGCCGATCTCGACGCCCGGCAATGGGTGGGCTTCGATAATTACCTGTCGGTGCTGCGCCTGCCGAGCGGCCGGGTGCTTTATGATGGGCTGCTCGTCGATCCGGTCTGGTGGCGGGCGGTGTGGAACACGGTGCGCTTCGCCGTGGTCTCTGTGGCCTGCGAGACGGTGCTCGGCATGGTCGTGGCGCTTGCGCTCAATGCCGAATTCCCGGGGCGCGGCATCGTGCGGGCCGCGATCCTCATTCCCTGGGCGATCCCGACCATCGTCTCGGCCAAGATGTGGCAGTGGATGCTCAACGACCAGTTCGGCATCATCAATGTCGTGCTTCTCAATCTCGGCCTGATCCACGAGAAGATCGCCTGGACCGCCAGCGCCGACACCGCGATGATCGCCGTGCTGATCGTCGATATCTGGAAGACGACGCCGTTCATGGCGCTGCTGATCCTGGCGGCGCTGCAGATGCTGCCACGCGAGATCCTCGAAGTGGCGAAGCTGGACGGCGCCAACCCGTGGCAGATCTTCTGGCGGGTGACCTTGCCGCTCATCCGCCCGGCGGTGATGGTGGCGGTAATTTTTCGCGCGCTCGACGCGCTGCGCATCTTCGACCTGATCTATGTGCTGACGCCCAACAATGTGCAAACCAAGTCGATGTCGATCTTCGCGCGCGAGAACCTGTTCGAGTTCGACAAGTTCGCCTATGGCTCGGCCGCCTCGACGCTGCTGTTCCTGATCATCGGCCTGCTCACCATCGCCTATATCCGGCTCGGCCGGCTGAGCCTGGACGGAGGCCGCTGACATGAGATTGCTGAAGCGCGCCGCCTTCTACCTGCTGCTTCTGGCGATCGTCTTCGTCGCGGTGTTTCCGTTCTACTACGCCATCGTCACCAGCCTGAAATCGGGAACCGAATTGTTCCAGGCAGGGCTCTGGCCGCGATCGTTCAGCCTTGCCAATTACCGCAACGTGCTGACCGAAGGTCCCTTCCTGCGCAATCTGATGAATTCGCTCGTCGTCTCCGGCGCGGTGGTCGCGGTCTCGCTGCTGCTCGGCGTCACCGCAGCCTACGCGCTGGCGCGCATCCGTTTTCGCGGGCGCTCGGCGCTGATGCTCGCGATCCTGTCGGTGTCGATGTTTCCACAGGTCGCCGCGTTGGCCGGGCTGTTCGAGATCGTCAGGGCGCTGCACCTCTACAATTCGCTGCTCGCGCTCATCCTGTCCTACATGATCTTCACCTTGCCGTTCACGGTCTGGGTGCTCACCACCTTCGTGCGCGACCTGCCGGTCGAGATCGAGGAAGCGGCGATCCTCGACGGCGCCGGGCCATGGACCATCCTCACGCGCATCTTCCTGCCGCTGATGTGGCCGGCGCTGGCCACCACCGGGCTGCTCGCCTTCATCAGCGCCTGGAACGAGTTCCTGTTCGCGCTCACCTTCACCTCGACCAACGCGCAACGCACCGTGCCGGTGGCGATCGCGCTGCTGTCGGGCAATTCGCAGTTCGAGATCCCCTGGGGCAATATCATGGCCGCCTCGGTGATCGTCACCGTGCCGCTGGTGGTGCTGGTGCTGATCTTCCAGCGCCGCATCGTCTCCGGGCTGACCGCGGGCGGGGTGAAGGGCTGAGGAAGAAAGCTCGTGCCGGAATGTCGGAACCGGTTCGAGAGGCACGTCCTTAGGCCGTAGAGCAACCCGCGCCGGGACGCCGGCGCGAAGGCCAAGGAGAAGATCATGATCACCTTTCCCAATGAATCCGCCAAATACCGCACCGCGCGCGAAAAGCTGCTGCGCAAGGAAATCGAGCTGCGCCGCGCCATGGAAGCGGTGGCTGAAGCAAGACGCGCCTTGCCGCCGGGCGGGCTGGTGCCGCAGCACTATGTCTTCGACGCGCTGGACGCCGAGGGCCGGCCGGCGAAAGTCAAGTTGTCGGACCTCTTCGCGCCAGGCAAGGATTCGCTGATCCTCTACCAGATGATGTTCCCGCGCCACCCGCAGGAGACGCGCGAGGTGGCCGCAGGCGGCGCGACGGCGAAACTGGCCCGGCAGGACCAGCCATGCCCGTCCTGCACCGCGCTGCTCGACCAGTTCGACGGCGTGATCGGTCATCTCGAGGGCGCCGGCTTCAACTTCGCCGTGGTGGCGAAGACCGCGCTCGACAATCTGACCGCGCTTGGCCGTGACCGCGGCTGGAAAAACATGCGGCTCGTCTCGTCGGCCGGCAACGCTTTCAAGCGCGACTACAACTCTGAAACCGCCGAGGGCGCGCAGCTTCCTCTGCTGTCGGTCTTCCATCGTGACGCCGACGGCATCCGGCATTTTTGGTCGTCGGAGCTCGGCTTCGCGCCGACCGAGCCAGGACAGGACCCGCGTGCGATCGGCACCTGCGAGATCCTCTGGAACCTGATGGACTTCACGCCGGAAGGCCGCCCGGACTGGTACGAGCAATTGCAATATGCCGGCCACGATGCCGGCGCGCGCTGCCACTGACGGCGATGCGGGCGCTCAGTCCGCGCGCCTTTTTGAGGCAACCCCGACGCCAATGCCGCGTTGGGGATGGCAGAGGGGCTGTTTCGGATCGGAGATTGAGATGAAAACGCTGCTGCCCCTGGTCGCCGTCGCGCTCCTTGCCGGCGCGCCGGCCGCTGTCGCCCAATCGGACGACAGCAATACAGACGCGGTCGGGCCGATGGTGACCGACAACAAGGTCGACACACAGACCTTCGTCGCGACAGTGCCCAACGCCAACGAATTCGAGATCCAGTCGAGCAAGCTGGCCGAGGAGAAGTCGGCGTCGGCCGACGTCAAGGCTTTCGCCGGGCAGATGATCAAGGATCACGCCAAGGTTGCTGAGGACTTCAAGGCCGCAATGAGCCAGGGCCAGACCACCGCGTCGATCAAGCCCGCCGGCCCGGCGCTGCAGCCCAAGGAGCAGCAGATGCTCGACGAATTGAAGGGTGCGAGCGGTAAGGAGTTCGACGCCAAATACATCAAGATGCAGACCGACGCGCACAGGCAAGCGGTGGCGTTGTTTTCCACCTATGCCAATTCCGGCGACGACCCGACGATGAAGGAATTCGCCAAGAAGACGCTGCCGGTGCTGAAGACGCACGAGAAGCATGTGAAGGAACTAGCGGTGGCGCATCAGTGAAGGGGTTGGGAGGCTAACCGGTTGGGGACAGCGCTCTACGGCCCCCCTCTCTGTCCTGCCGGACATCTCCCCCTCAAGGGGGGAGATCAGCCGTCACGCCGGCTTTCGCCAATCGCCAACGGTGCAGAACAGGCGAGGCGCCGAAGCTGCCAATCTCCCCCCTTGAGGGGGAGATGTCCGGCAGGACAGAGAGGGGGGCGAAGGATGGCTGCGTTGCGCATTTCCCCAACCTTGGCAAATTCCAAACCGTCCGCCTGGCTCTTCGCCTTCCGCCACCCCGCGTTAAACTCCCCGCATCAACCTGCGAGGCCTCCATGCCCAAAATCGACCTCTCCGCCGTCCCCGTCCGCAAGGGCTGCCCTTATCCATCTCCCTTCGATATCCCTTGCGCGTCCCGCACCCGCCAGCGCCTCGGCGATGCCGGCGGCCTTACCGATTTCGGCGTCAACCTCATGACCCTCCCGCCCGGCGGCTGGTCGAGCCAGCGCCACTGGCACAGCCATGAGGACGAACTCGTCTATGTGCTGGAGGGCGAGCTGACGCTGGTCGAGGACGGCGTCGAAACGCCGCTCAAGGCCGGCGACGTCGCGACCTTCGCCAAGAACAGCGGCAATGGCCACCACATGATCAACCGCTCATCGGTGACGGCGCGTTACCTGGAAGTGGGCTCGCGCAACATGGAGGATGTCATCACCTGCTCCGACATCGACATGATGAGCCCGAATTCGGATGGACGGTTTTTGCACAAGGATGGGACGCCGTATCCGGGGCAGGGGTGAAGGTAATCGCTTGGGGCAGTGCCAGCCCCCGCTCCGTCTCGGCGCTGCGCGCCGAGCCACCTCTTCCCCATTTTATCGGGGCGAGGAAACGCCAACCGCCGATGTCGCGACCTTCGCAAGCCTGGTTCCTCGCCCCCGCCAGAGGTGGGGAGAGGTGGCTCGGCGAAGCCGAGACGGAGAGGGGGAACGCCCTAAGCGATTATCTGCGTCGGCGCTGGACCATGCGTCGCCGCTGGCGTTCCCTTGCCGCCGCGATAAGCTCCCCGCCAATCAGGGAGGACCACCATGGACAAGGAAGTCATCGAACTACCGTGATGTCGGTGAAGTGCGCTCGCTCGGCCTGCCGTGCTCGACGGCGGTGAGGGCCAACGGCTTCGTGTTCATCTCTGCGACGCCGCCCGTGGACATGGTGACCGGCGAGATGGTGCGCGGCGACATCGAGGTCCAGACCGAGGCGTCGCTGAAGGCGCTGAAACACTGCCTGGAAGCTGCCGGCACCCCCCTGGACAAGGTGGTGATGGTGCGCATCTACGCCGTCAACTCCGGCTTCTACACCGCCATCAACCGAGTCTATGCGAAGTATTTTGCCACCAACCCGCCGGCGCGGAGTTCGTGCCGGTGGCGTCTTGGCCGATGGAGTTCGATATCGAGATTGAGTGTGGCGGTGGCGTGAGGTTCATTCCCCTCTCGAACTGACGCTTGTCGAGGACGGCGACGAAGGCTCCTAAAGTCTGGAGATTGCGTTACCGACTGACACATTTTTCAAGCCGGCGTAATTTCTACTTGTCTTTAAAGTAAAGTCGTTCTCAAATCCCGCCAGGGATAGGGAGGGCAAGCCGTGAATAAGCTACCCAAGAAATTCGTCGACCGTATTGCGTCGAACATAAAGAAATACCAGCGCATTGCTGTGACGCAGCAAAAGTCAGATGTGGCCGAGGCCGACACCGTTACGCTGGTAAAAGACATCCTCGCCGAGGTGTTTGGTTACGAAAAATATGAGGAACTTACCTCCGAGCATCAGATCAAGGCCACTTATGTCGATCTCGCGATTAAAATAGGTGGTAAGCTTCGGTTGCTCGTCGAGGTAAAATCAGCGGGTGCCGAGCTTGCCGACAATCATTTGCGCCAGGTCATAGATTATGGAGCCCATCAGGGCATTCACTGGGTAATTCTGACGAACGCCGTCGAATGGCGACTGGTTCGGATTTACGTCGCCAACCAGATAAGCCACGAAGAAGTCTGCCGCATCGTTCTGGCGGACGTGAATCCCAAAAACGACGATCATCTGCAGTGCCTTTTCCTATTCGCAAAGGAAGGGCTGACAATCGACGCAATGGACGCATTTCACCAGCAGGCGCAGCTTTTCAACAAATTCACCGTCTCCGCAATCATGCGCTCCGAACCGGTAATCTCACTTGTGCGACGAGAAATTCGAAGGCTCTTTCCTGATATCAGGGTTGGCAACGAAAACCTCTCGCAGCTTATCGAGAACGAGGTAATTAAGCGTGATACAATTGAGGGTGATACGGCAAAGGAAGCGGCTGCAAGAATAAAGATGGCCGCAGGTAAGTTGTAGCGGGCTAAAAATAAGGT